>CAIXGS010000010.1 GCA_903919125.1 uncultured Spartobacteria bacterium | reverse complement strand
GAGAATGAGAGGGTGGGCTGGATACTTTCATTACGGCAACAGCACGCGAGTGCTCGCCAAGCTGCAATGGTACGTGGAGGCGAGAGTCGGACGATGGATGTGGAAGAAACACGCCAAAATCCGAGGACGATACGCCCCCGAGCACACCCGTGAACAGCTGAGGGAAAGATACGGCCTGTACCGGATGCCGCACCATGCTGCCTACGGAAAATCATGAAGCAAACCGGCGAACAGCCTCCGAGAGCCGGATGCGGGAAATCCGCCCGTCCGGTTCGATGAGGGGGAGACGCGTGTGGGTGGTTTACCAAACGCGTCTCCCTACTCTATTCCGCGGTCCCGGGTGCTGAGGTCTCTTGAATCATCCAGAAAACTTAAATAGGTGGTATCATCTGCCAAATGGATTCTGAAGCGCCGTGATCAGCGTTCAGGCTGAATCAACGGACCGATACCGTTTATGGCAAGAAGTAGCGGCCTGTTTTGGCGGTCCCGTGTTTGACGATCAGTCCCGCGGCCATAAGGGGTCGTATGAGTTTCATAGGCCCAGTTTCGAGATGCTTAACTCCCTGAGTAAACCATCGGACAACTGATTGGTCAACTTTGCGACGCTGCCTTGGCCCGGTCCTTCGCCGCAAAGTGCATCTGGCAGTTTACTTGCGACGGACGGCCCAGCTGTGGGTGTTTCCTTACGATAAGACATACCAGGTGCCCTTGCCTACTCCGTGCTTCTCCAAATGACCTTGCTCCAGCAAGTGCCGGAAGTGCTCCTTGAGCGTGTTCCGGCTCGCCCCGGTCACCTTGACAATGTCGCCCATGGTCACGCGACCATGCTGCCGTGCATGGTCGATGATCTGCACGGCCAGTTCTGGTAGCGCTGCCATGATGGTCTTTTCGAGTTCCACTTTTGTTGCCAAGCGGCGTTTCTGCTGCTGCAAGGCACGCAGAAAGAACAGCAACCAAGGCCCCCAGTTTGGAGCGTTGGTTCGGATGGTTCGTTGGGTCTGGCGGAGGCCTAGGTAGTAGCCCTCCTTGCTGTTCTCGATGACGCTCTCCAAAGAACTGTAAGGCACATAGGCGTAGCCAGCCTGCAACAGTAGCAGGGTGGTCAGAACACGGCTCAAGCGGCCATTGCCGTCTTGAAAGGGATGGATTTCCAAGAATACCACGATGAATACCGCAACAACCAGCAACGGGTGTGTTCGCTTTAACTCGCGGACCTCGTCCAGCCAAGCGACAAGCTCGGCCATGAGGCGTGGCGTGTCGAACGGAGCGGCCGTCTCGAACACAATGCCGATCTGCTTTCCGTTCTCATCAAAAGCGGCAACGCTGTTGGAAAGCGTCTTGTATTCGCCGCGATGCCGCTCGTCTTTCTCGCTGTAGCGCAGGAGGTCGCGGTGCAGTTGCTTGATGAGATTCTCGGTGATGGGGATGTCTCGCCAGGCATGGAAGATCGTTTCCATGGCCTCGGCATAGCCGGCGACTTCCTGCTCGTCGCGAGTGTCGAACTTTTTGATTTCCAGATTGGCAAGCAGCCGCTCAACCTCGCGGTCGGTGAGCTTGCTGCCTTCGATACGAGTTGAGGAACCGATGCTCTCGATGGTTGCGACGCGGCGAAGCGCCTTCAGACGTTCCGGGGCGAGGGTTCCAAGGGCACGCCAAGCGCCTTTGAACTCGTCAATCTCGGCGATCAAACACAGCAACTCGGGGGTGATCTCAATGGCATCGGTTTTTAGCATTCGGCCTCCTTACACCCGCAAGCACACCCATAAACACCCAAACGTCCAGCCGAATCAGCATCCTTAAGCCTCCGGCCTCCGCCCAACTGCTCGCGGATCTGTCCCCCATAAATCGGACAGCCTAATATGAAGGTTCTGCGTGAGGCCGAGTTCCCGGGCTTGCGGGATGCCGCGGATCCCATGGATTGAGTTTCCATGTTTAGGGGGTGCGCTTCCAAGAGGGAACAGGGGCGTGTAGGTCCTGTCAGCGCAATTTGTCGGGAGTGACCGGAGGTTGAGGCTGGAGTTTCCGATAAAGTAGTGGAGAGATAGGAGCATTACATCCGGTGTCCCACGCCTGCTCGGCGTCCCCTCAGCTGCAGCCGCTCCGACTGGTTTGCTCACTTCCCTCACGACGCGCGGCCCGGCAATTCCCCCGAGGCCGCTCAAGGGCACCCGCTGGGGAGGGCGAGCGAAGTGAACGCCGAACAAAGTGAACCAGTCCATCTGGGAGGCCATCCAGATCGCGTTTGAGCGGGCTGGGGGCGTGGAGTACCTGGTGCGGTTGGCGCAGGAAGATCCGAAGACGTTCGTGCCGCTGCTCATCAAGACGATGCCGCCGGAACCGAAGGTGCCGCAGGAGGGCGCCTGAACATCCACATCGACCTCACTTAGGGCGGTAAGTGAAGGTCTGGCTCGGAGGCGGCAGGGGCCTAAGTCGATGCTCTCCCTAAGCGGTGTTTGTCCTGTCGCAATGGTCTAGTTGCCGGCAAGACACCTTCGGGGGAAGGTTCGCTACAAAATCGCCCTTTTGTTTCTTCGGAAAATTTGTTCACAATCCCAGCCACTGACGCAATCCGGCCTCAACAACTGCCAGTTGTTCTGCGGAAAGCACTCCCAAGCGCCGAACCAAGAACGAAGGAGGAATCGAGACAAGACCTTGGAGCAAAAAGGCACCCGACTCAAGGAAGCGGACTGGAAAAGCGACTTCAAAACAGGAACCGCGAACCGCCGTTGTGTGGGGCACAACCGTAATGAGCGCCCGGTCGGAATCTTGGTAGGGCACGCTGACCACTACAGCCGGGCGTACCTTCTGGACTATCCCGAAGTCGAGCTGCCAGACTTCGCCACGTTTACCCACGGCGCGCTTCAGCTTCCTCTGAATCCAAGAAGCTGAACGTCTCCGCCGCGATAGCAGCGAAGTCATCCTCGGTGAGGTCCTCTGTCATGGGAATGCGCTCCGCGAGAAGGCGCCGCAATTCGATGCGCTCCGAAATAGAGAGTCGCTCAACTTCGTCGATGATGTTCGCAACAGCGGTCGTCATGCCTCTATACTAGCACCTGTCAGCGTGATGAACAAGAGAGCGAAGTAGGCACCTCAAAAACCCGAGGCACTCCGTGGGTGTGTTTTGGCATCCAACCGCCTTCAATGCGCCGTAAATGCAGGATGACCCATTGCGTGAGAGGGTCCGGTCGGAGCCGATTTAGAGAAACATGACGCCTGCCTTTTGGGACGTAACTGGACACCCAGAACGGAGGAGGATTTCGGAGAATCCATTCCCACTCCTATTCACATCTGCGACATTTTTTGGATCCGTAAGCACTAAATGCGATAAGCTTAGTGCTGATTTAACTGATTTGGAGCGCTTTACGACTAAAGTAAACGCAATTAGTTTCTCTAGTAGGGCTTACATGAGGATGGTACCGGTGGTGGGACTCGAACCCACACGAGGATTGCTCCCCAACGGATTTTAAGTCCGTTGCGTCTGCCATTTCGCCACACCGGCATAGCTTCCCCAAGCGAAAGCTCCGCCGCCTTTAGTCCCGCACGAAACGGAACTGTCCGAAACCATACATCGTCGAGCAGTTGCAAAAAGACAAAAACGTCTCACAATCACTCTTCCAGATTGGAGCGGATGGGATCTCACCTTTTGCTCAGCGTGTGCGGCCGGTGAGCATCAGGTATTCCTCAGAACTTAAAGGGGCTGTTTCAACCCACTTAAGCGCGTCGGCGGGCTTTGATCGGAAATAGGCGGCTGCTGCTTTTTCCAACGCGGCAGAGCGCTGAGCGCCGGTTTGGGGAATGGTCAGCGCCCATTCTATCGCTGCTACGGGATCTTTCGTGGCAGTCGCTTCGACAAAGCCGCGGACCGCGGCGGGATAGTCGGGCGAGCCGGAAAGGGATTCGACTTTTTGGGCGGCCGCTTGTGGATCCTTTTTGGCTGCACCAGTCAGTTGGGCCGCATACGCCGAATCTCGGAGAGGGCCCTGCGGCAATTTGTCGGCGACCGCAGTGACTTGAGGGAGGTAGCGGCGCGCTTGGGACGGACTTAATTCTGAGAGTGCCGCCGCGATTTCCGGATGGGCGCCAGGATCTAAGCTCGGCCAGCGGGCGAGTTCTGCAAGCGCCGCGGTGCGCATCGGACCATTTGGCAAGGCTTGCGCGTAGGCGATGGCTTCTGCGGGATCTGCGCCTTTGGACGCTTTGGCGATCATACCGGCGATGGCTCCCCGAGCGCCCGATACGCCAGCTGGACTGCCGGACAATTGCGCAGCGATGCCGAGTAGGCGCTGCGGATCTTCGGTCACGAGTTGCGCCATGGTTCCCGAAAGTGCACGCTGGGCGTCTGTGGGCAGCCCGAGGCTCCAAGAGGCAAAGGCCTGCGGATCCTTTTTCGCCCAAGACGAAAGTAGAATGTCTGAACCTGGGTGCGCGGCGTGTGTTTTAAGCCATAGCGCAGCTGCCTTCTCCGGAGCAATTTCGGAGAGACGCTTCGCCGCGAATTGGAAGTCAAAGCGACCGGAGCGAAAGAAGTCGTTGTTACCCGCTTCGACGGAGAGCATTCCCTCTAATTCCTCTGGCTTAAGTTTGCTAATGGCCTCCATCAGAGCGAGTCGGGATTGGGCGGGAGAGCCGGCTTTTTCGCAGGCGTTGACTAATTCGATCAGAGATTGGGGCTGCTTTTGGGCTGGGAGATTTTGGGAGGGGAGATTTTGGGAGGGGAGAGGAGTTGAAGGATTATTCCCTTCGGGGAGTCGGCTCCGAGTTGGGGTAGCAGCAGCGCTGTTTTTTTCAGTAACGACACCGACACTATTAGTCGGGCCGGTGCGTCGGCCTGCGAGGGCACCCACGAGTTGAAAGCCGGAGACGGCGCAAACTAGACAGAGAGCGGATAAAATACGGGGGGACATAGAAAGGGGGGAGGACGGGGGTAAGATCGCTTATGATCGCCGGTTTGTTCGGCTCACTTCATCTGGATGGGAGCCATCCGGCGGCGCAGTTCCCGTTTGTCCGCGTCGGTGAGAGGCAGGCTGGAGATGAACTCGCTGGAAGAAGTTCCATCACCTCGCCGCTGTTGGGCCATGACCGCGAAATAGTCGAGTTGGGATCTTTTGGAAATAAGGTCCATTCCGGCTTTGATGGATTGCTCGGCGTCGCCCCAACTACGAGTGCGAAGCATGGATTCTTGCATCACGGAATTTAAGGCTCCATCTCGAAAGGAGCCTTGGGGGAGAGATTCGATCCATTGTAAAGCGGCTGAGCGATCCTGCTGTGCCAGCGACCACCAAACCCCTGTGGCGGCATCTTTAGAGAACTGGTCTGAGGTCTGTTTCTCTGCGAATTGGATTGCCGCATCCGTACCTTGTCTTCTGAATTGGGCAGCGGCTTCAAGGGACACCATCATGCCGTTTTTTTCGTTGTCGGCTAATGAGTTAAAAACTACCAAGTCGGCGCTACCGCCTTCCGAGCGCAAGGTTCGTGTCATCTGGGAGGCGACTTTTGCGACGAGGGCGCTTTCGGCTGCTTTGGAGTTTTCTCCAGCGGGTACTAACTCTGACGCCATTTTGCGCAGGTCCCTCATCGCGGCGTTTGGATCGGATGTGGCCGCTTGGGAAGCAACCTGTCCGACGAGACGGCGCACCGTGCCTTCCGCATTGGACTTGGGATCGAATAATTCAGGGTTGGCTTTTAGTGCGGCCGTGAGTTCGGAGAGCGTTCCCGTGGCTTTGCCGATTCCATCGTTGAACCCTTGGCGCATCTCGCCCATGACGCTGCCGCGAAATTTTTCTGGAAGTTGCGCCATGGCTTTCAAAGCTTCAGCCCCATTTTTCTGTGCCAGAGCCATGAGTGCCGTTTGGGTAGCTTTGGGATCTTGAGAGCTCTTGCCCAACTCGAGGGCGCGTTCGGGATTCAAGGCGGCGAGCCTTTCCAACAAAGCAGTACGCGCTGCAGTGGGTTGAGTTGTTTTGCCGTCTTCGGGTTTTGCGATTGACTCTAAAAGCAGGGAGGTTTGTTCGAAAGTAAGTTGATTGACTACCCGGGCCATCAGGAGTTGATCGCCGCAAGTGCCTCCTTTGGAGATGTGTGTGCTAAGATTGAGCAGCGCGTCCCGTTGCTTCTCGGGGGTGAGGGAATGAAACTCCTCGTTTTCGGAGGCGCCCAGAAGTGGGACTTCCTCCGTCGGGGATGCGTCTTGCTGGGAAGATGTCGTTTTTTCGAGAGAGACTCCAGACGGGGAAACGTCGCTGACTGGAGGTGGCGTTGCGTTTGGGGTCGACGCAATTTCGCTCCAGCGGGCTGCGATGCCGGCGCATATTCCGGCGGCCAGCGAAGCACTGAGCAGGATGGGGGGCTTCATATAAGTGAACAATGATGAGGTGCAGGATCATCTTAGGAAAAGCTTAAAGCTTGATCGCGCAACGACTCCCCGCCGGCCTCAGCCATGCAGACCTACAGACGCTTCGAAGGACGCCCTCGCGCCGCAATTTGCTTGTAACAAAAAGCGGCAAGCCGAGCACTTCTTTGTCCTGAAGTATGCAATACTGAAATCTCTCACCCGATTTCATTCCGACGTTTACACCCCTTGTTTATGCTTCGAATTATCCACACTGCGGACTGGCATCTTGGCCAAACCTTCCATTTGTATGAGAGAGATTATGAGCATGCGCAATTCCTAGCGTGGCTGCTGAAACTCATCGCGGAGCGAAAACCCGACGTTCTTCTGCTCTCGGGGGACGTGTTTGATTCGTACAACCCGTCGGCGAACGCGCAGCGGCGATATTACCAATTCTTGCACGAGGCGCGCGCGACGTTGCCGACTTTGCAGATGGTGGTGATCGCTGGCAATCACGACGCGGCTGCGCGACTCGAGGCACCTGCTGAGCTTTTGGAGGGGTTGAATATTTATGTGGTAGGGACTGTTCCGCGGCCGGAGGGCGGTGAAGTCGATCTATCGAAATTCATTGTGCCGTTGCGAAATGCTGCGGGCGAGGTGCGCGCGCTGGCTCTGGCGCTGCCATTTTTGAGATCGTCCGATGTGCCGCTCATGTCCGACGCCCGAGATCCTTACCACGATGGGATTGGTGAATTGTACCATCAGGTGACCGTAAAGGCCGCCCAGTTGCGGGACGCTAAGTATCCTGGGAGCGCCTTGGTGGCCCTCGGACATTGCCATATGCAGGACGCCGTGGAATCGCGTGACTCGGAACGTCGCATCGTCATTGGCGGCGCGGAGGCGCTTTCGACAGACATTTTTCCTCCGGAACTCGCTTACGTGGCGCTCGGACATTTGCATAAACCTCAGGAGTTAGATGGTGGCCGAGTGCGTTACAGTGGAAGTCCGATCCCGCTGTCATTTTCAGAAAAAGAGTATGAGCACCGCGTTCTGGAGGTGCTTCTGGAAGAGGGACATCTCGCTTCAGTAACGGGAGTCCCTATTCCCCGGGTGGTGCCGTTGGTTCGCGTGCCGCAAGGAAACGCTGTGGTTTTTTCGGAGCTGCTAAAGCAACTAGCTGCGCTCCCTGCTCGACCTGAATTGCCCTCGGAGTTGCACCCCTTTTTGGAGGTGCGTGTTTTGGACGACGGGCCTGACCCGACTCGACGACGGCGCATTGAGGAGGCGTTGGAGGGCAAGGCGGTGCGACTGGCCTCGCTGCGGTTAGATCCCGTGCCCCGTGAAAACGGCGGGGACGGCGGCGGGGCTGCGTTTGTCTTGGAGGATTTAGGGAGTCTGGATCCTTTGGAAATTATGTTGGGTGCCCACAAAGAGCGTTATCAATGTGAGCCCGAGGAGGGGGTTGTGGGTGCATTGAAGGAAGTTCTGCAGGAAATAGGCTTATGAAAATACTTCGAATTTCTCTTAAAAATATCGCCTCGTTGGCGGGGCTGCACACGGTGGATTTTACGAGGGAACCGCTCGCCAGTAGCGGTCTATTCGCGATTTGCGGGCCGACGGGTTCTGGAAAAAGTACGTTGCTCGACGCCCTGTGCCTGTCCCTCTACGAAAAGACGCCGCGGTTGAGTGCGGTGAGGGGCGCCGTCAGACTGCCGGATGGAGCAGCCGATGAAGTGTCACAAAAAGATCCCGGTAACCTGTTGCGGCGGGGCACCGGTGAAGGCTTTACTGAAGTCGCCTTTTGCGGGGTGGACGGACAAACATATACAGCGCGCTGGTCGATCCATCGTGCGCGCAGAAGCCCAACTGGAGCGTTACAAAATACAGAGGTGGCTCTTTATCGCGGGAATATCGCGCCTGGTAGTGCTGGGGAAGTTGCGCAGGGTGGGAGGCGTACGGAAGTTTTGCAGGTCATCGCCGAGAAGGTGGGACTGAGTTTTGAGCAATTCACGCGGGCGGTGTTGCTGGCGCAAAACGATTTCGCAACGTTCTTAAAGGCCAGTGACACAGAGCGCGCAGAGATTCTGCAGGCGCTTACTGGCACGGAACGCTTTGAGGCAATTTCGGTTGCGGTGTACAATCGGAATACTGCGGAGAATGCCAAAATTGAAGCGCTGGAGAGTCAGTCGAAAGGAAGCATTCCATTGGAGGCGGATGCTAGAGAGACTTTGGAATCGGATGTTAAGGCAGCAACAAAGGCTAGTGAGGAGGCGGTTGCGCGGTTAGACGTACGGTTGAAGCAGCAGCAATGGTTTGTGGATTGGAAGGGACTTTGTTCGCAAGTTCAGCAGGCAGAGGGGCAACTAAAGCTCCGCACCCAGGCGAATGTAGATGCGGAACCGCGTCGGGAGGCGCTCGAGCAAACAGAGCGCATTGTGCGGGAGGCGCGGACTTTGCGAGGAGCGGAGCTTTCCTGTGTACGCGCGTTAGAGGCAGCCGCTCTGGCTCACGGCACTGCTTCGGCGAAAGCTGCGGCTGCGCAGACTGAGGCGACGGCGAAGGGGACACTTTATCAAAACGCGCTCAATCAATTTAATCAGACGGAAGCTGCCATTAAAGCGCAACAGCCGGATTTGAAATTGGCGCGGGAACTGGATGCGCAACTCAGGCCGTTGGCTGAAAATTTAAAGCGAGTACGGGAACAGTATGCTGCTGCGTTTGAGAAGAAGCGGCTTGCGGTTGATGCGCATCAGGCGAAGTCGGACGAGCGTATCGGGAAAGCGCGGGAATTGGATGCGTTGGGGAAATTGAAGCAAGCGCTCGGGATATGGGAGCCGTTTGTGGCTGAGGGTGGTATGTGGATTGAGCGTTTGCAGCAGGCGGCTAAAGCAAACAAAGCGAGAGTTCTAAGCGAGGCAGAGTTTAAGAAGTTGGCTGATGTTTGGAGCAAGCGTGCGGCTTTAGAAAAAAAGGCGCTTGAGAGTCGAGATGCGCGGGCCGTTGAGGCTTCGCGACTCGCTGAGAAACTTGCCCAGTTGGAGGCTGACGCAAAAAGATATGACAGCGGGAAAATCGCGCAGGACTTGAAGAACAACGCCGCAGCGAACTTGGCATTGCAAGAACTCAAGCAGGCTGTGGATTCAGTGGAGCTGTGTGAGACGCAGGCCGTCTCATTACAGAAAGAAATAGAGGACCTCGGAACGACGAAGGCGGAGGAGGAGGTTCGGCTGGATTCGCTGCATAAAGAGCTTCTTCCTGAGGCGATGGCGCGTTTGGCGCAGGCGAAAAAATCTCTCGAACTGGCGGTAGCTGCCGTAGATCCGGCGACAGCTGGGATTCGAGAGAAACTGGAATCAGGCCGTGAATGTCCGGTTTGCGGGGGAACGGAGCATCCGTATTTGAGTCATGCTCCCACGGAGGAGTTTTTAGCGGTGAAAGCACTGCGAGGCGAGGCCGAGGCACAGGAGGCTGCGCATGGCGCATTGAGAGCGGAGGCATCGGGTTTAGAGCGTAGCATAGCGTCGGCGACGAAGGATTTAGAGCGCAAGGCGGGAAGTAAGGGGAAGCTGCTTGTGGCGTTGGAGGAGGCTCGTGCGTTTACGCCGGCTCATGAGGAGGCGTGCGCGCTTTGGAAACTGGATGGGGCGGCGCGAAAGAGTGCTGTGGTTTTGAGACTGGGAGACTTAGCGCAGGTGCGTGAGCAACTTGAGGCGCAGGGAGAGGCTTCCCGAGGGGCTGAGACGCTGGTTCAGAAAACTCGCAAGGCTCAAACAGCGGCAGACAAGGCGTTGCGCGACTGCGAGGCCGCGTATTCGGAACAGAGCAAAGACGCGGCGTTGGCGAAAGTGGAGCGCGACAAGGCGGAGCAAGAGTGCGCACAAAAGCGGAGTGAGCAGGAAGCGAATCACAAAGCGCTTTCGCTTCTTTGGAGTCGTGTTGAGACGGCGGAACGAGAGTTTGAGCGGCAGCCAGAGGCGTTTGTGGAACAAGTACGTGAGGCTATCGAAAAGCTTTCGGATCTTGCGGTTAAACAGGAGGGGCTGAGACGTTCGATCAGTGAGGCAGACGCTGCACTTCAAATCTTGAAACAAAACGCAGAGGCTGCGGAAAAGGAATTGCTCGCCAAAGGCGATGAGCAAAAAAAGTCGTCAGACGAATACGACAGTATTTATGCGAAACGCGTGTTGCTGCTCGCTGGTCGGCCGGCAGATGATGTGGAGGGTGAAAGACAGACGTTGCTCAGAAACGCAGGGCAAGAGCGGGATACGAGCCTCACCGCATCGGATGCTGCGAAAACGGCGCTGACCGCTGCTGTTACCGGCTTGGAAGGAGCGGCGGAGTTCCTCGGGCGAGCGAAAGAGGCGCATGCGGCGGCTGCGCAAACTATGGCGGATTGGCTCGCTGCGTTTGTGAAAGCGACGGGGCGTGTCTTGCAGCTTTCGGAATTGGACGCGGCGCTTCTTTTGGATGAGGGATGGTTCGCGAACGAGCGCGCTGCCCTTGCGACCTTGGTGGCGGCTATCAATAGCGCACAAGGCGTCTTAAAAACTCACGAGCTTAGCCTCGCTGGGCACGTCGAAAAGCGTCCTACTTTGGAGGAGGAGGCGGTTGTGCTCGCGGAGATTCCCGAGTTAAATTCCGCCTGTGAAGCTCGGAAGACTGCCGCTGAGCATTTGCGTGCCGCCCTCATCAATGACGACCAACGGCGCGAAGGTTCCAGAGAGATTGCGCGTCAGATCGGCGTGGCCAGACAGAGCGCCGAACCATGGGGCAAGCTCAACGAGTTGATTGGTTCGGCCGACGGCGCGAAGTTCCGCAACATCGCCCAACGCCGTACGCTGGACATCTTACTTGCGTACGCAAACGAACAGCTCGAGCGTCTTGCTACGCGTTACAGGCTGCAGCGTATTCCCCAGTCGTTGAACTTGTTGGTCGTCGATCGTGATATGGCGGACGAGCAGCGTTCGGTGCACTCGCTTTCGGGGGGCGAATCCTTCTTGGTGTCGCTCGCGCTGGCATTGGGTCTGGCCTCGTTAACGTCCAATCGGTTGCGCATCGAGTCGTTGTTCATCGACGAGGGCTTCGGCAGTCTGGATCCCGAAACGCTCACGATCGCTACCAACGCGCTCATGCATTTGCAGGCTCAGGGGCGTAAGGTTGGGGTGATCTCCCACGTGGCGGAAATGGCGGAGGCAATTCCAGTGCAGATTCGCGTCGTGAAAGGGCATTCCGGAGCGTCACGGATTGAGGTGCCCGGAGCGTGACCTCGCGTTGTTGGTTGGAATGGGGGCTTTGCGAAACAGTGGGCGAGGAGCGAGGACGGGTCCTTTATGCCAGCTCCTCGGCTGGGTAGGTCCAAATTTCGCTCAGCGTCGGGTGGTAGTGCGGCACACGGGCGAGGTCGCATGCCTTGGCGCGGAAATACATCGCGGTCGCGACTTCGTGAATCAGTTCTGCAGCGTGTGGTCCAACAACCGCTCCTCCCAGAATCTCGCGACTCTCCGCGTGGACGGTGAGTTTTACGAAGCCGTGAAGGTGTCCTTCCACCATGGATTTACCGTGGTCCGCGAAGGGATAAGACGCCGACAAAATTGGAATATTTTGCGCGAGCGCTTCCGCCTCCGTGAGCCCCACTGTGGCGACGCCAGGATCGGAAAACACGGCTAACATTTTCAAGCGGTAGTCCATCTCCTCAAGAGATTCTGCTGCGTTGGAAAGTTGGCGGATGACGTTGCGGGCGGCGATTTCACCTTGTTGGATCGCTAAATGTACCACCTCCAGAGGGCCGCACACATCGCCTGCCACAAAGATGTGTGTTTGCGAAGTCTGTTGTGTCGGGCGAGCCGCGACGCGAGCTCCCTTCAGTGCGACGCCGCACGCTTCCAGAGCTAGTCCGCGGGTCGCGGGAGCGCGTCCTAGAGCGCTTATAATTTCTGCGGCGGCGCATTCTGATTCGACGCCGTTTTGTCGGAAGCGAACGACTTTGCCATCGTTGGTTTTTTTACAAAGGAGAAGTTCAACACCCGTCTCCACGCGTACTCCGTGGTGGCGAAGTCCGTTGGCGACTGCTTCGGAAACATCGGGGTCGGCTTCTTTCAAAACCCGAGTGGAGCGTTGCAAGAGGGTCACCTGGCTGCCGACGCCCGCGTAGAATGTGGCTGCCTCTAGGGCGATGGCGCCGCCGCCCAGGACGATGACTGACGCGGGTAGGTGTTCGCCTTCAAGCATCGCGTCGCTGTCGAGAAAACCGGTGTCCACGAGTCCTAGCACAGGTGGCGGAACCAGAACGGATCCCGTCGCAATGAGGAACGTCTTGGAACGCAAAATCTGCGAGCCCTCCGCCGTCGTGATCTCGACGGTGTGTGTGCCGGTGAATCGCGCCAACCCGCGTATGAACGTAAAGCGTCCTGATTCCAATTGTCCTTTCCGGTACCCCGCAAAGTCCGCGATGAGCGTGCGCTTGCGAGCCTGCATAGCCGTGCCGTCGACGCCGTCCAGACGCGCCTTCACACCAAACTCCGCCGCACTACGGACGGCAGCCGCGCGGTTCGCCGTGGCAAGCAACGTCTTGCTGGGCATACACCCGCGCAAGATACAAAGGCCGCCGACTTCCCGACCTCCTTCGACCACCGCAACGAGCAAACCCGCTCCCGTCGCGAGGGACGCCGCAGCGTATCCCGCGCTCCCGCCGCCGATCACCGTGAAGTCGTACTCGTTTTCCATTGGGGAATCTGTAGTCCGAAGAGCGTCGCGACTACGAGATTTTGCCAAGTAAGAGAGCGGGAAGATCAGCAATGCGCACGCGTTCTTGGGTCATGGAATCGCGATGCCGCAAGGTGACAGTTCCTTCTTTTTCGGGGCCGTTTTCGCCGATGGTATCGAAGTCGATGGTGAGACAGAACGGCGTTCCAGCCTCGTCCTGTCGGCGGTAGCGACGGCCAATGGCACCGCCGTCATCGTAAAAGACGTTCATGAGCGGGCGCAGCATATCGCGAACTTCGATCGCTTTTTGGACAAGGTCCGGTTTGTTTTTGAGCAGAGGAAAAATGCCCACCTTGACAGGCGCAACCCTCGGATGAAACCGAAGCACGGTGCGGGTTTCTGTCTGGCCCTTTTCGTCGGTGACTTCCTCTTCTTCGAAGGCCTCGCATAGCAGCGCGAGAATGAGTCGGTCCACGCCGGCGGAGGGTTCGATTACGTGCGGCACGTAGCGCAGATTCGCCTCTTGGTCAAAGTACTCCATCGACTTGCCCGAATGCGTCTGGTGTTGGGTCAGATCAAAATTCGAGCGTGCGGCGATGCCCTCGAGTTCCTGCGTTCCGAAAGGAAATTTGTAAAGAATGTCGACGGTAGCGCGGGCGTAATGGGCGAGTTCGTCGGGTTTCTGCCAGTATTCTTCGAGCGAGGAGCGTTTTAGTCCGACGGATTCGTACCAGCGGAAGCGTTCTTCAACCCAGTATTTATGCCACAATTCCCAGCCCCAATTGGGTTGGGGTTCGCCATGCGGTGCATCGGGGGCGAGGGCGGCTACAGCGCCGGTCTGGGCTTGAACGACATCGTCGGGTTTAATGAAAAATTCCAACTCCATCTGCTCGAACTCACGAGAGCGGAATGTGAAATTGCGCGGCGTGACTTCGTTACGGAAGGCTTTCCCAATTTGGCAGATGCCGAAGGGTACTTTCACGCGGGTGGAATCCACCACATTTTTAAACTGCACAAAAATGGCCTGCGCGGTTTCAGGCCGCAGATAGGCGATGTCCTCCTCCGTGGCGGCTGGGCCGACGTAGGTCTTGAACATCAGATTGAAAGGGCGCGGTTCGGTGAGTTCTCCGGCGCAATGTGGGCATGGCATGGAAAGCGGGCCTGCGGCGTCTGCTGTGCAAAGGATTTGGATGAGCGACTGGCCCTGTGCGTCCCACTCGCCGGTGTGCGCTGCAACTCGTGCTAGGAATGCCTCGGGGTCCTTTACGAAAACGAAGTTTGGAACGGCGCGCAGCCCTTTTCCTTTGGCCCACTTCAACAACGCCTCCGGATTGGGTTTGCCCTCGGGGGACGTCTCGCGCACGGCTTGCGCCCACGGCGTGGTTTCCAGCATGTCCCAGACCTGATCGGAGCGAACGAGCTTTTTGCAAGCGCGGCAGGTGCTCATCGGGTCGCTGAACGTGTCCACATGGCCCGAAGCTTGCCAGACTTTAGGGTGCATGATGATCGTCGCCTCCAACCCGACGATGTCGTCTCGCAGGCGCGTCATGCTTTTCCACCAGAGTTCCTTCACGTTGCGCTTGAGCTCGGCGCCCAGCGGGCCGTAATCCCAAAACCCATTGAGGCCTCCGTAAATTTCGCTGGATTGGAAAATGAAACCGCGTCGCTTGCAGAGACTGACGATCTTCTCCATGCGTGCGGTGGATGCTTGAGTGGACATAAGGCTGGTGAAAAGGAGTGGCTGAATACGGGACGAACGCTCGACGCCCGTTGGCTGAAGGCGTTCAGGGGAGAAGTTGGGCGGCTTATTCGAAGTCGTAAATGACGGCTTTCTGGCAGGTTGGCTTGAATACTTTCTCCACAAACTCGATGTGTTGCGGGTGGATCTGGTAGGCGTGCTCGTCGGCTTTCGAGGCAAACTGCAAGTTCAACGCCACCTGATAGCTCTGATCCACCACGGGGCGTTCGCTGGGCGACATCTTGCCCACGTGGAAATTCAATAAACCCGGAATGGAGCGCAGGTACTTTTCTGCACCAGCGACAAGTTGGGCGGTGGCATCAGCGACTTCAGGACGGACCCAAAAAATAACGACGTGTGAAAACATAGGGGCGCTAGTGAAATGCACGACTCCTTCCGGGGCAAGTCGGGAAGCGGGCGTAACCTGTGGTTCCTCCGTGGCCTCTTGTTCGTTTTAGGTTTTTACTGGATTGACCATCGGTTGCAGCGGCGCAAGATATTCGCCGATGAAATCCCCCGTCCTATTTCTGCTGAGCGCGCTCGCCTTAATCTCTCCTTCGGTTTTTGCGGAGGAAACAAAACCAAAAATCCCTACTTACCTTACGGTGGAGGATGCAAGAAAGGCAGGACGTGACATTGATTTTCAGGGCGAATTTGCCAGTGCTAGTTTAGGTGTCCAAGTAATTGCTCTAGGGAATGATACGTTCCGCGCTGTAGTGCACAGGGGCGGGCTGCCGGGGGCTGGTTGGGACAAGTCGGAAAAGGTTGAAATGGAGGGAACGCTCAAGGGGGACACGGTAGAGTTTTCACTCGGAGCCTGGAAGGCAGTTCTCAAACCAGAGTCCTTTGTTGGCGAGGGGGATACAGGAAAGTTTAGCCTGTCAAAAGTGCATCGTGAAAGCCCTACGTTAGGTGCGAAGCCGTCGAGCGATGCCGTGGTGCTTTTTGACGGCACTGATTGCGACGCCTTTGTGGGAGGACATTTTGATGAGCTCAACCGCAACCTGCTGGCTTCGGGCTCCAAAACAAAGAGGGCGGATTTTAAAGACTACTCGTTGCATGTAGAATTTCTCTTGCCGTTTAAGCCGCTCGGCCGGGGGCAGGACCGCGCGAATAGCGGGGTTTATATGCAGGATCGTTACGAAATTCAGGTTCTGGATAGCTTTGGACTTAAGGGTGTTGCTAATGAATGTGGAGCTGTTTATTCCAAAACGCCTCCCAGTGTGAATATGTGTTTTCCACCTTTGCAGTGGCAAACTTACGACATCGATTTTGTAGCTGCAAAATTCGGCGGGGATGGCCAGAAAACCAGCAACGCAATAGTCACTGTTAAGCATAACGGCGTTCTAATTCAGGATAAGACCGATATTCCGAGCCCTACTGGCGGCGGCAAGAAAGAGGATCCTTCCGGTGGTGCCATCCAATTGCAGGGGCATGGCAACCCAGTGTGCTATCGGAATGTGTGGATTGTACCTCGTTGAGCTCGGTCGACGTACGATTCTAGCAGCGCGTGTGATTGGCTCTGAGCGGCGGTCTTCGCTCGGGAGTGTGCTCGGAATAAGCTCGGGCTGGCATACAAAAAACGCCCCGCACGGATAGGCGTTTCGCTTACTTTTTACTAGGTTCGGCCCGATTTCGCTTCCGTCTGATTTACGCTTTAGTGTGAGTCATGAACTGGAAATACGTGGGGTGGGGGGTAATGGCGGCAACGGTGGTTGTGGCGGGCATTAACGGTGGGGCGCACGGGCAAGAGATTCAAGTGCCTGAGCGGCTTCGTGTTGATGTTTTCAGAGTCAGGCTTGCGCACGACGCCACACAAGTTAAGGAGCAGGGGGTTCTTGAACCCCTTAAGGAGGGGCAGATTATTGTGGCTCCAGGCAGATTTCGTACTGGGCTGGATGGCAGTATTCAGCTCGAGGGAATGGAGCGCTTTTTGGAACTGCGTCCCTATGGTGAGCTCAGCTTGGAGCGGTTGGCAGCTTCGGAAAGCGGTGCGCCCATCGCCAACTTTACGAGTTCTGGCGGCGATTCAGATGACGCAGGTTCTCCCTCAGAGGTTGGACTCTTTTTACGCAAGGGAACTCTTTTTGCGCGGGTTGGAACCTCGGTTTGTTTAGTGCGCACCTCGGATCTTCAAATCGCTGGAAAGAATGTGATATTCGCTCTCACCGTGGCTGCTGACGGTCGCGAATTGTTGAGTGTACTTCGTGGACGCCTCCAAGTTCGAGATCCCTCTGGGGTCACCACCGAGGTGGCGGCTGGTCGAAGTCTGCGGGCGGGTAATAGCGCTCCTCCGCGCCTAGGTCTGCTCGCGCAGAGTTCTGACGGCGCGGACTATCAGCACGGACTGACTCGATTCGGTACCGTCGCGTCGCAAGGGGCTGGCACGTCGGCGCAGAGTTTCGGTGGCCACCCCAACGGCTCCTCCGGGAGTTTTCCGGGCAACTCGCTTGGGGGCTCCGGCTCCCTAGTAGGCGTGGACGCTGATTTGCCTCAGGCCGCCGCCGCTCCGCCTCGCGTCCCACCATTTGACCTGCAATCGCGTCGGAGCGCAGCGCTGCTCAGTGCGCCCAATCCCGATCAGTTCGATCGCCCTGACGTATCCTCCGAGTTGCCCAATCAAAATCCAAAAATTCCTTAAACTGTGAAAAATCAAAGGGCTACCCTGCTGTGTCTTCCCCTTGTTCTGGGGCATTTTCAGGCGATGCGCACCCTTGCTGCGCCGTTGCCGAATGATGGCTCAGAAAATATCGCGCCGGAAGTTTTCGATGCGGTTCCTCGGCCTCCTGGAGTGCTGCTCCCGGAAAATCGAGAGGATCTCTTTTTCAAACCGCTTCAAGCAGCGGATCCTTCTGATGCCTTTTATGTGCGACCGATCCCTCCGGTTGAGGATTTTGCGGTCACGTTCAAGGTCAAACCCGTATTCGAGCCAGTCGCGCCGGTGGAGCCTGTCCCCACGCCTTTGGAATCTAAGGCCGCGTCCCAGCGCTTTTGGGAGGCCGCAATTCCACCCGCTGGATCTCCGGGGAGCGGTGGCGGGCCGTTTTCAGGTCAAGGGGGCCTTTCGGAGTATGCGGATTACGCGGAGTTGGCGAGACACTCGCAGATGCATCATCATGGTCCTGTATACTATGCGTTAAAGTTAAGTGCTGGAACTGTCTATGATGACAATGTTTCTTTAGGTAGCTCCGGTAGGCGTAAGGACTTTCAATCCAGCATCGTTCCCGCTGCACGCGTGCAATTGGGGTCCGATGAGTCGGCTTTGCGCTTGGGAGCTTCTTACACCGGTGCCGTTTCGTGGTTTGCCCGCTACCCTAGTCAGCGCACTTTTGAGCAATCCATCGGGTTGGACGGTGGCTGGTCAGGCAGTCGCCTAAAAACAGGATTTCGACTTGGAACGCAGTCTACTCAAAGCAGTACGCCGGACGCTGGGGAGCGGGTGGGGCATCGGGCGAATTACTTGGGTGTAACATTTTCCTATCCATTTACAGGAAAACTCAGTGGCGAATTGAGTGGAGACACTACGCAATCCCTTTTTGACGGGTTGGTTGGATCGCATGAGAACCGGGTACAGGAATTTTTAACTTACGAGTGGTCTCCGAAATTACAGCTAGGCTTGGGTTCCACCCAGGGGACGCTTCAAGCCGATGGGGGCAACCGACAGACTTACAATCAGGCCTTGGTGCGTGTCGTCGCCCAACCGTCGGCCAAGCTCGGGTGGAGCGCCTCTTTCGGGAATGAATGGCGCCATTTTGAGGGCGGCGAGCCCTCGTCGCAGACCCCCGTTTTTAATGCGGGCGCAAACTGGCAGGTGACGGGGCGCACCTCGCTTTCGCTTGACGGAAGTCGGCGCACTTTCGCCTCGGCTTCATTGAAGGGACAGAACTACGAAGCCACTACCGTTGCGCTGAGTGCAAGGGAGATGCTCACTTCCACTGTGGATGGCTCAATATCTCTAGGGTACGGGCAGGCAAATTATCATGCGGCTGCGCAGGGAGTTCAGGCTAATCGGGAGGACGAATACTACTACGGTCGGCTGAGTCTGAATTGGTTAATTAACAGAAAATGTTCTTTTGGTTGGTTTTATGAATACAACAAAAACCTATCCTCAGGGGATCAGGGGCATCCGTTTCAGCGAAACCGGATTGGCGTGGCTTTCAATGTGAGTTTTTAAAAGTATGAGCAAATATAAATATACTTCAGGGAACCTTGGGGTTGCAGGGCGACTGCTCTTCGCGGGTTGTGCTGCAGGTGCTTTTTTTCAGGGAGAGGCCTCTCTGGTTGCGCAGGTCACTGTAGGCGTGCCGGCGAGGGTGGAAGTGGTGCGTCGCATCTCCGGAGGTTACGCAATTACTCCAGGGGACCTTATTCTCGTGAAAGTGTTCCAGGAGGATGAATTAGATACGACTGCGCGGGTGGCAAAGGACGGGTGTATTTCGTTCCCAATGGTGGGCAGTGTCGTCATTGGTGGCAAGACGCTTGCGGAGGCCACCGCAGTGCTTGGTGCTGCGTTGAAGGAGTACCTAGTGCATCCGCAGGTGACGATGCGGATCATGGATTACAGTAAGCGCAGATTTACGGTGCTTGGGCAGGTGAATCGTCCCGGAATTTACGATATTCCAGATGATGCTTCGCTTTCGCTTTTGGAGGGTATCGGGCTGGCTGGTGGTTACTCGCGAATCGCTAACTCCTCGCGGGTCACGGTTAAACGATCCACGGTTGGTGGAGGCGAGGAGATTTTCAAGTTGGACGCCAAGCAGATGGCACGCAGCAAAGGGGCGCCAGGGTTTGCTTTGCAAGCCGGTGACACCGTGGTGGTTGAGGAGAGTCTTTTCTAATTCTATGCAAACGCTTAATTATCCCGAGCAGGGCCTGTCCAGTGAACCCGCGAGCGGTCTGGACATCAATCAGATGTTGGTTGCCGTGCGTGAACATTCGTGGGTGGTGCTGGTGTGCGCCTCCGCCGGGCTGCTGTGCGCCGGAGTTTATCTCAAACGTCTCCCGGTTAAATTTGAATCCAAATGCGTGTTGCAATTGGAGCCTCATGCAAGGGTGCTCGGTTTTGAGTCAGAAAATTCGCAGGGCTCTCCCGCTGAGACCAGCCTGCAAACCATTCTTGAAGCCTTCCGCAGTCGGTCGCTTTTAACCCGAGTGGTGCATGATTTACATCTGCAAGAAGACCCCGATTTTTCACCAATCCCGCTCTCCGTGGAGGGCGCGATGGGAGCGCTGGGGACGAATGTCGAGGTTCGACAACGCAGGGGCACTCAGTTGATTGATATCTTTGCTCAACATAACAATCCAGCTGTAGCGCAGAAGCTTGCAGCCGGTATGGCCGAAGTTTTTATTCGCTCCCAACTCGATTTACGTTCTGCGGGAGCGAGAGCTGCTTTAGAGTTTTTGGTGACCGAAGCCGATCGTCTTAAAATGCATCTTCAAAAAAGCGAAGAGGCCTTGCAGGGCTACAAGGAGTCCAACCAGTCCGCCTCATTGGAGGACCGCCAGGACACAGTCATCACGGCGCTCAAGGTGCAGGGGAACAATCTTGAGGAAGCGCGCTCCGTAAGAATCCGCTTGGAAAGTGACTTGGCAGACATGGAGCGATTCGCAGGTCAGTCGGTGAATTTGTTGCGGATAACGAGCGTGTTGCAGCACCCGACCATCGCGGCTACCCGCACGCAGATAGCGGACTTGCAAAGCCGGGTGTCCACTTTGCGATTGCGGTACACCGAAAAACATCCGCGGATGATTCAGGCCCAATTGCAATTGCGGGACGCGGAAGCAGCGCTTCGGGATATGGTGTTGCAGATTCCCGCGACGGTGCGTTCTGATTTAGAGCGGGCTATATCGACGGAGCGCAATTTTGAAGTGGCACTCAAGGGGCAGGAAAAACAAGCGCTGGCGCTCAATCGGCAGTCTATCAAATTCAAGGTGCTGGCGAGAGATGTGGAGACTGACCGTGCACTATATGAGTCCATTCTTCGACGGCTAAAAGAGACGGACATCTCAAAGGGATTGCAATTAAGTGACTTGCGTATTTTTGAGCCGGCCCCTTTGCCATCTTCTCCAACCTCCCACTCGGCGCTGAAGCTGCTCGCGCTTGGGTTATTTGCTGGAGCTGCGGTCGGTGGGGGCGCTGTTTTGGGAGTTACGATGCTCGCGGGCGCCTGGCGTAGCACCGAGGAAATTGAGGGAGGCACGGGTCTTTCTGTTTTGAGTACGGTTCCGAAGCTTGTGCTTGGAGGAGGACGCACGCTTTTGGATGTCATTGGCGATCCCGAGCAAGGGGGGCTGGAGGCATTTCGCACGTTGCGCACCGCGCTGCATTTAAGGGCGCGTAAGCAGGGGAGGAACTGCTTTTTATTTACAAGCGCCTTGTCGGAAGACGGCAAAAGTTTCTGTGCCATAGGGTACGCGAGCACGCTTGCTAGGCAGGGGGTTAAAACGCTCCTCATTGATGCGGACTTGCGGGCGCCAACTCTGGAAAAAACTCTGTTGGGCACCGATAATTTGCCCGGTCTCGGGGATGTTCTTGAAGGTAATCTTCAGTTGACTGGTGCTATTGTGCGGACCTCAGTTGAGGGGCTCGATTTGCTCCCAGCTGGCAAGGTGGTGCCAGACGCCTCCGAGCTCCTGACGCGCCATGGTATTCAATCCGTGCTCACTTCCTTGCGGGAGAGTTATGATTGTCTGATTGTGGATTCTGCCCCGGTGCAGTTGGTGAGTGACAGTTTGTTGATTGCAGAAGTGGTGGATGCGGTTTGTTTTGTCGTTCGTTATGGCAAGACGCCGAGGAAAGTCGTCCAGCGCGCGCTCCATCTTTTGCGCGATCACGGCACGCCGGTGGCTGGCATTGTGCTCAATGGGGCGAGCGTGCCGGCCGGCTACGGCTACTACGGACGAGCGGAGTAAAGTCGCGCGCGAGGTTGGGACGCGAATGTGGGGGCGGGGACGGGATAAGCAATGGATGCGCCAGCGACCAGTTGCAAAGCAAAGGGGCGCGTGTGTATGCTGCAAGCACGATGAAGCTTTCCAGATCCCTCTGCATAGTTGCCTGTCTGTTTGCGGCTGTTGCCTGTAAAAAAATGGCGCCCTCCGAGGCGGTGACAGAGATTGTCGTCGGAGAGTTCGCCTCCCTTTCGGGCGCAACAGCGAGTTTTGGCCAGTCCTCGCACAAGGGTACCGCGATGGCAGTGGACGAGATTAACGCGGCGGGCGGCGTCCTTGGAAAAAAGATGCGCCTCGTGAGCGAAGACGATCAAAGCAAACCGGGCGAGGCTGCTACAGTGGTGCGCAAGTTGATTTCCCGAGAGCGCATCGTGGCGTTGCTGGGGGAAGTGGCGTCCTCCCGTTCTTTGGAGGCGGCGCCGATTTGTCAGCAAGCTGGCATCCCGATGATTTCTCCAGCTTCCACCAATCCCAAGGTGACCGAGGTGGGTGATTTTGTTTTCCGTGTCTGTTTCATCGACCCGTTCCAAGGCACGGTGCTCTCCAAGTTCGCTCTGTCCAAGAATTGGAAGCGCGTCGCAATTTTGACGGACGTAAAACAGGATTATAGCGTCGGGTTGTCACAATTCTTCAAGGCGCACCTCTCGGTCAACGGCGGGACGGTTGTGAGCGAGCAGAGTTATTCCTCAGGGGACAAAGATTTTAAGGCGCAGCTCACCGCGATTAAAGGGACGACGCCTGACGTCATACTCGCCTCGGGCTACTATACGGAGTCTGGCTTGATTGCATTACAGGCTCGGGAATTGCAGATCGCGGCGCCGCTCATCGGCGGGGATGGATGGGACTCGCCTTCTTTGGTTGAAGTGGGCGGCAAGGCAGTGGAGGGCTCCTTTTTCTCCAATCACTTTTCCGTCGAAGATCCCGCCCCAGCGATTCAGACGTTCCTGAAAAAATTCAACGACAAGTACCACGAGCAACCCGACGCCATGGCCGCGCTTGGCTACGATTCCGCCATGATTCTCGCGGACGCCATCAAGCGCGCCGGCACCACGGAGGGCCCAAAATTGCGGGATGCGCTTGCGGCTACGAAGGACTTTTCGGCAGTCACCGGCAAGATTACACTCAACCCTCAGCGCAACGCGGATAAGTCCGCCGTGATGCTCGAGGTGCGTAACGGACAGTTCAAGTACGTCGAAACTGTTGCGCCCTAGCTTGCGCTTTGTGCTGAGTTCGTCTGAATAGGAGCCGGTGAACGAATTTTTGCAGCAACTCATCAACGGCCTTTCCCTTGGCGCGGTCTACGCACTGATCGCTCTGGGCTACACGATGGTCTATGGCGTGTTGCGATTCATTAACTTCGCCCATGGTGACGTGTTCATGGTGGGTGCGTTTTCCGGGATGTATCTCTCCCGCTGGTTGAAGCCGCTTTTGGCGCACTGGCCGGAGTGGCTGTTTGCCGTAGTGGTACTCGCAGGCTCGATGGCGTTCTGCGGCGTGCTCGGGATCGTGATTGAAAGGCTTGCCTATAAGCCGCTAAGGGAGCGTCCCCGCCTGACTGTGCTCATCACGGCCATCGGCGTATCGCTGCTTCTGGAGTACTCGGGGCAGCTCCTCTTTGGCGCCGCCCCGCGTGGATTTCCCTCCCTCATTGAGAGTCGCTCGCTCTCGGGCCTGGGCGAATTACACGCGACCAACATCCAGGCGTTTGTGCTCACGGCGACGGCCCTTTTGCTGGGCGGCCTGCACCTCATCGTCATGCGCACGCGTATGGGACTCGCGATGCGCGCCCTCTCGCTCAATCCCACCGCAGCGATGCTCATGGGCGTGAATACCAACGTCGTCATCTCCTTCACCTTCGGCCTTGGCTCGGCGTTGGCGGCGGCCGGCGCGATTTTTTATGCGTCTTTATACCAAGCCATTGAACCATTTATGGGCGTACTTCCGGGGATGAAGGCCTTCGTCGCAGCCGTGTTGGGAGGCGTGGGGAGTCTGCCAGGAGCCATGGTGGGTGGGTTGATTCTCGGCGTGGTCGAGACTTTGGTCGTTGGGTATTCCAAGGTGCTCGGGATTCCGCCCGGTTATCGCGATGCGGTGGCGTTTGTGATCCTGATTTTGATCCTGCTTTTCAAACCCTCGGGGCTTTTCGGTAAACAACAGAGGGAGAAGGTGTAATGGGTTCCCGCAATAGCCTTCTCTTGTGCGTGCTGGTTTTCGCCGTGGTGTCCGCCCTCTTTACTGGGCACCCTGAGGCGGCCTGGCCTTTGGCGCAGATCGACGACTATCTCCTCAACATTCTGATTATGGCTGGGATTAACGTGATCCTCGCGGTGAGCCTCAACATCGTGAGCGGCCACACTGGCCAGTTCTCCCTTGGGCACGCCGGCTTCATGGCGGTGGGTGCGTATGGTTCCGCCGCCGTGACGCAAATTGGAGGCAAGCCTATCCTGAACGCGTTAAGCTTTTTAGGAGGAGCTGCTCCGATTTGTATGTTCGTCCTTTCACTATTAGTAGGCGGTTTGCTGGCGGCGCTTGCTGGCTTCGCTGTGGGATTACCTTCGCTTCGCTTAAAGGGCGATTATCTGGCAATTGTGACGCTGGGTTTTGGTGAAATTATCCGCGTGGTCATTCAAAATACCGAAGCTGTCGGCGGGGCCCGTGGTCTGACAGGAATCCCCGCATTCACCACGCTGGGTTGGACGTGGGGTTTGGCGGCCTTCTGTATCTATTGCGTGAGCGCCTTAATCCGATCGACTTACGGACGTGGCTTTCTGGCGGTTCGCGATGATGAAATTGCGGCCGAGGCCATGGGGGTGAATACCACCAAGTACAAGGTCACCGCGTTTGTCGTGGGCTCTTTCTTTGCCGGACTGGCCGGGGCCTTGTACGCGCACCTGATTGGATACATCACGCCGGAAGGGTTTTCATTTTTGAAATCCGTGGACGTTGTGGTGATGGTGATTCTGGGCGGGATGGGCTCCACTTTGGGGGTGACGGTCGCGGCCATCTTATTGACCGCTTTGAACGAACTGCTCCGGCAGGCAGAACAGTATAGAATGGTGGCGTTTGCACTGTTACTCATTGTGCTGATGATCGCGAGGCCGCAAGGTTTGCTCGGAGGCATCGACCGCTGGCTTCAGGCGAGGAGGAACCGCTCGTGAAGTCGATTCTGGAACTGGAAAAAGTCGTGGTGCGTTTCGGCGGGTTGGTGGCAGTGAGCGCCGTCGACTTCCATGTGGGCGAGGGAGAATTGGTGGGGTTGATCGGCCCAAATGGTGCAGGAAAGACCACCTTATTTAACGTCATTACAGGTGTTTACAAACCCACAGAAGGCGCCATACGCTTTGATGCTCAAACGGTGGACGGCCTTTCTGCCAGTGAAATCACCAGCCGTGGGATTGCGCGGACATTCCAAAATATCCGTTTATTCAGTTCTCTGAGCGTCTTGGACAACGTGGTGGCCGCCTTTAATCTGCATCTCAAAAGCGGTTTTCTTGGGGCGCTTTGGAGGGGAACGCAATTTCGGGAACAGGAGCGTGCAGTCCGTGAAGAAGCGCTGCAATTGCTTGATGTGTTTGGTCTTAAATCCGCCGCGCACCAGCCGTGCCGCAGCCTTGCCTACGGCGATCAGCGTCGGCTTGAAATCGTGCGCGCGCTTGCCACCAAACCTCGCCTTCTTCTTCTGGACGAACCGGCCGCGGGCATGAATCCCACGGAAAAAGTGGAACTCATGCGCCTGATCCGTTTCACGCAAGAACGCTTCGGACCGGCCGTGCTTTTGGTCGAACACGACATGAAAGTGGTCATGGGCATTTGTCAGAGAATTGCCGTGCTGGAATACGGTCGCAAAATTGCGGAGGGCACGCCGGGTGAAATTCAGCAGGATAGGCGTGTGATCGCAGCCTATCTGGGAGAGGAGGTTGTCGATGCTTGAGCTTACCAATGTGACCGCCGGTTACGGTTCAATCACCGCCCTTCACGGAGTGACGTTGCGCGTGGAGAAGGGGAGTATTGTGACCCTCGTGGGCGCAAACGGGGCGGGGAAATCCACCACGTTGCGCGCTATTTCCGGGCTGGTGAAGGTCCGCGAAGGAAGCGTCCAATACGCTGGCGAGTCGCTGACCAACCTGCCGCCGCATGAAATTGTGGCGCGCGGCGTGGCCCACGTACCTGAAGGACGGATGATTTTCTCGAACCTTACCGTCATGGAGAACCTCCAGATGGGGGCGTACTTGCGCCGAGATCGCGCTGGGATTTCCGAGGATCTCAGTTTCGTACTCGAGACTTTCCCGAGGTTGCACGAGCGCGCTACTCAGCAGGCTGGGACTTTATCCGGCGGGGAGCAACAGATGCTGGCCATTGGTCGGGCGCTGATGGGGCGGCCATCGTGTCTCATGCTGGACGAGCCTTCTTTGGGAATTGCGCCGCTTTTGGTGAAAACAATTTTCGAGAAGATCGTCCAGGTGAATCGTGAACTCGGGTTGACCGTGCTGCTCGTGGAACAGAACGCTCATTTGGCGCTGGAAGTCTCCCATTTCGGTTACGTATTGGAAACAGGCAAGATACTGCTGGCAGACCGTTCAGAAAACCTGCGGGCGAATCCTGCGGTTCAGGCCGCTTACCTCGGCGCTTGATCCAATCGGAGGCGGCCTGCAAATTAGTGGAGCAGATTTGTGGAAAAGTTCTTGCCTGTGTCCGCAAGTGCTGGCACTCTCACCGCCCCTTTAACTGAGGGTTCGTTTATGTCCTACGCAATTTTCAAATCTGGTGGTAAGCAGTACCGTGTGTCCCAAGGGGACGTTGTCGATGTCGACAAACTCGCGCAAGAAGAAGGCGCTCATGCCGTTTTCTCCGACGTGTTGCTCGTTTCTGAGGGCGGTGCCGTCAAAATCGGGACTGAGGCCCAAGGTGCTACTGTGGAAGCAGAAGTGATTTCCCAGTTCAAGGGCGACAAGGTTCTGGCATACCAGTACCGCCGCCGCAAAGGGTATCATCGCACGGTGGGTCATCGCCGTCATTTGACCAAGTTGAAGATCACAGGCATCAAGGCCTAACAATCGGGAACAATTTAAAGATCCAAATTTATGGCTCATAAAAAAGGACAGGGCTCAGTCAAAAACGGTCGGGACAGCGTCAGCAAGCGTCTCGGCGTTAAGAAGTTCGGCAGCCAGCATGTCATCGCTGGAAACATCATCATCCGTCAGCGTGGAACCAAGTTCCTCGCAGGGAAGGGTGTCGGACTCGGCAAGGACTACACGATTTTCGCTCTCATCGAAGGTCGCGTGCGTTTCGACAAGGAAGGTCGTCGGGTCAACGTCGATCCTTTGCTCGTAGCAGCCTCGAACTAAGGTTCTTGCAGTTTAGGTTTTAAGAAACCCGCCTTCAAAAGAGGCGGGTTTTTTGTGCCTGCGTGTTAAGGAAGATGGCGGGATTTTCCTGCAACCATTTATTCGCTTGAAGGTCCAATACCTCGAAGCTTGCTTCGTTCGTCAAAGCGTTCAAATCCGCCAGCATACTTAAATGTCTCGGGGCTCGCCCCGAGGATCTTTACTGAGTCCTATGTGTTTCGTGGGAGCCATGTTATTGCGCAGCGGTCCAAGGTGGCGAAGTTTAATTCGGCGTTTGTGGCGGCGACGGGTTGAACGAGTGCGATCAGTGTTTTGTCGATTTGTGGCTTCGGCGAGTCGCCCAAAGTTGTCGTGGCGATGTTTTGATTTGTTATGCCGGAGGCATAAAAGCTCAGTTGCCGGTGGTTGAGGAGCGACGCGACGACACCACCGGTTTGTCAGGCCGCAACGGCCTGCATCCCAAGGGGATGGCAGCAGCTTCACAGTTCAGGCAAATAGGGCAATTATTTGTGGGGTAGAGGGTGTGCGTGAGCGCAAAATAATAATCGCCCAGCAGCGCGGGTGGCATCCCTACGGGATGCTCTGTGTTTTTCACCCCAAACCGGTGGTGTCGCTTCGCTCAACCACCGGCAAATGGCCTCGATACCTCCAGCATCGGAACTATGATCCGCAGCCTCTCTGCTTACCACGATGCTACTGGAGATGTGCGGGAAGCGCGGAAACAATTTCCTTCAAACGCTCCCCTTGTTCACGGGCGCAAACCAAAAGAGCGTCTCCCGTATTGACGATGATTAAGTTCTCCACGCCCAGAAGCGAGACGTGCTGGCTTGGGTCATGGGAGAAGACGATGTTGCCCGAGGCGTCTAGACTCTGGATGAACGTGTTGCCCGCGTTTTGATGGGCGTCCTGTGGAAAGTATTTTCCAACTGCAGGCCAGCCGCCAAGGTCGTCCCACTCAAACTTGGCCTCCACCGCCAACGCGTTGGGAAGTTTTTCCATCACCGCGTAATCAAAGGAAATTTTGGGAACCGAGGCGAAACGGGTTTGGAGGAATGTGTGAAGATCGTCTGCTAGGCGGATGTCCTCCAAAAACGTAAGTAGTTCTGGAGCAGTTTTTTGCAGCGCGTCGACCAGCACAGGAACCGACCACACAAACATCCCGGCGTTCCAGCGGAAATTTCCACGTTGTAGATAATCGGTGGCTGCGGGAACGGACGGTTTCTCGTGAAACTTGAGCACTGGGAAGGCGGTGCCGTCCAGTGGGGCGCCGAGTTCGAGGTAACCGAAGCCCGGGCAGGGCCAGTCTGGCGTGATGGCAATGGTGACTATGGAGGCGTGTTGGCGTGCCGCGCTTACGGCCGTGGCGAGAGTTTGTTGGAGGTCGCTCGCGTGGGGGATGTGATGGTCGGCGGGCAGCACGACGGCCGTGGCGGTTGGATCGCGGCGGGCGAGGATTCCTGCAGCGAGCGCCATGGCTGCGGCGGTGTCGCGGCGCATTGGTTCGATGATCAGGTTCTCGAAAGGCAGCTCGGGGAGCAGTTTGCGCATGGCATCTGCCTGGTCTGCGCCTGTGAGTACGAGGGTGCGCTCCAGAGGGATGAAGCCCTCGAGTCGGTCGAGGGTGGCTGCCAAGAGGGTTCGTTCGGAAAAAAGAGCGAGATGATGCTTGGGTTTTGCGCGACGGCTCAGGGGCCAGAAGCGTTCTCCGTAGCCTCCAGCGAGAACTACGGCGTAGAGGGAAGTGTCGGCGAGAGTCTGGGCGAAAGCTTGGGAGTCGGGAGCCATGTTGCGGAGCATGACAGAACGGGCGAGGGGCGGCGAGGGTTTGGGATTTTTGGGCGTGGACTTCCTGATAAAGTAGATATATTATGTAGCTATGGTGACCGCCAAGATATTCAAACATGGCGGCAGTCAGGCGGTGCGCCTACCGAGGGCGTTTCGCTTTGATTGCAAAGAGGTTATGGTTGAGAGGAGAGGGGATGAGCTTGTGTTGAAGCCGGTGCCAAAGTTCAGCTCATTTGCAGAAATAGCGGAGTATCTTTCAGAAAAGTTTCCGCAGAGTGGCGAATTTCCTGAGCCTCCTGTGCGCCCACGCGACCACGAGCGCTCGGCACCAACGTTTTAGGAGTTCGGGGTTTCGATGGTAGGTCTCGGCAGCGAAACGCTTTGTGAAATTGTCATTCTTATTAGATTCCAGCGCCTGTGTAGCGGTTCTTCGAAGGAAAGTCGTTCTTGAGAAGCTGCCTTCGCCGCAGCGTACTGGGATTCCCGTGATTGTTGCGGCGGAACTATGGACTGGGGTGGAAAAAAGCTCTGTCGATCCGACTCAGAAGGCGGCGTTGCTCAACGGGTTTCTGAGTCTGTTTGAGTCGGTGGATTTCACACCCGAAGCGGCTCGCCATTACGGCAACATTCGTGCAACTCTTGAGCGAAGCGGCAATTCCATAGGCCCGTTGGATCTTCTGATTGCTGCTCAGGCGCGGAGCCTGTCCCTCACGCTTGTGACTTCAAACGAGAGCGAGTTCTCCCGTGTTCCGGGACTCAAGATTCTTGGCATCAGTTGATGCCTCCTACATTGCGGTGCGTAACCAACTCGCGCCAAGTGTAAGAAGTAGCCCCGCGACGCCAATGAGCGTCTCCAAAATCGTCCACGTCTGAAACGTCTCGCGAACCGTCAATCCCAAGCAGTCCCGCACGATCCAGAAGCCGGCGTCGTTGAGGTGGGACAAAAATAGCGAGCCGCACCCGATGGAGATGACGAGCAACTCGGGCGAAGTGCCCGGAGAGTTGGCCAGCATGGGCACCAGCAAATCGGCCGCCACCGTTATGGCCACCGTCGCCGAACCGGTCGCGACGCGAATGAAAGCCGAGGCGAGCCACCCATAGAGCAGCAGCGGCAGGTGCGCTTGCGCCGCAAGTTCCCCCAAAATACGGGCCAGCCCGCTTTCGGTGAGCACTCTGGCGAAGCCGCCCCCTGCGCCGAGAGTCAGGAACGTCATTCCAATCGCGGAGACGCTTTGTTCCGTAAACTTTAAGAGCTCCGGCGCAGTCCTGCCACAGCGCAACCCTAACGACCATAATGAGAAGAGGACTCCCGCAAGCATCGCCACCACGGGCGAGCCAAGGTTTAGCGCCAAGGCTCCGATGGGCGTACTCTTCAGCCCGAGCAACTCTACCAGCGTGCTTGAAAGCATCAGACCAATGGGCAACAGCATGGAAAGTAGCGTCAGGCCGAAGGGTGGCTCCTGGATCCCAGTGGGGCGCAACGTACTGAGGCTTGGAGGGGTGGGATGGACGCGCTTGACTGCGAATTTTGCAAATAGCGGCCCTGCGATGGCTGCTGTCGGGATACCAATGATGAATCCCCATAATAAGACCCACCCCGTGTCCGCGTGGAAGGCGTTGATGGCGATCACCGGCCCCGGATGAGGCGGCATGAGCCCGTGCATCACCGAAAGGAAGGAGAGCAGGGGAAGGGTGAGGCTGAGAAAGGGGCGTCCGGTTTCTTTGGTGAGACTCACGAGGACCGGAAGCAGGAGTAGTAAGCCAACTGCAAACCAGGTGCTTAAGCCGACAGTGATCGCGAGGCAAATGATGCACCAGCCCGCGTTGTTGCGACCGAAAAATGCGCTGAATCGCTGCGCCAACACATTCGCCCCGCCGGATTCCGACAGCAATTTGCCCAAAATAGCCCCCAAACAGATCACCGAGGCGACTCCGCCTAGCGTTTTGCCTAGGCCAAATTGAAAGGCGTCGACCACTTGCAAAAAGGTCCACGCCGAGACGTCCCCCGCTGGTCGTGACACTGGGGTCACCTCCAAAAGTACCGAGCCGCCGCCCATGAGCAGGGAGGCGAGCGTGAGGGCCAAAAAAGGGTTCAGTTTCCAGCGGGTGACCAGCAGGACGAGGAGCACGATGGAGCCAAGGGCGAGGGAGATGAGGGGCCAGTCAGAATGGGGGTGCATAGTCGGGAATAACTGAGTAATAAGGGGCGTCGGGCGGGAGTGCAATCAGGCGCGCAGTCGGGGGGCACAAAATTGGGGGTTCGCAAGGGGAAATTATCGCTAGATCCGCACTTTGGCTTGGTTCCTGCTCCGAATGGAGGGTCGGCTTTTATCTTTTAAGTAAAAGCCGGTTCTTAAGCCATCCCATGATTTTTCAGCAAACACCAAAGCCCGAAGACGTTGTCTTGGGTTCTAGACCTCGGAATTCTGTTCCGTCGGTGGTTTGTGACGTGCGCCTGAACGCCGTTTCTTTCGTCAAAAAGCAGCTTTCTGCCGCTTTCGGGATGCTCTTGGCCGTCTTTATTTTCGGCAATTGTTCACTTTCTGCCGCTCCGATCACGTTCACGGCGGGAACGGTGAATGTCACGGGTACCAGCAGTACGGCTGTCAGTGATGCTGAAATTCTGACTCTCGGGACGACGCACTTCGCTTACAACTTCTGGGGAGGCAGTCCCAACGTCGTGAACGGAGTGTCGTTCACCTCGATTACGACCCCAGCGGGGGCTGGTAACCTGTCCATTACGGGGACTACCACACCAGTTTACTTTAACAATTACTACCAGGCGGGGGCGATTTACTTGCTGTCTACGGGCTATCAGAACCTGCTTAACGGAGGCGTCTACACGGACGGGACTGGGACGATCACGATCACCATGAACGGCCTCACGGTCGGAAAGACGTATGTTGTGCAGATGTGGGCGAACGAGAGCCGCAACAATTTTACGGGCTCGACGGACCGTGCGGAAAACGTGATCGGCAATAACACGGTCAGGATTGAGTATAATGTCTCCAACCTTGGTGGCGGTGTGGGCCAGTATGTGGTGGGGTCGTTTGTGGCGAACGCGACTTCGCAGTCCTTTGCTTTGACGCCGCCCGCCGGATTGGTCAGTCCCTGTGCTCAGATCAACGCGATCCAGGTGCGCGATGTGACTGACGTCGTCGGCATATGGACTGGCGCAGTGAACGGAGCGTGGGATAACGCGACGGCCAACTGGTCCGGCGGCCCTAATTTCTCGACGTACGCATCCCTTCCAACGGGCACGCCGCTCAAGTTTCAGGACACCAACGGCTCGGGGCAGACGGTCACGAACGCTGCGGTGACGATTGCGTCCGGCGGCTTTACGAACGTGGGCTCCGTCAGTTTCACGGCGGGCACTTTGAACTACACGCTCGCTTCTGCTGGTGGCACCGTCGGGTTGGGGGGCGGGGCGGCTCTGAACAAGTCGGGCGCGAGTACGTTGACGCTCTCGGGCACGCACTCGTTCACAGGCGGCGTCAATCTCACGGGCGGGACACTCTTGGCAGCCTCGCTTGGGGCGTTGCCGAATGGTCCGGTGACTGTGTCGGCGGGAGCAAAGCTGAACTTGGGTGGTTTTGATCAGACCATCGCCCTTCTGACTAACAACGGGTCAGTCACCAATTCGGGCGGTTCGCCTGCAAACTTAACGCTGACAAATGGCATTGCTGGAACCGGCGTGTTTGCGGGTAGTATTAATCTCGCGATGGCCAATAATGGCACGTCTTTGGTCACAGTTCCTCTTGCGCTCAACTTTGCAGGGGCACTTACGAACTCCGGCACCGGTAATAGCGGCAACTGGGCATCTTCTGCTGGCACGCCTAACGGAAGCGTGCTCCTTACTGGAGCATTGGGGGCGGGTGTAACGAAGCTAATCCAAGACAGTGCGACGTCTTCGTTGGTGGTTTATGGTAGCAACGGTTCCTTTACGGGCCCCGTAGAGATCCGGCAGGGAGTTCTTGCCGTGGCGAACAATTCGGGAGCCGTCTCCAACGTTTTGGGTTCTGGGGGAGTCATCACCATTGGAACGGGCGCTGGGAATGCTTCGCTCGTATACGGGGGACGTGCCGGCATTTCTGGGGCAACTACAGGTGGTGGCGCTTACACTCTTTCAAACCCGATCAGTGTCTCTGGGTCTGGCCTCAACTTGATCGCGGTAACGGATTGGGGGCTCACGCTTTCATCTCCTATCACGTTGAGTTCGAGTTTAACACTCGCGCTTGCGAACGCTAACGGCTCCGCTTTGACGTTGAACGGCACGGTAACAGGGACAGGTAATCTTACCTTCACAAACTCGTGTGGCGCTTCAACTCTAAGTTCGTTTGCAATCAATCAACTCCTCAACAACATCGGCTCTATCTCCTTCGCCAACACGGCCGTGTTGGGCGGTGTTGCGGGCACCGCGTCCGCCCCGATCACAATCAACGGCGGGATCGGTTCCAACGTCACCTCGATCAACCAGAGCAGTGTGAACGCCGTTACCATCCAGACTGGTTCGGTGAATGTGAACCCTGCCGGACTCGTTTTCAATCTGAACACCGCCACCGGCGTGACCGTCTCCGCGCCCACCACTGGTTCCGGCGCTTTGACCCTCAACGTCAACAGCACCGGCTCAATCACGCTTTCCGGTGCGATCGGTCACACCGGCGGGACTTTCCTTAACCGCAACGGCACTGGTTCGTACACAGTCACTAATTTGGCATCTGCGACGGGGCCTCTCAATTTCGGAGGATCGGCGACGTCGGCTCTCACCTATTCGGGCGCTTTGGGGGTGAATGTTCCTTCTGTGCTTCAAAGCGGTTCGGGGGCTTTGACGCTTTCCGGCGCGGTCACCCTCGGTGCGGCGGGAAAAAATCTTGTCGTGGCGAGTGCAGCACCGATGACTCTTTCTGGGGCAATCAGTGGAGCCGGCAATCTCGTTTTGCAACCGAATGGCGATGGGGTTTTGACGCTCTCCAACGCCGTTAATATTACGGGTTCCATTATTAACATCGGGACGGGTTCAACGGTGGTCTTGGGGACTGTGACTTCTATTGCTACGAAGGGTGCGGCTATTTTGAACGGAACGATTGGCGCCAGCGTCACCAAGGTGATTCAAAACAGCCCGACTTCCTCCATCGTGCTGAACGCGACGAACACCAGTTACGCAGGGCCAGTGGAAATCCAAAGCGGTGCCTTGGTAATTGGGAGCCCAACGAAGAACGTTTCCAGTAATAGCTCCGCCGCGGATATGGCTGGCGTTGGGTTGATCACTGTCGGTACAGGGGCGGCTGACGCCTCGCTGATTTACGCGGGTGAGTTCGGAGGTGGCGCCGGCGGGAATGCGACAATTGGGAATAATATCACCGTCTCCGGCAGTGGTACGAACCTGATCGCGACACCCAATTGGGCCTTGATCGTCACAGGGACGCTTAATCTTAATTCTGCCGACGTCCTTTTAGGGCAGTGCAATCCAGGCAACATTTTGGGCATCTATGGCTGGTTACAGTTCAATGGCGGCGTGACTGGGACAGGAAGCATCACCGCGACGAATTCCGCTGGCAGCGCCAATCCTTACGTGGAATTTAACACCTTGCCGGTCAACAACGCGGGCGGGATTACGTTTAATAACGGCAGCATTCTCGGTGCGCCCATTGGGACAGGCACCGGGATAAACAAGATCACGGGCGGCGTCGGTTCCAACGTCCAATTCATCACGCAGGCATCTAACAGTAACCCGCTGACTATTAGTGGCGGTTCGGTGACCGTGGGTGCGTCTGGTTTGACGCTGAACTCCACCGGCAGCGCCCTTTTGACCGTTTCCGCCCCCACCACCGGTTCCGGTCAGTTGACGCTTAACATCAAAAGCACAGGCGGCGTCACCCTCAGCGGGGCACTCGGCCACACGGGAGGCCTTGTGGTTAACGTCAACGGTTCCGGCGCGCCCTCGATTGGAACCTACAATGGCAATCTCACCTTTGGCGGAACTTACACGGGCGCCTTGTCGGTCACCTCCGCGCTTGGTTCTGGGCAGCTTACGCTTGCGAGTAATGCGTCTTCCGCAACTTTTAGCGGCGCTTGGGCAGTTCCCGCTGGTGGCGCTCAGATCACTTCTGCTTCCTCTGGGACACTGACTTATTCTGGGGTGATTTCCGGCACTACAGCCCTTTCAATTAATGCAACCGGCGCGGGTTGGGTGTCGTTGACGGGGAATAACACCTTCACTGGAGCAGTTACTCTGACTCAGGGAACATTGAATCTTGGTGGCGCTTCAGGGAACGAACTAGGGCCGGTGGCGACTTCAGGCACGCTCACACTGAACGGCGGCAGTCTCCGCTTTGGAACCTACACGGCTTACACGGTCGGGGCGATTGCAGGAACGAGCAATCTAACGTTGAACAACAATTCCAGTGCGGCGGTCACTCTAACGGTTGGAAACAGCAAGAATCTTTCCTCCACGTATTCCGGTAATCTATCCGGAGCCGGAGGGTTTAACAAGCTGGGCACAGGTGCTTGGACTCTGACAGGCTCCAACGCTGTAAGTGGTGATGTTTGGGTTAAGGGAGGTAGCCTTATTTTGAGCGGTGGCTCAATGACGGGTGTCCGCACGCTGGCCGGCCAAGTTGGCGGAACGCTTTACATTGTAGATTCCTCGGTTTCGATGGGATCGGCCGGTAATTTTGCGGTAAGTTATGGGGTTGCAGGTTCGGCAACTACCACTATTGCTGGTAACAGCGTAGTAAATTTGGGAACTGGTAGCGGCAAGGTGTTCATAGGGGGTGGTGATCAGGGCGGGGCAGCGTTTGGGACAGGGGTTCTCACCCTCAAGGATAACGCCGTGATCAACGTTTTCGATCCGGGCGCTGCGAGCCCGTTTGCAGCTGTCTATCTTTCTGGTTACGGTGGGGACGGAACTATTAATTTGGATGGCGGGACCCTGGTCAGTGCGCGCAATTTCACCAATGGAACCGGCACTGGAACCATGAACTTCAACGGTGGAGTCTTGAAGGCGGCGCTCGCCTCCACGGTGTTTATCGACGCCATCACATCCTCCTACGTGAAGAGCGGCGGTGCAGTGATCGACACCAACGGATACGACGTCACCATTCCTCAAGCCTTCCTGACCTCCGCGACTTCGCCGGGGGGCGGTCTCATTAAGAAAGGGGCTGGGAAACTTACCCTACCCACGGCTAACACTTACACCGGCGGGACAACCATCGCAGCTGGTACATTGAAGGTTGGTGTTGCCACCGCTCTGGGAACCGGGTCGCTGACTTTCATCAACGGGGTTCTCGAGGATGGAACCGCGGGTAGTCCCTTCCCCGTTGGGATGGCGCAAGTGTGGGCCGGAACCGCAGCCTTCGCTGGGACCACTGCTATCAGCACCGGAACGGGCAGCGTTACGATCACCTCGGATTCTACGGTAGATGTACGCGTGTCGACGTTAACGGTGCCCGGCAACGTCTCTGGGTTGGGAGGCCTCACGAAGATTGGTTCGGGCTCTCTGATGCTTAGCGGAGTAAACACCTACTCAGGAGCTACGGTGGTGAATACCGGGACTCTCGTCCTCAACGGCGCGGGCGCTCTTCCTGCTGGCTCTGCCGTGACCATTGCTGCCGGCGCCACCGTGATTGTGCAAAACGGCGCGCAGGTGAGTGGTTTCACGGGAGGCGGGAGTCTTGTGATCGGCCCAGGATCTCCGATTGTCTTGGGCGCAGGGGACGCCTCGGGAACTTCGAGCTCCACCTTGGTCGGCCCCGCCACCATTACAAAGGTCGGCTCCGGCATTGTGACCATCACGGGGTTGAGTTCCTTCACTGGAAAAACGGTGATCCAAAACGGGACGCTCTCGGTTTCCTCGCTGAACGGGTTTGCTGGGTTATCGCACACTTGGTCCACCTTCGCGGGTGCCGCAGCCTCAGCTGCATTCGTGGACGGGGCTTTGGGCACAAATCGATTTAATTATCCGCTTGGGATGACCTTCGATCCGACCGGTAATTTGTTTGTCGCTGATTTCAACAACCATTCCATCCGTAAAATTACATCCTCCGGCTCTGTAAGCACTTTTGCAGGGGCTTACCCGACCATCACGTCTGGGAGTACCGACGCCACAGGCACTGCTGCACGCTTCAAGAATCCGTACAATCTTGCCCTGGACTCTTCTGGAAACCTCTTTGTCTCGGATTCTGGCAATCACACGATTCGAAAGATTACCCCAAGCGGCGTGGTTACGACCTATGCTGGGACCCCAGGAACTTCGGGGACTACCGACGGTCCTCTCTTGAGCGCAAAATTTAACGGACCTCAGGGCCTTGCCTTTGACTCCTCCGGCAACCTTTTGGTTGTGGATTCTGCGAATAATGCGATTCGCAAGATTATCGTGTCCAGCGGCTCGGTCACCTCCTTCGCGGGCACACCGGGAGTCACCTCCGGATCGTTGAACGGCGTAGGGACTGCGGCCCAATTTAAGGCTCCTGCCGGGATTGTCGTGGACCCTTCGGGAAATGCATTCGTTGCGGACTACTCCAACAACACGATCCGGAAAATCACTCCGGAGGGCGTTGTCACCACCTATGCAGGAATACCCGGGACTGCTGGAACTGCGAGCGGATACAGGACCTCCGCCACCCTCAGCTCGCCCTATGAAATCGTTCTGGATGTCGATGGTAAAATGTTCGTCACGGACAATCATAGTGTTCGCATGATCACTTTAGCGGGCTCGCTCAGTACGATCGCGGGGTCCACGACTCAGGGAAATGGCGATGGAGTTGGAATCGCTGCGACCTTTTCCGTTCCAAGATCCCCCGTCTTTGACGCTTCTGGGAACCTTTTCATTGCCAACCTATCCCAGAACACGATCCGAAAGGGTGTTCCGATTATTTCGACAAACTTGACGCAGAGTTCCCTGGGGGCGCCTACGAGCGCGGCGAGTGGAGCCATCGATTTGGGGTCTTTGACGAGTACAGGGGTCCTCTCGGTGACAGGCACGGCCCAGACCACTAATCGTATTTTGAACCTTGCCGGCACTACAGGCGGAGGCGTCATTGACCAGTCAGGCACTGGGGCCCTATTGCTCACGGGCAGCGTGACCGCGACGGGCGTGGGTGCGAAGACGCTGACACTCCAAGGCTCCAGCGCGGGGACCGGCGAGGTTTACGGCAGCATTTTGGATAATAGCGTCACGAACACCACCGCAGTTCTCAAGCGGGGCACTGGGAAGTGGACGATCTCTGGGGGGAACACGTACTCGGGCGGGACCACGCTCACGCAAGGGATCCTCGCACTGGGTGGTGCCAGAGCTCTTGGCACGGGTTCGCTAACCATCACTGGAGGAAGCCTCGATGCGGCTGCGGTTGTGACGCTCCCAGCTTTAGTAAATATTTGGGGTGGCAGCTTTACGTTTGTAGGCTCTAACGCACTGGATATGAGTGCGGGTTCTGTCTCATTGAGTGTAACACCGACCGTCACGGTCAACGGTGGCTCTCTCACGGCGGGCAATATTTCGGATGGGAGTGGCGGCTACGGCATTTCGAAGGATGGTCCTGGAACGCTGGTTCTGTCTGGCACCAACACCTATTCCGGCGCCACAACGGTCCTCGCGGGGACGCTCATCCTAAACGGACCGAATGCGCTCCCAGCAGGGTCCTCCCTCAGTATCGCAGTCGGGGCGACGGTGATTTTGCAAAATGGCGCTCCGGTTCCCTCGCCGAGTGGCGGTGGAGTCCTCGCGGTGAGCGCTGGAGCCCCCGTGACCCTCGGAGCGGGCGATGCGTCGGGTAATTCGTCTGCGATCTTCTCTGGCACCTCGACGCTCACCAAGGTCGGCGCCGGAAACATGACGCTCAACGGCCTTTCCACCCATACAGGAAAGACGTCCATTTACTCGGGCGGTCTGACCGTAAACAGCCTGAACAGTCTCGCGGGCAGTTCCTTTAATTGGAGTGTTTTCGCGGGTTCCCAAACGGTGACCGGGACGGCGAATGGGATCGGTTCGGCGGCCAGTTTCAGCACTCCATGGGGGTTAGCGATGGATGCTTCGGGGAATCTCTACGTGGCGGATCAGTCGGGAGGAAACATGGTCCGTAAAATCACCAGTACTGGTTCCGTGTCGACCCTGGCGGGGACGGGAGTTGGTGGAAATGTGGATGGCCTTAGTAGTGTCGCTAAGTTTAACGGGCCAACGGCGATTACTCTCGATCCGTCTGGCAACATTATTGTCGGTGACAATGGCAATAGACTCATCCGAAAAATTTCGATTTCTACGGGATCTGTCACAACGATTGCAGGTACGGGCGGCACCACGCTTAATAGTATCCGTGGTTTGTCTGTGGATCCCTCGGGGAACATCTATGTGTCCGACATAGGGCTGGCAAAAGTATTCCAAATTTCAGCGTCCACAGGGAGCTTGAGTTCGTTCGCGGACAATGTCTCCGCAGCACTGCCATTCGTCGAACCGGCGGGTTCAGTGTGGGATTCACGCGGCAACATGTATCTGGCTGAGCACATGACGCCCGCACGCATCCGCCGCCTCACCGTAAGTGGCACTCTTGCCTCAGGGACTACTTACCTCACAGGCCCTTTTTGGCCCGAGTACATCGCTATGAACGATGCTGGGTATGTCTACTACACGGACGCGGATAACGGCCATTCGGTTCGCCGCATCGCTCCGGACGGCACCATACTGACCATCGGAGGCAATGCCGCGTCGTATAACGTTGCGAGTACCATGAGCTACGCCAATGGCGTGGGCAGCAGTGCCCGATTCAACACACCACACGGTATTGTTCTTGATCCCGTGTCCGGTGCGTTGTTCGTGGCTGAGGGCGGTAACCACGTGATTCGAAAGGGGACCCCTGTGGGTTTTTCTGGAAACAGTCTTTCTGCTAGTTCCTTGGGGGCGCCAACCGACCTGACTCTGGCGACGATCGACATCGGTTCTCTCACGTCGACGGGAAGTCTGACGATCACGGGTTCCTCCCAGGCGACTCAGCGTGGCATTAACCTTGCGGGCACCACGGGTGGCGCGGTGCTGGACCAGTCCGGAACAGGTGCTTTGTTGTTCGCAGGCTCTGTCACCGCGACCGGGGCGGGTTCAAAAACGCTCACCCTTCAAGGTTCAAGCGCAGGCACGGGTGAAATATCCGGCGCGATCCCTGATAACAACGCGACTAACAAAACTTCGCTCCTGAAGCAGGGCACCGGACAGTGGATCCTTTCGGGTTCCAACACGTATTCTGGTGGGACGACCCTCTCTCAGGGCACTCTGGTGCTTGGCAACGTAAATGCACTTGGCTCTGGGAGTCTGACCATCCTTCCCGGTGCCACGATTGACGTGAACAGCACTTTTACACTCCCGGCAATGGCCGAAATTTGGGGTGGTAGTTTCACCTTCCAGGGCACCAACTCTCTGGATTTGAGCGCGGGCTCCGTCGTAATGACCGCCGATTCCAGTGTAACGGTGGCGGCATCGACTCTGACTGTGGGAACGGTTTCGGGCAACTTTGCGCTTACCAAGGCCGGCAATGGAACCTTGATTCTCTCCGGTACTAACACGTATTCCGGCTCGACCACGATTCTTTCGGGGACGCTCATTATCAACGGGCCGAATGCACTTCCTGCGGGTTCCGTGGTGACGGTCGCGGCCGGGGCCACTGTGATTCTGCAGAATGGCGCATCGACGCCCAATCTTTCCGGAGAAGGATCTTTGGTTTTTGGAGCGGGTGCAGATGCGAAGCTCGGGATGGGCGATGTATCGAGCACCTTTGCCACTGTTCTGAACGGAGCCTCGTCTCTCACCAAGGTCGGCTCTGGTGTCATCTCAATCTCGTCACTGGCTTCATTTACGGGCAAGACATCGGTGCAGTCTGGAACGCTGAGCGTATCCTCTTTCAATGGGTTGACCGGAGGAACCTATGCGTGGACAGTTTTGGCGGGAACCGTCGGTAGCACTGGAAATGTGGATGGGGTTGGAGCAGTGACGCGCGTCTATAATCCAAGGGGATGCGCCTACGATCCTGTTTCTGGGAATCTCTACATCGCGGATACAAGCAATAACAGCATCCGCAAAATAGACCGTTCGTCCGTGGTGACAACCATTGCAACCGGTTTCAATGCACCATATGCCGTGGCTGTGGACGCCTCAGGGACGGTGTATGTCGCTGACACCAATAACAACTTGGTCAAAAAATTAACAGCCTCTGGCACGGTGACGGTTCCAGGGACTTATAACTTACCGTCCGGGCTCGCATTTGATTCCGCTGGAAACCTGTATGTCTCAAATAATGGGACTCAGACCATCGGGAAAGTGACCACAGGGGGCAGTTACTCGGTCTATGCAGGCAATGGAACCAACGCGAGCACCAATAATGCATCGGCGCTCTCTGCTTCTTTCTCTGGTCCCTCTGGCTTGGCATTCGATGTCTCCGGCAATTTATACGTTTCGGATCGGGGCACCTCTGGCCACACAATCCGAAAGATTGCTTATGGGGCAGTTACGGGCGGCAGTGTGACGACCCTCGCAGGCTTGGCTGCAACGGTGGGAACCACCGATGGTCCGGTGGCATCCGCGCGTTTCAACACACCCTACGCGCTTGCGATGGACTCGCAGGGATTCTTGTACGTGGCGGATTACGCCAACAATTCTATCCGCGTCATTAGCTCGACCGGAGTGGTTTCGACGCTCAGCGGATTCTATCAGCCTTGTGGAATTGCTGTGGACGGGATCGGGAATTTGTACGTCGCCGACACATTCAATAATGTCATCAGAAAGGGTGCGCCCTATTTTTTAACGACCGGTACTTACGGAATCGGGCTTGCTGCGAGTTCATTGGGAGCGCCGGTCAATGTGTCAGGTGCCACGATTGATTTGGGGAGTTTGACCAGTACGGGCGTTTTAGTTTCAACAGGGTCTGGCGAGGTCACGAATCGGCCTATCAATCTTGCTGGCACCACGGGAGGAGCGGTCTTAGATCAGTCTGGGACGGGGGCGCTTCTGTTTACGGGCAGCGTGAGCGCTAGCGGTGCGGGTGCGAAGACTTTGACACTCCAAGGATCCACCAGCGGCCGAGGAGGTCTTTACGGAGCGGTCGTAGACAACAGCGTCGTCAACAAAACTGCGTTGCGCAAAACGGGATCAGGAAAGTGGACCCTCGGTGGAGTGAACACTTATTCTGGGGGAACGACACTCGCACAGGGGACCCTTGTTTTGGAGAGTGGCTCCGCGCTTGGAACCGGCAGTCTTTCCATTGCCCCAGGAACCACATTGGAACTTGCCAGCGGATTTGCGATCCCCGCGCTGGTGGGGAATTGGAGCGGAAGTTTTGTGCTGAACGGTTCCAACTCGCTCGATCTAAGTTCTGGCGCGGCGACACTTGCGACTGACACAACGCTGACTGTTACCGCTGGAACACTCAACGTGGGTAACGTCTCTGGAGGCTATTCTTTCGTGAAGGATGGGGCCGGAACGGTAATTCTTTCCGGTAGTAACACGTACACAGGATCCACGAGCGTTTTGGCTGGAACGCTGGTGCTCAATGGACCGAATGCGCTCCCTGCGGGCTCCTCGATCAGCGCGGCTACGGGGGCGACGGTGATCATCCAAAACGGCGCAATTCTGGACGCTGTGCCCGGTGGCGGGGTCACCATGAATGCGAGTGGCATCCCAGTACAAATGGGTGCCAATGATGTCTCCGGCAGCTACGGGTTGCTTCTCTCGGGTTCCTCCACGCTCACGAAAATCGGTAGTGGTAACATTTCCATACCGAATGCGACCAGTTATACTGGAAAAACCTCGGTGTACTCGGGGACGTTAGGCGTCTCCTCCTTCAACTCTCTGGCAGGAGGTTCCTACACGTCGATTATAGCGTCGGGGACTGCAGCGATCTTCACGAATACGAAGGGATCTGCCTACGATCCTTTGACTGGCAATCTGTACGTCGCAGATACCGGCAGCCTCCGTAAAATCGATCGGTCTTCGGTGGTGACGACCATTGCGACTGGTTTCAATTCGCCTCTTGGAGTCGCATTGGATGCAGCGGGTATTGTTTATGTGGCTGACACCAGCAACCACTCTGTCAAAAAGCTGACTGCCTCGGGAACGGTAGCTGTCGCTGGAAGTTTTAATCAGCCATCTGGGCTTGCGTTTGACACCGCCGGCAATCTGTATGTCGCCAACTTTTACACAAATGTAATTGGAAAAGTCACCACAGGAGGAAGTTATACCGTCTATGCGGGCAATGGATCGGGAGCGAGTGTCAACAGTAGTACTTCTGCGCTCACAGCATCTTTCTCAGGCCCCAGTGGTCTGGCATTCGATGCCTTTGGCAATTTGTACGTTTCAGAACGGGGTACGCACACGATCCGGAAAATTGCCTACGGAAGTGTCTCCGGTGGTAGCGTGACCACCATTGCGGGCACGGCCGGAACGTCCGGAAGCACTGATGGTCCTGGGTTATCCGCTAAATTCAACACGCCCTATGCGATTGCGATGGATCCGCTTGGGTTCCTTTACGTTGCGGATTCTGTTAACAACGCAGTCCGTGTGATTAACCCGGCGGGAGTGGTTTCGACGATCAGCGGATTCAATCAACCCGTGGGCGTTACGGTGGACGGGATTGGAAATTTGTACGTCTCGGACACTTTAAACAATACCGTCAGGAAGGTTTCACAGAACTTCTTGGGGAATGGGACTTACGGAAGCGGAATGGCTGCGAGCTCTTTGGGAGCGCCGGTGAATGTCGCCGGAGCCACCATTGATCTGGGAAGCTTGACGAGCACCGCTGGCTTGGTCGCGACCGGTTCATCGGAGGCAACAAACCGTCCAATCAATCTCGCTGGCACCACGGGGGGAGCGGTGTTGGATCAGTCTGGGACGGGGGCGCTTGTCTTTACGGGTAGCGTGACCTCGAGTGGGGCTGGTTCGAAGACGTTGACGCTGCGCGGGTCCACTGCGGGCACGGGTGAAATCGCGGGAGCCATTTCCAACAACAGCACCACCAACACCACGGCGCTGCTCAAACAGGGAACGGGCAGGTGGACGCTTTCGGGAGCAAATACCTATTCCGGCGGGACTACATTAGCGCAGGGAACGCTGGTTTTGGGTGGCTCAAGCGCCTTGGGAACTGGGAGTCTCTCCGTCAGTGCGGGAGCGACTCTGGACGCTTTGATGCCTTTGACTCTCCCAGCCTTGGGCCAGACTTGGAATGGCAGCTTCACGTTCGTCGGAACCAACTCGCTGGATTTGAGTGCGGGTTCCGTCACGTTAACGACGAATTCTACGGTCACTGTGAGTGCGGGTTCGCTCACTGCGGCTAATATTTCTGGTGGCTATGCTTTGACTAAGGACGGGGCTGGAACCCTGATGCTGTCTGGCGTTAATGCTTTTAGCGGTACTTTTAATCTTGTTGCAGGAACGCTCGTGATCAACGGAGCCAATGCACTTCCGTCCACAGTTACTCTGAATGCTGGAAGCGGATCGACGGTGGTTCTTCTAAACGGCGCCCCCGTTCCTAATACAACCGGACCCGGGACTCTGGTTCTCCCCGCTGGTTCGAGCGGAGTGGTTGGTATTGCGGATGCCTCAGGATCTTCGGGGCTCATGCTTTCCGGCAGTTCCACGCTGACCAAGGTGGGCGCGGGCAGTGTCACGCTCACAAACTCGGGTTCTTACACAGGTAAGTCCTCTGTTTGGAGTGGTGCGCTAAGTGTGTCAACGCTCAACAAAGTGACAGGCGGCACTGCTTTCAGCTCTCTCGGTGCCCCCACGACAGCGGCCAATGGAACCATTGATCTGGGTAGCCTCGCGGCGTCGGGAACTTTGATTGTTACCGGTTCGGCTCAGACCAGCGATCGCGTCATTAACCTTGCCGGCGGCCTACCCGTGACGACTTATGTCGCCGCTGATTTTACCGCCGCTCCTTCTGGTGCCTCGCTTTCTGGAAACGCGGCCGTCTCGAATGGTGAATGTGTGCTCACACCTGCCGTAACCGGAACCATTGGCTACCTTATCTTCAATTCGCTCCCGTTAAATCCAACGACGTTCACCGCCCAGTTTGACTATCGCGCAGCAGACACTACCACGGGTGGTACCGGTGCAGATGGCACCAGTTTCAATTATGGCAATATGATCGCCGGAGGGGATGAAAGCGGAATGACCTATGCCAGCTTGGTGATTTCCTTGATCGAGTACGGTTCACAGCGGGTCGAAGCGAGACTCGACGGAAACCTATTGCAGACGGGCTATGTCACTCTGTTTGGAACGGCTTACCAACGGGTGGTCATCGACGTGAGCGCCTCAAACCAGCTCACCGTTACCGTGGGCGGGGTTACTGTTATCAACGTCACATTGCCCGCTTCGTACGCCACGGCGGATAAATCCCTGTGGAAATACGGCTTCGCCGCCCGCGCAGGTGGTCAAAATAACAAGCACAGCATCGACAATTTCTCTGTAACTACCCTAGGCACAGGCTTGGCCGGTGGAGGGGTGCTCGATCAGTCTGGTTCAGGCGCCCTCGTCCTTACGGGAGGAGTGACTTCTTCAGCCCTCGGCACGAAGACGCTCACCTTGCAAGGATCCTCCAGCGGCACTGGCGAAATATCAGGAGTCATTGCAAACAGCAGCGCCACGTACACGACGGCGCTCTTGAAGCAGGGGACTGGCCTCTGGAAGCTCAGCGGCGCAAATACGTACTCGGGCGGAACACGAATCTCTCAGGGTACGCTCGTTCTGGGCAATGCCGCGGCGTTGGGCACGGGCAGTCTCACCATCTCTCCCGGCGCCACGCTGGATGTCGCTAGCGGCGTGACCTTCCCCGCTTTGCCCGCAATCTGGAGCGGGAGCCTCACCTTCTTGGGATCTAGTGCCCTCAATATCAGTTCAGGGTCGGCCGCACTAAGCGCAAGCTCCACCGTCACTGTGCTCGCGGGTTCGCTCACCGTGGGGAACATCTCGGGAAGCGCCGCCTTGTCCAAGGACGGTGCAGGCACGCTCATTATTTCGGGGACGAACACCTACACCGGCACCACCACGGTGCTTGCTGGGACGCTGATTATCAATGGTGCCAATGCGATGCCTGCGGGGTCGTCGTTATACGCGGCGTTGGGGTCGACTGTGTTGTTGCAAAACGGCGCAGTGCTCAGTAGTTACTCTGGGGACGGCCTTGTTTCGGGTCCGGGATTGCCGCTGAACCTTGGCGTTGGCAATGTGTCGGGAACCTCGACGCTTGTGGTTTCTGGAACGGCGTCGCTGACGAAGTCGGGGAGCGGCACGATGACCGTGTCGTCTACAAACACGTACACGGGTGCGACGATCGTGAATGCCGGGACGTTGGTGGCGGGCGGCACGCAGGCGTTCGGCTCGACCTCGGCGGTGAAACTGGCGAACGTTGCAGGCGCTACATTTAGTTTAAACGGGAATAACAACACGGTCGGCGCGCTCTCAGGCGGAGGGACGCTGGGCGGGAATGTGGTGCTGGGTGCTGGGACGTTGACGGTGAAGACGGCGGCAGTCGGGGCAAGCGATGGGATCAGGGTGTCGGCGGGTGTTCACAGTTTGTTTTTAAAGAGTGACGGAAGCGTCTGGGCGGCTGGTTACAACCCTTTTGGCGGGCTTGGCGATGGCTCTGCTACCGACAGGAACACGCCGGTGCAGGTGATGAGCGGAGTGACGGCAATTGCGGCTGGAATGTATCACAGTTTGTTTTTAAAGAGTGACGGAAGCGTCTGGGCAACCGGTGACAACAGGTCGGGGCAGCTTGGCGATGGCACTACTGCAGCCAAGACCAGGCCATTGCAAGTGATGAGCGGCGTGACGGCAATCGCGGCTGGGGTGTATCACAGTTTGTTCCTAAAGAGTGACGGAAGCGTCTGGGCGACCGGGCTAAACAGCAATGGTCAGCTCGGCGATGGCACCACTGTGAGCGAGAGCACTGCAGTGCAAGTGATGAGCGGAGTGACGGCCATCGCGGCTGGCTATTATCACAGTTTCTTTTTGAAGGGTGACGGAAGCGTCTGGGCGACTGGTTTCAACAATAATGGGCAGCTTGGCGATGGGACGATTGTTGACAAGACCACGCCAGTGCAAGTGTTGAGCGGAGTCACGGGAATGGCGGGTGGCAATTATCACAGCCTGTTCTTAAAGGGCGACGGAAGCGCCTGGGCGACTGGTAACAACAGTACTGGCCAGCTTGGCAATGGGACGACCGTTAGTAAGACCACTCCAGTGCAGGTGATGAGCGGAGTCACGGGAATTGCGGCGAGTGACGTTCACAGCTTGTTTCTGAAGAGTGACGGAAGCGTCTGGGCGACTGGGACCAACTCTAATGGTCAGCTTGGCGATGGGACGATTGTAGGCAAGACCACTCCGGTGCAAGTGCTGAGCGGTGTGGCGGGAATTGCGGCGGGTTACACTCACAGTTTGTTTTTAAAGGGTGACGGAAGCGTCTGGGCGACTGGTATCAACGTTAAGGGGCAACTTGGCGACGGGACGTTCGTTGACAAGACCACCCCGACCCCCATGCTGAATCCGTCCGTTTACGCGGCTGTGATTTCCGGTTCCGGCGGTCTCGTTATTTCCGGTTCGGGCGCCCAGGTCTTCGCGGGTCTCAACACTTACACTGGGGTGACGACACTCAGCGGCGGCATCCTTTCCATCGACTCCCTCGCCAATGGTGGCCTTGCGAGCGAACTTGGAGCGGCGTCTAGCGCCTCCGCGAATCTCGTTTTTGCGGGCGGCACACTGCTCTATACCGGAACCAGCGGGGCCAGCACCGACCGTGGTCTCACCCTGAGTGGCGCGTCTAACGGGACAATCAATTTGGCGAACGCGGTGAATTTTACCTTGGGCGGACCGATTGTGGGGACCGGTGGCTTCACTGAAACGGGTTACGGGACGATCGTGCTTTCGGGCACCAATACCTTCACCGGAAAGACGACGGTCACCTCTGGAATATTGAGTGTCTTGACGCTCAACAAAGTCGTTGGCCCCGCGACTTCCAGTTCTCTGGGCGCGCCGACTACGGCTGCCAATGGCACCATCGATCTTGGCAGTTTGACCTCCACGGCAACCCTCTTGATCACCGGTACCGCACAAACCACGGATCGCGTCATCAACTTGGCGGGCACCACGGGCGGCGTTGTGATTGACCAGTCCGGCTCCGGTGCGCTGGTGTTCTCGAGTGCGTTAACCGCGACCGGCGCGGGCTCGAAAACGCTGACGTTGCAGGGCTCCACGGCTGGCACGGGTCAGCTTTCGGGAGCCATCGTGGATAACAGCGTCACGAACAAGACGGCGCTCGCGAAGACGGGCACCGGCAAGTGGACCCTCTTTTCCGCTAACACCCACTCGGGTGGAACGACTCTGTCACAGGGGACCCTTGTCCTAGGCAATGTGAATGCGCTTGGAACTGGGGTGTTTACGATCAAATCTGGCGCGACGTTGGATGTCTCCAGCGCTTTAACCCTTCCTGCGCTCAGCAAAGTTTGGAACGGCAGCTTCACGTTCCTTGGCTCCAGCTCCCTAGACATGGCTGCAGGTTCATTGGCACTTACCGCGAATTCCACGGTGACCGTCAACGCAGGTTCTCTGAGTGTGGCCAGCATTTCCGGCGCCTACGGGCTCAGTAAGGACGGCCCAGGCACGCTCGTCATTTCCGGCAACAACACCTACACCGGAGCCACGACTTTGCTCGCTGGGACTCTCATCATCGACGGTGCCAATGCGTTGCCTCTGGGTTCCGCTGTGTCTGCGGGAACCGGTTCCACGATCCTCCTGCAAAACGGTGCCTCAATCGCTTCTTACTCGGGCGGAGGCAACGTCGCCTATGCGGCGGGTTCACCTGTTGTGATCGGGGCAGGGGATGTCTCTGGCAACAGCGCCATTGTCATTAGTGGGTCCTCGACACTTACCAAGACTGGCAATGGCACGACGACGCTCGCCGTGCTGAGTTCTTACACTGGGAAGACCGCGATTCAGGCGGGCGCTTTGAGCGTCTCAACGCTCAACAAGGTCACCGGAGGCACGGCCTCGAGTTCGCTCGGTGCTCCCGTAACAGCGGCTAATGGAACAATTGATCTCGGTAGCCTGACCGCTACGGGAACGCTCCTCGTGACGGGTTCAGCCCAGACCACTGACCGTGTGATCAACTTGGCTGGGACGACGGGTGGCGGTGTGATTGATCAGTCGGGCACCGGCGAACTTCTCCTCTCGGGCAGTGTGACTGCGACCGGCGCGGGTGCGAAGACGCTCACCTTGCAGGGATCCACCAGCGGCACTGGCAAAATATCGGGAGTGATCGCCAACAACAGCGGAACCAATACGACGGCGCTCTTGAAGCAGGGGACCGGCAAATGGACCCTCTCTGGGACCAACACCTATTCCGGCGGCACCACGGTTTCTCAGGGGACGCTAAGACTTGGCACGGCAGGCGCGCTCGGAACGGGCAGTCTCACTCTCAACTCAGGGGTTACGATTGAAGTGGCTTCGCCTTTCATTCTGCCCGCTTCAACCAATATCTGGAACGGCAACTTCAACATCCTGACCAGCGGCTCACTCGATTTGACGGCTGGCAGCTTGGTTCTGCAATCGAACTCCACCGTGACGGTTGCTGGCGCGGGGATGCCTACGGGAGGCGTGATTGCTTCGTATGCGTTCAACGGCGACGGCACCGATGCCTCCGCGAACGCTCAGGCTTTTACCTCCAGCACAGGCGTGACCTATGGAGTGGGATGGGATGGATCTGTGAGCGGGGCTGCATCGTTTAACGGAAGCTCGAGCTTCCTTTACCGTTCCAGCCTGAGCCAGGTACCGGGTTCGCAGATGACTATCTCGGCTTGGATCAAGACCTCAGGCGATGGCTCCATAATGACCCTTGGGCGCTCGATCACAAACATGGACGGCCAGCAGGCCTTCATCGTTGTAGGCGGGTCCTTGAAGTACTGGGACTACAATGTCAGCTTCGGATTCAACGGAGCCACCTCGACGCAGACCGTCAATTCCGGCTCCTGGCGGCACGTCGCCTTTGTCAAAAACGGGACGACGGGGACCTACTACGTCGACGGTTTGCCGGCCGGTACGATCACTGGGCCTGATCTTACCCACGTGGGGACCGATTTTGCCATCGGCAAGGATTATCGGGACAGCAACAATTTCTTCAACGGATCGATCGACGACTTCTCGCTGTACTCGCGGGCGCTCAGCGCGCAGGAAATCGCAGTTCTCGCAGGCATTTCAACGCCGTCCTTGAGTGTCGCAAACGTCTCCGGCGCCTATGGGCTAGGCAAGGACGGCACGGGAACGATGATTCTTTCCGGGACGAACACCTACACCGGCTCGACGACGGTTCTCGCTGGCACCCTGATTATCAATGGCGCAAACGCGCTCCCTGTCGGTTCGGCTCTATCAGCCGCCGCTGGCGCCACGGTATTGCTGCAGAACGGGGCGCAGGTCGGCTCCTTCCTCGGAGCGGGCTCACTCGTTTATGGCGCAGGGGTGGCGGTCTCGACGGGGGCCGGTGACGGGACTGGCAGTTCGAATATCCTGCTTTCAGGCTCCTCGAGTTTGACGAAGGTCGGCACTGGCAGCGTCACGCTACTCAATTCCGGCTCCTTCACGGGCAAGACGTGGATTCAGAGTGGCGCCCTGAGTGTTTCAACCTTAAACAAGGTCTTCGGTGGCGCCTCGTCGAGCTCTCTAGGGGCCCCGACAACAGCTGCAAATGGCACCATCGATCTCGGTAGCCTGACCGCCACGGGAACGCTGCTGGTGACAGGTTCAGCTCAGACCACCGATCGCGTGATTAATTTGGCCGGAACGACGGGTGGCGGCGTGATCGACCAATCAGGCTCTGGTGCGCTTGTGTTCTCGAGCACGTTAACAGCGACTGGCGCAGGTTCGAAGACGCTGACGCTGCAGGGCTCCTCAGCCGGCACGGGGCAACTATCCGGAGCGATCGTGGACAACAGCGTGTCGAACAAGACATCGCTTCTGAAGAAGGGCACCGGCACGTGGACCCTCGCGGCCGCGAGCACCTACTCGGGTGGCACGACCCTTGCGCAGGGAACGCTCGTACTGGGCAATGCCAGTGCACTCGGGACGGGTTCCGTCACGTTTAGCGGAGGCTACCTCGATAACGGCTCGCCCCTCATGATTCTGGGGAATCCAGCGCTCACTTGGAGTGGCGACTTCGGATTCCTTGGTTCCAGTAATCTCAGCTTCGCTTCCAGCAACATCACGATGATTGGCGACCGCACCCTCACGGTGAATGGCGCAACCCTCCAGTTTGACGGTTCCATCTCCGGTGGCGGTGCGCTGACGAAGTCTGGCGATGGCACGCTGGTCCTCAGCGGGTCCAACAATCTCTCCTCGGTCAACCTCACCGGTGGCACCCTGCAGCTCAATTCCGGAAACGCCGCCGGCTCGGGCACGATTTCCACTGGGACGGGCTCATCTGTGATCCTGAGCTCTGTTGATGGTCTGCCCGACGGCCTCACCCATCGTTGGTCATTTAATGAAATCGCCGGTACCTCTCTGGCGGATTCGGTGGGCTCCGCAAATGGGGCCATTGTCACGCCTAACGGCTACTCTTCCAGCGCAACTCTGGGTTCAGGAACCATCACTTTGAACGGCGCCACTCGCGCGGGCGCAAGCTACGTCAAGCTTCCAGCAGGGATGCTGAATGGCCTGACTTCCATGACTTTAGAAGTCTGGAGTTCGATCAACGCGACCGCATCTTGGCCTTACGTTTTTGCCTTCAATGACGTCGAGGATTTCAACGCTGGAATCGAGAAGACTCTATTTGTAAATCCGCTGAACGGGGGATCTAACACCCAAGGCCAACTGAGCGCCAGAGCCCTAGGTTCTTATAATGCCATCTACAACGCGAGTACGGTGTATGGGCAGGTTTATCATTATGCACTCGTGTGGGATGCCGCAAACTCCCAATTGCGCCTCTACCGGGATGGAACGCTGCTTTCTACGCTGTCCATCGCGGGTCACACGCTGTCCGAAGTTTCTAGTAACGTATTCTACCTCGGGCGCTCCCCTTACGCATGGGATGGCTCGGCCAACCAGTCGTTCCGCGAGGTGCGTCTGTATAACCGCGCCCTTTCCGCCACCGAGATTGCAGCGAGCACGGCTGCTGGTTCGGAGAATGTGTTTACGGTTCCGACAAATCCGACCAATCCTACCTTCCTCAATTCAATCACGGGTTCGGGTTCCGTGCGTAAGGTGCGCAGCTCGAGCGCGTATCTAACTGGGTCAAACTCCTACTCCGGGGGAACCACCGTTTCCGAGGGTAGTTTGGTGTTGTCATCTAACGCCGCGCTCGGCACTGGAACGCTTTCCATCGCCGGCGGTGCGTCCGTGGTTCTGAACAATCCGACGGATGGAACCTTCGACTTCCCGATTGTCGGTGCGGGGCAAATCCTCTCCTCCGGTTCCGCAACCCTGACATTATCCGGGGCCAACACGTTCTCGGGAGGCATAAAGCTCGCTTCCGGCACGCTGAAACTAGCCAACGCCACTGCGCTCGGCACGGGCTCCCTCTCCATCATCGGTGGCGCCCTCGCTGCAGACAGTGATCTGACGCTCTCCTCGAACAACCCGATCCTGTTGGGCGGCAGTCTTGCCTATCAGGGTTCCGCGAGTCTTTCCCTTGGTACAGGCGCCATCACCCTGTCGGTTGCCCCGAATATCAATGTCGTGTCCGGTTCTCTGAAAATCGGCGGCAATCTCAGTGGCGCCTACCCGTTGACGAAATCCGGCTCTGGAACGCTCATCCTCGCTGGTAGTAACACCTACACCGGAGCGACGACGGTCTCCGCTGGAACGCTCGTCTTCGTAGGGGCGAACTCGATGCCGAGCACCTCGACTGTCACCACCCTCGGCACAGGAGTCATCCGTCTTCAGGGCGGGGCGAAGGCGGCCAATTTCGTTGGCTCCTCCAATCTCTCTCTCGCTTCAGACGCAGATTCAACCATCGGCAATGGTTCTGTGACAACAGGCATACTGTCCGGCATCCTTTCTGGCGAAGGCGGCCTCACCAAGTCAGGAGTAGGTGCCATCACCATTTCCGGCGCTAACTCTTTCACGGGTAAGACGGTCATTTCGAGCGGCAATCTTCTGGTCAATTCGCTCAACAGCGTCCTCAACGGTTCGACCACGAGTAATCTCGGTGCGCCTTTGACCGCCGCGAATGGCACGATTGACCTCGGTAGCCTCTCCAGCACGGCCACCCTGACAATCGACGGCGACGGCTTCATCACCGATCGCGTCCTCAACCTCGCGGGCACCACGGGTGGAGGCCAGATCAACCTCATCGGAACCGGCGAAGTCAAGTTTACGAGCGACCTTACAGCAACCGGCGCCGGATCTAAAACGCTCACGCTGCTCGGTTCCTCCACTGCGGTAGGCGAAATCGCAGGAGCCATCGTGGATAACAGCGCCACGAACAAGACCTCACTTGCGAAGCAGGGGACTGGCACCTGGATTCTCTCCGGTTCGAATTCCTACACGGGTGGCACGACTGTCTCTGGCGGCAGTTTGTGGGTCGGTGCCAGCGGAGCCCTTGGTAGCGGCCCGCTGACCCTATCCAACGGGGCTTACTTGAACTTTGCACCCGGCTCGCTCGGGGAGTATGGGAATGCGATTAGCGGTTTTGGGACGTTGCTTGTCACCGGCTCCGGGGTGGTCTCACTTTCCGGCACGCTCGATTACCAGGGAGCCACGGTGCTCAGCGCGGGCACCCTCCGTTTGGTGGCTGCGACCGGCACGGCTCCGGGGTCATCGTTGCCCAGCCTCACGGACGTCAGTTTGGACATGGGAGCGACTCTGGATCTCAATGGGAGTACGCAAACCGTTAATTCGCTCTCCGACTCTCTCTTTGGTGGCGGCGTAGTGCTCAACACGAACAGCCTCACCGCAGGGACGCTGGTATTGAACCCGGCGTGGGGCTGGTCCTCTTTCAGTGGCTCTATCGCTGGTGGCGGCACGATCAATCTTTCCAAGACCGGTCAAGGCTCCGTCACGCTCTCCGGCGTCAACACTTACACTGGAACCACGACGGTTCTTGCTGGAATGCTCATTTTTGATGGAGCAAACTCACTGCCGGCAGGCTCCGCGCTCACGGTAGCTGAGGGCGCAACGGTGATCCTGCAAAATGGGGCGCAACCTCAGTCCTTTAACGGCGAGGGCTTGTTGGTTTACGGGGTAGGCTCACCCGCCGTGCCCACTGTGGTCGGTGGCGGCGATGTCGACGGCAACTTTGGGGTCGTACTCTCTGGTAGTTCCACGTTGACCAAGGTCGGCGCGGGGAACGTTACCATCAGGGGTGAGGGTTCTTACACGGGCAAGTCTTCGGTGTGGAACGGCGCACTGAGTGTTTCGAGCTTGAACAGTGTGGTTGGCGGCAATCCCTTTAGTTCGCTGGGTGCACCCACCACTGCGGCTAATGGAACCATTGACCTCGGGAGCCTTTCTGCTTCGGGTTCGCTGATTATTACCGGCCCGTCTCAGACCACCGACCGCGTGATCAACCTCGCGGGCGGCCAGCCGGTAACTACGTACATTTCGGCCGACTTCTCGACGCTTCCTGTCGGCGCTTCCGTTTACGGCAATGCCACCATTTCAAATGGGGAATGTGTGTTAACACCCGCGCAAAGCAGTACCGCTGGGTACTTATTATTCGATGCGCTGGCTTCCAACCCAACTGTGTTCACGGCCCAATTTGATTACCGCGTGGCCGACGCTAACGGGGCCGACGGCACGAGTTTCAACTATGGTTTAATCGGGTATCCCCACGGTGACGAATCGGGAATGACCTACACCGGTTTAGTGGTTTCTCTAGTGGAATATGGAGAACAGAGAGTGTCCGTATCCTTGAATGGGAACCTGTTGCAAACCGCCAATGTGACTCTGACGGGGAATGATTACAAAAAAGTCGTCATCAACATTGATAACGCGAATCAGCTTTCCCTTTCAGTGGGTGGCGCGGTTGTCATGAGCAACGTTGACTTGGGTTCCGACTACGGCACCACGGACAAATCCGGTTGGCAATTTGGCTTCGCCGGTCGCTGCGGTGGTTTATGCAACAAACATAGCGTCGATAATTTTTCCGTATTCTCGATCTCCAACTCTGAATGGGCTGGCGGCCTCGCTGGTGGCGGTGTGCTTGATCAATCTGGCTGGGGGACTCTCGTGTTCACGGGCGGAGTCACCTCCACCGGCGCAGGCTTCAAGACGTTGACCTTGCAAGGTTCTACCGGCGGATCCGCGCAAATCACTGTTTCCATCGCCGACAATGGCAGCGTGGCGAAAACCGCGATCTTCAAGCAGGGGACAGGCACTTGGACGCTCTCTGGCGTGAACACGTATTCCGGTGGCACCACCCTTTCGCAAGGCATATTGAACCTTGGAAATCCCTCCGCTCTGGGTTCTGGCACGCTCACTATTCTTGGCGGCAACTTGGGCAACGCTTATCCCGGCGCGTTGACTTTGTCGGGTTCCTTGAACCAAATCTGGCTCGGCAACTTTGCCGTAAATGGAGCCTTCTCTCTCAACACCGGAGTTGGTTCTGTATCCATCCCCACCGCGTTGACGGTGACGGTAGACGCGCCGCTCTTCGAAGTGGACGGTATTGTGTCGGGTTCGGCAACTCTCACTAAGGCTGGTAACGGCACTTTGCTTCTCGCAGGGCAAAATACATTCACCGGAAACCTCAATGTGATCGGCGGCGCACTGTTGGTGAACTCGCCAGCAGGAGCCGGTCAGGGCCCTGTGACCCTGTCAGATGGCGCGTCCCTCCGTGTTGGCGCAACGCCTCTGAATCCGCAGGGCCTCACCCATCGCTGGTCCTTTAACGAAGTCGCCGGTAGCGTGTTTAGGGACTCGGTTGGAAGTGCCGATGGCGTGATCTTTACTCCCTCGGGCACACCCAACGCGTTTGTTTCGGGAGGCGCCCTCAAAATGTCGGGTGGACCTGACTTCATGGCGAGTTACGCCAATATGCCTTCTGGCTTATTGTCCGGACTGACGGATCTTACGGTTGAAGTCTGGGCTTCGCTGGATGAGTCGAGTTATTACCCTCGGATTTTCGAATTCGGAGATGGATTCAACACCGGCACTGAGTTGTTGACCGAGTTTGCAATGGGTGAGAACACCAGTTATCCGTTCATGGCTCTTGAGCCCTTCAGTGGCATCGTGGCGCCCCCTGGCGGCGTCTCCCCGCTGGTCTTGGGCCGAGTGTACCACTGGGCCTTTGTCTGGGATTCGGCTAGTTCTACGGCCTCTTTTTATCGAGATGGCGAGCTGCTTTGCTACACTTCTATTGCCGGGCACACGCTCTCCGAGCGGTCTTCCAACGTGTTCTGGCTGGGCAAGTCTCATTATCCAAACAGCACAAATACCAGCGCAACCTACGCTGAAGTGCGCTTGTGGAATCGCGCGCTTTCGGCTACCGAAATCTCCGGTAACACCGCTTCAGGGGCCGATTTCCTGCCTGCCAGCTCATCTGGCAACTTCACGTTCTCCACTCCGGTGTCCGGCGGCGGTTCGTTGCAGAAAATCGGGCCGAACACCGTCACGCTTTCCGGGCCTAATAATTACACTGGCCCCACCACCGTTCTGGAAGGGACGCTCATCATTGATGGGCCAACTGCGCTCCCCACGGGGTCAGCGTTGACGGTGGCTTCTGGCGCCTTGGTGGTTCTGCAAAACGGAGCGAATTTAGTGAATTACACCGGCGCGGGAGTCCTCTCGTACTCCGGTAGTATCACCCTCGGGGCAGATGACGTTTCGCGCAGCACGGGCCTGCTCCTCACTGGGTCTTCGACGTTGACGAAGGTCGGCACCGGCATCCTTACGTTGACTGGCGCAAGCACCTACACGGGCAAGACGTCCATCCAAAGCGGTGCGTTGGGAGTAAGCTCGCTGAACTCGATTGTGAGCAGCGGTATGTACAATTGGACGACTCTCGCTGGAATAGCTGGAGAATGGGGCTATTCGGACGGGACTGGTAGTGGCGCGCGGTTTGCCGGGCCCTCCAGCGTGGCAACGGATGGCGCTGGGAATGTTTACGTCGCGGATCCAAACAATAATGGGATTCGAAAGATCACGAGCAGAGGCGAGGTGAGTACCTTCGCCGGTGGCGCTTGGGGCGCTACAGATGGGATCGGTAGTAATGCAACGTTCAGCGGCCCCCAAGGCGTGGCGACGGACGCTGCTGGCAATGTGTACGTGGCAGATTCAGGTAACCGACTAATTCGAAAGATCACGAGTAGTGGAGAGGTAACCACTCTAGCGGGAGCCTCTGGGCAAGGGGGGCACGTAGATGGCACTGGTCGCGATGCACGTTTCCAGTGGCCGAAGGCTGTGGCGGTGGATGGTTCCGGGAATGTGTACGTTGCAGACGAGTATGGCCAAGTGATTCGAAAAATCACGAGTAGCGGCGAGGTAAGCACTTTAGCCGGTGTCTATGGGCAAACGGGCTATGTCGATGGGGTTGGTACCAACGCTCTATTTTACTACCCCCAAGGCGTGGCGGTGGATGGCTCGGGGAACGTCTACGTGGCAGATGCATACAATCAAGTGATTCGAAAGATCACGAGTAGCGGCGAAGTAAGCACCTTTGCTGGGGCACCTGGGCAAGCGGGCTATGCGGATGGGACTGGTAGCAACGCGCGGTTCACTTATCCTCGAGGCGTGGCGGTGGATGGCTCGGGGAACGTGTACGTCGCAGATCCAAACAACTGCGTGATTCGAAAGATCACGAGTAGCGGCGAGGTGAGCACTTTAGGTGGGAGCTATAACCAAGCGATCTATGCAGATGGTACTGGTAGTAACGCCCGGTTTAATTACCCCCTCGGCGTAGCGGTGGATGGTGCGGGGATTGTTTACGTGGCGGATACCAATAACAGTCTGATTCGCAAAGGCGTTATGGATCGCTCTGCTTCTCTCGTTTCCAGTTCCCTTGGAGCACCAACCGATCCGGCTAATGCCACCATCGACCTTGGCTCGCTCTCTTCGTCTGCCGCGCTCGTGTACTCCGGTTCCGGCGAAACGACGGCGCGCCCGCTCAATCTCGCAGGCACCACGGGTGGCGCGTTGCTGGATCAGGCAGGCGGCGGTCTCTTGCGGTTCACGGGCCCAGTCATCGCGACGGGCGAGGGTGCGAAGACGCTCGTGTTGCAAGGCTCGACCTTCGGCGCAGGCGAATTGGCCGGCGTCATTAACGACAACAGCCCGACAAACACTACGTCGCTCTTCAAACAGGGCTCCGGTCGCTGGACGCTATCCGGCGCCAACACGTATTCCGGCGGGACGACTTTGGCGCAGGGGACGTTGGTTCTCGGCAGCCCAAGCGCGTTGGGTACCGGCTCGCTAACCATTAATCCAGGCGCCGCTCTGGATGTGTTGCCCGAGGTTGCGTTCCCAGCAACGCCAGCCCATTGGAATGGCAGCTTTACGTTCCTAGGTTCCAATGTACTCGACTTGAGCCTCGGCGCTGCATTCTTAACGGCAAACGCCGAACTCACTGTCGTGGCCTCCACGCTCACTGTGGGCAATATTTCGGGTAATGCTGGTCTGACCAAAACTGGTCTTGGAACGTTGATCCTATCCGGTTTCAACACCTACACCGGCGCCACAAACGTGCTCGCTGGGACGCTCATTCTCGATGGCATCAACGCGCTGCCTCCGGGCGCAGTCGTCAACGCCTCCCCTGGAGCGACCGTCCTATTGAAGAATGGCGCGCAGTTGATGGGCGTTCAAGGCGGCGGCGCGTTTGGATACGTCCCAGGTTCGAGCGCAGTGCTTGGAGGCGGAAACGTCTCCGGCGAAACGTCCGTCATACTCTCGGGAGCCTCCTCGCTGACGAAGATTGGCAGCGGCACCCTCACGCTGATTGGCGCGAACACCTACACTGGCAAGACGTCCATCCAAAGTGGTGCGTTGGGGGTGAGCTCGTTGAACTCGATTGTCGGCAGCGGTATGTACAATTGGACGACGTTGGCTGGAGCGCCTCAGCAAGGCTATGCGGATGGAACCGCCGGTGACGCGCGGTTCAATTGTCCCCAAGGCGTGGCGGTGGATGGCTCTGGGAATGTGTACGTGGCAGACATGTATAACCACGTGATTCGAAAGATCACAAGAAGCGGTGAAGTGAGCACGTTTGCTGGGGCCTCTGAACAATGGGGCTACGCAGATGGGACTGGTATTAATGCGCGGTTCAATTACCCCCAAGGTACAGCGGTGGATGGCTTTGGGAATGTGTATGTGGCAGACGTGTCCAACCATGTGATTCGCAAGATCACGAGTAGCGGCGAGGTGAGTACCCTTGCGGGAGCAAATAATCAATCTGGCTATGTGGATGGAATTGGTGGAAACGCTCGATTCCTCTACCCCAGAGGTGTGGCGGTGGATGGTTCGGGGATTGTTTACGTGGCAGATACGGGCAACCAAGTGATTCGCAAGATTAGTGGTGGCGAGGTGAGTACCCTCGCTGGAGCAAATGGGCAATCTGGCTATGCGGATGGGACTGGTAGTAACGCGCTGTTCAATGCCCCCACTGGTATGACGGTGGATGGCTCGGGGAACGTGTACGTGGCAGACATGTGGAACCATGCGATTCGCAAGATCACGCCTAGCGGCAGTGTAAGTACCCTCGCTGGAGCGAATGGGCAATCTGGCTATGCGGATGGTACTGGCATCAACGCGCTGTTCAATACCCCCGCTGGTATAACGGTGGACGACTCTGGGAATGTGTATGTGGCGGATACCGGTAACAGCCTGATTCGGAAGATCACGAGTGGCGGCGCTGTGAGTACTCTCGCTGGAGCAAATGGAGAATGGGGCTATGCGGACGGGACTGGTAGTAGCGCACGGTTCTTCTACCCAAGAGGTGTTGCGGTGGATGGTTCGGGGATTGTTTACGTGGCAGATAGTAATAACTGCTTAATTCGCAAAGGCGCTCCGGATCGCTCTGCTTCTCTCGCTTCCAGTTCCCTTGGAGCGCCAACCGATCCGGCGAACGCCACCATCGACCTTGGCTCACTTTCTTCGTCTGCCGCGCTCGTGTACTCAGGCAACGGCGAAACTACGGCGCGCCCGCTCAATCTCGCAGGCACCACTGGCGGCGCGTTGCTCGATCAATCGGGCGGCGGTCTCTTGCGGTTCACGGGCCCAGTGCTCGCGACGGGCGAGGGTGCGAAGACTCTCGTGTTGCAAGGCTCGACTTTCGGCGCAGGCGAATTGGCCGGCGTCATTAACGACAACAGCCCGACGAACACGACGTCGCTCTTCAAACAGGGCTCCGGTCGCTGGACGCTATCCGGCGCTAACACGTATTCCGGCGGGACGACTTTGGCACAGGGGACGTTGGTTCTCGGCAGCCCAAGCGCGTTGGGTACGGGCTCGCTAACCATTAATCCAGGAGTCGCTCTGGATGTGTTGCCCGGGGTTGTGTTCCCAGCAACGCCAGCCCATTGGAATGGCAGCTTTACGTTCCTAGGTTCCAATGGACTCGACTTGAGCCCCGGAGCTGCATTCTTAACGGCAAACTCCGAACTTACTGTTGTGGCTTCCACGCTGACTGTGGGCAATATTTCGGGCAACGCCGGTCTGACCAAAACCGGCCTGGGGACATTGGTCCTATCCGGTTTCAACACCTACACCGGCGCCACAAACGTGCTCGCTGGGACGCTCATTCTCGATGGCATCAACGCGCTGCCTCCGGGCGCAGTCGTCAACGCCTCCCCTGGAACCACCGTCCTATTGAAGAATGGCGCGCAGTTGATGGGCGTTCAAGGCGGCGGCGCGTTTGGGTACGTCCCAGGTTCGAGCGCAGTGCTCGGGGGCGGAAACGTCTCTGGTGAAACTTCTGTTGTGCTCTCGGGAACGTCCTCGCTCACCAAGATAGGGAACGGCATAATCACGCTGACCGGCGCGAACACTTACACTGGCAAGACGTCCATCCAAAGTGGTGCTTTGGGCGTGAGCTCCTTGAGCCCGAGTGTGGGCAGTGGTTTGTACAATTGGACGACCCTCGCGGGTATAAATGGAGAATGGGGCTACACGGACGGAACTGCTCGCGGCGCGCGGTTCACCTGGCCCTTTGGCCTAGCGGTGGATGGCTCGAGGAATGTGTACGTGGCGGACTCAGGTAACCACGTCATTCGAAAGATCACTAGCAGCGGCGAGGTGAGCACGTTTGCTGGAGTGCGGGTGTCGGATCAATGGGGAGAGCCGGTACACGGTTACGCAGATGGGATTGCAAGCGTTGCGCGGTTCCATAGTCCCCAAGGCGTGGCGGTGGATAGTTTGGGGAACGTGTACGTGGCAGACTCAGGTAACCACGTCATTCGAAAGATCACGAGTAGTGGCGAGGTGAGCACCCTTGCTGGAGTTTCTGGACAATGGGGCTATGCAGATGGAATTGGAAGTGCCGCGCGGTTCAACTGGCCAAACAGCGTGACGGTGGATGGTATGGGGAATGTGTACGTGTCGGATGGTAGCAACTGCGTCATTCGCAAGATCACGCCTAGCGGCGAGGTGAGTACGTTTGCTGGTCTGCGTGTGGTGGATCCATGGGGCTATACTCAATCTGGCTACGCAGATGGAATTGGAAGTGCCGCGCGGTTCAACTGGCCAAACAGCGTGACGGTGGATGGTATGGGGAATGTGTACGTGTCGGATGCAGGCAACTGCGTCATTCGAAAGATTACGAGTGGCGGCGAGGTGAGCACATTTGCTGGAGTGCGTGTGGTGGATCCATGGGGAAATGTGCAACCTGGTTATGCCGATGGGATTGCGAGCGTTGCGCGGTTCTATAGTCCCCAAGGCGTGACAGTGGACGGTATGGGAAATGTGTACGTGGTAGATTCAGGTGGCCAATTGATCCGAAAGATTACGAGTAGCGGCGAGGTGAGCACCATTGCTGGGGTCCTTGGACAATCGGGCTACGCAGATGGGCTTGGAAGTGCCGCACGCTTTAACAGTCTCGCCACCGTAGCGGTGGATGGATTGGGGACTATTTACGTGGCAGATTCAGGTAACCAGTTGATTCGCAAGGGTGTTTCGGATCGTCCTGCTTCTATCGGTTCCAGCTCTCTTGGCGCGCCAACCGATCCTGCTAACGTCATAATCGACCTTGGCTCGCTTTCTTCGTCTGCTGCGCTCGTGTACTCCGGTTCCGGCGAAACTACGTCGCGCCCGCTCAATCTCGCAGGCACCACGGGCGGCGCGTTCCTCGATCAATCGGGCGGCGGTCTCTTGCTGTTCACTGGCCCAGTGCTCGCGACGGGCGAGGGTGCGAAGACGCTTGTGTTGCAAGGCTCGACCTTTGGGGCTGGCGAATTGGCCGGCGTCATTAACGACAACAGCCCGACGAACACTACGTCGCTCTTCAAGCAGGGGACAGGCGCTTGGACGCTATCCGGCGCCAACACGTATTCCGGCGGGACGACTTTGGCACAGGGGACGTTGGTTCTCGGCAGTCCAAGCGCGTTGGGTACCGGAACGCTGACCATCAATCAAGGCACCACTTTGGACGCGTCCTTCTCCGGAAGCGCCCTCGCAGCGTTGCCGCAAATCTGGAATGGCGACTTCACCTTTATCGGCTCGCAAGATTTGGATCTGAGCGCCAGCTCCATCACTCTTGCAGCGAACACGACGGTCACTGTAAGGGGCGGCTCCTTGGTGCTCGGCAATGTTTCGGGCGGCTTTGATTTAACGAAAAACGGCTTGGGTACAATGATGCTCACCGGCAGCAATTCCTTAACCGAGAGCGTCAGAGTTTTAAGTGGCACGTTGGTGTTGGACGGTCCGGATGCAGTCCCAGCCGGAGCCATCGTCAACGCAGCCGCTGGAGCGACTGTGTTACTCCAAAATGGCGCGCAGGTCTATAACTTCACTGGCGCGGGCACTATCGTGAAGCCTCTGCAGACCCTGACCTTCGATGCGCCTACGCTGAAAACTTACGGTGACGAACCGTTCACTTTAACCACAACGACCTCGTCGAACTTGCCAGCGACGTTGACGGTGTTGAGCGGGCCAGGAACTCTGAACGGAAGCACCCTCATTCTCACGGGCGCAGGATCGCTAGTGGTGCAGGCGACTCTGCCAGAGACTCCAAGTTTAGCCGCCGCTCAACCGCAAGTGCGCACTCTGAACGTGTTGCCGCGCCAAGTGTTCTTCGGGGGGATATCAGCTTTGAATCGTGTGTACGATGCCACCACGCAGGCGCCGCTCGTCGGAGTTCCAACGCTTGCAGACGGCTCCATTCTATTCGGCGACGACGTCGTTCTCTCGGGCACGGCTGCTGGGTCATTCGACTCCTCGAACATTGGCGCAGCAAAGCCCGTGATGGTGAGCGGTCTGTCGCTGACCGGTGAGAAGGCTTCGAGTTACGAGCTGATGCCTGTGACCGGTCTGGTTGCAGACGTCTCCACGCGGTTCGTGAACGTTCT
>CAIXGS010000009.1 GCA_903919125.1 uncultured Spartobacteria bacterium | reverse complement strand
TGATTCAAGAGACCTCAGCACCTGGGAGCGCGGAGCCCCAGCTCCGCAATGCCTGTCCGAGCTTTTGGGGCGTCAAAGCGGAGCTAGGGCTCCGCGTTCCCGGGAGAGAAGAACCAGTTTTCTTCAAGATTTGGTATTACAGAGATCCTAGTGGTTCTCCACCGCTAACGGGGCGTCGCACGCCAAATCTCGTTGCCCTCAGGATTCCAATCCCTGAAAAGCGTCACATCTTTCCTCGAATTAGGCACGCGGCTGCGTATTCAGCGGATAAATCGAAACCAAGATCCACCGACGGGTCGATCAATTTGAAACCCACGTATTCGATGCACAGCAGATGCAGCCCAGAAAACTTTCCAGGGATGGCATTGAGCGTGTATTGCTCGGCTGGATCGTTCACTTGTAGGCCACGGGTACCTAGCATCGCGATCTCGAAGGTAATGCGCTGGATCTCCGCTTTTGGCATGCCATCGAACCTTTGCAAGGCACTGAGGCAGTAGGAGAATGCATCCGGCCTCAAATCACCACCACGCTCCCGGAAAGTGCTTTCCACAATTCGGTTCCTAGCGGCCTCGGACCGGTGGGCCAATGGGCCGTTCGGAGCCAGATGGATCACCTTTTTATAGGCTTCATCGGCGTCGTCCAGCACCCCTGCCTCCGCCAATGCCCCAGCCAGATTGAACCAAGTATCTGGGTCGGTAGGTAGCATTTGGGTTGCCAACTGCAGATGCTTCAATGCCTCATTCGCATTGCCCATCCGAGAGAGGAGAGCGCCGAGGTTTTTATGGGAATATCCATCCTTCGGATTAATTATTACCGCTTTTTTAAGCGAGTCGATTGCGGAGGCATCATCTCCCATCCGCGCTTGCGCCACCCCCAACGCCACCCAGCCATGGGCATGCGAAGGGTGCACGGCCACTGACTGCTTGAGAAAATTCACAGACTCCTCCAAGACCCCTTTATCACTTAAGGCCATCCCCAAGTTGAAAAGCGCGGCGGAATCTGTCGAGTTTCGTAGCAAAGCCAGCCGCAGAGTGGCGATTCCCTTTTCGTAATCCCCTTCCTTCAACCAATTAATTCCGCGCTCGGTGATTGACTTAGCTTCCGAGGACGCCGACCAGCGGATGATGATCCGGTCCTCAGTCACCACCACCTCTGCCGCTCCGCCTTCGTCGATGAATTGCGCGCTCAGGTGATCCTGAACCGCTGTGCGGAAGTCATCGCCTTGTAGGTCGCGTTGAGATTCCGATAACTGGCTGCGGTCGAATTCGGCCAGCACCAATTGGACTTCGTGAGGACTATCAGACATTAAGTGAGAGAGTGGAGTTCGAAATGGAATGCGCCGTCAAGTCCTAGGCATTTAGCCCATCGCTCGATCAGTTCCCGGTCGGCGCGCGGATCATCGGGCGTTTCTTTCAAAATCTCCAGCAATTCATTAGCCTTCGCGCCGTAGCCCAACGCTTTAAATGGAATGGTATAGCGAGGTTCACCCAACACCTCACCCCACGCCACGGCATAGGCCGCGTTCATCACCGAGTTCGCGTCGATTAGCTGCTTGGGAAACCGCTTTCGCACCGCAGGTGCCAGTGCTTGTTCGTTCTCTGCCAATTGTGAGAGGATGGCGTGCTCCTGTTGCGTCCACAGATCCGGCAGGTTTTTCCAAATCCAGTCATCTACCCTCGTTCCAACGGAAAACGACCTCATCTGAATCACGATCTGATCAAGCATACTTTGCGCGATGTCCGTAGCAAAGTCCGTCATTCCCATCGCCTCGATTCCTCTCTGCTGCTCTTCCCTAGTGGCAACAACCTCCCAACGCTCCTCTGCCGGACAGGAAAAGAGTCTCGTCAGGAAGCCAAGTTGATAAGCCACTAAGTAATCGACAGACCGAGTATCCGGTCGATAGCGAAGGAAATGGGCGGGAGCAATCCCTCGAGCCGGCGTGATTGTTGCCATGACCTTCAATTCTTGGTCTTCGCTCACATGAACCAGTCGCCCTGAAAGTTTCTCCACCTTCTGAATTAATTTTTGGGTGTCAGAGTGAAGTGGCATGGTATGGCCATCCTTTAAACAAACGGCGCATGGTTCAAGGACGAAGACACTTTCAGAAATGTCCGATGATCGACCCTGGACGTTATTGTTGCGTCATGATTTTCGTACTAACCTATCGTTGCAACAAGTTCACCAAGAACCCTGAGCTCGGATGTCTCGGAGTTGGTAATGATTATCGGGAAGTAGCCTGACCGGTCACTATCAGGTGAGAGGGTGATACGCTGGTGCTGCCATCCTTCTGGCGTTACTTGCTTTTCACTTGAGTAGCGTTTGACCGTGTATCGCCCAGTGTCAGGATCCTGAACGTCACGACTTTCTACCAGTACCACCTTGCCCTCGCGCGTTCCCCCAGCCGGTTCGCGAAAAAGGCACCAGGAGCCATTGGGAATTCGGCGATTCATCGATTCACCAATCACTTGAGCAACAAAGTAGCCCACTTTGGCCACGAAGGGCTCGGGAAGTTCAACCCACCGACAATCGGCAAGCCATTGTTTGGCACTGAAGTCTCCAGCAGCTACTTTAAGATCCAACAGAGGGACGGCATTGCGAGATGCGGGGCGTTCATCATCACTGAGGATTCGGAATGGGAGTTCAGGCGGCACGAGGATGATTTCGGGTTCTTTAAATTCAGGCAGAAGGGCACCTACTCCTTGTGTTTGGAGATAGATGTTGGTCTCAGGATCAGTGGAATAAACGTAACAGCCCTTTGTTCCTCGGGTCATCAGGGTGCGGTAGGTGTTCTTAATGAGGAGATCGGCTTTTTGCTGAGCTTCGGCCCGAGCAGTCTTGAGTAGGCCCTTGTACCCCTTGATGGAGGAATCCCCGCGCGATCGCTTGGCACCATCGGTGACGACGACACCATCGCGGACCACGAGATCCGGGCCGATGATCACGCCCACGTAGTCGAGCTCAAGTCCTTGGCAGGTGTGAATGCAGCCGACTTCGTGCACGGAGTCTGGTTTCACGATCCAAAGCGAGCCGTCTTCGTGCAGGTTCCACTTCGCCTTGAAGTCGCCGTCGTCGAGCTGGATGTCGTAGTCCTTTGGGACAGGGTTGGACTCCGTTTTGCGGCTGACCCAGTCCCAGCAATAGCCGGCCACCATGCGGGCCTTGTTATTGAGGCGGTTCCGCTGGTGAATGAGTGCCTTTAGCTCGTTGGCGTCGCGGCAGACCTTAAACTCATAGTTCGCACCTTCGAGCGTGGTATTGGCTGTTTCTCTAAGTTGAAGCACCCGATCGATCCAAGCGAGATAACCATCCGATCCATTGCAGCGGAACTGCGAGACAAGATCCATTTCCGTTATGGTCGCCCCGAGGGATTCCGCCCATTTGCGGATTTGGGATCGCTCTCCGATATCTTTCCAATGGATCCGCTGGTCTTCATCGAGGAAAAACACAGTGAAGGCAGCGGCGTCAATGAGTTCCTTAATCTGGTTCTCGCCATCAGTTCCGTAAAAACCTGATTTTTCGTTGAGCCTGTGAGCTTCATCGACGATGAGACCACCGAAGGTATTGGCGGGAGTCTTCATGAAGGACCCGGAGCCCACGAAAAGATTGGAGATGCGGGTTTTTTTGAGGATGCCGGTAAGTTTAGCCTCGTAGACGGCGCGGGGTGCACTGTTCTTGGTAACATATTGTGCCGCCACGTCTCGGTTGGTCATCTCGACGAGCAGATTGATGGCGAGCACCGTCTTGCCGGTACCTGGGCCGCCATTGACGATGAGAACGTTCTTGTTTTTTGGCGTCGATGAGGTGGCAAGATGCAACGCGGTTTCGTAGACGATCTTCTGCTCGTCGATTAGGTAGAACTCGCGGTTCCCCTGAATGAGCGAAGCTAGGTGATCTGCCAGTCCTTTGGACGGGCGAATTTTGCCGTCGCGGATCCGATACATCGTCTCTCCGTCGTCACCGTATTTGACGTGGGACTTGATGAACTCACGCAGTTTCTTCGCATCGTCGCGTAGGAAAGCGGGGGCGAGTTTCGTGTGCTCGGCGTAGAATGGCGCGTGGATTACGGATCCGGATTCGCAGTTGTGCAGATAGGCGCAGGGATGAAGATGAATCGGGTCTCGGCGGACCGTTTCATTAAAGTCCTCAATCAGCATGGCGTAGGACCACGCTTGATAGGACGGGTGATTCACCTCCCGCTCGCGTCCACCGACAAAGGTGCTGACGATGGCATCCTTGGCTGTCGCTTCGGCTTTCTGCCATTGCTTTAGCTCGATAATCACCGCCGTACGCTGGCCATCCTTACCAGTACCGGTGAGAATAAAATCAACCCGTTTCGCCGTTTGCGGGATATTAAACTCAATCGCTACTCCAGTGTTGTTCGGGATTTCCAAATCCTCCAACACCTTATCCATGTGGTTGAGCGAATTTCTCCAAGAAGCCAATTCACTGGATCCAACCGACTTGCCTAGAGCGCTTTGGAATGAGTTGTGAACGATCTCTTCAATTCGGTTAGAGAGGACATCGTCCCGAAACTTGGTTTTATTAGCGAGGTAGACGATCATCTCGAGGCAGAGTTCGTGGCAAGGGGATGCCCTCCTCTGGATGATATCAGCCGTAAGTTGCAGAGGAAGGTAAAAGGGCAGCTCTTAAGTCGGCATACCTCTTCGACTTCGTCCCAGCGAGGAACTGGCTCACATAACTGAACGGGAACCCATAGTCGCGTGGGGGGGCGAACGCACGGCTTAAACCGGAGTCAACTGGAGAAAGTTGAGGCCTTTGAATGTTTGAAAATCGGAGTCCAAGGAAACTAGGCGGCAGCCCGAGGCGACAGCGAGGGCAGCGACATACGCGTCCGTCCAAAGGCGGTGCCGAAAAGAGGGTTGAGTGGAAAAAGCGGACAGTTTTTCGTCCAAGCCAACGGGCTCCTGAAGAAAACCCACGCCCGTTTTTTGAATGTAATCGTGGTACGCCTCCCAAGCACGCTCGGAGGTCAATGGCGGGTTGGCCATACGACTCTGAGTGATCAGGCGCAGAAACCCGAGCATGGTGACCCGACAAAAAACAATGACCTCGGCAGCCTGATTCTCCCAGTAGTCAAGCGCTGCCAAGTGATGAACATGGCGAGCATCCGTTAGCGCGAGCCACACATTGACATCGAGAAGATCGCTCATGGAGTCTCGTCGGTCATGCCCCAGGAGCGTCTTAATTGTTCGATGTCTTCCTTTTCTAGGATCGCATAGAGCTCGGCGTTCGTTAAAGCTGGAGAGGTCGATCCGCCCGGCGTCTTCTCAAAGAGGACTGGGAGAGGCGCGCGTTTGGGGCGCGGTGTTACCGATTGCGCTTCGGGTACCTTCAGGCCGGCCTCGATGTAGCGGGTGAGAAGTTCTTTGAGTTTGAGTCCGGACTGGGCGGCGCGAGCTTTGACTTCACGAAAGAGCGGGTCGGGGAGCTCGAGAGTGATGCGCATGGGAGCACTTTAGCGTAAAAGTGCCTCGGCCTTAAAACGGATTCCAATTTTAAAGAAGCGGAAATCTCTTCTTCGTCTGGCGCAGCAAGAAGCGCGCAGGATCCACAGCGTGAAGCAAATCGCCACTTAAGGGCGCGGGTTCGCCGGTGAGCATTGTCGCGAGAATTTCGCCGGCTAGCGCCGACCACAGCAGCCCCCTCGAGCCTAGGCTAAGCACCGCATAAAGGCCCGGAAGACGCGGGATGCGGGGTAGCGTTTCTGCGCCGGTCGCTCCTGCAAAGTCTGGTAGCGCACCGATCATGGGCAGTCGGTCGGCCGTGAGGGAGCGGAAGCCGACGCGCCCGTTTAGAGAGTCTGGGGCGAGGGATGGAGTAAATCCGGCAAGGAGTTCGGGCAGGCGCGCCACGTTTGCATGATGACTCGCGACGTCGACTTCAGTGCGGTCGTCGTCGAAGTCGTAGGTCGCCCCCAAAGAGCAAACTCCGTTAATAGGAGGCGTAAGGTAACCATCCCGGGTCAGGACGCGTTTGAGCGGGGGGAGGCTCTCGGCAGGCAAATGCGTGACTTGGCCGCGCACCTTTTTGAAATGGAGCGATCGGGTGGGGGCGAAATGTGCGGCCTCAAAAGCGTTGGCGAGAATCAGGACCGGCGCAGATCCCAACACGTTGCCCTCCGAATCTTTCGCCGTCCATCTTTGCTCGGCATAAGTAATTTCCAGCACACCGCAGTGGGTTCGGACCAACGCGTTAGAGGCCGCGTGCAACCTCGCTTCGCACAGCGCGGCGGGATCCACCCAACCGCCTTCTGGAAATAGCCAACCGCCCGCATGGACTGCATGTCCCAAATCGGCCGCCGCTTCTTCACGCGAAAGATACTGCACGTACCCCTTGGGATAAGCGTGCCGTTCGACGATTTCCTGAAACAAAGCGTCTTCTTTCAGAGTCCGCGCGAGTTGTAGTTTGCCGCAAGGATCCCAGAGTCCGGGCTTCTGTGTGGATTCAAGATCTCTCAGTTCGGCGAGGATGTGCAGGAAACTAGCCCGAGCCAGACGCGCGGCCAAACCGTCGTCCTTGGATAGCATCGGGGAGAGAACGCCGGCGAGGTTGCCGGAAGCGCCTTGGGCTGGAAGCGCATGCCGTTCCAGAACAGTGACTTCCCAGCCGCGTTTTGCAAGACTGAGCGCCGCAGAACTCCCTGCGAGACCCGCTCCAATCACAATAGCGGCTCGTGTTTGCGGTGTCTGTTGATGAAAGGTGAGTCTCGAGTGCGCGGCGCGAAACGTGGCGGTGAGGGGCGCTGTCTCACTGGGACTGTTTTGCACAGCGAACCCGGCGCCGATGAGTGCGCGTTCGAAGACTGCGCGGGTGGATGGGTCTTTTGCGTTGGAATAGAGAGTGGTCCCGGGCTTGCTCAGGCGCGCGAGATGGGCCGCGTTGGGCAGGGGACTCTTGGCGTCATCGGGGATCCAAACGAAGTCGCAGACCGCGACGAGCCACTCCAAGGGTGGCGGTTGAGCGGATTTAGAAAGAGCGAGGGTGAGCGTTATTCGGCCATTATCCAGCAGCAGTCGATGCAGCCCTGGAACGGGCAGAGGCCATTGGGCTAATAATTGCGCGGCGAGGGGAGCGAGGTGCGCCGGTAAGTCCGGAGAGATTTCGCGCAGGGAATCTGGCTCTAATGAATCGTGGAGACCTATAAAATATAGCAATCCAGTATGTTGCGGATTGGAAAGCCAATGATGCCACAATTTTAGAAAGCGGACGCCGTCACCAAAGGTCGTATCCAGAATGCAACAGCTTTGCGCTGGATTCGGGAGCGAGGGAAGCCATGTAGGCATGGAATAGATTTCAGCCCGAATGGCTGGATTGCAGATTATCGCCGGATGCGTCCTGCGGAATCGCCGTTCATGAGCGCCTCGACTTCTGAGCGGGTGCTGAAGTTGCAATCGCCTTCGATAGAATGCGCGAGACAACCGGCGGCGGTGGCGAAGGCAATGGCGGTTTGCGGCGCGGCGATGTCCGGTGAGGTAAGGGCGTGGAGGAGTCCTGCGGTGAAGGCGTCGCCGGTTCCGAGTCGGTCGACAATGTGGGTTATGGGGTAAAAACGCTCCTTGTGGGGCGCATAGTGGAAAGTGTGGGAGGCCTTGTCGAAAAGCATTCCCCCGAAATTGTTGTGCGAGGCGGAGACACTCTCCCGCAAACTCATTGCGACGTGTTGGACTCGCGGAAAATCCCGCGCGAATTCCAAGACGAGCTCTTCCAGCGACACGCTGGTCTGAGCACCCCGTAGCGCTTCCAAATCTTCGCGGCCCCCGACGAACAGGTCTACTAAGGGAAGCATTTCCTTGAGTGTCCGTGTAGCTAGTTCGCGTGGGGGAACGGGCGGCTCCCAATTCCAAAGTTTACTGCGATAATTCACGTCGAGAAGGACTCGCACGCCCTTCTGTGAGGCAGTTTGCATCGCACTGAAGGTGACATTGGCCGCGTTACGGGACAGGGCAGGGGTGATCCCGGACACCACGAGCCAATCGGCGCCTTCTAGGATGGTTCCCCAGTCGTAGGCTTGCGGCGGCGTGATTGCGATGGAAGAGCCTTCGCGATCGTAGATGACGTTAGCGGGACGTTGGTTGGTGCCGGTTTCGAGGAAATACAAACCCAGACGGCCTTCGGGGGTACGCAGAATGTGGCGCGTATCGACCCCAATCGAACGCAAACTCGCCACGCAGGCGTCGGCGATGGGATGGGTCGGTAAGGCGGTGACAAAGGAAGCATTGCCACTTAAAAGTGCGATCGAACCGGCAATGGAAGCCTCTGCGCCCGCGAAAATGACATCCAAATTACCCGGCATCGCCTGTGCGAAGCGCTTGAAACCTGGGGTGGAAAGTCGCCCCATAATCTCCCCAAACGTCACAATTCTACTCACGATAATCCTCCTCTGATACGCGCCACAAGGGCTGTTGCCGCTTTTGCGTTGGCCGTGATTCCGGCCCAGTCTTTGCGTGAAATCCACGCGCGAGGCGCCAGCCAAGAGCCGCCCAACGCCTGCACGCAGGGCTCTCTTAAGAACGCTCCTGCCTCTTCTATATCAATGCCGCCCAGTGGGATAAACTTGACACCCAAGTGCAAAAAGGGAGCGGCCACGCTGCGCAAATAGGCCAACCCACCGCTCGCTTGCGCCGGGAAAAACTTCAAAATCCGACACTCTTGCTCCAACGCAAGTTCAATGTCGCTCGGCGTACAAACCCCTGGTGCAAAGGGTAGTCCGATGTGCCTAGCTTCGGCGACTACTCGAGGATTCATCCCCGGCGACACCCCAAAGGCGGCGCCCGCGCTCCGCACTTCATGGACCTGCGCAGGAGTGAGCACGGTTCCCATTCCCACGGTAACCTCCGGCACCTCGGCAAGAATCCGACGCAGCCCCTCCATCGCAACGGGCGTGCGCAGAGTGAGTTCAATAGATTTGATGCCGCCCTCCAACAAGGCGCGGGCCGTCGGAACCGCATCCTCCGCGGCATCGATCACAAGTACGGCTACGACGCCAGAATGGTGAAGCGGGTTAGTGAAGTTTTCGGGCATTACGAAAGAGTGCCTGAAGTGGCCGAAATTCAAAGTCGGAAGCATTCCGTGCACACCATTCGGAAGTCTAATTTTCCAGAATAGGCGAGGCGTTCATTAGCGTGATAGAGATCCGTATGATTGGTGTGGCTTTGGATGGAGCGCCAATTTTAGAATATTGGACGTCGGAGCCCGCCGAAGAGCGCCCTTCATCATTTCACCTTCTCCCCATGATCCCTAAAACTACTCAATCTCGCCGTCGGTTTATCCAAGCCAGTTCCCTCTCTTTGGGCGCTCTTTTCTTTCCGCATGTCCTTCGCGGGCAGGCTCCCAAGAAGCTTCAGTTGGCGGGTATCGGTGTCGGAGGCAAAGGAAAAGTCGACATTCTCAACGCCTCAATGGGCGCTGAAATCGCGGCGCTTTGCGATGTGGACCGCTCTCGTTTGGAGGGAGCAAAGGCGCTTTATCCCAATGCGCGCACTTTCGAGAGCTTCCGCGAGATGTTTGAAGTGATGGGCGATACGATAGATGCAGTGACGGTTTCTACCCCGGATCACTCACATTTTCCGGCGGCCATGGAGGCGATTCGCCGTGGGAAACATGTGTGCGTCCAAAAGCCGCTCGTCAACCGAGTGTGGGAAGCGTCTCAACTGCTGGCCGCCGCCCGTGAAAAAGGTGTTGTCACCAATATGGGTAACCAAGGCCATCTGCTCGACGGCATTCGTCAGCTCAAAGAGTACTTGGAACTGGGTATCATTGGGCGGGTGAAGGAGATCCATGTGTGGACCAACCGGCCCATCTGGCCACAGGGCGGTAAGGCGCGCGACGGAATGGTTGCCGCGACTGCGCCCGCGAATCTGAATTGGGAGGCGTGGCTCGCGCAGTGTCCTACGGGCGATTATCTTCCCGGGCTGCATCCTTTCGCTTGGCGCGCGCACCGCGAATATGGTTCCGGCGCAATCGGTGACATGGGCTGCCACACTTTGGACGGGCCGTTTTATGCCTGCGAACTCGGAGATCCTTATCGGTTGCAGGCGGATGTGGAAGACCTCACGGATCTCACTTTTCCCACGTCTTCGAATATCACCATGTGGCACAAAACTCGTCTATTTGGCGAGGTGAAGGTGATTTGGTACGATGGCTCGCGCAAACCAGAGCGTCCTGCGGAATTGGACGAATCCGAGGATTGGTCCAAGGCGAAGGCAGGAGCGCTTTACATCGGGGAGGAGGGGAAGCTGATTTGCATTGGAGATCACGCCCGCAACCCGAGACTGCTTCCGTATGCGAAGCACGAGGACTGGCTCGCGAAAAAGATGCCGCAGCCCACAATTGAGCGCGCTACGGCGAAGAATCCGCAAATCGAATTGGTCGAAGCCATTTTGGCCGGTGGGAAATGCGGTTCAAACTTTGAATATGCCGTGCCCCTCACTCGCTACGGTTTGTTGGGCAACATCGCCGTTCAAAACCCAGGCAAGGAACTGGAATGGGACGCTGCCGCTCAGCACTTCAAAAACAGCCCAGAGGCCAATCTCCTTCTGAAGCGCCCCAATGTGAAAAAGGGTTGGGAATCCTTTGCCTGATTTTTTCGTTTCAGTGCGATCGCGGAAGCTGTGCCGGCGCTAGCATCATGCGGAAAGGCCTTCTTATGTTGCGCAATTCTTGACCAGGACATCCATTACTCTTTGGAAGACAAGTGGAAGCTATGCTGTACACGTAAAATCCCATTCTCGCCTTCCGTAATATCACACCAGGTCTTGAGAAAAGCGCCGTCGAACCACATGGAATCCTGCGCCGGCCGATCCTTGGTGGCGAGCCTTCGCGCGCCGAAAATAAACTCAAAAATTTGATCGCCCTCTTTTTCTGAAACAAAGCTGCCGCAAATTGCCATCAGTGCTGCCATAAACGAGTAATCATCCGCTTCCATGGTTTCTTTCGTCGATATTCTCACGCAACCAAAGGACCAGATTGACTTGCGCGCAGGGGAAATATGCATTCCAGCACCCACCCCCAAAAGCTCCTCGTTTGGGTATATTTCCCTTCGAAAAGCATATAGCGTCGGATCATCCTTGATCAGTTTGAACCCATGATGCTCAAGCATTGAAAGAACCCTACCGTACGAAACCCAAGGAATCTCGCTGACCAGGTCCGGATCCGTTTTCAAACCGTTCCCCGTGGAAGGCGGGGAGGGACGAGTTGTCACTATTCGAGATTTCGTCACGGTCCCCTCGGCAACAGCCGGCAGCGCTTCGCCATGCGAGGCGGTCAGGGCCCTTGCAAACGTGGAAAAATCATGGAACCGCTCCGCAGGTCGATCATCGATTGCGCGGCGGATTACCCGATGCAACCGCAGCCATTCCTCCCGATCGGCATCCGACAGCGATTCTTCTCCCTGCGGCGGCCAGCGAAATGCAGCCCTGCCCATTTTATCAGGCTGATTGCCTGTCAACAGAGTATAAAGTGTCACCGCCACCCCATACATATCAGGGTGGCCTCCGCTCTCGACATACCAGCTTGGTGCGGAATAGCCGGGCGTTCCTCGCCTTGTGATGGTTTCTTTGTCGGGGCCCAGAAGGCTAATATCGGCCAGACAGGGATATACACCAAAAAGAAGAATGTTATCCGGCTTCACGTCGCGATGAATCAGTGAAGCGTCCGAGAGGGATTGCAACGACAGCAGGATGGGCAGCACACAGTTCTTGATGTCATCGGAGGTGAACCAGGAAGGGCTGCTTCTTTGGAATTCGATCAGCGCGGAGAGAGTCACCGGCATCCAGTCAGGGTCTGTGGGATCCTCTGGGTCGCGGCTGCCGTAACCCACCGAAAGCGGCATCACGTAATACAGCCCCTCGTCGCACAGGTTGGCGTACACGATGGGAACAAGGAAGGCGTCCGACAGCTGCTCGCTTGCCTCGATAAATTTTGCCAGACCGTGAAATTCCTTGGCAAGACATCGACCGTCCGTCGCAGGGACGAATTTCATGGCCATAAACTCGCCAGATGGGACGTGTTCAGAGGCTTCTGCTTGGCATAACCACACTTCCCCAAACCCACCGGCTCCGATCTTTCTTATGAGACGGAATCCGTCGATGAGTGCACTGGGCTGAAACATAAGTCGCTAACAACGCGCTGCAGGATGACTGCTAAATCCTTAAACTAAGGCTTTTTGAATCATCAAGTTTCAGCGAAAGATATTTTCAGGAGCAACGCTACATCAAAGCACACAAACTTTCCCGGAAGTCCCTTTTTCAGGATAAATCGAGCGGATTACACTCCAACCGGCAACCACTCCGCATGAAAAGGTGTCCAACTGCCGCACCAGAGGCATCGCGAGGCATGTACCTTCTGAGTCGTCGGGCAGTTCGGGTTTCCTCAAACGAGGCATCGCTGGCAGGCGCACACTCGACGCAAACTTGTTCCACTCATTTTCTGCACATTCACGAATGCTAGGCATTTTATTCGTTAATTTAATTTGATTAATCAAGGTCTGACGATTCGGGGGCCTTTCAATCTAAGGCGTCGTTTGGGGGCGATCTGTCGCCTTTGTTTTCGCAGCTGCCTCAATTTTCTGTAGCTCTATCAAAACGGCCTTACGCTCAGTCTGGCTCTTTGTGCTTAGGCTCAGAAAAAGTGCAGCAACCCCCAAAGCAATGACTGGCATGAGAATTCCGCAGAGTGCTCTCCGTGTTTTCACGTCGGCCGATTCTTCGAAGGCCCGCAAATACATTAGGCTAAACAGAAGCCCTGAAACCAGCCCTCCAAAGTGAGCGGCATTGTCAACACCCGGCTGCATTCCGTAAAACAATCCAAAGAGAATAAACTGCCCGAAATGCTTCAGCAACTCGGCGCGATTCTCCGCTCCAATGGCCCCGGTTGCCACAAGCCCAAGGTTGATGCCGGCTAGCCCGAAGATCGCACCGGAAGCACCGGCGCTGTTGACCCCTTCTGAATGCCAAAGCAGTGAAGTGATGCCTGCGCACACGCCCGTTGCGATATAGGCTCCAATGAAACCGACCTTCCCGAGCCAGTACTCAGAAATATAGCCCATTTGAGCTAATGCGAAGGTATTCATCAGGATGTGAATAACTCCAAAATGAATGAAATTTTGGGTAATCAACCGCCACCAGTCTCCGGAGAGTGTTAGTGGGGTGAAGTTGCTCCCAAAGCGAATTCCGGTAATCCCGTCAGGCAGTCCACGAGCGGAGACTGCCATCAAGATGAAGACTACGACATTGAAACCGATTATTACGGCGGCGGGCGAAGTTAAGTAGTCGGCGAGAGTTGCCACAGCCGCAGGCTCGGCGGAGGCTTCTGGCGCAGGATCCGTAGATGCCGGAGGGGCAGTCTGAATCGTCGCGTCCTGAGCTTGATCGGTCGACTCTCGGCCCTGTTGAACGGGTGTCATATTTTCGGGAGGCATAGTTGGAATTTATACTTTTGCCGGAGGTTGGCGTCTGAAGCCTCCTAGTCATAGACAAACGAAAAAGGGAATTTGTCCGGTGGTGTAGTCTTAATCAGGCACGATCGTCTTCGTCTTGGGACATTGGGGTGCTTCAATTAGCAGTAGGTACGCATCCGAATCTTCCGTGCACTTTTCTTCCGCCAATTAATCACAAAAGGCGGTACTGAATTTAATGATTGAAACGACTCTGCGGTTGGGAAGGTTCCCCCGATCCCAAAGCTCGTTTCCGGGGCCGCCCCGACAGAATTTCTATGAACAAAGACCAAAGCCAGAGGCGTCATGATGGTTTTCACAAGAGTAGGCTTTGGGGCTTTCGTTGGTGTTGTTTGACCTTTGATGAAGAAATCCCGGTTTTGCCGCCAGCACCCAGGTTCCCTCATTACGTATTCGTCAGAATCCCAAAAATCTCTCACTAGAATTTTTCATTCAGTGAAATAAGCTGACGTCGCGCGAAAGTGTCGGATTCTGAGCGATGTCTCCATGGAATGCAGAGTGCCATTGTCAAACCGACATATCTCCGGATCCACTCTCTGCGGGCTCCGTAGGTAAATTTACCGGCGACGGCACGGTTTCGGGGACTGCTCCATCCTCGGGGAGTTCCTCGCTGTAATACAGCGCCCCGTAGCCACAGTCCACGAATGCCGGTGATTCCTGCTCCATGGCGAAGTTAATGGCGAGAAGCACTGTAAGCATCGTGATCTTCATGTGTATTGGGATGGGTTTGAGGTCGAGAAGTAACCGTTACAATCGTCTTGAAAACCAGCGAGCGGACTCACTCGGTTGAGCATGAATTCTCTGGGGAAAATACGTCTGCGCCTCCATTGCACACAATGTCGTGAATTGCCCACAAACAGCAGGAAAACAGATTAATCGTGTAGGCCTCCGGCGTAACTTCCTCCGAATCTTTCGAATCTTCTGGAGCCATCTCTCCGCTACAAAGCTCTTCAAACAAATGCCAGTCACTCAGTTCGTTTGCGCGTTCGTAGGTATAAAAAATCAACGCGGCAAATGCCCAAGCCAACCGGGGAACGGCCAATGCCTTATCTTTATTAGGCGTGCTGGTGAAGCTGTGGAGTTGCACTGAGCAGTATGCTGAGTATGCCTGCTTCCATTCGTCACAATATCCCCGCGTCTCGACTTCTAGGTCGATCAGTTCAGCGAGGTAGCAGGCCGATAGCGTGACAGCCTCCCGTAGATCTCTTGCGTTTGTGATTTTATTGCGGACTTCATCAATCCAATCATCCCCAAAGACAGCCCCTTTCGAGTCTTCGCTCAGAGCGTCATTGCGATCTTCCCCGCGCTCCTCGACACGCATTTCTGATTCAGTTGCTACTGATTTAGCATGCGGGGATGCCTCCCGCCTTCTGCGCTTCTTTGGGGGAACCGTGGTGATGTCCGCCGCAAACTCAAACTCAATTTGCTCTGCACAGTGAACTTGCTTTTTTTCACGGAGGACATCGTCAAGTTGGCTCGCGGGAGCAGTTGAATTTGTTGCGTTCATTGAGTGGTGCCGTCTGGTACGTTCGACTAATTATTGCATATTCACGGGCAGCTAGTGGCTTGGGATTAAGGTTAAGCCAATCGCCCTGACCCTTATTCGAGGGATTCTTCTAAATCTCTCGCGAAACTTTCTCAAAGAAGCGCAAATCGGTCGGCGCACATGCAGAATCCTTCGGACACATCAGCGCAGAACTTCCGAGTGGTGCAGTGCCTTCAAAAAGGTTTTGGACAAAAGCGTCCTAAACCGCATCAGGTTAACGATGAGTCAAAAACCTCAGCACCTGGGAGCGCGGAGTCCCAGCTCCGCAATAACCGTCTGAGTCTTTGGAGCGTCAAAGCGGAGCTAGGGCTCCGCGGTCCCGGGAGAGAGGGGCCAGTGTTCTTTATGATTTGGTATTACTTCAACGTTTGCAGGAAGGCCTGTACGTCTTCTAATTCCTGAGCGCCCAGTATCAGCCCCATGGCGGGCATTGGGGAGATCTTGAGGTACTCAAAACCCTGCGCCAATACGGCGTTGGGCTCCAATAAACTCTGCTTGATATAGGCAGCGTCTTTACGCGCCGCGATCCCGTCGAGGGCTGGTCCGACGTTGCTGCCCTGTCCTTGTAGCGCGTGGCATAACACGCACGCGGCGGTGGGATGATGCTTGAAAATAGCCTCCCCGCGAACCGAATCCCCCGCGAGGATTTTCGCTTCGGTCACCGGGGTCAGCTCCACCAGGCTGACATCATCAAACGTCGCCTCGCCCTTTCCCACAAATAGCAGGTTGATACTCGCCTTTGTTTTGTTGCCACTGTTGAAGATGGTCTCCACTTCCGTCCAGTCGCTGTTCTTGCTCAGCACATTCGTTTGCGCCCGTCCGACGTGATCGTTCAGACTGACGTTGCCATCCACTCCCTTGGTTCGAATCCACGCGCTAAGCTTGTACTGAGTGGCCTCTTTGATTGGCACGTCCAAGTGGAAGCTCGTGTCCACTTTGTCCTTGGCGGCTATGCGTAGCGCCTTTTCGCCAGAATGAGCATCCTTTCCCGACACAACCTTCCAAGTCGCGAAATCCGGTCCCGAATTCGGGTTGTAGTCGCGGCGTGCCCAGTTCTGAGGCAGGCCCTCAGGGGAAATCGATTCCAGCCCCGCGTTGGTTAGCAGGTTTGGCCCCTCAGTGTAGATGGATGTGTTGTGCCGTTTCGATAACATGCGGATGGCCTCCTGGAGCCATTCGTCGCGAGTGCCGGCGGCGTCCGGAGTCAGCCCGCGCACGAGTTGCTGAATTTGCGGCGTGGTGGGGAATTCCGCGAGTTTGACCCAAGCGGCGAGCTTAGTGTGCGGCTCGCGATCCGTCACAACACCGGAGCCAAAGAACAACGCTTGAGAGGGCTCGTCGTTGCCGAGGGCGCGAATGGCGTTACGGCGCAGTTTGTCGTCGTTTGCGTAGAGTGCGGCGCGGTGGGTTTCGGTATCGAGAGCGCCAAGACCTTGCAGGGCGTGCAGCGCGTGAATGGCTGCGATCTGGCCGTTATTGGCGGTGACGAGCGCCTTGAGCGCCGGAATGGCATCCCGTTTACCTCCCTCCACTAGAAGGCGTTGCGCTTGAAGGCGGGTGTATTGCACGTCGTTTCCGAGGGCGTCCACGAGCGTTTGCGTGCCAGCTTTTTCCAATGAGAGCGCCCGGCGCGTGGTGGCGTTGTTCGCGACGACGCGATAAATCCGGCCGCGTTCGTGATCGCGCAAATCGTTTTCATGGGCTCCACCTGGGCCGACTGTCGCTTTGTAACCACCCCGCTCCACACTCGGAGTGGGGTTGTGTTGAATGATGAAATTTTGCCAATCGGCGATCCATACCGCGCCATCTGGGCCGACCTCCGCATAGACTGGCGACGTCCATTCATCAGAACTCGCGAAGAGGTTCATCCCGTCCAACGCCTTGTATCCGGCGCCCTCGGGTTGCACATCCATCAGTGCGACGAGCTTCATGGTGGGCTCGCACACCAACGCCTTGCCCTGAAAACGCGCTGGCAGACTTGCCGAATAGGCGAATGAAGCGCCTGCAGCCGCCGTGTAGCCGTTAAAAACGTCCACCTGCCGGTAATTCGGCGTGATGGTGTGGGCCTCACTGACCACGTTAATCTTTTTCGCGCTCATCCATTTTCCTTGCGGAAAGACGCTTGCGGGAATGCCGCCGAAGAAAAACGGAGCACCATTGGCCGTGCCACCGAAGTCGTCGCCCGCTTCGTTGTAACTTTGAGCCCAGGTGTTGTTCGTAAACTGGTGCATGAATTCCAGTCGCGAGCCGTCCGCTTTGAAGCGGTACGTGCCCATCCGGAAGTCGAGCGGTTTGCCGCCCACCTCGCCCTTGAAGCCTGAGTAGCCCACTGAACCCCAGATCCAGTTGTCGTATCCGTAGTGGAGGTTTGACGCCTGCGCATGGGTGTCCTGAACACCCCAGCCACTCAGAATGACCTGCCGCACATCCGCATGATCGCCTCCGGTGCTGTCTTTAAGGAAAATAAAGTTTGGTGGTTGGGAAACAATGAGGCCGCCGTTGGTGAAACAAAGCCCTGTAGGAATGTTTAGTTTGTCAGCAAAGACAGTGAACTTATCGGCTTTGCCATCGCCGTCGGTATCTTCACAGATAATGATTTTATCATTCCCAACATTGTCCGGGTTGGCGCCGTGGGGATAATCGGAGGTGCAGGCCACCCAGCAACGACCGCGGGCGTCCCAGGCCATGGCGATGGGCTTTCCGATTTGCGGCGCCTCGGCGAAGAGCTCGAGGTGCATGTCGGCGGGCACCTGAATGCGTTCCATGGAGCCTTTGAGATTAAACGGCTTCTGGAACGTCAACGGTTCCGGACGTTTCTCGTAGTTAGCGACGTTCGCATTGGGTTCGCGAATCTCTGGCACGCGTTGGGCATTAAACGATTCCCAGTCCTTGAGGAGCGTGGCAGGAATGGCTTTCAACACCGCTTCACGTAATTGAGCGCCGGTTTGCTCTTCCGTAACTGGAATCACGAGATTGCGCGCCTTAAAGGAAGCGAGACTTGGTTGTTCGCCGGCATCGCCTCGAATGAGTACAGCGTCGTAAAGTGCTGCGAGGGTTGGTGTAAAATCAGCAGTTGCACCAAAATAATCAAAAAATAAGGCGTCCCTGCCGTTCTCCTTCATGGCGGAATGAAGCGGGCCGGGCTTGGTTTTTTCGGCACCCTGAATATCAAGGTAAGCGATACGCAAAGGGCGGGGGACGGCTTGAGAGGACGGCTCGCTGTGGGCGAGGGCGAGCACGGCGAGGCCGATTGAGGGGATCAGGGAGGGGCGAGCGATCATGGTTTACGGGGGTGAAGTTGGAAGGAAGCGGCGGCCAAGGGTGATCCGACGAGCTCAATGAATAACCTAGGCAGGCACAATTCAATGCCGACATTTTTTGGTAAAAATCGGACTTCTTCGGATGGCTCTTAATTTTAGAAATCTTAAGAGATTCACCCAAACTAAAGTCTGCGCGGTTTAATGCAGAATCAATGACCACACCATCGAGGCGGCCTTTGATGGAGGCGGCCTTTGATGCTGGAAACCCATTTGGCGGATCAGGGCGTGCACTCGCTACTAATCAAGCGAGCACGCCCCTGATCTCTGGATAAACTCACGTTCCCGAGCCTGTTCGGCTTATTCCTCTGGGGTGATTATTTCCACCTCTTCGGACGGATCGTCTTCGCCGCTGACCACTGGCGCAATCGCCTGCAATTTGGAGCCTGGCTTGAGCTCTATAAGCTTGACGCCCATCGTATTGCGTCCCGCCTCGCGAATCTGGCGCGCACGAATGCGAACCATCTTGCCCTTGGTCGTGATGAGCATGATCTCGTCAGAATCCCGCACCGCTAAAGCACCCGCCACTTCGCCGGTTTTATCCCCGGTCTTCATGGTGATGATGCCCTTGCCTCCGCGGGTCTGAAGGCGATAGTCCTCGAAGGTCGTGCGTTTGCCCACGCCATTTTCTCCGGCCACAAGAAGCGTGCAGTTGTTGTCTACGAGGACGGCTGCGACCACCGTGTCACCCGTTTCCAGCCGGATGCCCCAGACGCCGATAGTGTCGCGCGACTGGCGTTTAACATCCTCTTCGTTGAAGCGAATGCTCATGCCGTGACGCGAAATCAGCACCATTTCACTGTTGCCGTCGGTGACGTTAGCCGTGATGAGTTGGTCGCCTTCCTCAATCTTGATCGCGATTAACCCGCCTTTGCGCATGTTAACGAAGTCACGCAAGTTCGACTTTTTGACGATCCCGTTTTTAGTCGCGAAAACGATGTTGAGCTGGTCGGTGAAGGTCTCCTCATCCGTCTTGCGCCCAGTGATGCGGATGGTTGCCGCAATCTTTTCGTCAGGCCGCAAGTTGAGGAAGTTGGCGATAGAGCGGCCCTTGGCGGCGCGCCCCATTTCCGGCAATTCAAACACGCGCTCAACGTAGCAACGCCCAGATTGGGTGAAGAACATCAGGTAATCGTGCGTGGTCGCAGTGTAAAGATGCTCGACGAAATCATCCTCATCTTCTGCGTTGACGGCGTCCCTAGTCTGCATGCCTTTCATGCCGGTGCCCCCGCGATTGCGCACGGGGAAACTCGCGATGGAAGTGCGCTTGAGGAAGCCTCGATGCGTGAGGGTGATTACGGTGCTTTCGTTGGCGATGAGATCTTCAATCGAGATCTCGCCTTCATCAGGGACGATCTGGGTAAGACGTTTGTTGGCGTACTTGGCCTTAATATCACCCAACTCTTTTTTGATGATCGAAAAGACGCGGAACTCGCTCCCGAGAATATCGATAAGATCTCTGATAGTATCCAAAAGCGCCTGATATTCCTTCTGAATACTTTCCCGCTCCAATGCTGTTAACTGATACAGACGCAGATCCACAATCGAACTCGCCTGACGTTCCGAGAGCTTGTACGCGCCGTTTACCAGACGTGCTTCGTCACGAATAAGAATGCCGATTTTTTCCACCGCTTCACGAGTCCAGGAAAGCGCCATGAGCCGAGTGCGCGCGTCATCACGGTCGCGGGACTCATCTTTGATGATGCGGATAAAGTCATCAATATTGGTGATTGCGATGAGGAAACCGGCAAGCTTTTCGGCCAACTCCTCTGCCTGCCGCAACAGAAAGCGGGTCCGGCGCAGAACCACTTCGCGGCGGTGCTCAATGTAGCAAGAGATGGCTTCCTTGAGAGAAAGCAACTTCGGACGCCCATGGTCGATCGCCAGCATCGCCACAGAGAAGGTCGTCTCAAGCGAAGTGTGCTTGAAGAGGTTGTTAATAACCACCTTCGGATTGGCGTCGCGCTTCAGCTCGATGACTACCCGCGTTTCCTCCGTGGATTCGTCGCGCACCGCGCTGATGTCGGTCAACGTCTTCTCATTGACCAAGTCCGCAATGCGCTTGATCAACTCCGCCCGGTTTACGTTGTAGGGAATTTCTGTGACGATGACCGCCTCCCGGTTGCCCTTCATCTCTTCCGTGCAAACTTTTCCGCGCACGCGCAGGGAACCTTTTCCAGTCTCAAAATACTGGCGGATCGGCTTGGTGCCTAGAAGGATACACCCCGTAGGAAAGTCGGGACCCTTCACGTGGGCCATCAGCCCTTCAATGGTGATTTCCGGATCGTCAATCTGCGCGCAGATTGCATCGAGGATTTCCCCAAGGTTGTGGGGGGGAATATTTGTGGCCATCCCCACGGCGATACCGGTGCCGCCGTTGACGAGCAAATTGGGCCAGGCTGCGGGAAGAACGGTCGGTTCCTCACGGGTTTCGTCATAATTGGGGACGAAATCCACGGTGTCCTTCTCCATGTCGTCCATGAGGGAGGCGCCGAGGTGGCGCAACCGAGCCTCGGTGTAACGCATGGACGCGGGTGGATCGCCTTCGACGGAGCCGAAGTTGCCCTGGCCCTCAATGAGCATCTCGCGCATTGCCCAGTACTGGGCCATGTGGACGAGAGTAGGGTAAATGGCCTGGTCCCCGTGGGGATGGTAGTTGCCCATCGTTTCCCCGACGATTTTCGCACACTTTAAGTGTTTGCGCGAGGGAGTGATGCCCAGTTCGCTCATCGCAAAAAGGATGCGGCGCTGGGAGGGCTTGAGGCCGTCGCGCGCATCAGGGAGCGCACGGGAGACGATCACCGACATGGAGTAGTCCAAAAAGGATTTGGACATCTCGTCGGCGACGTTCACTTTTTCGACTTTTTCGTTCTTCGAGTACATCGTGAGGTGGAAAGGAGGCTAAAGACCTAGGTGTGGCTGCGGGGCAAAGGATGGGTGTCGCGAGCCGGATTAAATGTCCAAATTACGGACGTTAAGAGCGTTGTCTTCGATAAACTGCCGACGAGGTTCGACGATGTCGCCCATCAAAATGGTAAACATCCGGTCTGCCTCGAGCGCGTTGTTTTCGTTGAGATCCACCTTCATGAGCCGGCGTTTTGCAGGATCCATGGTGGTTTCAAAAAGCTCCTTGGCGTTCATTTCCCCCAGCCCTTTGAAGCGCTGGATGGTCATGCCTTTGCGGCCGATTTCGAGTACCTTGGCTAGAATCTCTGGGATGGAGAAAAGAGGGTGAACGGTCGCCTTGTCTCCGTCGCCTTCGATGATCTCGAATAACGGCTTATCGCTGTTGGAGTAATGCTCAACTTTGAGGCCTTTTTTGGCGAGCTCATCCATCAGCTTTGCCACCGAGGAAGATTCGTGCAGTTCGACTAACCGCGCACGGCGGCGAGGACCGTCGTTTTTCTTCGTGGTCTTGGGAGCTGCGGCGCCCGCCTGAACTTGGCCTTGCGCGTCTGGCTCTAAGGCGTCCTCGATTCCGGGGAGCGCCGGGGTTTGTTCAATCTCGAACAAGCCGAGGTCGGGATTCGAGTCGTGAAAAGCCCGCAAATCGGTGTCGTGTGTAAAAAACTCGACGTGATCATTGTTCCCTTCACGCACGCGCACCAAATGGGAGGGGAGCGAACCGTGAAGCGTGCGGTGATGCAGGTAAGTCTCAAAGTCTCCGCCGTGGCGCCGAAGGGCGTCCGCATATTTTGAGAGCTTTTCCAGCAAGGCGAGGAGCTCGGCGAGGGCGGCGGCTGTCGAGGTTTTGCCGTCGGCTAGGTTGCGAAGTTTGACTTCGTCCGCGCCGAGGCCGATGAGCATGCGGTTGAGCTGAAGGTCGTCGTCGACGTACTCTTCACGCTTCTTGCGCTTCACTTTGTACAAGGGCGGGCAGGCGATATAGATGCGTCCGCTGCGCACGAGCTCCGTCATTTGACGGTAGAAGAAGGTCAAAAGAAGCGTGCGAATGTGGGACCCGTCCACGTCGGCGTCGGTCATGATGATGATCTTGCCGTAGCGCAGCTTAGCAAGGTTGAAGGACCCTTCCTGCTCGCCGCCGCCGATCCCCGTGCCAATGGCGGTGATCATGGTCTGGATTTCCGTGTTCTGTAACACTCTGTCCAAACGGGCTTTCTCCACGTTAATGAGCTTTCCGCGGATTGGGAGAATGGCTTGAAACCGCCGGTCGCGTCCTTGTTTCGCGGAACCGCCTGCGGAGTCACCTTCGACGATGTAAAGTTCGGTAAGCTCCGGATCGCGCTCGGAACAGTCCGCGAGTTTTCCGGGCAAACCACCGCCGGTGAGTGCGCTTTTGCGAACGGTTTCGCGGGCCTTACGGGCTGCTTCGCGGGCGCGGGCGGCCATGAGGCCTTTTTCGACAATTTTCTTCGCGACGGCTGGGTTTTCGTCAAAGTGCCCCATGAGTCCCTCGTAAGTGATGGAACTCACAATCCCTTCGACTTCTGGAGTGACCAGCTTGACCTTCGTCTGGGACTCGAAACTCGGGTTGGGATGCTTGATGGAAAGCACGCACATCAGCCCTTCGCGCACATCGTCCCCACTGATGGAGGGATCCTTGTCCTTGAGTAGGTTGTTCTGTTTGGCGTACTGGTTAATGGCTCGGGTGAGAGCGGTACGAAAGCCTGTGGAATGAGTCCCGCCATCTGGGTTGGGGATGGCGTTGGTGAAACAGAGCAACTGATCGTTGTAGGAATCGTTGTACTGGAAAACGACGTCGACAATCATGTCGTCCTCGATCTCGACTTGATCCTTGCTCTTGAATTTTACCTTGCGGGTGCCTCTCAACAATATGGGTTTGGGGTGCAGTAGGGCTTTGTTTTCCCCTAATTGCCGTACGAACTCCTCAATACCAAGTTTGTAGATGTGAACTTCTTTCTTAACATTTTCGCCCCGTTCATCGGTGAGAGTGATTTCTAAGCCGGGGTTCAAAAACGCTAATTCGCGTAACCGAGCCGACAACTTGGCAAACTGGAACTCCGTCGTGATGGTAAAAATCGTCGGATCCGGCAGGAACGTGATGAGAGTGCCGGTTTGCTTCGGATTGTGGACTTCTCCGATGACGACGAGTTTTTGAGTCGTTACACCGCGCTCAAACGCCATGTGGTGGATCTTGCCTTCGCGGGTCACTTCGACCTTGAACCAATCGGAAAGCGCGTTGACGCACTTTGCGCCGACCCCGTGCAAGCCGCCGGAATATTTGTAGGCACCCTGACCAAACTTTCCGCCTGCGTGCAGGTTGGTGAGTACCAATTCAAGCGCGGGGATTTTGAATTTCGGATGAATGTCGACAGGAATGCCTCGGCCATTGTCGCGCAGCGAACAGGAACCGTCGACGTGCAGAGTGACGTCGATACGGGTGCAATAGCCCGCCAAATGTTCATCGATGGAGTTGTCGAGAACCTCAAAAACGCAATGATGCAGCCCGCGCTCGTCAGTTGGCCCAATGTACATCCCAGGCCGTTGCCGGACGCCGGCTAAGCCTTCGAGTTTGTCGATTTTGGAGGCGTCGTAAAGTTGGTCGGTGACGGAGGGTAGGGAGGCTTCTGCGGAGTCAGACATAGGAGGCGGTGGCCGAAAACAAAAGTGATAGTGACGAGTCCTTACAATAGAGAGAGGAAACTGAGTTAGACAACAGAAAAACAGCGCCACACAACCTGTAGTGTCTTCTGCGGGGTTAAGTCCCAACAGTTACCCAACAGACTGTGGTGGCGCTGAGTTGTGCGGAGCGTCGTTTTCGACTGTCTAACTCCAGTCACTAGAGCTACTAGAACTACTTCGCCGCCTTCACTTGCGGCTCAGCACTGCCTTCTGCCAAGCCGAGCGCCCAGCGAATGCCGCCGAGTATGTGCTTTTGAAATTGCTTGGAAACTTCCGGCGGGTTGAGGCGGTTGGCGAGGTTTGCGTCATCATCCCAGACGTCTTCCCTGTGGCCCAAGCTGGTGTAAAATACGCGTCCTTTGCCTTGGTTGCGCACCCACGACACAGGGAAATGCCGAGCCTCTCCCTGTGTAGGTCTGCCGTCCATGGGGACAGTCGGGGAGGCGAAAATGTCATGCACACGCGAGCGATCGTAGGATTTGATGTGGTACATTTCCTCCTTGGCGATAGGCCACGGGGTGAGGCGTTCGCCGGATGCTGGGTGGGCAGGATCCAGCGGGGTTAATTCCACGGCCGCTTGTCCACCGTGGGTTTCGAATTCGCCACCAAGCATCTCGATGTAGGGGCGGAAGCCGTGTAAAGTATCGCTGGACGAGTGCATTGCCATGAAGCCGTGGCCCTTTTCGACCCATTGGATGAAGCCTTCCTTGTCTGGAAGAGGAAGGTCGCCCGTGGTGTTGGCGAAGATGACTCCATCGACTTTGAGTGAGTCGAGCGCGGCTGGGGCGAGGGCGGCGAGGCGGGCTGTAATTTGTTCATTTAACTGCTGTTGAGCCGCCTTGGCTTGTGCATCGACCTCAGGCGTCCATTTTGTCATGGCCTCGTCGAAGCGCTTGGTGTCGTTCTCGAAACGTTTCTTTGCGGCTTCATCGGCGTCGGCTGCGAGTGGCTTGGGGGCGTTCGGCTTACGTGGCACGACAATGTCGGGCTGTTGCACCATCGCGACGATGGAGAACGCCTTGGACTCTTCCGCGAGCTTTTGAATCACCTTTTCCGCCGTGGCGATGGAACTGTGACGGAAGCCGGTGGTTACGGTGACAAGAACGACACGCTTTGGGGTCGCATCGGCAGCGAACAGCAGAGTGGGTTGGAGGGTTGTGCCTGCCAGAATAGTGGAGGCAAGAATGAGGCGGTACTGGAGGTTTTTCATCGAGGAAACAATCCCTGACAGGATGTTTTAAGAGAAACAAAGTTTTTTCCTCCGGCGTTTCATTGCCTACAATGGCTCCAATGGATGTTTTAGATGAACAGTCGCCTTTGGAAGTGCACAGTTATTTTGTGAGGGGCCGCAACGCTTTGGTTACCCGTGCGCATTTGGGGGATTTGTATCTGGATTATTACCTGCATCAGGGCCAGTTCGGGTATCAGCATTTAATGCAACATGATACGATGTTAAAGGAGGCGCTTGCTGCGCTGATTCTTTACGCCGCGTCGAGGCCCCGAACCGAGGTGGCCGCGTGGACGCTCCACTTTGAGGCGCAGGCCGTTAATCTGTTCGTCGCTGGCGACAATCCGCGCGGACAGGTGGTCGGTCAGGTTTTTACGGAGCAGGTTAAAAAAACGGGCCGCAACCTGTTTTGTGCCGAGATCGTGCGGGGCAACGAGTCGCCGGGGCGTAGTTTTGTCGAGTTTGAGGGAGACTCTGTGAAGGAGGCGGTGGAGTGGTTTTACCGTCAAAGTGAGCAGCGTCTGGCTCGTTTTTTTGAAGTTAACCCAGAAGATTACGTCATGGTGTGCGCTCAACCAGACTGCGAGGAAGGGTGGATAGAATCGTTGACGTTGAGTGATGTACTTTCATTGGACACGCAGGAGGAGATGGCGCTTTTGGAGACGCGGGTTTATCGCTGGCAGTGCAGTTGCGACCAATTGAAAATGATGGACATCCTGCGACCGGTCCTGCGCATGGATCCGGAGGGGTTGTTTGGCGATGAACTGGCGATTCGCATGGCTTGCCCTCGATGCGGGGCGCGGTACGTTATTTCGCGGGAAGCGCTTGAGGCGCACTGTAATCGGGCGGATTAGCGGAAGGTGTTTATGGAGGAAATGCTAGGCTCCCCAGAGGAGGTTGATCCCAGATTTGGTGGCATTGCGCGATTGTATGGCAGGGAGGGTTTGGCGCGTTTGCGGCAGGCTAGGGTGTGCGTGGTGGGCGTTGGAGGAGTGGGTTCTTGGACGGTGGAAGCGCTTGCCCGTTCGGGAATTGGCAATATTAGTATGGTGGATTTTGATGAAGTCTGCATCTCAAACGTCAACCGTCAGCTCCATTCGCTCACTCAGACCGTCGGCATGCCCAAAGTGGCCGTGCTCGCCCAACGCGTCGCGCAAATCGCCCCGGATTGCAACGTCCACGCGGAGCAGGAGTTTTTCACGGCGGCCACCTGCGAGCGTTTTTTTTCCACGCCTTACGACTGGGTGGTGGATGCCATCGATGTTCCCGCTCACAAATGCCTGCTGATTGCCGGCTGTAAATCTCGTGGCGTGAACGTCCTGACCGTAGGAGGCGCGGGAGGGAAACGGGACGGCGCAGCGGTGTTGGTCAACGATTTGGCGCTCACGGGGCAGGATCAGCTTTTGAAAGTGGTGCGCAGGGATTTACGCAAGGAACACGGTTTCCCGAAAAATCCGACGCAATTGTTTGATGTGCCGTGCGTCTATTCCCCGGAAGCCCCCGTGTATCCTTGGGCCAACGGGGAGGTGTGCCAGGAGCGAGAAAAAGGCGGCGCGCTGGCGAGAGACTGCAGTAGCGGCTTTGGGGCTGCGACATTTGTGACAGGCGTTTTCGGGTTTGTGGCAGCGGGCGAAGTGGTGGCGCGCATCGCGGCTGGGTAATTTGGCGGCGTGAGCTTGGAGAGGGTTTTGCAAGCAGCCTTCTTTTCAATGTGCTAGTTTCAGCATCCCCATGCGGCGTCTTCTACTTACTTTGAGTCTGGCTTACGCGAGTCTGTGTGCGTGCTCGAAGCCTCTTGCCCTCGAGGCCTGGCAGAGCTCCGAGCCCGCGTTCGCTCATTTGGAGGGCTTGGGCGCAAAGACAGTTTACTTCAACGGCGCGGCGTTGCCAGCAGTCATCAAGCGCAATCCTGCGTGGCTACAGCCTGGGGATCGGTTGGCTGGTTCTGAGCACATTAGGTCCCTCGCACAGGCTGCGTTGAGCCCGAAACTGTTTCGGCAACTAGACCGGCAGGAGCACTTTGATGCACTTCTCTTAGTCGGGGATCCTATTCAATTTAAGGCGCTTACCGAACATCTAATTAAGACGCAGGACTGGGCTTTGAGTTGGGTAGATTCGTGGTGCTCCGTTTATAGTCGTCAAACGGGTGGCGGATTGACGCGGGAAGCTATTTTGAGGATCGCGACGCAGTGGGATGGAGCGGGGGCGCGCGTCAAAGCGACGGCGATGGCGGCGATGGCAGAGCGGTTGGTGGCGGCGTCTCGGTTGGATGTGGCGGTGGAGTTGCTTCAACTGGCAAAGGCTGCCGACGGTGAGAGCGCTGCGGTGTGGACGGCGGAGGGTTCGTATCGGTTGGCGCGGGGCGAGTGGGTTCAGGCGGTGGCGGCGGCCGATCGGGCGTTGCAAGGGAGTGGGAGGCGGGAGCGAGCCGCGCGTTCTGTGAAGGCGCAGGGGCTTTATTTTTCAAAGCAATTCGAAGAGGCGTACCTGCTCTCGGCTGAATTGTTGGCGGAGGCACCGGAGGATCCCGTGATGCTTTTTACTCATGCAAAAATCGCCCATGAGGTCCGCGCCATCCAAGAGGAAGTCGGCGTGTTGCGAAAGTTGATCGGAATCGCGGAGAAGGAAAGACGTTCGACGTCGTGGTATCGGGTGTATTTGGGGCAGGCGTTGGCGATGAGCGGGGAGGGCGAGGGGGCGCTCAAAGAGTTTGACTTGGCCTTAGGGGACCCGGACTTGCCCGAGGATCAACGTGACTTTGCGAAAAATTCGAGGGCGAGGGTGGCGCTTCGAGTGAAACCAACTGAAACTGAGGTTCGGTCGGTGCGTTGAAAATGAGTAAAATCAGCATGACTTCTGATAAAATTCGGATTTCTCGAAACAGTTTAAGAATCGCTCGAGGGGACGCATTTCATTGCCCTCTTTTTGGAAAAAGTTTCTAACACTTGAAAAGTGGGTTGCCTCAGTGCAACGCTTCTCGTCGTTACAACACCTATGGATAACCTGCCCCTAATCGTCGGCGGAGCCACGCTGAGCGCTTTGATTGGCGTGGTGGCTTGGCAACAGGGGCGGATTCGTGCCTTAAAAAGGGCTCAGGAGAAGGTCGTGACGGAGGAAGCGCGGGTGTTTGATTTTCTGCATGGCTTGGGGGAGGCGCTTTCTGGGACTGCAAAAGCGGTTGATTTGCATACGCTTATTGTAAAAGGCATGCTTCGTATTCTGCGCGGCCAAGCCGGTGCCATTTACATTGCCGATGATTCCAACAGCGTGCTCCAACCCGCCTTCGTGGCAAGAGGTTGTCCCGCGTTGATGGATTTGACCTTGGCCACTGATCCCGATGGCGTCGGCGTGCTGGAGGCCCTCCACAGGCAGTTGCGCATTCGGCACGTCAAAAAAGGGGAGGGGATTCTCGCAGAAGTGTGGGAGAGTGAGAAGGCGCAAGTCCTTGGACACATGGATTCACGTTTGGAGTCAGGGCGGCGCCTCGGTGCCGTTGCCGGGAATGTGGCCGTGGTGCCGTTGTTGTATTCCGGCCGCAGCTTTGGCGTGTTGGTTCTGGCCCGCGCCCCGATTGCGGAGCCCTTCACCGCGTCGGATATGCAGGTTTTTCAGACGCTTGCAGAGCAATCTGCGTTTACGCTCCGCACGGCTGAGGTGTTTTCCGATGCAGCGGAGAAGCGGCGATTGGACAGCGATTTACAGGTGGCGCAGGAGATTCAGCGCATTCTGTTGCCATCGAAATCCCCTGAAGTGGAGGGGTTTGAGATTACTGGTTTGAACGTTCCTGCGCGGCATGTAAGCGGGGATTACTATGATTTTCTAGCTGTGGACAAGGAGCACTGTGGGGTCGTGATCGCAGATGTGTCTGGCAAGGGGGTTCCCGCTTCCTTAATCATGGCCACTTGCCGTAGCGTTTTACGCAGCCAAGCTTCTGGGGAACTTTCTGCTGCACAGGTGCTTAAGAATGTAAATGAGCGCATGTTTCCAGACATCAAAGAGGACATGTTTATCTCCATGGCTTACGCCGTTTTAGAGGCTAATTCTTCAGAAGTAACTCTCTGTCGGGCTGGACATGACGCGCCTTTGCTTTACCGAGCGTCTGACCACTCGATTAGTAAGGTCAATCCGCCGGGAATGGCCGTGGGGATTGATAGCGGGGAGGTCTTTAATCGAGTCACGAAAGACTTTGGGGTGCAATTACATCACAACGATTGCCTGATTTTATACACAGACGGCGTGACCGAGGCTCTCGATGTCGATGGAGAAGAGTTTGGCATGGATCGCACCAACCACGCTATATTAGAGAGTGCACCCGATGGCGCTGTTGCGATTTTACAGCGGCTTACCGAAGACTTAAAAAAGTTTGTCGGAGCCGCACCGCAACATGATGACATCACCTTGATAGTGATTCGAAAAAAATGAGCACACAGCAATCCTTCTCTGAAAATCCTGAAAATCTAGAAAACCCAGTGGACACTACTATCCAAGATATTCCTTCCGAAGCGCATACGGATCCTAACGAGGCTAGCTTCGGTCCCTCAGATGTTGGGATCGATCAGATCCAGGCGGACCTGGAGCGTTTTCGTGACCTCGCCTTACGTTCTCAAGCGGACTTCGAAAATTATCGCAAACGTTCGATTCGCGAGCGCGAGGAGGCGGTGCGCTTTGCCAACTTTTCTTTCGTGGAGAAGCTTGTCCCAATTTTGGACAGTTTTGAACTGGGCTTGGCGGCGGCTCGCTCGAATGAGGCGGCTGCCCCCATTGTTTCTGGGATGGAAATGGTAGGTCGACAACTCGTTGAGGTGCTGAATCAGTTCGGGGTGGAAGGCGTGGAGGCCACGGGGCGTCCCTTTGATCCGAATGTGCATGAGGCGGTCGCGCAGGAACCCAGCAGCGAGGTGCCGGAGGGTTCGGTGGTGCGCCAGTTGCGTAAGGGCTACAAGCTCAAGGATCGCTTGGTACGGGCGGCCTTGGTCGTGGTTTCCGGCGGTCCTGCGTAAGTTGCGGGGCTCGGAACTTAGGCGGAGGATCTTCAAATAACTCCTGCCGTCTTCTTGTTGAAGACCACCTGCGAATGTTTTTCCCTTAACTAAAATTTTAAGGTTTATTCGATAAACCACCCCTTTTCATGGCTTCAAAACGCGATTATTACGAGATTCTTGAGATTGATAAAAACTCTTCAGCAGAAGAGATCAAACGATCTTATCGAAAACTGGCGGTTAAGTACCACCCTGATAAAAATCCAGGGGACGCTTCCGCCGAAGAAAAGTTCAAGGAATTGGGCGAAGCTTACGACGTGCTTTCCGAGCCGGAAAAAAAGGCGGCCTACGATCGCTTCGGCCATGCTGCTTTTGCTCAAGGCGGTGGGGGTGGACGCGGCGGTGGTTCCCACGATCCGTTTGATATCTTTAAGGATGTATTTGGCGGTGGGGGTGGTGGCGGAGAGAACATTTTTGAGCAGTTTTTCGGCGGAGGCGGTGGGGGAAGGAAGGAAGAGCGCAATCGGGGCGAGGATCGGCGTTATGACTTGACCATCTCCCTCGAGGAGGCGGCGCACGGTTGCGAAAAGGAGATTGAAGTAAACAAAACGGAACGGTGCGGGGCTTGCGATGGCGTCGGCGGAGAGCCCGGATCTAAGGTGGTGGTTTGCAGGGATTGCGGCGGCCGTGGCCAGGTTCTGCGCTCACGCGGCTTTTTCCAAGTGGCGCAAAACTGTGCACGCTGCCGGGGTTCAGGACAGATTATCGACAAGCCGTGTAAGCGTTGCAGCGGCGAGGGACGAGCGGTGGCGCCCTCGCGCATCAAGTTGCGGATTCCAGCTGGGATTGAGGATGGCTCGCGTTTGCGTTCCTCCGGGCAGGGGGAGGCGGGAGTTCGAGGAGGGCCTCCCGGGGACTTGTACGTCGTGATTCAGGTCAAGGAGCACGCCGTTTTCGAGAGGGATGGCAGTAATTTGTTCTGCGAGCTACCCATTCCGTTCACAACTGCCGCTCTTGGCGGGGAAGTCATGGTGCCCACTTTGGAAGGCAAGGCCCAGATTAAGGTCGCCGCCGGCACTCAAAGTGGAACGGTGTTCAAGCTGCGAGGCAAGGGGATGCCTGAATTTAATACGTCTGTTTTCGGCGATTTATTAGTTAGGGTAATCGTTGAAGTCCCAATGCGTTTGGACGCCGACCAGAAAAATAAATTGATCGAATTTGCCGCATCTATGGGTGAAGATAATTCGCCGATGCATAAAAGTTTTCTAGAAAAGGCGCGTGATTTTTTTAGTTAAATCCAGCTTCGCCCATCCCTAAACATTTAGGAATTCACGCCGGCTTTTATGTCCCGTTTTTATGCGCCCAAAGCGCAGTGGTCCGGCGCCCGTATCGTATTGGACGAGGCGGAGGGGCGGCACGCCGTAGAAGTGTTGCGATTACGGGTTGGGGATGCGCTAGACATCTTTGACGGAGCCGGCCGAGTCGCTTCAGCTCGGTTGGTTGTGGCGGGGAAGCGTCAGGTGGAGGCGGAGATTATTGAGCTGCATCAAGTGCGCCAACCAACGGCGCGTACCTCGCTGATTCAAGCTATGCCCAAGGGAAAGCTTTTCGAGTGGATTCTCGAGAAGGCGACCGAGCTTTCAGTTACCGAAATCCAACCGCTACTGAGCGAGCGCACCGTTGTTCATCTTGAAGGCGAGGAACGTTTTCGCAAACAGGAGAAATGGCAGCGCACCGTGATCGAGGCCTGCAAACAGTGTGGACAGAATTGGTTGCCGACAGTGCACGCGCCCCTTTCATTGCCCGAAGTGCTGCGCGCGCCACTTAGCGGGGACGCCCTGATTGCGTCCCTGCATGAGGGTGCACTACCTTTTCGCGAGGCACTGAGCGTGCCGTTAGTGGGTGATGTCAGCGTGTTTGTGGGGCCGGAAGGAGATTTTACGGCGACGGAAATGACGAAGATCGTGTCTTGGGGCGCCCGCCCGGTAAGCTTGGGGGCGATAGTTTTAAGAGTCGAAACGGCAGCCTTGTATTGCCTGAGTATCTTGGCTCATAGCCGCTAAGTTCCTGTGTCGAGCAGATCGCTGAGTACCGTTGGTAAAATTTAGGGCTGGGAATGAAAACGTATCACGCCGTCTTTTTGTCACCTGTGGGCCTCATTCAATTGCGCGGCTGTGCGGCTGCTCTCACTGGTGTTTTTATGGAAGAGCATCGCCATCTACCCGCGCTTCCCGTTGATTCTGTGGAGGATCGCGCCCCGTTTCGCGAAGCTTGGAGACAAATGGAGGAATATTTCGCGGGTGCGCGCCGTGATTTTTCCCTCGCCACTGAAGCGAAGGGCTCACCGTTTAATGAGCGGGTTTGGCAAGAGCTACGATTGATCCCGTATGGCGAGACGGCGACATACGCTGAAATTGCACGGCGCATCGGCAATCCGCGTGCAATGCGCGCCGTCGGCTTGGCAAACGGACGTAATCCTATTTCCATCGTCGTGCCCTGTCACCGCGTCATCGGTGCAAACGGCACACTGACGGGCTACGGTGGCGGCTTGGAGCGAAAGCGCTTTTTATTGGGGTTGGAAGCGAATGCGATTTGCCCTTCTGAATTCCCAAGTTGAATTAGAAACTTCTTCGGATTGACAGGATTACTTCTTTCGGCGTATGCATCCAGTGCCGAAAGATTTTACCGATTCCCAGTCTTTTTCAGAACTACGCTGAAGCTGGAAGGGAGGAAGCAGGGTTTTTAGCGCAGGACACGACCACCCCAAGTCGACTGATTCTCGCACAAAAATGGACCCGAATTATAGTGGTGAAACCACCCTCCCGCCCAAAATCATGCAGACGATGTGCTTCGAGGCGCCCGAGGATGTGTTAGTAATGGAGTCATCCGTTTCTGTTCACAAAGAGTACGCTTTGGGTGAGGAGATTGCACGCGGGGGAATGGGGCGAATTTATATTGGAACCGATCCCAAGCTCAAGCGGGAGGTGGCTGTGAAGGTGAGTACAGCAGGGCAAAGCGGGGAGGACTCTATGTTCTTCAAAGAGGCCAAAGTACTTGGAGGTTTGGCGCATCCGAACATCGTTCCCATTCACAACTTAGGTGAGGATCGACATGGGCGCCCCTTCTATTCGATGAAGTTGGTCAAGGGCCGAACACTTCAGTCCGTTTTGAAGGGACTCAGCCGCAGAAATGCGCCGAAGACGAAACGTTATTCGCAAGCAGCGTTAATTTCAGTGTTCAAAAAAGTGTGTGACGCAGTGGCATTTGCGCACTCGAGGGGGTATTTGCATCGGGACATTAAGCCGGAAAATGTGATGCTGGGCGAGTACGGCGAGGTGCTTCTGATGGATTGGGGACTTGCGCAAGAATTGCTCCGGCCCGAACCGGTTTCTGAGGGGCCTCCAACGGGGGGAGGAGTGGGGGCGGAACCCGACCAGAAGCTTTATATTCAGGGAACCCCGACTTACATGTCTCCCGAACAGGCGAATGGAGCTCCGCTAGACGTTCGCTCCGATATCTATGCCCTCGGAGGAGTGTTATTCTCTTTATTGACCTATCGTTCCCCTGTAGAGGGCAAAAGCGTGAATGAAATCCTCTCAAAGGTGCGCACTGGAGAGATTTTGCCAATGGATTGGTTGCGCGCAGCTCCCTACCAACACCTTCTGGGGGCGGCTCGCCAAAAAGAAGTGTCCCAAACGCGTGGAGGCGCTTACCGCCGAAGGTTTGGTTTAAGAATGGCGGTCCCGACGGCTTTGAAGGCATTGACGTGCAAGGCGATGGCCTTCGATCGCGAGGATCGTTATCAGAGTGTGGCTGAAATGTTGGAGGACATTGAGGCGTATCAGAACGGCTTTGCGACGGAGGCGGAGCAGGCCGGGCTTTTGCGGCAGATTTTATTGTTGGTTCGGCGGCACCGGGCCGCAGCTGCGTTTTGCGGGCTGCTGCTGGTTTGCAGCGCTGTTTTCACGGCTCAACTTGCGGCGAGCGAGCAACGAGCCAAGGAGAGCGCGCTCCTCGCAAAAAAGGAGGCGCAAAGAGCGCTGCTCAGTGAGCAGGAGGCCAAGGTGAACACGCAAGAAGCACACAAACAGGCAGGTATCGCTCGGGCAAATGCCTCACGAGTTCTGGAGGAAAAAGAAGCCGCGCGTGTTTTAGAGGCGGCAGCACAGTTGTCACTTGCAAGCGTCGCAGAAGATCTGGCACGCGGACTCGAGATGCAAAGTGCTTTGGCACGGATTCCGGAAGATCTGCGCGAGCAACCCTGGCGTTACCTCAACCAAAAGCTTAACACCTCCATTAAAACGTTTGATGCTAAAGGGGTGAGTGTTTGGAGAGATTGCGTGCCGCATCCGCTCAACAAGAGTTTATTGGTGACGCTACAATCCAACGGCTGGATTCGTTTACTGGATCTTTCCACAGGGGCTTTGACAGACCTCTTCCGCATTGATCCCACTGGGCTGAAAAATTGTCTCGCGGTTTCCCAAGACGGCAAACGCGTTGCGGTGCATCGCCAAATCCCGCAACCTTCACCTCCTAGGGTTGGCTCCCAAAATTTGGAGGTGTTTAACCTCGCTGATGGCCAGACTCAGTGCTCTTTCATGATGCCCGAAGATATAGAGTTGGGTTTTCACGGGCGACTTGTCTTCAGTCCAGATGGGAACTTGCTAATGATGAGTTCCTCCCAAGAGGTTGGCTTTTATATGTTCGACGCTTGGCAAGGAACCTTGCTTTGGAGTGGCACACAAAAGTGCCATGCTATCGCCGGATTTTCTAACAAGGGGAATAACGCCATGGTCTGTACTGACCGTGACGGCATCTCTCAGCGAGATCCTTGGACGGGAAAAGTTTTGCGATCTTCGCCTCAGGCAAAGCTTGGCGGATGGAAAAATATCAATATTGCCAATCCTTCTTGGGCGTCTGTTTTTTTTGTGCGAAATGGCTACTGTTTTAATATGGAAGCGGAAGGGGGGAAGGTCGTGGCCAAATTCCCCCTTCCCGCAGGCGCTTCGTTCATTGGGGAAATTGCCTATCTCCCAGAACAAAACGTTTTGGGAGTGATCGCCGAACAATCTCCACAGTTCGGAATTCTCCAGTTCTGGAACGTCGATACCGGAGATCTGTTGCGTTCTGTACCAGTTTCAACGGGCATAGAGAATGGACAAAACCCTGACAGCGCGCGCTGGGCGATTGTGGCCAATCCCAAAGCGGGTCAGTTTATGGTCACAAGGGGGACTCAAATGAAGGTCTGGAGCTTTCCCAAAGGGCATGGAGAAAAAGTTTTACCCATAGAATCAGAGACAAAGGGAGACAGCTTTGTGTTTCTCAATAAGCCCGATTTCGTGGCTGGTGCATTTCGTATACAAGGCAAAGCGGGTTGGGACGTGGGTGTCGGCATCGTGAACACTCACGCGAAGGCAATGCCGTTTTCTTTAACCCATCTGTTTAGCCTCAAACAACGCTACGGCCCAGTGGTGACGAGCGACCAAAGTGGAGAACTAATCTGCACGACCACTTACGGAGAGGGCGAGGATGCCAACAAGGCGTTGCTCAGATTATTCCGGATGAACTCAGAAGTTCTAACAGAAATTCCTCTTCCTCCCACTAAACCGCTTGGGGGACACGGTCATCTTAGTCCGAATGGTGAACGTATTTGGACTGGAGACATGATTCTGGCGGTAGATCCCCAGAAGCCCTCGCGGAAATTGGATCGTAGCGGAGTATTAAACCCCGAGTTCAATGAAAGAATTCCTCGCTGGGTGGGAAACTCTCACGTTGTTGAAATCGCCAGTCTCGCGGGGAGTAAAGAGGCTGGAGAATTAGCCACCGAGCGCTCCCTGTTGCTTTGGAACGCGGAGGATGGCAGTCGCAGTTGTTTCGTTGCGGCGCCCTATGCGAGAGCGCTTTCAGCTTCCCCTGACGGCACTCAGATTGCGGAGGGGGGAAGTGATAAGATGTTGCGGATCCGCGATGGCCGAACTCTGGCTGTGCAACGGGTCCTGCGTGTGCACGATCAGGCTGTTTGTTCGCTCGCATGGCATCCGAATCTTCCGCTGGTTGCCACGGCGTCCTCAGAGGACAGGAGCGTGCGGATTTGGGACTTGAATACAGAGACGATGCTGGAGGAGTTTGGCTTTTTCGAGTTTGCCGACAGAGTCTTCTGGAGTATTGACGGCAGCGAGCTTGCGGTAAGAAGCCGAGGTAACGCTTCACAAATCGAGATTTTCAGGCCCAAGGCGTGCCAATTGTCACCAAAGTGAGAATATCAGTGGAGAGCTGCAAATGAAGCAAGCGTTCTGCTATTTGTATTTGCAATCGTGCAGTTCAAAAATATGAGCCAACACGGTTTTCCACGCATCCATTTCATCGGCTTTTAAACTCACTTTGGCGAAGAGTTGTAATAAATCATTCGCCTCCCCTAACGTCGCTGGCCTGCAAGTGAGTTCATTCACCAGATAATCGATTGTATTCGCAGCGTTGTCGTCACTTGCGAGTAGCGCTTGTTTAATCAAAAGCTCTTTCCCCAATTCCACATTTTGTGGAGAGAAGTCGGTTTTAGAAAGTCCCGATAAATAAACTACATTCTTCTCAATCACGCTTTTTTCGAGCAACTCATCGTCGCGTCCCCAGTAGGTGGGATTCAACAATAGTTCACGTGTGTAAGTAACCTTGTCCGGGGGCGCATGGGTAGCAAGGTAATCGGCGGCCATTTCGTAACCGTTCTGATTGTAGACCACATACCAATCCACTTCTTCGGAGGTTGGGACCAGTTCAAGGACATCCAAAAATGCTCGGCGGATTTTACGGATATTCTTGCGCACAGTGTTGTCATCCGCGTGAAGGGAGGCGGTGAAAAGGAGCAGACAGAGCAGGGGGTGTAAGCGTTTCATGGCTTCAAATTAACGAGCTTTTTGGAGGGAGTCGTGATCCACAATGGAGCCACCGCTGCCTTGGGTTTACGGGGGCGAGCAAGGCGGGTTTCACACTGAACCTCACTCGGGAAGTATCTTAATCTGAATCTGGCGCGAGAGCAGCCAGCGTACGGCAAACATATCGGTGGTGGCACGCAGCGCCCGATTGCCGAAGCCGTACTTGCTCACTCCGGCAACTCTGGGGCGGTGGTGGACCGGTAATTCTGTGATTCGGAAGCCCATTCCCTTAATTAAAGCGGGAATGAAGCGGTGCATTCCGTTGAAGGGGAGCAGTGCTTCCCGACATTCGCGTCGCATCACTTTCAGGGTGCACCCAGTGTCGCGCACGCCATCGCGAGTGAAACGGGAGCGGATTGCGTTGGCGAAACGGGAGGTGAGTCGCTTGGACAGTGTGTCCTTACGTGAAGCGCGATAGCCGCAGACCAAATCAAAGCCTTGCTCCAAACGGGCAAGGAGTTTTGGAATGTCTGCGGGATCATTTTGACGGTCCCCGTCCATCAAAATCAAAACGTCTCCATGGGCCGCCTGAATGCCAGAATACATGGCTCCACTTTGTCCCGTGTTCTTTGAAAACTTAATCACACGGATGTGGGGTTGGACTGGAATCCGAGAAAGGGTTTGGTCGCTGGATTTATCATCCACCAGAACGATCTCATAATTGTGCCCGCTGAGAGCTTGCGCGATTTCTTCGCAAAGCGGCGCAACGTTGTCCTCTTCGTTATACAATGGAATGACTACGGAAAGCATTGGAGCAGAGACAAAAACTATGGGAGAAGAGGAAAGGATACTGGCGAGGTTAGAGCCAATTTTTTCTTTTGAAATAGAATACCTGAACTAAAGCAATCGTTAGCATTAGAAGCAAGCAACCGACATAGCCCAAAGGATGATGAAGCTCCGGCATATTCAAGGGCATTGCTTTGTCGCCATCAGTGGACTGAAAGTTCATACCCCAAATCCCAGCCAAAAATGTCAGCGGTATGAATATTGAAGAAATCACGGTCAATACCCGCATGATTTCATTGGTTCGCATGCCGACGGCCGAGAGATACATATCCATGTTTGCCGTGGCCACATCGCGATAACTTTCGATGAGATCCATAATTTGGACGGTATGATCGTAACAATCCCGCAGATAAACCTTTGTGTCGCGACGCACAACTCCGCTCTCATCATGCAATAAAGCGCTGATCACCTCACGTTCAGGCCAAACAAAGCGGCGCAGATGAGCCAGCAAGCGCTTGCAGTCGTGGAGTTGGTGGACTTGTGAAATGGAAGGATTACTCACCACGTGATCGTCCAGTTCATCGAGCGCCTCTCCCAATCTCTCCAGAAGCGGAAACTTGTGATCCACAATGGCGTCCATCAGAGCGTAGGCTAAGTAGTCGGCGCCTTGTTTTCGAATGAGCCCGCGTGCGGTACGAAGACGCTGGTGGACCAATTGAAAAGTGTCCGTGGAGGGGTCTTCTTCGATACTCAGGAGAAAGCCGTGACCGAGAAAAATGGAGACTTGCTCGCGGGAAACCGCTCCATCTTCCTCCCCAGACATCATCTGAGAAACAATGAAGAGGTGGTTTTCGTAAGGCTCCACCTTGGGGCGTTGACCGAGATTGAGGACGTCTTCCAAGGCTAGGGGGTGAAGGTCAAATGCCTTTCCCAAGTCTTGAAGGAGACTAAGATCGGTGAGGCCATCCAACTCCACCCAAAGCACGGATCCGTCCGTGGGAATGGGCGGCAACATCGAGACGGAGGTCACCTCCTGCTCCTCCAGCGTGTCTTGGCTGTAGTGAGTGAAACGCATCCGTGGAGGGGTTTGGGATACGTCTTCAGGCACCGAAAGAGTTGCGGGCGCGGTGCCTGGTATGGAAAAACGAGTGCGAAACATGGGGTGGCGAAAGTAGGAAAAATCGAGTTAGTTACCGCTCATGGGCACACGTCCGCTCAGGGCCCGGCTGAGCGTGAGTTCGTCGGCGTATTCGAGGCCCGAGCCGGCTGGAAGCCCCTGGGCCAGCCGCGTAATTTTAACGGGGTATTCGCGCAGTAAATTTGCCAAATAATGGGCAGTGGCCTCCCCCTCCACATCAACCCCTAAAGCTAAGACGATCTCGGTGGGCAGCTGCGTTTTGAGTCGGTCAAGCAATGAGGGAATTCGCAGCGCCTCTGGCCCGATGTGGTCCAGTGGCGAAATCTTACCTCCCAAGGCATGGTACAGACCATGAAAAGCACCAGATCGTTCCATCGGCAGAACGTCGGTCGGTTGTTCCACCACACACAAAAGATGCGGATCTCGGCTCGGATCGGTACACATGTGGCAGGGATCGGAGTCTGTGAAAAAGCCGCATTGCGAACACGGGTGTACAGACGCTTTAACTTCTTGGATAGCGCGACCGAGCGATTCAGGGTGCGCATCTGGGGATTGAATCATCCAGAGGGCGATGCGTTCGGCGCTGCGTGCCCCAATGCCTGGCAATCGCTTGAGTTCAGCAATAAGCCTCTGGAGCGGAGCTGGGTACTGTGCGCGTTTCATCTACGCCCGACGGCGTCATCCGTGCGGTTGGGAAGTGGGCCGCGCGCTTCGTTTTCAGCGATGCGTTGAAGCAGCAACTCGAGCGCCTCGTCGGAGCGATCCTGCGGGCGAGCAGCGAGCAGCAAAGTCTTGGCCGCCTCCCAATGGCGTGCCCGGAACTGCGCCACGCCTTTTCGGTACTGCGCGAGGCGGGCCATGGTGGCGGCGTCCAGTGTGTTTTGGAGTGCGACAAGTTCGAAAACGTCTTCCGGCGGATGGGGCGGCAGGTGGCGTTGGAGCAGGTCGATGGGACGCCGCTCCACAGAGTGGCCGCCGAGTAAGCCGGTTCGGGCGCTGATCAAAATACGTGAGCCGTAAAGTGTGTTTGCAAAGGCGAGCTTCTGCGCCCAATCGGCTGCCTCTCCCAAACCAGTGATGCTCTGACCATCTTTGGTCAGGGTGGTCAAAAGGATTTCTCCAGTACTCACCCCAATGCGCAGATCCAATTCCTGACCAAACTTTACTTCGCATTCATGGCTGAGGCTCGCGAGACGTTGCCGGATGGCCGCAGCCGCTTGCAGGGCGGCTTCTGGGTGTTCTTCGGCTCCCAGCAATGGGCAGAATACTCCACGAAAGGCTTCGCCATCCGAGCGAACAGAAACTCCTTGGTAGGCATGAGTTGTTTCCGTGCAAAGTGTCAGGAGGCGATTGAGGAATGAGGCGCATTGCGCGGGTTGCAAGCTCTCCGCCAGTTGCGCGTGATTCACAATCGCGCAGTGCAGAACGGTCGCGTTGACGCGAATAGGCGCAATATCCGGATGCGCGATATCAGGCTCAATTACGGCGACTGAGGGCTGAGTGTAAAGCGGAGAAGGTTGGGGCGGCACCTTGCTTTCAGTGGATTCGTCGAAATGAAAATCTAACTTTACGGGCAGTTGAAGTAGCTTGCCCCAGCGCCGCAAGCACTCAGGTACGCCCCACGCAAGGAGAAGGCACAGGGCGGGCGGCATTGGGTGAAAGGTGCGGCCATAACGCGCGCTCAGAAATGTGGCGAGAACCACTTGCGCCATTGCACCGAAAAGAACCGTGCCTCTCCAGATCCGAGATTCCACGGCCAGCTCAACCCAAGCCATACCCCACGCCAAGGGCAACAGAAGCAGCACGTCCGAGTTGCGCCCACTCAGACCGAGACCCTCGAAATTCGCCGGCAAAGCAACCGAAAGTAGGCCGAGGCTGCACAGCGTCTGGACAAGGGTGACCGCGCTCAGACCGATTAAAAGGCTGAGGTAAACAGGACGCGGATTCCATTCGGGCAGGCGCGGCGACTCCACGCAGCACGTGAAGCAGGACTCACGCCATTTCGCATGTTGATTGGCAATGTGCAGCATTCTCAGGCACCATTCCCGTCTATGATGCACGTCGTCTTGGTTGAACCGGAGATTCCGCCCAACACGGGCAACATTGGCAGGCTCTGTCTGGCCACAGGAAGCGTGCTGCATTTGATCGAACCTCTCGGGTTTTCGCTAGCCGATCGGCTGCTTAAACGTGCTGGGCTCGATTATTGGGCGCTGGTGGAGGTGCGGCAGTGGGCAAGTTGGGAGGCTTTCCTAGCAGCTCAACCCGAAGGGAAACGCTTCTGGTTTGCAACAACCAAGACCGAGCGTTCCTACTGGGATGTGAAATTTGAGGACGGCGATTACCTCGTTTTCGGCAGAGAAACACGGGGCCTTCCCAACGCTCTTTTAGAGGGGCAACCCGAGCGCTGCATCACTATCCCCATGGCCGTTGAGACGCGAAGCCTGAACTTGGCCACCTCCGTAGGGATTGTGCTTTATGAGGCAGTTCGGCAGCTGCGCCGCGTTTGAGCGCATTGCAGGCACGGAGACCGGCGCTTTTGGCTGGCGAAATCGACGGTCTGCAGGGATAGGGTAGGTGTGCAAAAATCTACTTTCGTGAAACCGCTTCTTTGCCTTGCTCTGAGTGTATCCGCCGCGAGCCTGTGGCCCTGTCCGGCGCGTGCACAGGAAAAAGCTGCCACACACGAGGCACCGTCTTACCCCGCTTCAGAGCAGATCCTGTTTGATGGCAAAGCTCTGGGAAACTGGAAACGCACGGATTTCGGAGGCGGCGGCGAGGCTTACGTGGAAAACGGCGTGCTCATGGTAGATGCAGGAGAAGAACTCAGCGGCGTCCACTGGACCAAGTCGGTACCCAGCGTAAACTACGAGTTCGAATTGGAGGCACAGCGCCGCTCGGGTCTGGATTTCTTTTGCGGAATAACCTTTCCCGTGGGGGAGAATCATCTCTCTTTAATTCTTGGGGGTTGGGGCGGCGCCACAGTTGGCATTTCTTCCATCAACGGGCGGGATGCCTCGATGAACGAGACCACTTTAACCCGTACCTTCAGCGACTTTCGCTGGTACAAAATTCGCGTCCGAGTCGAACCCACTCGTGTGCAAGCGTGGCTCGACGATGAGCGAATCGCGGACGTGAATACACAGGGTAAGACTCTGGGGTTACGTGCCGGCGAGATCGAGTTGTCTCGCCCATTGGGGGTAGCAACGTTCCGCACCGGAGCGGCTTTTCGAGGACTGGTCTTGCGTGAATTGCCTGTAAGGAAAGGAAGCCAATAATTTATGGCTCGCGAATATGTCATCCGTCGGCCAGTAGTCGAAATGCCGCGCATTAATTTTGCGCAAGAATTGAATGCACAACAGCTTGCGGCGGTCACTTCTCCGCCAGGCCCTACGCTGGTTCTCGCTGGGGCGGGCTCAGGCAAGACGCGAACACTGACATTTCGAGTCGCTTATCTCTTGGAAAACGGAGTGGATCCCTCGCAGATTTTGCTCCTGACTTTCACGAACAAAGCTTCTCGGGAAATGCTCGAAAGGGTGGCTGCATTAGTTCCGCATGACTTGAGTGAACTTTGGGGCGGGACCTTCCATTCGTTAGGGAATCGCATTTTGCGCCGGCATCCTAGCGAGGCGGGCTATGTGGAGGGGTTTACCGTCATGGATCGCGAGGACGCTGACGAACTGCTGCAGGGAGTGCTACTAGCGTTGCAGGGTGGGAAAGTGTCAGAGTTGCCCATGAAGCCGGCCGTTGTCGGAAATGTCCTTAGCTACGCGGTGAATGTGGGGCAACCCGTTGGAGCGGTAATTAAGGATAAGTTTGCGCATTTGGAAGAGTGGGCGGAGCTGATCACGCGTGCTGGAGAGGCGTACACGAAGCGCAAATTGGAGGCTAACGCGCTGGACTTCGATGACCTACTCTCTGCCACCGCCACTCTTCTGGAAAACCATCCTGCTATTGCCGATATTTATCAGAGAAAATTCCAATTCGTACTCGTTGACGAATATCAGGATACGAATCCGCTGCAGTCCAAGTTTATTGATTTACTATCAGCCAGACATCGCAACCTGTTGGCGGTAGGAGATGACGCTCAAGCGATTTACTCGTGGCGTGGCGCGGATTATCGCAACATTTTGAGTTTCGCCACGCGATATCCGGGAGCGAATATTTATAAGGTTGAGACCAATTATCGAAGCACTCCTGAGATTCTTGAAGTTGCCAACGCCGCGATTGAGCAGATGCAAACACCTCTGCGCAAGGAGCTCGTTTCAGCAAGAGCCACGGGAACTTTACCTCGACTTATTCCTCTGGAATCTGGCGCTCAGCAAGCACGCTTCGTGGTCTCCCGCATGCTTGAATTAAACGATGAGGGAATGGGCTGGGATGATATGGCGGTCCTTTACCGCGCCCATTATCACTCCATGGAATTGCAGATGGAATTAACCCGCTCGGGTATTCCTTTCCAGATCACCAGCGGCTTGCGTTTTTTCGAGCAGGCACACGTGAAGGATGTCGGTGCGTTTCTAAAGTTTGTCGTTAATCCGTTGGATGAAATCGCCTTCAAGCGCATGGTTCGTCTTTTGCCGGGCATCGGCGACCGCTCCGCCGACGGACTGTGGCGCGGCATCGCCACTCTCGTTCGCGAGGGCCTTGCCCAACGTCAAACGGGCCCATCCACCTTCTCCTTCGAGACCGCCTTTGCTGCGCAAAAAGTGCCCACCCGCTCCGCTTCTGCCTGGAAGCAACTGGGCCACACACTAGAGGAGATCGCTCCCGGCGGCGTGCCTCGCGCTCCTTTGCAGATGCTCGACTCCGTGCGCCTCGCTATTTATGACGATTACGCGCGCTCGAAGTTTCCCGACTACGACCTGCGTAAAGAGGATCTTAATACCCTGGCGCAATTCGCCTCACAGTACCCGGATGCCTCGGAATTCCTCGACCAACTCGCGCTCATGGGCGGAGCGGAGCAGGGGGCGGCGACGCGTGACGATTCCGGTGAAATGGTAACGCTTTCCTCAATCCATCAGGCCAAAGGTCTGGAGTGGAAGGCAGTTTTTGTGATCTGGCTGACGGAGGGCATGTTTCCCTCGCAACGTTCACTGCCCAGTCCCGAGGCGTTGGAGGAGGAGCGCCGTCTTTTTTATGTGGCGGTGACCCGTGCGGAAGACGACCTCTATTTGTGTTGGCCGTTTATTAAGCGCAACCCAGGAGGCGGCGACACGTTACAGCGTATCTCTCCTTTTTTGGAGGGAATCCCAGCGGGCTTGTTGGAGGAGTGGTCCATCGCTGGCGGCGGCGGTTTTTAGAAACCGGTGGAAGGGGCCTAAAACGCCTCAATCAAATGAAGCGTTTGCATGAGAGTCTGCCTTTGCGACTCGGCGAGTTTTTTACACGTCGCACACCATCGCTGCGTGGCGCAGTGCCAAAATCGGGTCACTCCAAGTGGGAATGAACTCGTGCGCCAAGAAGTCATTGTAACCGACCTCGACTAGTGCCCGGATAACGGCTGGGTAATGGATTTCCTGCGTTTCATCCAACTCACCTCTACCTGGGTTGCCAGCAGTGTGAACGTGGCCGATATACTCCCGGTGGTTACGAATCCGGCGAATCACATCACCGTTCATGATGCTGACGTGATAGATATCAAACAGAAGCTTAAAGTTCGGGCTTCCTACCCTCTTGATTAACTCGACGCAAAAGTCCACGTCATCCCCAAAATAGCCGGGATGTCCTTTCATCGGATGGCTGGAATCACGCGAGTTGAGGTGTTCCAGAACCAGCGTAATCCCTTTCTTTTCAGCCGCAGGCAGCACGGTTTTCCACACGTCCACACACTCCGTAGCTGCCTTTTCAGGATCCATCCCCTCGAATCGCATGCCGGTGAATGTAATCACTTTTTTACATCCGACATCGGAAGCCACATTGATCGCCTCTGAAAGTTTCGCGATGACTTCCTCCTTATATTTGGGATTGCACGGCCCGTTTCCGAACCCATGCGAGCCCACTAGCGAGATTTCCAACCCCATGGCCTTGATCTCCGGATAATATTTCCGATCGATGCCCTCGATCCCCAGCAGACCGACTTCCTTGGCGTGCCTTGCAAGTTCAATAATATCCATGGGCTTCCAGCACCAGCCCATCAGGGTGTGTTTAATTCCCTTATTCTGAATCTTATACTTGGGATCAGCCGCCGCCTTTAACGTGGACTTGGCGGGGAGGGGACTACTACCATCGGCAAACGCGGAGCGCTCACCGATGGCGGACGTGGCTCCAAGCAAGGCGGCGCTGGAGAGGAAATGACGGCGGTTCAGGTTCATGGGGGTTACAAACTTCGACTCGATTGCACTGGAAGGCAATGCGCCCGTTTATCAGGCGTTGCGGTTGATGCAATTAAGGTCCTCGAAAGAGGCTGCTAACCGCTTCGTCGCGGAGTCGCCCGCAGCACCAAGCCAAATGCGAGGATCGTAGTACTTCTTATTGGGAGCATCAGGTCCTTTCGGATTGCCGATCTGCCCCTGAAGATAATCGTGGTTCTTAGCTTCGTACTCGCGCACGCCATCCCAGAAAGCCCATTGGATGTCCGTGTCTAGGTTCATCTTAATCACGCCATAGCCGATGGCTTCCCGGATCTCTTCGCGCGTCGAACCTGAGCCGCCGTGGAACACAAAGTTCACGGGTTTGGATCCCGTTCCGAGCGTTTTTTGGATGTATTCCTGAGAGTGTGAAAGGATTGCGGGTTTGAGCTTTACGTTGCCGGGTTTATAGACGCCGTGAACGTTACCGAAAGCGGCTGCGACTGTGAAATTGGGGCTGATCGCGCTGAGAACTTTGTAGGCTTCAGCGACTTCCTCAGGTTGAGTGTAGAGCTTGGATTCCTCCACGCCCGAGTTGTCCACGCCGTCTTCTTCCCCGCCCGTAACACCGAGTTCGATTTCAAGGGTCATGCCCATTTTCGCCATGCGCGCGAAATAGTGGGCACAGATTTCAAGGTTCTCGTGGAGGGGTTCCTCCGAGAGATCAAGCATGTGCGAGCTGTAAAGCGGCTTGCCCGTGCTCGCGAATTGCGCCTCGCTCGCCGCGAGTAAACCATCTACCCAGGGCAGCAGCTTTTTGGCGCAATGATCCGTGTTGAGAATCACAGGGACTCCGTAAGCCTTCGCTGCCAAGTCCACGTAATGGGCTCCTGCGATGCCACCTTGGATCGAGCCAAATTGGTTCTCTTTGCTCACGGATTTCCCAATGAAAAATTGAGCTCCTCCATTGGAAAACTGAATCATTGTTGGCGAATTCGCGTCGCGTGCCGCCGCAAGCGTCGCGTTGACGGAATCTGTGCCGATGCAGTTTACCGCGGGTAACGCGAACTCGTGGGACTTTGCATAATCCAGCAGTTCTTTGACTTCCTCTCCAAAGAGCACGCCAGAACGAAATTTTTTGTGAGAACTCATAGCCTCGTGTTTATCAGACCCAAAAAAGCGAACAATGGATAGATTCACCTTTTTGCAGTTTGACCGCCTCAGTTTGAGGCTTGACCCGAGTTTTTAAAAACGAGACCCGTTCTCTAAAAGGACTCTATAGCACGCAGGCGTCGCCGCCGTTTCACTTCAGGGAAGTAGCAATTCCAAGATAGCGGCGGCCTTCTGGTAAACGCGGTGGCGTGGGCCAGGAGTGAGTTCTTCACAGAGTAAGGCCGTCGTCTCCAAATTGCCGCCTGGAAAATGAGTTTCCGAAGTGCCACTCGCCGTATGAATGGTTGCAAGGAAAAGACTTGAGCCTTGCGTGCGCTCAAGAGTGAGACTCGATTCCGGCGAGCGCACGGTCACCCCGCTGACAGAATCGTTGGGACTGTGAATTAAATTCACAACGAGCGTGTCACCTTTTTTGTCGCGGAAGCAAATTTCATCTTGGCTGGAGTGATCAAACATCCACCCCAGTTGGGCGGCGAACCAAGACGCCAATAAGAGGGCGGTGAGGCGGGCGTCGGGAGCGTGGCGGATTTCGAGTCGGTTCAGAAGCGGAAGTTCTGCCAGTAACTGTGGCATATCGAAGCACTGCGCAATCGCTTGGCGCAGTGCCATCGTGCGGGTCCAGTTGATGTCGGCCATGGACATCCTCGGATTTCCTGAGTCCCGAATGAGGTCAAGACGCTGCTTTTCTTGGGAAGGATTTTCCCAGCTTTGGCTGTCAAAAATGAGGCGATCCACACGGGCCCAGAGCGGCGAGGTAGGCAGTGCAGGGAAGGGGGCCTGCCACCAAATGTTCAGCGGCAAATCGTAATCCAAGTTCGACATCAGGGCGTTCGCGACGCCTTCTTCAGAAAGCCCCTCTGCCAGAAGCGTGATTTGTTCACTGCAAATCTCCTTGGCTCCCGCCTTGGTCAGATGGCAATGCGCTTGGATCCAGGCCGAGACCTTAGGTGGTTGGGCCGCTGGACAATCCCCAATGAGAATCGCCCGGCAAGCGTGGGTGCGTACCAAGCGGGAGATGAGCTCCGTGTTGGCCTTCAGTAAATCAGTGCCCTGACAATAGACCACGAAGTTTAGGCGACTGGCCCGAGTGCGCTCGGTGTCAGAGTCCCAAAGAGCCTTGAGCTGTTTGGAGATATTATCAAAAGCTACCGGCAATCCGAGGGGAGTTTCGTCAAGTGGCATGGTGTAGTCTCAGTTGGAAGTTAGAGACGCCGCCAGACCCGACCGTCGGCGGCTAGAAGGTCGTCGGCTTCCTTGGGGCCCCATGAGCCGGCAGGATAGCTCGCCATAGGCGCAGGGTTGGGGTGATTGTGCCACGCGTGCTCGATGCAATCGATGAAAGTCCATGCGGCGTCCACTTCGTCGCGCCGAGCGAAAAGAGTGGCGTCTCCGGACATCGCATCCAGAAGCAGACGCTCGTAAGCCTCGGGGCTGGGCTTGCCGAAGCTCGTCTTATAATGGAAATCCATCTTCACCGGCTCAATGGCCAACTGCGCGCCCGGTCTTTTAGATTGGATGAGCAAGGAAACGCCTTCGTCCGGTTGGATGCGGAAAACCAGAACGTTGGGGCCGAGGCCCGCCTGCTGCGCGTTGAAGAGCACTCCGGGAGTTTCCTTGAAGTAAATTGCAATCTCCGTCCCGTGCTTGGGCATCCGCTTGCCGACCCGCACATAAATTGGAACGCCGTCCCAGCGCCAGTTGTCAATGAAGGTGCGGTAGGCCACGTAAGTCTCCGTCTCGGATTGCGGGCTGACTCGGTCTTCGGACTTGTAGCCGAGCACATCGTTGCCACCGACTACGCCTGCAGCGTACTGCGCACGGACGACATTGCGGGCGACTTGCTCTGGAGACATTTTCCGAAGCGCACGCACTACCTTCAACTTTTCGTCGCGTACACTGTCTGCGCTGAGATCGGCGGGCGGCTCCATCGTCAGCAAGCACAGAATCTGAGTGAGATGGTTTTGCACCATGTCGCGCAGGGCTCCGGAAGACTCGTAATACGGCCCGCGTGCCTCGACGCCCATGGGTTCGGCCGCCGTTATCTGAATGTGATCAATGTAGCGATGGTTCCAAAGCGGTTCAAAAATGGAGTTCGCAAACCGCAGTACCATGATGTTTTGGGCCGTTTCTTTGCCCAAATAGTGGTCGATGCGGTACGTGTCATTTTCCGCGAAAACTTTGCTGACCTTCTCATTGAGGGCGTGCGCCGTATCGCGATCTCGCCCGAAAGGCTTTTCCACAATGACGCGCGCCCAGGCTCCATCGATGGTTTTGTTTAAACCAGCATCGGCTAGTTGCGCTAAAATCCCCTCAAACTCGGAGGGGCCCACGCTCAAATAAAAGAGCCGGTTGCCGGCTGTTCCGTTTTCCTTATCCAGAGCGTCGAGGCGCGCGGCAAGTGTTCTGTAGCCTTCTGGATTGCCAAACTCGCTGGCGTGGTAGTGCAAGCGATTGGAGAAATCCTTCCATATTTCCTCCGAGCGTCCAGAGCGCGAAAACTTTGAGAGCGCATCCCCCAGTTCGTGTTGGAAGGACTCGTCAGATTTTGGCCGCCGCGCGAACCCAGTAATATGGGTGGTCGCGGGAAGATCCCCATCCGCTTCGATGTTGTAAAGAGCGGGAATAAGCTTGCGATAAGTCAGATCGCCGGAAGCTCCGAAGATGACGACATTGCAGGGCCTCGGTAATGGACGGCTGGAAAGGCCTTCCTTAAGTGGGTTGGATGATTGTGAAGGAGTGGAGTTCACGCGGGATGGAGAGTTATAAGGCGTAACCGGATTCGGCAACGGCAAACGGATGAGGTGGGATAGGAGTTTTTCCTAGGGTGGGTGTTTTCTCGCGGCAAACTTTGAGGAAAGAACCGGTTTGCTGCCGGGGAGTTAATCAGTGGGGAAGGGGAAAACGTCGAGTGAAGTCGCGCACGGTGCCTTTGATGGCAGCCAACGCGGCGGGATCCTGCACATTGGAAAGTCCGCTGTGAATCAGGTCGGCAATTTCCATCATCTCTTCTTCTTTCATGCCACGGGTGGTCACCGCAGGGGTTCCGATGCGGATACCTCCGCCTAGGGTGATTTTCTCGGTGTCGAAGGGGATACCGTTTTTGTTCACGGTGATCCCCGCGTGATCAAGGGCTTCCTGCGCCTGCTTACCATTGATTCCGTGGGGACGCAAATCCACGAGCATGACGTGGTTGTCGGTGCCACCGGAGACGATTCGGTAGCCGTGATGGGCGAGGCGCGCCGCAAGGGCTTTGGCATTGCTCACAATCTGGGCAGCATAGGCTTTGAACGAAGGTTGAAGCGCTTCTTTGAAGCAAACCGCTTTAGCCGCAATGACGTGCTCGAGCGGGCCGCCTTGGCAACCTGGGAACACCTGCGAGTCAACGCCTTTAGCGAACTGTGCTTTACATAAAATGAGGCCGCTTCGAGGACCGCGCAGGCTTTTGTGCGTCGTGGTCGTCACGAAGTCTGCGAGCGGTACTGGCGAGGGATGCGCCCCCCCAGCGACCAGACCCGCAATGTGGGCCATGTCTACAAGCAGATATGCGCCCACAGAATCCGCGATGGCACGGAGACGTTCGAAATCGATGATGCGGGGATAGGCGCTGGCTCCCGCCGTAACCATCTTGGGTTTCACCTCCAATGCCGTTTTGGCCAGAGCGTCGTAATCGATGCGCTCGTCGGTAGGGGAAACTCCGTAATGAACGATATCAAAGAGACGGCCAGAAAAGTTGGCTTTGTTGCCATGGGTGAGATGGCCGCCGTGGTTGAGGTCCATGGTGAGCATCCGATCACCGGTTTGGAGCACTGAAAAGTAAACGGCCATGTTCGCCTGTGAACCGGAGTGTGGCTGGACGTTGGCGTGTTCGGCTCCGAAGAGTTCCTTAGCGCGATCGATGGCGAGCTGCTCGACGATATCGACGTTTTCGCAGCCCCCGTACCAACGGCGCCCCGGATAGCCTTCCGCGTACTTGTTGGTCAGGCAGGAACCTTGCGCCTCCATCACTGCACGTGATGTAAAATTCTCAGAGGCAATGAGTTCAATATTCTCAAACTGGCGCTTTTCCTCCAGTTGAATGGCTGAGTAAATCTCAGGATCCGCCTCTGAAAGCGCCATTTTTGAGTCGGCACCTGCGTGTTCGATTTTCTCTACGCGCCTTTCGTGGCGGCCTCCTTCGAAGGCGGTGGAAAGGAAGGCGTCAACGATGCGCGCAGCGGCTGAAGGTTCAACGTGGTTGGTACCCATACACAAAACGTTGGCGTCGTTGTGGCGGCGTGTGAGCCGAGCGTCGTCGGCATTCGACACCAAAGCGGCGCGTACGTGGGGAAAGCGGTTGGCAGCGATGCTCATGCCGATTCCACTGGTACACATCAGGATACCGAAATCCGCCTCCTTGCCTGCAACGACATGCGCAACGGATTGAGCGAAGTCTGGATAATCCACACTCGCGCTGCCGTACGTACCGAAGTCCGATACGGCATGGCCCCGGCGGGAAAGCAGTTCATGGACGGCGGTCTTGAGTTCCAAGGCGCCGTGATCGGAGCCGATTGCGACACGCAGAGCTCGCTCACTTTGAGAGGAAGTTATTACGGGAGAATGGGGTATGGTATCACTCATGGGTTTGGAATCTATAAAATGAAGCAAGGAAGGAATGGCACGAAACAGAACGTCACGCGTGCTAAGGTAGGCGGCAAGGCCTTGTCCGATGGGATCAGGAACTTGCGAGGGGAGGGCGGGGTCGAAGTCGCACACTAGATTGGCCTTGCGGGCGGCTTCGGGGAATTCGTCTTCAAGGGCTTCGCGGTGCCCTGAAGTCATGCAGAAGATGTGCGTGGCCCAATCCACAAGCGATTTCGTAATAGGTTGGGCACGGTGTTGTTGTAGAGAAATATCGAGTTGCTTACAGGCCTCGATGGCATGCTTGCTCGCTGGTTCTCCAAGGGTCGCGTGCACGCCGGCGGAAGCGGTTTCAAGGTCTTGGCGGTCTCTGGTTGCGTGGCGAAAAAGCGCCTCAGCCATAGGGCTGCGACAACTGTTTCCTGTACACACAAAGAGGACGCGTTTTGCCGAGTAGTGGCTCATAGGAAAAGGCGGGAAGGTAGGGTGCTTGGTTCAAAAAGGCAATCGCCCAGCAGTAAACAATCCGTTGCTTTGCAGGATTGCCTGAGAGCTAGGGGAATGGCATGATTCAAACTCGATTTTGAAGCCTGTCATGAGAAATAAATTATCGCAAATTTCCGTTGGACTGCTGGGACTCGGTTTGGTCAGTTGCGTTTCTCCAAAATTCGAGCGGGCTTGGAAAGATTCTCCCCAACAACGCTGGACTGGTCAGTGGTACAGCGAAAAGCATCATGCGGGCGGGCGTTTGCGCGCGGTGCTGTCTTCGCCCACTGCAGGCAAGATGGATGCGTTTTTTGAAGCCCGCTGGCACGGATTCACTACAGCTTATCCAGTGACGCTGGACGCCCAAAAACAGGGTGCTGGCTTTCAGATTGCAGGGCAAAAAGAACTTAAATCCTTCGTGGGTGGTGGTCTTTACACCTATAAAGGCAGCCTGCTGCCCAGTAAGTTCGAGGCTCAATACGGCGCGCGAAACGATGCTGGCACGTTCCAGCTCACTCCAGCGCCCTAGCGCTAGTTTCCCCACAAAACGAACTCTACGGCGCAACGCTTTGCGCGGGCGCAAGAACGCTTTCTGCTTGAATCAGTACTGGCGCGACGATCGACTTCCAAACTTCGTAACCTGCGGCTGTCATGTGTATGTCATTGAGAATGAAGCATTCCGTGCGAGGTTTTCCTTTATTGTCCAGCAGTCCGCTAGTGGTATCTAAAAAGCGGATCCAAGGGTTTTGAGCGCATTCGGCCTCCAGCAAGTGGTTGAGTTCCACGATGGCATCCCATTTTTCAAAGCGCTTTCCAGGACTAGGAACCACGCCCAAAACGTAGAGGCGAGTTTGGGGAAGTGTTTCGTGCAATTGTTGGTGCAATGATTGAAACGATTTCAAAATCTCTGCGGGCTGGATTCCTGCGGCCAAATCATTGCTTCCCTCATACAGCAGTACCGCACGCGGCTTGAAGGGGAGCACCAGTCGTGGAATGAACAACTCCGCAGCATGCCGCATCCGACTGCCGCCGATCCCCATATTGTAAGTGCGCAAAGGCGCCAGATCCTCTTCCAACGTGCTCCACTTTGCCATGTGCGAACTTCCCACGCAGATCACCGAGCCTTCCTGGGGAGGTGGCTGAGACAGCTTTTTTTGCACCAATGCCTCCCATTTTGCCGCGTCCGCACTGAGGCGTGATTCAGAGCAGTGCGCCGGAGGTGTCGGGGAACTGGCGATACAAACGACCGCAAAATAGCGAAGGATGGGGAGAGCAGGGGAGCGCATACTCCAGTGTGTACCTCATTTATGGCATTGAGGCAAACGCTGTGGACGATTCTGAAATCACCTCTCGCGCCTATAAAGGCGAGTGGTGTGCCTTATCGCAAACTTGCGGGCGCCGTTAATTAAAGTGGCGTTTTGCGATGAGCCTGAGCCCCTCCAAAGTAAGCGCCGGATGGACCGAGGAAATTTCCGGGAGTCCGGCAGCAATTAACTCTGCGTAACCACCCGTGGCGACCACGCGGAGGTCTTCGGCGGCGCCGGGAAGTGTGCGGCGGATCTCCGCCAGAATTTCCCGCACCAGTCCACGATAACCGTAAACGGCTCCAGCGAGCATCGCGTGTTCGGTAGACTTACCGATCACACTGGGCGGCTCCAAAAGCGTGATCTTGGGCAATAAGGCGGTGCGCTCGTGCAGATAGTTCGTCATTGCCTCCAACCCGGGGGCTATCACGCCGCCGACGTAGTTGCGCTCGCGAGAGAGAATGTCAAACGTTAGCGCCGTGCCAAAGTCCACCACCACCGCAGGCGTCTTAAATAGAGCCAAGGCGGCAACCGCGTTTGCCAAACGATCGGCTCCGATGGATTCCGGCGCTGGATAGTCGATACCAATGCCCAGATCGATGGAGGAAGAAACCTGTAGAAGGGGCAGGTGAGCAAACGTTTGGACTAACAGGGCGGCGGTTTGAGGCACAACGGAACACACAACGACCGAGCCAAACGTCCAATCACTGACCAAACTCCGGAGTGCATCGGCGCTCAGGCCACGCGTAGGTAGGCTGCTCACTGGGCCCAACTGGTCTTCTGCAGATACAGTGAATTTGGTGAAAGAATTGCTGTTATCTATAAGGAGATATGGACCCATGTGAAACCAGACTAACGATTAGGAATGCGAGTTGAACTGGCAATTTCAAATAAGTCAAAAACGCTAAAGCCCAAAATCAAGAGTCCTAGCGCTATGTTCAGTGCCAAGTCTCAAAGGATTGCTACAAATTAAATGGGTTCAAAACTCTTACTCCTGAGCGTTCAAAATCTTCTGCATTACGGGTCACTACAGTCAAATCGTGCACACTTGCTGTGGCCGCTAAAAGCCCATCAATGACCGGCAAAGGTTGCTGTGGTGATAATCGAGCCCAGCATTCAGCGATTTCATGGTCCACACAAAGAATGCGCTCAGCAAAGTCCAGTCGCACCTCCGCGATCCAATGATCTAAAGCGATCGCTGAGCGGGCATCTTTGCGCCTCGAAAGCTTCGCTCCCCGGCTGAGTTCTGCCAATGTGAGCACACTCATAAAGAGGAGCTCTGGCGGAGTTGCTGAGATCCACCCCAATACTACCTCGGAAGGAGCCATTCTCCGGAGTTCCGAAAGCACGTTGGTATCGACCAAGTAGCCTCTCACAAATCGATCTCTCTGGGTAAGTCACCCTGACGAGCAAACAAACCCTCGGATTCGCCCACCGTGGACTTTGGGATCGAAAGCAGCATTTTCGAGAAAGATTTGCGATTTTCCCGTTCTCCCAAGAGCACACTTCTCAAAAGCCGCCGGTGTTCTTCTTCCATCGAAACCCCATGAGTTGCCGCCAAGGTTCGAAGCTGACGAACGACTGCATCTTCAATGTTTCTGACGATGAGCTGAGGCACGTCCTAAAGTGCTATCAATGATAACATATTTCAAGCAAAAAGCAGTGCTCAGGAATTTTTCGATAAGTTACGCGATCCTCCCAATTGCAAAAAAACTCCCTGAACGCAATCAGATCGCCCAGTCGTACAAATTTGCCAAAACCACTCACTAGTGGGAAGGATTCCGTTCTCCCTGGTCATGAATAAACAGACGCTTCTTTTCAATCACCTCAATGGTCTCCGGCGGCACCATCGTCTTCCACTTCGGATCGTGGGAAGCGATTGCCTCAAGCACATCGCGGGGATAAATGGATAACACAGAAAGGTCGCTGGGCGATAAACTTACAAAAGAGCCGCGATCCCGAAGGTAGCCAAAGAGCTGCTGAAGCGGTCCTAGATTTGTCAGGGTTTCAAGGTGACGCACGGCTCCTGTGTCTTTGTCTAAAGTAGGATAAACAAAAAGTTTAAGATGGTTTTTCAGAAGTCTTCCAAAGGACTCCAAAATTCCTCCCGGTAGCGTCTGATAAAATTGCTCGTCAAACAGATTAAGCAGACGCGTTAGACCAAGGGCAATCCCGATGGGCTCGCTGGTCATCCGAGAAAGAAAGGCACTCAGACGATAGTATTCGGAGAAGTCGGAAACTAACACCGGCAGTCCGCATGCAGCCAGCACGTCAGCGCGATCTAGAAAGTCCTTCGGATCCACCACGGTTTGATCTGACATTAAGTTGCGCATCGTTATCTCCATGAGCTCGATGACTTGCTTGCCTTGCACCTCTGGGAGAGCTCGGAATTTTTCCGACGAGAGATGCAGCATGTCCATGTGCACCTTTGTCACCGGATGAAACGCCCCGCGTTCCACGAGAACCGCTTTCTTATACAAGGCTTCCGACGGCTGAAGCACCTCGCCATTGGGGCCGAACATCGCCGCACCCGAAAGGCCCAATTGGACCAATCTCAGGCTCATGAGCCGATTGTCAACATTGACGAAGGCAGCTCCCGAGAACTCAACCATGTCAATTTCAATGCGCCCAACCGTCAGGTCATCCAGAAGCGAACTCAACAACGCTTCCGGTGTGTGCGAAAGAAAACCCGCGCCGTACACCAAGTTAACACCGACAATCCCAAGCGCCTCAGCTTGCGCCGCGTTCTCGTTGTCCAGCATGCGCACGTGAATCAAAATGCGACTGGGTTCCGCTCGGGGCGCGTGCTGGAAGGTGATGCCCATCCAACCGTGGCACTCCGAACCGCCACGGAACGAACGCGCAGCCACTGTGTCGGCAAAGGCGAAAAAGCACGTGCGCTCGCCACGCTTCGCATCGAGACGTTCCACATCCAGTCTGTACTCGTGGGCAAGCATCGCCTCCAAGCGCTTACGGGAAACGTAACGTTCCGAGGTGCCGTAAATTGCGTCTGAAACTGTCATGTCATACGCCGACATGCTCTTGGCTACCGTTCCTGCCGCGCCGCCGACGCGAAAAAACCAGCGCACCACTTCTTGTCCTGCACCAATTTCTGCGAAGGTTCCGTAAAGGCGCGGGTCTAGGTTGATTTGGAGGGCTTTCTGACGAGTATCAAGAGCGGTTTCAGCCATGGCTACAGAGTGGATAAGGGTGGATAAGGATCAGCTTAACGTTTAAGGGCGTTTGAAAGTTGGACTGCAGGTTGAACTGTTTCCTTGAGAAAAAGTTCAGTGCAACTGAAGCGGATTAGCCGAGGATGCCCAAAAGCGCCAGCGCGGAAAGTAGCAAAAATGCGCTGGAGTGCTTGATGTTTGCTGGACCGGCCCGAGCGAGTGGCGTGCTCTGCGTATACTTGGAACTCCTGAGCCCAATGAAAAAGTTCCGTCTACAGCTCGAGAAATTTGATAATTGCGATCCATTGTTTTCTCCCATTTGCTGGGCGGTAAGTGGGCAAGGAACCCACCGACGGCGCTGAGATCGCGGCGGAGTGGGATTCTTTAAAATGCGGGTTCGCAGATCGTACATTTAGACAAGTGGGCAAATGGGAGCCAAAGCCGGCAAGACTCGAGGAAGCGGTCTGCGGTGGCGTGGGTCGACGCGATCGGCGCGAGTGGAGAGTGGCGGCGTTTCGCTTACCGTTTTGAGGCGAGTTGGGTGACCGTTGCGAATGGGGCTAGGGATTGATCTCAAGCTGAGAGCGGTGAGGTACTCTTTGGAACGTTCGGATCTGCTGGGGATTGAAACCGCGCGAAATAGGGCGCCTGAGTTCTCAACACGTTATTCACAACTGAATAAACTCAGCTGCGCGTGACGGTTATCTATAACGCAATACAATGTATGTCATATGGAGTGGCGTCTAGTGGGTGTCTCTCTCGTAAAAACGGCGGCCCATTGTTCGCGCTTGCGATGGCTGCTGGCTTGCGGCCGTCTGCGAGTTTTTCTAGGGCGGTTCCTCTCCCTGAAATTCAAAGGCACGCTACCCGCACGCTAACCAAAAAGGCATTACTCCTTCTCTAGATCACCAGCATGCAGTCCCCGTAGCTGTAGAAACGGTAGGACTCCCGCACAGCCTCTGCATAGGTCGCCAATGTCAATTCGCGCCCAGCAAAGGCACTGACAAGCACCAATAAGGTGCTCTTGGGTAAATGAAAATTAGTGAGCAGCGCCCCAACACAACGAAATGTATGCGGCGGCTTGATGAACAAATCAGTCCTACCGCCCGCCCCCTTGAGCGGCACCCCGTGCAAAGCGCAACTCTCGAGCACGCGAGCCGTCGTCGTCCCGATAGCCAGCACACGCTGCGCTTCGTTAATTTTAAGCGCGGTAGCCTCCGGCAGATCAAAGCGCTCGGAGTGCATCGGATGATCCTCTAATGTCTCCGTCAGTACCGAGCGAAAGGTTCCCGTGCCGACGTGCAATGTGACAAAGGCGTGCGGCATTGACGCCATTAATTCTGGAGTAAAATGCAGTCCCGCCGTGGGCGCCGCAACCGAACCTTCCTCGCGGGCGTAAATGGTCTGGTAACGTTCTCGATCCGCTAACTCTGCGGTCCGCCCCATGTACGGAGGCAGCGGCAATTCACCCACCCGCTGCAAATCCAGCGGCGCATCGAAGGCAATGAGCCGGTCGCCATCTGGGAAAACCTCTTGGACAATCCCAGTCACCCCGCCCGCCTTAAACTCCGCCCCAACGCGCAATTTGCGACCCGGCTTGACCAAACACCGCCAAGTCGCAGGCCCCTCCGCTTCCAATAACAGCAATTCGAGGCGCCCGTCATCACTGTAAACTCTTGCCGGAATGACGCGTGTATCGTTGAAAACGGCAAGATCCCCTGGTCGAATATACTCGGGCAAATCGGCAATGCGCCGGTGTTCCCAGCGTCCTTCGGAGCGGTACACCACGAGCATCCGGGCATCCTCGCGACGCTCTGGTGGATGGCTCGCAATCAGGGCCTCAGGCAGCGGGTAATCAAAATCAGAGGTGCGCAACGTCATTCAGCGCAGAGGTTGCCATAAGTCACGCGGCGATGCCATAACCGGATGTGCCACATTCAATCATATCCACTAGAATGGTTTATATCTACCGTCTGCTAAAATAGACGCACAGAGCACCTAGTCCCCTGCCCGCTTTGAGCGATCTAAGACCAATGTTACCTCGGGGCCCGACTGGATCAACAGAGTTACACGCACACAGCCGAGCCTGGGAGTTATACCATCTCTTTGAGGTTTATGGATGATTCGAAGAGCTCAGCACCTGAGACGAACCAGTTTTCTTCAAGATTTGGTATTATTGCTTGATACATTAAAGTGAAAAAGCGACCGATATTCTCCATTGTTTCCATCCTTATCGTGCGCATTATTCACTAAAATGAATATGGACTCGCGAAACTTGGCTGTCGTTGCTTCCTCCTGACTCTGAAAACGACGACATAGCCTCGGCATTCGACAGAAGGATCTCGCAGACTTGGCGGAGATCGCGGTTCACACACTCAGTAACATCGAGTCCGGCAAGGGCAACCCATCCCTTGAGGTGCTAGGGCGGTTGCTCGACTGCCTTGGGCTAAAACTGACCATCGAACCAAATGTCTCAGCGGACGGTGCCCCTGCAACCTCAACAACACAACCAACCGCCGAACGCCCATGAGCCGAGTCGGAAAAGTCTTCTACGGGGACACATTCGCTGGCCAAATTGAGCGGAGGGAACATGGAGGCAATTACGAATGGCTCTTAGTTAAGACGCTTTTTTGAGTGATCGCGGTACGGCACTCCTTTTGGTTGGAGCGCGTGCAACAGTGTCTGGCACTTGGGGCCCTGGAAAAGCGAGCGGGCGCAAATAGGGACAGACACTTGCTCTCCTTCGTCGTTGGACGAGTTGTTACGGGCGCGTGGTTGGGTGGAGTCGGGTGTTGCGCCCGCACTTTCCACGGGCGGGTGGACGTTGAAGTTGGGCCAGTAGGTTGCGGGGCCTTATAACTTGGGGAGCGCGGAGCCCAAAGTCGTCGTGGGGATGCTGCGATTTGCCATGCCGGAGGCATGAAAGCCATTAGCCGGAGGTTGAGGAGCGACGCGACGACACCACCGGTTTGTCAGGCCGGAACAGCCTGCATCCCAGAGGGATGCTAGCGGCGGGGCGTTAGGGGCATAACAAGCCACTTTGTGTGGGAAACACGTTGTGCGTCGGCGCGAAATAACAATGGCACAGCAGCATGGAAGGACTGGCATCCCTATGGGATGCGTGGCGTTTTTTGTATCGGATCCGGTGGTGTCGCTTCGCTCAACCGACCGTCTAATGACTTTGATGCCTCCGGCATCGGAACCAACCTGAAAGCGTGATCGATGGCGCGAGGAGGCGCAATGGGGACAGACACTTCCAACCTCCGCAAAAGGACGTCTCAAGCCCCAACGGGGCGATCTAATATAGCCTAGGGCAACGCCCTAGGAGAATATGCAAGCTTCCGGAAGCCCTGAAGGGGGCACTCTAATTTACAGGGCCTTATAGCGCCCTGACAGGGCTCGGTTCATTGGGGGCGTTTTCCCCAGGCGCTGCCTGGGGCTAGCGCAGGTCGCCCCGTTGGGGCTGTAAAAAGATGCATCAACCGCGCGGATCCGTCGTTATGAGTGATTCGAGGCAATAGTACGATCTGGAGCTTTTGCAAACAGGTGAGCGATGCGGACCGCTTCCCCTCGTGTGGCGAGGGCGCGCAATGGTGGCGGGGCGCAATGGGGACAGACACTTGCTCTCTCCACAGATTTGTTCACAAGGATTGGGCAAGATTCTGCCCAAGATGTTTGGGGCGCGGCACTCGCAGCAAGCTCAGGGCGAGGGAGCCGCGGCACCGAGATATTTGGCAACTGCCTGTGCCCGTGAATGCACATGAAGTTTCTCGTAGATCCGGCCGGTGAGCGTTCGGACCGTCGAGAAACTGATTCCCAATTGAGCCGCGATCTCCTTCTGCAAATACCCTTCGGCAAGGAGTTCGAGTATTTCTCGCTCGCGAGGCGCCAGTTTTTCAAGCACCGAGACACGTCTGGAATGGTCGGACACCGGCGGCGCTGAAGGTTTGCGGAACGCCTGAATGACCCGCCTCGCAATGCTGCTACTCATCGGTGCCCCGCCCCGGTGCACGTCGCGGATGGCTTCCAGCAGTTCCGCAGGCTCCATCGGCTTTCTTAAATAGCCGTTCGCTCCCGCCGCGAGAGAATCAAAAATTGCTTCGGAATCATCGTACACCGTGAGCATTAAAAAATGGGTGTTGGGTAAAATGCCGGAAAGGCGTGCGACACACGCAATGCCATTTGCTTTGGGGAGGTTGATGTCCATCAAAACGACGGCGGGGAGCTTCTCTGGCAGCGAGTCCCAAGCTTCTTCCGCCGAACCAAAAGTCCCTACGCAACGGAGATCAGGGGCCGAGGAGACGATGGCATGCAGGCTCTTTCGGAGCTCCGCATCATCTTCCACAATCGCCACAACGATGGAGGAAGGAACATCAGACATATTGTGTTCAACCATGGGTAGTGCTGAGCGGGATACGCAGTTGCATTCGACTTCCCTGAGACGGAACGGACTGAGCAACAAACTCGCCTCCGATTTTTTTCATGCGTTCAGCCACGTTGGCAAGCCCGCCGTGCGTATGGTCCCTAGAGGGAATAAAGCCGCAGCCGTCGTCTTCGATTATAACGGTGAGCCATCCGGGAGAACACTCGATTTTCAAAAACACCAGCGTTGGTTTGCCGTGTCGTACCGCGTTATGCACGAGTTCCTTTGCCGCAAGAAACGCCTCGTGTCTTGCGTTGGAGGAAAGCGCAAGTTCGGGAAGCTCCACAGGAATTTCGGTGCGAAATCGGATGTTCGCGAGTTCAAGATGTTCCTGGGCAAATTGGCAGACAAAATCGACGAGATTCTCCACGGAATCGCGGGCGGGGTTCACGGCCCAGACAATCTCGGCGAGTTGGCGGGCGGTTTGTTTGGCGCGTTTTGCAATCTCGTATAACGGTTCGGCGGCCTCAGAATTGGCTCCGAGTTTTTGCTGCGCGCGGGTGCTGATCAACGCGATAGCGGCGAGGCTGGCGCCCAGTTCGTCGTGGATATCGCGGGCAATTCGCGAGCGCTCTTTTTCCACAAGGTGCCGACGTTCGAGCTCGGCAAAATGGCGTTGCATTCGACGCTTCGCCGTGACTTTTGTGAGGCCGAAGGCGCACCCCGTGGAGGCGGCTCCCGCAATGATCCAAATCATAGGGCGCTCCCAAAATGGCGAGGGAATGCTAAACGCCAAAACGCTACTTTCCAGGATACTGCGGCCCTCCATGGTCTGTCCTGCGACAAGCAGCTTGTAGTTTCCCGAGGGAAGGTTTTCGTAGAATGCCGTTCCGTCCCCTCCCCTTCCCAAGCTGAAGCATTCGCTCCAAGTGAGAACGACTTCCTCGCCTTCACGAACTTCCGGACAATGCGGCGGCTTTAAAATCCATGTGCCAAACGTTTTCGACGTGTTATCGAGGAGTGCAAGCGAGTGCTTTCCCTCCTGCAGCGTGACAACTTGGGCCAACTGGGCGCGAGTGCCGCTTCTTGCCCATTGGAGAGGATTACCCAGCGCGCTGTTCATCTCCACCCCCTCGTCGGTGGATAATGCGATTTTCGACTGCTCGCTCCCTCCTGGGCGGGCGATGGCGAGCGTGATGTCGCGAAGCGCGTATTGGCCGACCATTTCAGGAACACTGGAAATGATCATGAGTTGAATCCGGTTGCTTCGCGGGGGCGCGCTGAGCGTGGCTGAACGCGCGGAGAACTCTGAGTTGGCAATCGTTCCCATCCACCCAGCGCTTTCCCCCCTGGCGTTTAGATCCTCCGTGCCAATAATGGCTCCGTCTTTATCTAAAAAACGGACGGTGAGTTGGGCGTGGGCCCTGAGGGCGTGCCATTGAGTGTCATAGCCTGAAAGGAAGTATTGGAGTTTTGGAGACGAGCCGTTTTCGGAGGAGGATTCCTTGAAATGAACACGCATCGAACGGACGGAGGAAAAGCGTAAGGGCGCAGCGTTGGCCTGTGTTGCTTCACGCCAAGTGTTCGCGGCGAGAGGGGTGTCATTCACTTCAAGGGAAACGAGCTTCACCTCGAGCGCTTTGGCGGGAGCGTCTTGTGGGGACTGCGCCCATGCACTCCGACCTGCAACCAATAAAGACAGAGATACGCAGGCGCTTCGGAGCTGATGGAAGAAAAGCGAAGGCATATCCTTGTGGGGCGTGATAATCTGGCGACTACTCTGGACGAGTATCTCCTCACGAGGGTCTCAAACAGAATAAAGCGATCTCCGAGATGTAAAGGGTCCATGCTTCTTACGTACCACTGCTAAACGAATGACTGATCCGTCGCGTGCGCTAGTTTCAGCATGGGTCGCAAGCCGCGACCAAGATGCCGCCTGCCGACTCATCGAAGCTTTGCACCCGCAAATCTCCCGCATCGTACAGAATCATCTCCCACGCGGAATGGACGCAGAGGATCTCGAGCAAGAGGTATTTGTGCAGTTCTTCCGTACTCTAGCCCGATACGATCCAGCGCTCCCTTTGGAAAATTGGGTTTCGAGGCTGGCCTTGAATGTATGCCTCAAGGCGCTTCGGGCACGCGCACGGCGACCGGAATGGCGGTGGGCGGACCTGAGCGAGGGCGAACAGGCGGTCGTTGCATCGCTGGCCCATGAACCTGAGGCCGATTCCTCACAAGCCCAAGACGCTCGCGAACTTTTGGCAAAGCTACTGGATGTACTGCCGCCCCGGGAGCGGATGATTCTCACACTACTGCACCTCGAAGAAAAGTCTGTGGAAGAAATCGCGGCTCTGACCGGTTGGAATGCGACCTTGGTGAAGGTGCGTGCCTTTCGTGCGCGGGCAAAAATGAAAAAGGCGCTAAAGACTCTCGGAGAAGAAAAACTTTAGTCCGAGTGTAACCAGAGGACGGCTGCGGGTTAAGAGAACCTATGAAACGGAACTCTGATCCCCTCCAAAGGCTTTTCGGGCTCGCCCGCTCGGCTCGCCCCGAACCGCCCCCAGCAGATTTAAGCTATGGATTCACGACGCGCGTGATTGCCCGCGTGAACGAAGCGCTGCCGGAAAGTCCTTGGGAGCGGCTTGCCCTAGGCGCGCTGCCCATCGGCGCTTTAGCCGCACTTCTATGCTTTTTAGTTCCCTCATTGATGCCGCACGAGTCATCGGTGGCGGAGGACTTCCAAGTGGCCCAGGCCTTCATTCAAACCGCTATCGAGCAATGAAAAACACAAAGATCATCATCTGCCTGCTGGCCCTGTTCGTGTTGGGAGCTGCCTCGGGAGTTGGCCTCACAAAAACCACGCAACCCCCGCGCCCGGCCCAGCGTGCCTGGTCTGAGCAAGCTTGGCTGGAGCGGCGCTTTGCCGAAGACGTCCAACGGCTGAACCTCACGCCGGAGCAGCAGGACACTCTGCGCGGGCAATATGACGTGCTCGCGTCAGACATGCGTGTGATCCGTGAGGAAACAGCGAAGAAAGTCCGCGACCTCTTCGTGAAAAAGGGCACCGAAATCTACCGTAACCTTACCCCCGCTCAGCGGGAGGAATACGGCAAACTGAACCAAGAACGCCGCGCGCGCTGGAAACAACCCAACCCATGAGAACCACCGTCGCTTTCACCATCGTCGCTGGCTTAGCTGCGGTCGCAGTCGCGCAGGAAAACACGCTGTCGAACGGGCTCAAAAACCTCGACCGCAATGGTGACGGGAAAATCACCCGTGAAGAAATGCCGAGACTCTTCGATGCAATCGATACCAACAAGGATGGCGTCGCTTCGCCGGACGAGTTGCGCGATTACTTCTCAAAAAATCCGCCGAATCGAGGCGCGGAGGACACCACTGCCCCGAGCGCATCAGCCACCGCGCGCCGCGAGCTGCCGGAGGATGTCGAGAAGCGCGTCGTGACGATCTGGAGCGATGGCACGCGCATGGCTGGCGACCTGTACTTTCCAAAGAACCGCAAGCCCGACCAAAAGCTGCCCGCCCTCGTGCTGTGTGCAGGCACGGGCGGCACGAAAGATGGCACGCAGGCGCGCATCGCTCCCATTTTTGCGCAGAGCGGGTATGTCGTGCTCGCGTTTGACTATCGTGGATGGGGAGCAAGCGACCCGCGGCTCATGGCGATTGAGAAAGTGCCCGTACCCGATGAAAAGGGCGAGGTCACTATCAAGGCGCGCGCGGTGCGCTGGCAGATGGATTTCGCCGACCAGGCGATGGACATCCGCGCGGCACTCAGCTTTCTCGCCGGCGAGCCAGGCGTGGACGCAGACCGCCTCGGCCTCTGGGGCAGCAGCTACGGCGGCGGGCTTGTAACGTGGACCGCCGGAAACGACCCGCGCGTGAAGTGTACTGTGGCGCAGGTCGGCGGAGTCGCCGCGCCGCGCACCCCTCAGGCTACCGGTAGGGCTTTTGAGCATCTTACGAAGCAGTCTCGCGCCGAGGTGGAGCCAGTGCCGTTCGAGACCGGCAAGATGACCGGCAAAATGGAGCGCTACACGCAGATGCGCGTCAACCCAGCCAAGAACATCGGTTACGGAACTGCGGAGGCAGCGGAGAAAATCACGATGCCGATTCTTTTCGTCGTCGCGGAAAATGAGGAGCTAGGCAGCAACGCGAACACCGAGCGCGCGGCTGCGGCAATTCGCGAGCGCGGCGTACCGGCGGAGTACCACGTCATCAAGGGCATCACACATTACGGCATCTACCGCGAAGGCTTCGACGAGGCAACGAGGCTCGAGCTGGCGTGGTTCGATAAGCACTTGAAGGGCGCTCCCTCGGCCAAGGCTGCAAGCCCAGAACCAGCGAAAGTCGCTCCGGAGAAAACGCCGTCCCCGCCTACAGGCAATGCACCAGCGGCTAAAGCGCAGCGCAGTCCGGAGGAAGTCTTCGCGTATCTCGACACCGATGCAGACGGCAAACTGAGCGAAGCCGAGTTTGGGCGTCTCAAAGAAGCCGTCCCCTATTTCCGTGAACATCCAGAGTCGGTTAGTTCCGCCTTTAAGAAACTCGACACAACAGGCGCCGGGGTTCTATCGCTAAACGACTTTCGGAAGTTCTACGAGATGGGCAAAAAGCAGCGCCCCACAGGCGCGCCGCAGCCACCCGCAGAAACGAAGTCCGCTCCCGCCGAGCCAGCGAAGCCAGCACGTCCACCAGAGGAGGTCTTCGCGTATCTCGACACCGATGCGGATGGAAAGCTGACCGTGTCGGAGTTCGAGGGACTCGCCGAAGCCATCCCGTATTTCAAAGAGCATCCGGAGGCAGTGCCAGGCATCTTCAAGAAATTCGATGCTAATGGTGACGGCGCGCTATCGCTCGAGGAGTTCCGCGGATTCATGACCCGGCGTGTGCCGAATGCGGCCGCACCAAAACCCGAGCCGGCGAAACCGTCTGCGGCTACAAGCGCGCCACCGAGCGCTGAAGGCATCGCTTTTTTCGAGAAAAACATCCGCCCAATACTTGCCGACAAATGCTACGAGTGCCACTCCGCCGACGCCGAAAAAATCAAGGGCGGGCTGGTGCTCGACACGCGCGAGGGCATTCGGTCCGGCGGCGACAGCGGCGCCGCGGTCGTGCCCGGCGAAGTCGCGAAGAGCCTGCTCATCGAGGCCATCCGCTATGCAAACAAGGACACGCAGATGCCTCCGAAGAAGAACGGGGGTAAATTGCCGGACACGGTGGTCGCAAACTTCGAGAAGTGGGTGCAGATGGGCGCGCCTGACCCCCGCGAAGCCACCGGCACAAAGGCCGTGAAAAGCAGCATCAATATCGAAAAGGGCCGAGAACACTGGGCTTTTCAGCCGGTGAAACAATCTGCACCGCCCGCGGTGAAGGACGCCGCATGGCCGCGCTCGGACATCGACCGTTTTCTCCTGGCAGGAATGGAAGCGAAAGCTCTGAAGCCGGTAGCAGATGCCGAACCCCGAGCGCTCATCCGCCGCGCGAGCTTCGACCTGATCGGACTTCCACCAACGCCGGAGGAAGTCGATGCATTCGTCGGTGACAAATCATCCGAAGCGTTTTCCAAGGTCGTAGACCGTCTCCTTGCGTCGCCCCAATTCGGCGAGCGCTGGGGACGCCACTGGCTCGATGTGGCCCGCTACGCCGACTCGACTGGGCGCGGGGCAAACATCCTCTACCCGCAAGCGTGGCGGTATCGCGACTACGTCATCGCGTCGTTCAACTCCGACAAGCCCTACGATCAGTTTATACGCGAGCAAATCGCGGGCGACCTGCTGCCCGCGAAGGACGACGCTCAGCGCGCCGAGCAAATCGTCGCAACCGGATTCTTGGCGCTCGGGCCGAAGCAACTTAGCGAACGCGACCGTTTGCAATTCCAGCTCGATGTCGTGGATGAGCAACTCGACACTCTAGGCCAGGCGATGCTAGGAATGACGGTCGGCTGCGCGCGCTGCCACGACCACAAATTCGACCCCATCCCGCAGCGTGACTACTACGCGCTCGCCGGCATTTTCCGCAGCACAGAGACTTGTTACGGCACCGTTCCTGTCGTAACGAATAACCAGGCGTCAAGGCTCATTGACCTTCCCGCATCAACGCCGACCGTGCCGCTGCAATCCTCTGTAGAGCGGCTGCGTAGTGAGCAGGCGCGGCTCGACAAAGTATTGCGCGAACTCACCGGCGGCTTCGGTCTCGACAAATATCGGCTGCCCGATGACGCGGAAAAAGCGCGCAAATCCATCGGCGTGCGCTCGAGCCTCATCCTCGTGAACCAGCAGCTTAAGGAACTCGGTGATGACGGCCAACCGCGCCCCTTTGCAATGGGCGCGCGCGACAAAACGGTGCCCGGCGACATGCCGCTCTACCTGCGCGGGGAGCCGAATAAACCCGCCAACACCGTGCCGCGCGGCTTCCTCCAGGTTGTGCCAGTGAAAGGCATGCCCATCACGGCGGGCAGCGGTCGTCGGGAGCTGGCGGACTGGATTGCGTCGCCCGAAAACCCCCTCACCGCACGCGTAATCACGAACCGGGTGTGGCATCACCTCTTCGGGCGAGGGCTCGTCGCGAGTGTGGATAATTTCGGCACCATGGGCGAGACGCCGAGCAACCCCGCGCTGCTCGACCATCTCACCGTGCGTTTTGTTGAGCGGAACTGGAGCGTGAAAGCACTCATTCGCGAAATCATGCTCTCGCGCGCGTACCGGCTCGCCACAACCTACGAATCCGCGAACCACTCCACCGACCCCGACAACACCCTCGTCTGGCGCATGACGCCGCGCCGACTGGACGCCGAGGCCGCACGCGATGCGATGCTCGCTGTGTCCGGCAAGCTTGAGACCGTACCGCCCGTCGGCTCCACGCCCGCGCGCCTCGGCGACAACTTTGCCGGCATCGCTGCCACCCGCGCTACGACCGAGGCCACATCGGGCTATCGCTCCGTGTATCTCACCGTCATCCGTGACCAGCTCAACGACGCGCTCGGTCTCTTTGACTTCGCAAATCCAAACGCCGTTAGCGGCAATCGGGACGAGACAACCACGCCCGCGCAATCCCTCTTCCTCCTAAACAGCCCCGTGATGCAATCTCTCGCCGAGGTGTGGTCAAAGCGCCTGCTCGCCATGCCCGGGGACGGCTCTGCGCGCGTGCGCACTGCTTACGTGCAGGCCTTCGGACGTGATCCAACGGACACCGAACAACGCGCGACAAAGCAGTTTTTTGACCGCTTTCTCAGCGATGCCGGTAGCGACGGGACGAAACGCCGCGAACTTTTTGTCACCGCCCTCAACACCTTCTGCCAGGCGCTCTTCTCGAGCGCCGAATTCCGCACACTCAATTAATCCATCAACATGTGCCCCAATTTCCTCACCGCGTCTCATTCCCGCCGCTCGATGCTACGCACACTCTCGAGTGGCTTCGGCTATCTAGCGTTTGCCGACCTAGCGCAACGCGCCGTCGCCCGATCAACCGGTCCGCTCGCGCCTAAAGCGCCGCACTTTGCGGCAAAGGCAAAGCGCGTGATTTTCCTCTGTATGAACGGCGCACCCTCCCATGTGGATCTGCTCGACCCCAAGCCCGCGCTCACCGCCGCCGACGGTAAACCAAGCCCGCGCTCACCCGGCGGCTTCACGAAGCTCATGGGTTCACCGTGGAAATTTTCGAAACACGGGCAGAGCGGTTCGGAATTCAGCGAGTTGCTCCCAGAAATGGCAAAGCACGCCGATGAGATGTGTATCATCCGCTCGATGCAGACCGACCTGCCTGCGCACGGTCCGGCGAGTATCCAGATGCACACGGGTAGCCAGCAATTCATCCGCCCGTCGCTTGGCGCGTGGACGCTCTACGGCCTCGGAACCGAGAGCGAAAATCTCCCTGGATTCATTAATCTAAGCGCGACGAGCAACAACGGCGGCGCGCAAAAATACGGTAGCGCTTTTCTACCCGCGATCTATCAGGGCACACCCATAGGAGCACTCGGCCCGTTTGGACGCGCGGTCGGTGAGTTGAAGGTGAGCAACGTCGCCAACACGAAGCTCAACCGCTCGCAGCAGCGTGCGCAGCTCGACCTCATTCAGACGCTCAATCAAGAGCGGCTCGCACGCGACGTGGCGAATCCGCAGGTCGAGGGACTCATCGAATCGTTCGAACTCGGCTTCCGGATGCAGAGCGAGGTGCCATCGTTGCTCGATCTTGCGGGGGAAAGCGACGCGACTAAAAAACTCTACGGCATCGGCGAGGCCGAGACGGATTACATGGGTCGCCAGTGCCTGCTCGCGCGCCGCTTCGCCGAAGCTGGTGTGCGTTTCATTGAGGTGAATCACGGCGACTGGGACGACCATCGCGACCTCCACACCGAGCTTCCCAAGCACACCTCCGCAGTGGACAAGCCTGTCGCAGCGCTACTCACCGACCTGCGCGAACGGGGCCTCTTGAAGGACACACTCGTTATCTGGGGCGGTGAATTCGGCCGCACACCGCACGCTCAAGGCAGCGGCCGCGACCACAACAACAAAGGCTTCTCTCTCTGGATGGCCGGTGGCGGCATACGCGGCGGCCAGACCTATGGTGCCACCGACGAACTCGGTTACGAAGCCGTCGAGAACCCCGTCCACATCCACGACTGGCACGCGACCATCCTTCACCTCCTCGGCCTCGACCACGAAAAGCTCACCTACCGCCACGCCGGCCGCGACTTCCGGCTCACGGATGTGAAGGGCAACGTCGTACGCGATCTTCTGGCGTAGGCACCGAAAACAACCCACCGATGAGAAAAGCAGCCATTCTCCCCGCGGTATTAGCGATCGCGGCCGTTTCATCTTCACTTGCCCAAGCCCCCGGCGTTTTCCAGCGCTTTGACAAGAATGGGGACGGCAGGATCACCAAGGACGAATTGCCGAAAGCCGAAACGTTCGAGCGCTTCGACCTAAACAAGGACGGCGCGATCACACTCGCAGAATTCGAGCAAGTGATGAGCGGGATGAAGACCGGGCCGTCCAACCCGGCCGCTGCGGTTAAGCCGGTTCAAACACCCGTAACGCCGCCGGCTCCGAGCGCGAGTCAAATCGATGCGATTCTGAAGGTCCTCGACAAAAACGGAGACGGAAAAATCAGCCGCGAAGAGGCGGCGGGCGCAAAGTGGTTCGACACCGTGGATCGCAATGGCGACGGCGTTATTGACGCGGAAGAATTGGCCCTCGTCAAAAAAGTCAGCGCCGCAAACAACGCCGGAAAGAATCCGCTCGGGACACCCTCAAATGCGCCTGCAATTTCGCCGGATGATGTGAAGAAAGTATCTGGCGGTCCGGAGATTCTGAAGCCGGGTGATGTCGGCGTGGGGCGAATGGTCGCGGACGCGGCGTTTGTGGATCTTTCGGGTAAGACGCATCGACTGAGTGAGCTGAATACCCGCAAGGGTGTCGTCCTTGTGATGACCAGCGCGACCTGTCCCGTGAGCAAGCGCTACATTCCGAACCTTGCGAAACTGGAAAAAGAACTGTCCGCAAACGACATTGCGCTGTTGCTGGTGAACCCTATTGCCAGCGAGAAGCTGGACGACATCAAGTCGCAGTTTTCCGGCTTCGCAATCACCGCCCCTTACGTTCATGACAAAGACAGGGCCCTCACCTCGGCGCTGCAGGCTCGGACAACAACAGAGGTCTTCCTGCTTGATGCCGCGCGCACGCTCGTTTACCGCGGCGCCCTCGACGACCAATACGGGGTTCATTACAACCTGGATGCGCCGCGCCACCGCTACCTGGCGGACGCCGTTTCCGCCCTGCTAAAGGGCGAGATTCCCAGAATCGCCGCAACGGCCGCGCCGGGTTGCGAACTCGATGTGGACGGCGCTGCGCAATCCGCCGCTCCGGTGACATACCACCGCGATGTTGCGCGCATTCTTCAGCAAAACTGCGTTAAATGTCACCGCGACGGGGGCATCGCGCCCTTCGCCCTGGACGAACCGGGCGAGGTGAAAGACCGAGCAAAGGCGATTAAACGCGTAATCTCCGAGCGCACGATGCCACCGTGGTTTGCGGCGGGTACGAAGGAGAACGAAACGAACCCTTGGGCGAATGACTGCTCGCTTGCCGCGCGCGACAGGGCGGATCTCATCGCCTGGATTGACTCGAAAGACCGGCCTCTGGGCAACGCGGCGGAGGCGCCTGCAAAACGCGTCTATCCCGACGAATGGGCCATCGGCAAGCCGGACCTCATCGTTCCCCTGAGCCGGGCGTATGACATCAAAGCCGATGGCTTCATGCCGTATCAATTCGACGTGGCCGAGACGCACCTCACCGAGGACCGATGGGTCACTGCCTATGAAGTGTTGCCGAGCGCGCGCGACGTGGTTCACCACGTCATTATCCAATTGCACGAGAAAGGCGCGGACGCCAAGGATCGCGAGGAGGGCGCAGGCGGCTACTGGGCCGTGTATGTTCCGGGAAATGGGAGCCACATTTATCCCGATGGCTTCGCTAGAAAGATCCCGGCGGGCGCGCGCGTCAGCTTCCAAATCCACTACACCCCGAGCGGAAAGGCGACCAAAGAGCGGCTTCGTCTCGGCCTTGTTTTCGCCAAGACACCGCCCCTTTACGAAGTAAAGACCGTGGCCGTCGCAAACCCAAAGCTCGCCATACCACCCGGCGCTGCGCAGCACGTAGAGAAGCGCGCTCAACGCGTGCCCTTCGATATGCCGGTCACCAGTTTCATGGCGCACATGCACGTGCGAGGGAAGGCATTCAAATACGAGGTCACCTACCCTGACGGCAAATCGGAGACGCTGCTCGACATTCCCAAGTATGACTTCAACTGGCAGCTCCGCTACGACCTCAAGCAGCCCAAACTGATCCCGCGCGGCAGCACACTCAATATCACAGCAATCTACGACAACAGCCCCACGAACAAAGCCAACCCGGACCCGGGCAAGCTCGTAAAATGGGGGCCGCAAACGGTAGATGAGATGATGATCGGCTACGTGGAATACTTCACACCCGCCGCCCGAGCGACAATGGCCCTTCAGTAACCACTGGTCCTGATTGCCGGTGGGAATCCCGAAGGGCAAGCGCAACTCCCGCCCAAAGAGGCCCACAATTTCAATGCTGCACCTATGCCGCGCAACGCGCCGCGTTTCCGCGACTCCTTATGATCTTCTGTTTTCGGGATTAACACGCTTTTGAGCGACGCTGGCTTGTCGGTCAAACGCCCGACAAGACGCCACACGGTGATTCTGTTAGTTTGCACCAGTGGTTTCTTCCCTGCGCACACTTTTGCTTTTGGCAATCCCTCTCCTGCTTTCTCAGGTCGCGGCTGTAGGCAAAGGTCATGTTTCTGTATTCGGAGAACGTCATTTTCCGCGAGCGGGAGGAACTGCGGCCATCTCGGCGCAAAAGATCGTCGCGAGGCTCCAGGAAACGGGAGTGGACGCCCGAGTCGTCGACGCGGCAACGCTGGAGAGTCCTTCTTTTCTGGAGGACGCGGAGTCTTCGGTGTTGGTGCTTGCGAATGGGAACGCTTTTCCCGAGGCAGCGTTTGCAAATCTTCAGGCATTCCACCGCGCGGGGGGCAGTTTTGTTTTAACCGGGGTTCCCTTCACCCACCCCTGCGAGCGGGTGGATGGCAAATGGCGTGATTTGGGGCATCGGAATTATTTTCGCCATCAACCAGACGGGATCGGCACAGGCGGCTTTAAGTCGGCGCCAGCGGGGCAAAAGTGGACGCTCCAGGTGCCGGACAGTCCCCTCGTGATTCCGAAGGAATGGTTTTCAGGGAAAGACGGACGGACCCAATGGCTGGATGCCGCGACGTTCGATCCTCACGACGAGGTGGTGTCCCTGATCACTACCGTGGGGCCCGAGGAAAAGCCTCAACCATGCGCGGCTTTGATCCGGCATCGTTGCGCGATGTTTTCCGGAGCATGCGACGTCTGGCTCGGACACATGATCGTCGGCGATGAGGAAACCGACGTGTTCAAAGCAAGCCAGCTCTTGGTTCGAGGAGTCCTCTGGTGTTTGCGCGAGAAGCAGCACATTTCGGCGGAGGACTTCAGCGCGAAACTTGCCCAGCTAAACGAAATGAAGCTCCCGGGACAGCTTCCCAGTGGGCTGCTTGCCGAGGAGCTGCCAAGACCTTGGGGCGAATCCTTTTTGCCGAAATCAAATCCCCCTGCCCGCCAGCTTACCGCTGTCGCGTTAGGCAAACTGAACTGGGAGGAGCGGTTTGCCTTAACCTGCCTCCAAGGATTGACCTGTCGCTCCGAGCCGCAGATCTGGCTGTTTCATACGGCAAGCGACCGTTTTTGGTTGGAATGGCATCAAAAACAGGGGCACATCGACGGGTTTCACGAGGAAACAGACTGGAAAGCGTTGTTTGCGAAATACAAGAACGTGGTGAAAGGCGCCATCATTGCCGATCCGGACCTTTACCGTGGGGACTTGCTGGCGGTCAATGTCGCTGCTTGCGAGGACTGGATTGTGGCGTCGCCGGAGCTGGCAAAGACGCTTGGGTTGGAAGTTAGGATGGATTTGCGCGGCCGTTTCAAGACGTACGCCGAGGGCTTGGATTGGCTGTGGGCCACGTACAAGGATCGCCTGAATCATCATGTGTGCGATTACATGGATCCTGAACGTCTGAAAAATGGCAAATTTGCGTACGCCTATCAGTGGAAAGCGCCTATGGTCTGGATCTGCGGCCAGGAAGATGAGGTCTATCCTGGCGCAGATCGCGGGGCGGAAAAAAGAGCGGTTGCAAACGTGTTTTCGCAGATGCCCGTGAACATTCCCATCTTCGGTTTTCCGGCCGCTGGGGAGGGAGTCGGGATTGGAGAGCCGCCGGGAGTTGCGTTGGCCAGTCGGTATGGAAAGGGGTTGGTTTGCACCGACCACATGCTCAATGCGGGCGTCATGAGCGGCGTGAACGTTGCGCAGTTAAGCCAACCCGAGCAACCATCCGCGCCGGCTCTCGAGAAGGACAAAATCTACGTGGCAATGGTGATGTCCGACGGCGACAACCAAAACGCGTGGCACCTTTTCTTCAGGCAGTATTTCGAAAGTCCGAGCCATGGCAAATACCCGCTCGCATTCGGGATAGGACCGGCGATTCGGGAACTACAGCCGGGCATTGCCGAGTGGTACTATCAACACGCGACTCCGACGACCGAGTTCATCGCTGACGTGAGTGGCGCAAGTTACATGCAGCCCGATCACTGGGGCGAGGCGTACACCAACAAATCCCAGGTCCTTGCAGGGTTCCTTAAATGGACCGCGAAATTACTCCCGCCGCTCGGACTACGAAGCGTTAGGACGGTTCATGGAGAGGATGCCTTTTTATCGGAGTACGCGAAGGCGCTTCCGTTTTGTCACAGTCTTTTTGCCGACATGGGGTGTTATTCAGGGCACAACGGCTATGCGAATCTCACCTACAAGTTGCCAGACGGGATGCCTGTGTTTCGTGCAGTGACAACCTGGCGCAACTTTGGAAGCGGCTTTATGGGAGAAATCCGCGAGCAGGCCGGTTCGCAGCGCCCTGCATTCGTAAATGGATTCGTGCATTGCTGGACGTTTCACCCCAAGGACGTGGACGAGATCGTTAAGAACGCGGGCTCGGATATCGTCTTTGTCACGCCCACTCAGCTTGCAACCCTTTACAGGGAAGCGAACGCAACGCTCCCCGCCTCGGAGACGTCGCCCCCGCAGCAGTCTTCAAAAAAGGCCCCTTAATCGCAGCACCCCCAAAAAATTATGAACCCCTTTGGCGCTCGGCTCCCAGCCTTCTCTCTGCCCATATTAGCCGTCCTGCTTGCCTCGATTTCCGGCGTGGAAGCCTCCCAGACCGCGGCCAAACCCAACATCATCCTTATCCTCGCCGACGACCTTGGTTACGGTGAACTCGGCTGCTACGGGGGCAAAGATGCCCCGACGCCAAACCTCGACGCCATGGCCAAGGCAGGCGCACGGTTCACCTCCGGTTACGTCACCTGTCCAGTGTGTAGCCCGACACGCGCCGCACTGCTGACGGGCAAATACCAACACCGCTTCGGGCACGAGAACAACATCGCCCAAAGCTGGGAACTCGAACACCCAGAGCTGATGGGATTACCCGTTGAGGAAAAAACAATCGCCGACCGACTCCGCGCGACGGGTTACCGGACGGCCTGCATCGGCAAATGGCACCTCGGTGCGCATCAGAACTTTCATCCCCAGCAACGCGGCTTTGACGAGTTCTTTGGCTTCCTCGAGGGCGGCCGCGCCTATCTCTCAGATGATCATCCCGGGAATTTCTATTTCAAATCCACCCCGCCCTTCAAACCCGTCCATTTCAAGGAAGCCGGCAAGTCGCCGATACTCCGCGGACACGAGGTTGTCGCGGAAGAGGAATACCTCACAGACGCCTTTACCCGGGAGGCGCTGCGATTCGTCGACGAAAAGCCGCAACAACCCTTCTTCCTTTACCTCGCATACAACGCGGTTCATACGCCGATCACTCCCTGTCCGCGCTGGGAGGAGAAGCTGCGGCATATCGAGAATCCCGTCCGCCGAACCGTCGCGTCGATGATGGCCGCAATGGATGAAGACATCGGCAAACTGCGCGAACATCTGCGGGAGCGGGGTCTCGCCGAAAACACGCTGCTGATATTTTTGTCCGACAACGGCGGGAGCCCCGGAGGCCATCAGACAAGCGTCGATCCGAGCTGCGCAAATTATTCCCTCAACACGCCTCTGCGGGGCTATAAGGGCGAGTGTTGGGAGGGCGGCATCCGAATTCCATACATCGTCGAGTGGCCCGCAAAAATACCGGGCGGAATTACTTTTGAGGAACCGGCATCCTCGCTAGACATCGTGCCCACCCTACTAGCCGCCGCCGGCGCTCCGCCTCCCGAAAAAACAGACGGGGTGGATATCACGCCTTTCCTGAGCGGCGCGAAGACTGGCGCAATACACGAAACCCTCTTCTGGCGGTATCACACGTTCAAGGCTGTACGAAAAGGCCGGATGAAGCTGGTAAAAGAACGTAATGGGAAGGATCAACTTTTTGATCTGACTGCGGATTTGACGGAATCGAAAGACCTTGCTGCAGATCGGCCGGACGTGCTGGCAGAACTAAACCGCGATTTGGAGACGTGGGAGCGTGAAATGAGCCCGCCGCGCTGGAACCAGACCCGTCCGTTACGTCCTGATGGACGGCCTCTGTTTGGCAACTTGTTATCCAACGGCAATATGGAGGAAGCGCAGCCTAGAGGCATCTGGCCTGCCGCTTGGTATCACAGTGAGAGCGGTGTGCAATGGTCCACCGAAAAGTGCGTCAGCGGGCGCCATTCGTTACACATCTCCGAGAACGCTGCCGGCAAACAGCAGATCGGCCAGTGGCGCAGCGTGGCTGGGAAAGCAACGCCTGGGATCCGTTATCGGTTGCAATGGATGTGGCATCATACGCAATCCAGCAACATCACCGCGCATCTCCGTTTCTTTGATGGTAGCGGCAAGTTTATCGAACAAAAAAGCGCGGCTGCGAGCGGCAGCAATGACGGCTTCGAGCCCCAGCGTCTGGATGCCGACGCTCCTGCCAACGCGGCGACGGTGGACGTCGTGTTCACGCGCGCGGCTGATGGCGCCGGCCGGGTATGGATCGATGATGTGGATTTCTCGGACCAGCCTTAACAAACGAGGAAGCCATTTGCGACGCGGCTGGTATTGGGGAAAACAGGCGTTCGCCGAGAAGTTGTTGAAGCTCGGCGAGGCGGCCACGGGGCGAAAACGCGAGGCGCGGGGCTACGATGCAAGTCTCAAAATGAAGGCTCATGGTGAGCAACAAGCGCTGGCCCTGCTCGAGGAGGGGTTGAGGATGGCAAACCTCGCCAAGGAAAAGTTGGTTGGGCTTGGTTGCGCTGAGCCGCGAAAGGTGTTTCTTCCAAGGTTGCTATGGAAAAAGACACGGTCTCCTGAGCGTGGATCGCGGAGCATCTGGGCATGAGAAATGCAGCCAATGTGAGTAGAGCCATCCACCGCATGGATTTGCCGCAAATTCAGGAGAAGGTTTCAAAGGATTTCAGGCGGTTTGTCTCTGAGAAAATGAACACTGCCCCCTAGTTCCCTAGTTCTCCTGCCCCCCATGACTCTCACCCCGTAAGAATCCCGGCAGTCGCTCCGGACTAAGGCGTTAAGAGCCCCAAAAGCGCCCCCGAAAATCAAATAAAATCCAAACTATTTGGCCGCACCGGTGTTCCATAAGCGTGGTTTCCTATTCCTGTGCGCTACTTCCTCCTTTCCGCCCCTCACAACTAGGGTTAGCCCTGCTCTTTCTCCACACAGCCACCACCGATCTGTTCGCGACTGAGGCCAAACCCAATATCGTCCTCTTCTTCGCAGACGACTGGGGCCGCCACGCTGGCTGTTACGCGGATCCCAAGCGCCCTTCTCCCTGTGACATCGTCCAAACGCCCAATATCGATAAAGTCGCACAGTCCGGAGTCCGTTTTAATCACGCCTTTTATTCCTGCCCTCAATGCACGCCCTCCCGCGGGGCATTGCTCACGGGTTCCTATTTTTGGAGATGTGGTTCGTCGGCCTTCCTCAACGGCGGCGACTGGAAAAGCCACCCAGACCCGTTGGCCGTTCTACCTCATTTTCCTCAGCTTCTCTCCGAGGCTGGATACGCTACCGCCAGGGCGTTTAAGACGATTCATTTTTCACCGAATCTGCCGACCGCGTCCACCGAAAGCATCAAGGGTTACCTGCGATACGGGCTCCATGTCGCCGAAGGCAAAACGCCAGAGGAGCGTGAACAGCGCCGGAATGCCGTCATTGCCCAAACTCGGGAGAGTATCGTTCGGGTCCTCAATGCGTGCCCCGCCGACAAACCCTTCTTTTTCATATTTGGGCCGATTAACACCCACCGGCCATACGCGTCCGGCTCCGGGGAAGCACTCTGGGGAATCACTCCGGATTCCTTGAAAGGAAAACTCCCCGCTTACCTCCCGGATGTGCCGGAAGTACGCACCGATGTAGCCGATTATCTCGGGGAAGTGCAGGCGCTCGATCTGATGGTTGGAATTTTTACGGAGGAGCTGGAAAAGGCTGGCCGCGCCCAAAACACCATCCTTGCCCTCACCGGTGACAACGGAACCCCAGGTCTTCCCCACGGCAAGACACAGCTTTACGACCTCGGTAGCCACGCGCCCCTGATTGTACGCTGGCCCGGCCACATCCAACCGGGACGCACCGTGGACGACTTCGTGAACCTCATGGATCTCGCCCCAACATTCCTTGAAATAGCCGGCGTCCCGACACCAATCGCCATGGACGGCGTTAGTCTCTTGCCGCAACTGCTCTCTCCGAACAGCGGAACCGTGGATCCACAACGAAATTTCGCCATCTACGGCCGAGAACGCCACTACGCGACTGCACGACCGGGCAACGTCCCGTACCCCTCCCGCGCCATTCGCACACAGACCCACCTCTACATCCATAACTTTAAACCGGAGCGCTGGCCGTGGGGCGATCCCTTTGGCATAGGCTCAGACAACGACGGGCCCGATGCCGCCTTTGTAGCCAACTATGAAAACCTTTGGGAATCGCCCTTCCGAGACATGGATAACAGTTTGACCAAAGCATGGATTGTGACCCACAGAACGGATCCAGCCTCAAAGGTATTTTACGAAAACACCTTTGGCCAACGGCCTCAAGAGGAACTCTACGACATAAGCAAAGACCCCGACCAACTCCATAACATTGCCTACCAACCCGAATCCCAGACGCTTCAGCAAAAGCTTTCCGCGCAATTGATGGAAGTCCTTCAAAAAACTCACGACCCGCGACTCGACGACAGTCTCGATCGCCCTCCCTATGTCGAAGCCAAGCCCCAGCCCCAAACACGCCCCAAAAACCGGCACCCACTGTCTGTTCCGCTTCAATGAAACATCGCACGGTACGAGATCTCCCGATCTTTAAAACGATGCCATCTGCAAGAGAATCCAGTCTACTTTGTTGGGTAAATTGGTTCACCCGAGTGTCTGTCCCCTGCCTCCTCCATTTCCGCAGCACAAGCGCGCGGTGTCGTCGCGGGTAGGGCTAAAAGCAATCTCCAAAACGAGCCCGCATTCAAGCAACTGATAGCATGTATGTTACACGCTAGGCGGTTCCATCTGCCAACTTGGATTGGTGCCCGAAAAAAAGCCACGCTCCAAACAGAGTGATGAGGGCAGTCGCTAACAGGACGCCGCCGGTGAGCGTAAAGAAGTCCAAAAAGCTGCCGCCGTGTGGAAATGCACCGCGCAGGAGCATGACGGCAACGTAGCCTAAGTAGCCCGCAGCATCGGCAAGATACATCAGGTAGCCAATGTTGCCGCGTTCGCGGGTCAGAGAGTGAGACGCAGAGTGAGACGCAGGGGACAGACACTCCCAGAATCTCAATTGCCGCCTGAGGATCTAATATGGACCCTCGAATGTACGGTTCATCCACCGTCGGTGCTAAGAAAATACTGATACTGATAAGAATTCCCTTTTTGCGTACGCATGGAGGGGAAGGCTGCATTGCCGCGCGTTAAATTCGAACGAGCGTGCAGCTTCGTTCGAACACCGCATCCGCATCATCCGTTGTTGGGACCTAATGTGCTCCGTATACTTCTGCAGTAATCCCGAGGGATTTATTAAACTCGTGGTCAACCTTGCCCCCTTCCACTGGAACCGGGTGCATTCCTTTGAGAAGCCCTTTCATCTCGCTGACTGTCGCTGCATACACCGGATCCGCTACGATGTTTTTGAGTTCATTTGGATCATTTTGGTGATCGTAAAGCTCAGCGCCTTTTTCTCCGAATCCCCACTCCGTGTACCGCCAGCGTTCGTTCCGAACACTATGGCCCGGTATTGCCCCACGTTGGACTTGGCTATAGGCGGGCCGTTTCCATTCCGCCGAAGTGTTTTCTAGCAGCGGACGCAGCGAGACACCTTCCAACGTTTTCGGAGCGGCTAACCCTGTGAAATCAGCGATGGTGGGATACACATCCACAAGCTCCACAGTGCGCGGACAATCTTTCCCAGCGCCCTTAATCCCAGGCGCACTGATAATCATCGGGACACGGGTGCTTTCCTCGTAGCAGCTTTGCTTAAACCAAAGCCCGTGCTCCCCGAGATGATAGCCGTGATCGCTCCAGAAAACGATCATGGTGTTATCCTTCAGCCCGAGACGATCGAGCGCATCGAGGACGCGCCCTACTTGGGCATCCACGAAGGAAATCGCGGCATAATAAGCCAATTTGCATTCACGTGCCTGGTCGGGAGTCACACCGAGATACGGCCATTTAGGCGTTGATGCCAGAGCTAGGGCCGGCACCGTTTTTTGCTGATCCGGGGTAAGAGGCGGCAGCTGAATATCGTTCATCGAGTATTTCTCGAAATAGCCCTTCGGGGTAATCCAGGGGCAGTGAGGCCGGTAAAACCCGACGGCCAGGAAAAATGGTCCGTCTTTATGTTTCTCCAATAGCTCGATGGCTTGTGCTGCGACTTTGCCGTCCGTGTGTTCGGAATCCGTCCCTTCTTTGTCGTTGAGGAAAGCCATTGCGGAACCCAAACCACTACCAGGTTTACCTGAGTAACGGATGACATCCTGTTCCAGAGCAGTTTTGTCGCGGCCTGCAGGATTGTAAAACTCACCCCATGAGGCGGGGTCATCCAGCCCGCTGGTCCCGATTTGTCCCGGGTTACCGTAATGATAGAGCTTACCGACGCGGGCTGTGTAGTAGCCGTTATTTTTAAATAGCTGGGGCAACGTTATGGCATTGGGAAGCCCCTGACGGAAGTGGTAGCTGAGATCAAACGTGCGGTTCGTGTCAGGACGAAGGCCGGTCAAGATCGATGTCCGACTTGGAGAACACAAAGGGAATTGGCAATAAGCGCGCTCGAATTTGACACCTTCTTTGGCGAGCCGATCGATGTTGGGAGACTTCACCAACGGATGTCCGTAACAACCCAAATCGTTGTTCATATCATCCACTGCAATGAACAGGACGTTAAGCTTCTTGTCTGCCGCCTGACTGGAAATAGCGGCAGCCGAAAAGGCAGCAAACGCAACAAAGAGAGATGTAAATTTCATCTGGGGTTTACGTATAAATAACAACGGTAAGAACACCGCAAAACGCAGTTGGTTTCACAAAATTTGAGTGTGAATGGTATCGCCGCCTCACTGCATGAGCGGGCATGGAGTCTTGAACGAACTATTCGGCGAGATATACAGAAACTATCCCTCACGAAACCACGCTTCTTTTCAGTTCAAACTGATAAGAATTTCCTTCTTACGTACGTATGGAGGGGAAGGCTGCCTTACCGCGGCGCGGTAAGGGAGAATTGCTTTTTGCCCCTTTTGCGGCGTTCGTCCACCGGAAAACGGCCCCATCGCTTTGACTCTCACGGACCTCAAGGGGCTGAAGACCCTGTATCGCTCATTCTCGGTGACCAGCTTCAGGTCATCTTGCTTTTGGAAAAATGCTACGCTCGCAGAGTTCAAATTTGCAGAAACAAAAAGCCTCTCCCCTCCAGCCTCACAGAGCATCCGGATCACCTTTGTTGCTATTAATCTCCCACGTCCAAGCTGAAGAATTCGCGCCGGGGGGGTGAAAAGCAATTTCTTGCTATTTCTCCGCCTTCCCAGCCGTCCACTCAAGTGACTGGAGCATGGTATTACCCTTCAGGGGTATCGACTTTCCTTTTTGAATGAATTCCAGTGTGAGGGTGGAGACGTTGCTCCAGTCGGGCATGGTTTGCTTCTTGGAATCAAGGAAATCAGCGAGGCCAACGACGACCTTGGTGTCACCCGGTTTGATGAAGTGAGACGCAGGGGACAGACACTCCCAGAATCTCACTGCAACGATGCTGTGCCGTGCCATGCGGGAGTAATCTTCGTCCGTGAAAGGGGAATCTTCCGTGGCGGCATTGCCGTGGAAACGGTGTCCCAGGAGAATACCGGAAAGTGAACGGCGGCCTGCGCCTTCTCTTTTGGCGGGGCCTCGGCGGCGTGCAGCTCGGCACAAGGCACTAGGATAGAAATGGCGAAGATAGTGAGGGTGAGAATCGTGAGCATATTCGTTTTCATTGATCCTTCTCTTCACTTTTCTTTTTCGGTTTATCCCCGCGATCCTCCCGCGTCTTGAGGAGCGTTTTGAAACTCTCCTCCAATAACTTCGGGTCTTCCTGGAGACGACCCTCATCGTTGGTCTCTTTGATCCACTGATCCAATGCCGCACGCATTTTTTGAAGCGTCCCGCTCAATGCCGGATCATCCACCAGGTTTCTCAACTCAAACGGATCCGTTTTCAAATCATACAATTCTTCCTTGGCCTTCGGTTGGAAATAGGCGGCCTGATCCCGAGGAAGTTTGCCTTGCTTGAAAGCCGCCCGCATCGCACGCGCGGCAAGAACATTGTTCATGCCGATTTCATCATAGGTCTTCTCCGGAAAATAATTGCGGAGATACTTGAAGTCCTTCGACCTCACGCTCCGAATCCGGTCAATCTCCGCATCATGCCGATCCCGTAAAGCGAAAATGTATTCCGGCGCGAGTTGCTTGTCCGGACCGAAGAAAACTCGGCCCTTCATGTAATCCGGCGTCTTTCCCCCTGCCCAATGAACAAAGGTCGGGGCGAGATCGAGTCCGGTCGCGACCAACTCTTCAATCACCGCTCCCGGTTTAAAGTCCGGCTTGAAGGCTGCTGGCACACGAACAATCAACGGAGCCTCGATCCCTCGATCATACAGGAAACATTTTCCGCGATGAATCGCTGGTCCGTTGTCGCCTGTGAAAACAATGATTGTCTTCTCATAGAGACCCGCCGACTTGAGTTGATCGATCAACTTGCCCACCTGCATGTCGAGCAGGTTGACATACTCCAGATAAGCCCCGAGCTCTTCACGAACCTCCGGCAAATCGGCCTCAAACGGAGCCAGCTGCACTTTCGAACGATCGACGGGGTGTTCCTTGCAAGGAAGAAATGGCCGATGTGGCGCCGCGAATTGATACTCGCAAAAAAATGGCTCCTTCTTGATCAACTCATCCCAGTTTTTGATATCGAAAGCAGGAGCCTTCGGTGTCTCGAAGCCCCAGTCCGTTTTCTGATATTTGCTCGGCATTCCTACGGCATATCCCGCATCGCGAATGTATTTGGTAAAGCATTCGACTCCATTCGGGAGGGCATGCTTCACCATTGGTGCATAGATCCGCATGTTGTGTGAAAACACCTGATTCGGATAAAGCCCGGTGATGAAACTGGAGCGGCAGGGACTGCAAACGGACGCGGGCGTAAAGGCACGAGTATAGCGTGCTCCTTCTGCCGCCAAACGATCGAGATTCGGGGTGTGAACTTCTTTCCTGCCGTAGCATCCCAAATCAAGACCAATATCATCGACTAAGATCCAAAGAATATTGGGACGGGTATTCGTTGCCGCATCGGCGGCATGCAGCGCCGCCAGGGGTGCCAGCAGCAGGGCGGCGAGGAGGGCGAGGGTGGGTTTCATTGTTTCCAATCAATGTGGGCGGTTTGGGTTTCGAGTGAGACGCAGGGGACAGACACTCCCAGAATCTCTGAAACCGAGTCGTTGAACTTTCACAACGGCCAGTTGCCGTTAGGCGCACCGTATCATTGGTAAGAAATTGCTTTTCGCCCCATTCCGCAGCTCGCGCGCGCGGTATCGTCGCGGGGCGCGCTTGATGAACGGCGGAAAGAGGGGGCTCGCATGGTGAATTCAACGTGGCTGATCCTCAGACGGGGAGGTGACTGTACCCGTGGAGGAGCCAAGGGAAAGCAAAGCTTCTCCCATGAGCGGGCGCTCCTCGAATTTGCAGCAGGCCTACGAGACTCAGTAATTACCGGTCCAGCGTCTCTCCTTCCGCATTTTCTGCAACTCCGCCCGGCTCGTGTTCATATCCCGAAAAATGGTCCGGGCAGAGAGGCTCACTGATGCGGTAGTCCTCGGAAAACCAGCGATCGAGGTCCACCATCTGGCACCGCACAGAGCAAAAGGGTCCCATGGGTTTCGCGAAAAAATCCGCAGGAGTTCCACAGGTGGAACAAGGAACGACATTGCTTGTATTCATAAAAACCCTTTCCCAAATGTATAGAGAGCGCTTCGAGGTCCCGCAACAGGATCACATTGCCCGCCCCTTGATTTTTTGCTCGGCCCGGCCCAGCCTCTTCGCAGTCGTTCCCAACCGCATCGCATTTAACAACCGCATTGGTTTTAGCTCCGTCGCCATAAACCTCGCATAGGTTCTTTCCCCCCAACCATAACCATGTTTCACCGTGCATTCGTCCTGCTCGCATTGCTTGCGGCAGAACCCGCTGCGTCTGCCGCATCTCCCAATGTCATCCTCTTCCTCGCCGATGATCTTGGCTACGGAGACCTGGGGTGCTTCGGTCACCCAACCATTCAGACTCCAAATTTAGACGCCTTTGCGAAGGAGGGTATCCGCCTAACGCAATGTTATGCGGCGAGCGCCGTCTGCAGTCCCTCGAGATCGGCAATTTTGACAGGTCGCACCCCCCATCGCAATGGGGTCTATACTTGGATTGCAGAAGGCGCAGAAGTGCACCTGCGTACCACGGAGACAACGCTGCCTGCGATTTTGAAAAAAGAAGGGTACACGACCTGCCACACTGGCAAATGGCATCTGAACGGCTTATTCAACAATCCGGCGCAACCCCAACCCAGCGACCATGGGTATGACTGGTGGATGGCGACGCAAAATAACGCCGGACCGAGCCACGAAAACCCCTCCAACTTCGTGCGCAACGGCATCCCAGTCGGTCCGCTGCAAGGTTACTCAGCACCGCTGGTGGTCGAGGAGGCGCTCACCTGGCTCAAGGAAAAACGCGACCCCGCGAAGCCATTTTTTCTTGCGGTCTGGACCCACGAACCGCACTACCCGATCAAATCCGATCCTAAATTCAAGGCGCTCTACCCGGAACTCACCGACGATGTCGAACGCGAGCATCACGCCAACGTAACGCAAATGGATCACGCCTTCGGGACCCTCATGAGGACCCTCGCCGAAATGAAACTTTCGGATGACACTTTTGTTTTCTTCACCTCCGACAACGGCCCCGAGGGCGACGGCATTAAGTCTCCAGGCCGCGGATCAAATGGCGGTTTGAGGGGGAGAAAACGTGACATGCACGAGGGCGGAATCCGCGTTCCTGGGATGGTGCGCTGGCCAGGAAAGATTACTCCGGGACAGACCCTAGATAAACCCGTGATCGGCAGTGATCTCTTCCCCACAATGCTCTCCGTCGCGGGGGCTAAAGTCCCAACGAACCATGTCTTGGACGGCGTTAACATTCTTCCCATGCTGCTGAATATCGAGACACCTATTGAGCGACCCCAGCCCCTTTTCTGGCGCCTTGAAATGGCGCCGAACGCCAAAATGGCGATGCGCACCGATTCGTGGAAAATTCTCGCAAACAGCGACCTCACCCAGTTTGAGCTGTATGATCTAAAAAAGGATCCCAAGGAAACGACGGACCTCAAGGAAACCGAACCGGCCCGTTTCGCGGTAATGCGTCAGCGTTTAATCGAACACAATGCAGCCATCAACGCAGAGGGTCCCGACTGGTGGCAGCGCCTCGACGCCAGCGGAGGGAGACCAAAGGGCGCAGCGGTTGGCCCGAAGGCACGCAAAGAATCACACTGATCGCAATTGGTAAGAAATTGCTTTTCACGGCACAAAACATGGAGAGGGAAAAAGTGTCTGTCCCTCGGGGCGCCCCCCCATGATCATGCTATTTCTCCGCCTTCCCAGCCGTCCACTCCAGTGACTGGAGCACGGGATTACCCTTCAGGAGTATCGACTTTCCTTTTTGAATGAATTCCAGTGTGAGGGTGGAGACGTTGCTCCAGTCGGGCATGGTTTGCTTCTTGGAATCAATGAAATCAGCAAGGCCAACGACGACCTTGGTGTCACCCGGTTTGATGAGGACGCTTGCCACGTAATCCTGCGACGATGCTTTGACGTCTGTGAGGTAGTGGTTCCTCGTTATGCGGAATCGCACGCCATAGCTATCGGTGACGCCGTTCAGAGTGAGACCCAGTGCGCGGTCTGTGCCGGGGAGTCTCATCTCGGGGTCGCGGAACTTGTAGGTCGTGAGTCCGCCTCTGGGCGAATCGCCCCAGCCACGCTCAAAAGATGGCAGGAATTCATCACTGGTGGCCAGGGTCTTCAAGTTTTCCAGTTTCCACTCGGTGGGCAGATGCACCTGCTCCCTAGAGGTGATGGTATAGGTGGAAGTTCTGCCATCGAAGGATTCCCGTTCGGTGCCGAGCGGATAGGTGCAGTTGGCAAAGACAAATAGAGGCAGACCGGAATGCACCGGCAGGATCGCGGACCAGCTATCGCCCTCGTGTTGCACGTTGGTCGCGAGCTTCCAGAAGCGTGACTGCGGGTTCGGGTCATAGCTGTAGTAGATGTCGAGGTCCTTGAGTTGACCGGGCTGATCAGGCTTCACGGTGAACACGGCGGTTTGTGTCTCCGTCTTGAGAGCGAGGCTCGACTCGGCGGTCCGCGGGATGTTGAGGGGCTCGCCCTTGAGGTATTTGTCGAACCATTGATTGATCATGATCCACTGCTCCGCCCCGAGATTGTGGTTGAAATGCATCTTCAAGCTTACCCGCCAGTCATCATGCGGCAGCGCGTCCATACAAGTGTAAGCGCGGTCAACAATCCCGTGAACGTCGTCCGATGCCGTTAGCACAAGCACGGGGACTTTGACATGCGGATAGTAGGACTGCGATTCCATGGTGTTGGCGAACAAATCGACGTGACCGCGATAGGCGGCTGCTTTGTTCCGGTCGGGGATTCCCGGGAAATCGCTCGTGATGAAGCCCGTCCCACCGACCATGGGCACCACCGCTTTCAGCCTCGAATCGATGGCGACATACGAGGTAATGTTGCCACCCATCGAGTACCCAGTGAATCCGATCTTCTCTGGATCGACCTCCGGTTGTTGTTCAAGAAAGGTGATCGCCCGGCGTGCGGCATAGGTCAGCAAGAACATGTTTCCATTCCGCGGACTAACCACCGAATCAATCGTGTGCTCGTCCGGCAGGAAATTATTTTTCCCGGCTCGAAACGCCTTCGGATAGAATTGCGGTCCTTGGCTTGGATCAACATTCCCCCAGTCCGTGTTCTCATTAATCCCCTCGACCATCTCGCGGCCGCCCCAGTTGATGTCCACCGTGGCATAACCTTGTTTGGCAAAATATGCGCCGCGCTCCCGATCTGCGCGTTGTCCACCGCCATGCGCCCACACAAATGCAGGCACCTTTTTCGCGCCCTTGGGGAAGCAATAGAAAGCCGCAATCCGCGAGTCCGCGCCTTTGAAAGTACCGACCTTGAAGATGACGTAGCGGTAGACCACGCCTTCTTCACTCCACTCCTTCACGACCTTCGTTTCGAGTGCGTCTTTGCGAGCATCAACATCCTTCCATAGATCCCCGACGTTCTGCGGCACGTTGTCAGCCGTGTAAGGGGTAAGTGAGTCGGTGGCGTGCAGCGCGGCCAGCGGCGCGAGCAGCAGGGCGGTGAGGAGAGGGAGGGAGTGCTTCATGGTTTCCTTTCTTTTAATGGCTACTTTCCAGCCGGGCCAACAAACTCCTCGCGTGTCAGTTTACCATCGCCGTTTTTGTCGAAGCTCTTGAAACGCGCTTCGAGGTTATCCTGTCCTTTCAGTCCGGCTTGGTATTCGTCGAGGGTGAGGAACCCGTCGTGATTCGTGTCCCATTTGGCAAAGGCGTTGGCGCGGACTTCGGGTGTGACCTTGGAACTTTTCACCGCAGGCTTCGTTGGCTCGGGACGTGCCTGCGGGCTCAGGCAGTCTGGGTTCGGCGTGGTGGGCAGCGTCGCTTTCCACTCGAGCGCCATCTTGCTGAGGCGGGCAACGATGTCGGGATGATCCTTCGCCACATCGGTGGCCTCGGCGCGGTCATTGGCGAGGTGATGCAACTCGACGCGTTTCGCATCCTCCGTCGTGGCGAGTTTCCACTCCCCCTCTCGCACGGCGAGACGCGGCCACCAGTCGGGCTCGGTCTTGTTGCCGAGCCATTCCCAAAAGATGGGACGATTGCGCGTGGTGGCGTTCCCATAGAGGGCCGTGAGCAGGTTCTCCCCGTCGCCTTGGTATTCAGCAGGCAACTTCACGCCCGCTGCGGCGCAGAGCGTGGGCAGCAGATCCACCGCGGTGAATGCCGTCGTATCGTTCTTCGCACCCGCCGGAGTGTGCCCGGGCCAGCGCACGAGGAAAGGCACGCGTACGCCGCCTTCAAACAAACTGCGTTTGCGGCCACGCAGGCCGCCAGTCTCGCCGATGCTGTAGAAAGTGCCGTAGCCCGTGACCTGCGCATCCGGGTCAATCTTCTGCGGTGAGTCTTTCGCGGCAGTGTGTTCCGGACCGTTGTCGCTGGAAAACATCACGATCGTGTTGTTCTCGACGCCCTCCGCTTTCAGGGCATCGAGGATCTTGCCGACCGCATTGTCGCCATCGGTGATGACGGCAGAATAGACCTGCTTCTGGGCATCGAGATGTTTCCACTTCTCCATGGATTCCGCCGTGGGCACATGCGGGGTATGGCTTTCGTGAATCCACACGTTGATGAAAAACGGCAGGCTCTTGTTCGCCTTGATGAAGGCGACCGTATCAGTGGCCGTTTCGTGCAACCCCTCCGGTTTTCCCCAACCCGCGCCGCCGTTGAAGACGGCGGACTCATCATAGCCATAAGCCTCTGGTTTCGGTGCGCCTTCGGTCTGGGCATTGGTGAGGTGCCACTTGCCAAAGTGCGCCGTGCGGTACCCGCCCTCCTTGAGAAAACGCGGCAGCGTCGGCGCCTTCGGGTCGAGCCAGTCCGGCATGCCGCGCTCGTGATTCTGCGCCGGCGCCGCGAAGTGCTGATGCACGGAATACCGCGCCGGATAATGCCCCGTCATCACCGCGGTGCGGCTCGGCGAGCACACAGGATTGAGCACATTGAACTGCTGGAAATCCGTCCCCTCGCGGGCGAGTCGGTCAAGGTTCGGCGTCTTTAACCACGGGTGCCCGTGGCACGACAAATCCCCCCAGCCCCAATCGTCGGCGAAGATGAAGATGATGTTAGGCTTAGCGGCTTTCGGAGCATCGGCGGCGTGCAGGGACGCCAGCGGAGCCAGCAGCAGGGCGCTAAGGAAGATTCTAGTTCTCATAAAAACTCTCATTCCGGTTAATTCAGCAGGAAGTGAAACACTCTCAGTGCGGTCCCGGTGGATTTGGCGTCGTGTTCGGCGGCGATCCGAACCTTTGCGGTATGATGTCCGTCCTCCAACTGGTCGTCGAGAATCACCGCCCACGGCAAATGCAAGCCGACGCTCCAGCGAGTAAACGTCTCGACACTCCGGTAGGCAGCGCCATCCAGACTGAACTCCAGGCGCCCGGCATCCGGCCCGGCGGTGATGAACAGGCCCGCGCCAGTGCCGTTGAAGCTGAATTCGAATTCCGCGCCAGGCTCCGTCGCGACAAGCGCTGGCACATTCACGAAGCCGGGACGCGTTCCTTTCCCGTCCGTCGGAATCCACGCCCGCTCTAGAACAAAGCCTCTGATGATCCGCGCCTCGGCGATGTTACCGAAGCGTCCGCGAAAATAACCCTGCGGATCAATCGGCACCGGCAGCGGATGCGGTTTGGGGGCGACGGCAAGCGGCGTGGCAAACGCGACGTTCAACATGCGGGTAATGCTGTTGGCATAGAGTGTGTGGCCGAACGGCGACGGATGCAGCCCTTTGAAATCCTTGTCCCAAGTGAACTCTCCGGCATTAATCCGCTCGGTGACTTCGCGCGCGAGGTTCAACGTCACGTTGCCGTACGCTGCTGCCACTTTCTCATGCTGCGCGATGGCCACCGGCGTTTTGTCGGCGTTGTAAGCGGCCATGTGTTCCGGCATGACGAAGTGCATATGAATGATGTCGGCCAATGGATTCACCAGCCGCATGTGTCGTACCACGCCCTCCATGCCGCGCAACATTTGTTCAGGATGGTCCGGAATGTTGCTTGCATCGTTAACCGCCGCCTCGACGAATAATAAATCCACCGGCCCTTTCGACAACACATCACGCTCCAACCGAAACGCATGCGGCACTGACCCGAGCGAACCAATGCCCGCGCCGAGGAACTCGAACTTGGTCTGCGGGAATTTTTCCTGGAAATACTTCATTAGCTGATCCCGCCAACCGCCCCCGGCCGTGATCGAGCCTCCGAGGAATGCAACCCGCCCCGTCTTCTCGCGCTCAAACTTCACCTGGCAATTCGCCAACCCCTCGCGGAGATCGAAATATTCGAGGCCTCGGGGCAGAACCTTTGGTTCGTAGCGCGTCTCCCCAGCGAGACAGGGCGACGCGAAGAGCAGTGCGGCAAGGAGCAGGAGTGTGTGTTTCATGATCTTGGATGAACGTGGGTTACTTGGCCGCTCCCGCTTTGCGTTTCTTCGGTGCCTCGGCTTCCTCTCCGCTTGGCGAAGATTGCGGGTCCATGCGTTTGAGCATGGCTTCATCCGGGCCGCCGCCGAATTGCTTCCAGTAAAGCTCCTTCATGGGATTCATCTTCGGAGCGACGACGTTTTCATTCACCAGCATCGGCTGCACCTCGGTCCACCATTGGTCATAGGTGGCGCGCAGACCGGCGACGACCTCGGGATGTTCGGAGATGACATTCTTGGTTTCGCTTGGATCGCCCTTGAGGTCGTATAGCTCGGCGTTGTTCACCAGCGTGAAACGCGAGTTCTGGATCGCGCACTTGGTGTATTTGGATTCCGCCGCCTTGCCTTTAGCCCAGCGGCCGACGTGATGCACGAGCGTGCGGTCCGCCCACTCGGCCTTGGGGTTCTTGAGCAGAGGAAGCAGACTGCGGCCTTCGACTTGTTGCTTCACCTCGGCGGTCAGCGTCGCGCCGGTGATCTCGGCGAGCGTGGGGAAAAGGTCGAGGTGTGCGCTGAGCGCATCGCACTCCGCACCGGCTGGGATGCCACCGGCGGGCCAGCGGAAGAAACCCGGCGCACGCGTGCCTCCCTGGTACGGCGTGACCTTGCTGCCCTTCATCCCCGCATTGAAAATCTTGCAAGCCTGAGCGAAACCGCCGTTGTCGGTACCGAGGTAAATGACCAGGGTGTTGTCGTCGATACCCCACTCCTTGAGCTTGGCGAGCAGTGCGCCGAAGTTCGTGTCGATGTTTTCCAACATGCCGAAGAATTTCGCGACGTCCTCAGACACTCCGGGTTTCCCGAGGTATTGCTGATAGTATTGCTCCGGCAAGACCCACGGGCCATGTGCGGCGTTCAGCGGGATGTAGGCAAAGAAGGGCTGCTTCACCTCGCGCTTCGCGTCCATCCACTTAATAGCCTGAGCGAAAAAGAGGTCAGTGCAATAGCCCGTCGTCTTCTCCCATTTCCCATTGTGCCAAAGCGCGGGATTGATGTTGGTGTTGCCGGGGGCGTCGCCGCACGAACCGGGAAAGGTTTGTCCGATGCCACCGCCCCCATGGATATACACTTCGTCAAATCCGCGATTCTCTGGCCGGTAGGCCTCCTCATCACCGAGATGCCATTTGCCGAAAATGCCCGAGGTGTAGCCGACCGTCTTCAGCATTTGGGGCAGGGTGACGGTCTTTAGATTCATTCGCTCGCGCTCTAGTATGGTGTGCGTCACGCCGTTCTTAAACTCGTGACGCCCGCTCATGAGGGCAGATCGGCATGGGGAACAAGTCGGGCTCACATGGAACTGAGTAAACAAGAGGCTCTCCTTCTTGAATGCGTCCACGGAAGGCGTGTGCGTGATTGGGTTCCCGAGGCAGGCGTAGTCGCCGTAACCAAGGTCGTCAGGCATCACGAGGATGATGTTGGGTTTCGAGGGCAAAGTTGCGGCACTGGCAATGGTGCACAGGACGAAGGAGAGGACGGGTAAAATGGCGCGTTTCATGGGGAGCAACGTGGAGGGTAAGGAGGGGATTTGTCGGCCGGCACAAAAGAATGACGAGAAGGTAACCGAGCTCGAAGATTGCGTATATGGCTCGTTTCGGCATAACACTGGACAATGAGTGCAATACTGCAAAGTGGGCAGACGGGTGCCAGATCGGTGTTGGCGGCCTTGGGATGGTATGACCCAAGGTTCATTGTCAGTATCGGCCGGTTTGCAAGCGAACATGGCTGGCATCTCGAGTCGCGCGCGATGTTGGAGGCGACTCTGCCGGACGGGTGGCACGGAGACGGGATGTTGATTCAAAATGCAGCGACCCCGCGGATCGTCGAATTTTTACGAGCATACGCGGGACGTCAGCCGACCGTGGTCTTCGGTGGCGGAGGACAGTTGAGTGACATGGATCTGCCGTCTGTGATGGGAGACAATTACGGTGCGGGCTGTTTTGCCGCGGAACATTTGCTGGGCCGCGGCTACCGGAACTTCGTGTGGGTTACATTTGCGGACCGAGGGAAACTAGCATCGCCGCGGTGCATTGGGTTTATGGATACATTGTCGGCCGCTGGTTATTGTGGGGCGATTTTGGAGCGGCGTGAAAAAGCCAATGAACCTGGGGCGTGGGCGAGTCGGGGGGAGTGGTTATCCCAAAAGCTGAGCGAATTACCAAAGCCGCTGGGCGTCTTCGCTCTGGATGATGTCCTGGCAAGTGATGTGATTTCTGCGGCGCTCGCATCTGGATTTCGAGTTCCGGATGATATTGCGGTAGTTGGCGTGGGGAATTTAGATGTGGTCTGTCAGTGCGCCACGGTGCCGATCACCAGCATCGATCTGAATTTCGATGAGATTGCGACGCAGGCAGCGGCATTGCTTGGCAGACTGATGTCTGGGGAGCGGGTGGACAAGGAGCCGGTGATCGTTCCGGCGCTTGGGATTGTTGCGCGGGCGAGTACGGACAGTCTTGTGGTGATACATCCCGGATTAAGCCGGGCGATAGCGTTTATGGATGCGATGCACCCGCGGAATATCAGTCTTGGAGATGTGGCGGAGGCAAGCGGGCTGTCGTTGCGGATGTTGCACTACGTTTTCACGCAAGAACTGAGGCGCACACCGGCCGCGCATCTCCTGAGCATCCGGCTGGCGAAAGCGAAACGCCTCTTAGGCCAGTATGAGTCCCGAAAGATCGAAGAAATTGCTCTCGTTTGCGGTTTCGGATCCCATCGCCAAATGCTCCGGTGTTTTTCCCGCGAGTGCGGGATGTCACCTAAAGACTGGCGCGAAAGCCAAAACAAGTAGGTGCTTAGCATGTCCCAGCCCCCCAGAATGGGATGGCTTCCGTCTGTTTGCCTGACAATTTTGCCGCGAGCGCGCACAGTAATTTATATTTTTCCATAGGTCTCTCTGTCCTCGCCACAGTATTCATTTTCTGTCGAGCCCACTGACACGGTGAGCGCCAAACTTGGCCCCTCGTACATTCTGAAACGCGCGGGTTTGAGCCTAGACCACTTAGCCCATTCACCCTTCGAAGCCATAACTTTCCCCGCACCCAACCAATCTTACTGAGGCATCTTGCCGCATCTAGACGAATGTCTCAGCCGACTCCTAAGCTGTAGCTTCGAAAGGCGCTCAGCAAAGCAAAACTGACGGGAGAGGAACCACGAGTTTACAGTGGCTCCCCTACCCGTCAGTGCGATGCTGCTTCTAGCGGCTTAGCGAGAAGAACGGAGTGAGAGCTCGCTCTTCCACCGGAGCCCTCGCTTTTGTATGCGTTTCGCAATCTGCTGCCGGAGCTTGTCGACCACCTTTGAAAACGCGGCCCTAAGAGTATGGTCTCGCCCCTCGGCGAAAACATCTGGGCCAGGCGTTACCAGTTGCACTTTCACATGATACGCAGGGCTGGAAGTGTCCAGTCGGGAAAGCCGGACATTAGCCGCGTCAATGCGGCGGATCCGTCCGAGAGTTGAGATTTGCTGTTCCACCCACGTCTCCAAGGAATGCATTGAGATGATGTTGAAGTTCTGCAGATTCACTTTAATTGCCGATGTCATGTTACTTTTTGTTTTGGGGTTGCTTACTATTCCCGGCCTTTACCACCGCCCAACAAGAGCGGCAGCAAATGCCAGAGAAAATATACGAATGAAGTGATGAATGCCGCGACATACGTCCACGCGGCAGCGTCGAGTACCTTGTTGACGCCCTCGGACTCCTCACCGGGTGCTATCATGCCGAAGCCTCCGAGTGCCTCCTTGGCTCTCCGGGACGCGTCAAATTCCACAGGGAGGGTGATGAGGTTAAAAGCCATCACAACGCCCCAGGCGATGCTCATCATAATCGCCCCTCCTCGGGGGGTGATCAAACCGGTGAAAAGCCCCAGAAGGGGTAGAAACATGATCACGTGGTTCGCGTAGGTCGTGATTCCCACAGCCGCCATGCGCCAGTGTAGGGGCTTGTAGGCGACCGCGTGCTGGATGGCGTGTCCGCACTCGTGGGCCGCGACCCCCAACGCCGCAGGAGTGCAGCCGTAAAAGTTTGCTTCCGAAAGAACGAGGCGTTTGTGGATGGGATCGTAGTGGTCCCCAAGAAGCCCCTCCCCAATTTCAATTTTCACGTCGTCAATGGCGTTTTTCCGCAGGATCTCACGAACCACATCGAATCCGCTCAAACCGGAGGCCACCTCCACTTGGTTATAGTGGTTGTAGACCGCCTTCACCCGCCACACCGCCCAGAGTGAGACTGACATTGTGCCGAGAAACAGAATCCAAATCATAACATTTTATTTTCAGCGTGGTTTTTGCAGATGCGTGCAAGCGGAGCCGCTCACATGTACTTGTTGAGAACCGTAGGCGAGATGAAGGATCCGGACTATTACGGGTTTCCGAATGGACACTTAGATTTTTCCTATGTGACGCCGGTCCCTTTATGGAATGCCTTAACTATCACCATCTGAGCTATTTTTGGGGTTACCACACGCGAGGGCAGCCTCGCTCGGACGGCTGAAGTGCGGGGAGTTTCACAGTCATCAATTTCGGAACAAATCCATGAACTGGAGGGTGTTGTCGGTGAGAGGCTTTTCCGCAGGGAGTGCCGCTCCAACAAACTCACAGAGTCGGGGAAAATGGTGTCCGGATACACAGAGGCCATCTTCAGCCTCGGCTCAGAGATGCTTGGCGCCTTGAAGCAGAGGTCTGGAGGCAAAAGGCTTAGACTAAACGTGGGGATTGCCGATTCGTTCCGCAAACTCATCGCCAACGCAATCCTTAGACCCGCCTTTGAAGTGTCCCATCCCGACCAGGGAAATAGTAGAAATAGGGATCAGTGTTCATTTTCCATCAGCCATGGGTTGAGTTGAGCGTACAGGACACGGTCGAAGAAATTAAGGACTGGTTCACCCGAGTGTCTGTCCCGAATGGCACTGAGTTCAGGTCGTCTTTCGTGGGATTTTTACGCCAACCAAAAGGAGTGCCGTACCGCGATCACTCGAAAAAGCTCTTTAACTAAGTGCCATTCGTGTCTGTCCCCCTCGCGCCATCGCTCACGCTTTTAGGTTTGTTCCGATGCCGGAGGCATCAAAGCCATTATACGATGGTTGAGCGACGAAGGTAAGTGCCATTCGTGCGTGTCCACCTCGCGCCATCGCTCACGCTTTTAGGTTTGTTCCGATGCCGGAGGCATCAAAGCTATACGGTCG
>CAIXGS010000008.1 GCA_903919125.1 uncultured Spartobacteria bacterium | reverse complement strand
TGATTCAAGAGACCTCAGCACCTGGGAGCGCGGAGCCCCAGCTCCGCAATGCCTGTCCGAGCTTTTGGGGCGTCAAAGCGGAGCTAGGGCTCCGCGTTCCCGGGAGAGAAGAACCAGTTTTCTTCAAGATTTGGTATTAGACCTCACTGCCTACTGGTACCCAGTACAGCGAATTTGGACGGATTGAGTCGGGCCTTTTTTGAGTGAAACAGACGCTAACCATACGACGTTCCTGCGTGCACTGGGTACTAGCACGCTTTCAACGCGGTGGAGGGGGTGTTGTGTGTTTCATAGAGTCACCCATAAACTGTTCCATATCAGACGGAAGCGAGGTGTGCCATGTTTGGCCGCTTTCTTCCAGAGTGAGTCCGCCTGCGTGGAGGGCGTGCCGATTGAGTAGCAGGCGACTTTCCAGTGAGGGCGTCCAACCCGTCTCGATGAATTCCAAATAACAGCCTTCATCCGGGCCATAAATTTTGTCGCCAATCAAAGGGTGCCCGGAGGCGGCGGCGTGAACTCGAATCTGGTGCATCCGGCCCGTGTGCGGTTGTGCTTCTAGCAACGCGAAGCGGGTGGTCGCGGCGTTTGGGGCGGTGAACCGGCCAAGCGTGCGAAAGGAGGTTCTCGCGGGACTGCCCTCGGGATGAATGCACTGTTTAAGCCATATTCGTGACGGGTGGTGCAACCCTTGTCGCAGGAGCGGCGCCTCGATCTCCCACGCATCTTCAAGCGGCCAGCCGAAGACCAGCGCCGAGTAGGTCTTGCGAATCGTGCGTGCCTCCATTTGACGACACAGGTTTCGGGCCGCCGCCTTTGTTTTGGCAACCAATGTCAGGCCGCTAGTTTCCCTGTCCAACCGGTTAATGATGGAAATTCCTCCGCCTGTTACACGTTCAAACGCAAGAAGATCAGAAAGGTGATGCCAAAGCGTCCGCTCATCTCCCGGCTTACTTGGATGCACTTGCATGAACGCCGGCTTTTCAATCACCAGCCATTCGGGAAATTCCTCCACCACACGGGGAAAATGGCTCGCAGCGGAACGAGGAGAAGGGGAGTTCGTCACTGCAAAATGGCTCTGTGAGGCGCTCCCAGAGAAGGTCAACGCGCAAAAAAAGGAGGTCCCGCCGTGAACAGGACCTCCTTGATGTTTCGGAAAGTCCTAGAATTACTTGCCGTAGCCGTCTTTAGGAGTTCCGTCGGCGTTGATGTGGTTGGTCGCCCAAAGAACGCCGCGTGACACAAAGTCGAGATAGCGATCGTCTGCAACGGTGCCGTTGTTGTGACCGATGGTGGTGCTAAAGACGCGCGTTTTACCCATGTACAGGTTCGTCCACGCCACAACGGATTCTACTTCCTTCTCGGTGCCGTCCTTGGCTTTCACGGTTTGTTTGCCGCGCAAAACGGGCTTGGCGGTGTCGAAGACGCGCACGTTGTTGTAAAGTTCTTCCTTGATGGTCGTCCAATCGGGAAGGTTTTTGGAAAGCGCGTCGTTGGTTTCGAGGTGCGTGATGCTGATGGGTTCCTGTGGGCCATGGCCACTGGATTGGAGTCCGAGGTATTCAAACCACCATCCGTGCGGTGTTCCTAGCGTCACCGGCTCATTCGCCCCACCGATTCGGTAGCAATGCATGGCGCAGTGCAAATTCACGCCAGGGATCCCGTCGCGATGCGGCTTGAGAACTCCTTCAACAGTGGCCTCCTCGTTGATGCCGGCGGCACACTCGTCATGGATTACCAGATCAAAGCCCTTGGCGTAGTCTGGGTTGCCATAGATGGATAAAGGTGGCTTTGTGCTCTTGTCATCGGTGTGAACTTGAGTCACCTCTGCGTTGAGGCGCTTTTCGATCCCCGCTTTGAGGATATCCTTTTGGGCGGCGTAATCGTGGCAGCATCCTCCGGTGATAAGAAGGACTCGGAGCGGCTTGGGCTGTTGGGCGTGCGTCGTGCTGGCGAGCAGGCTGAGGGTCAGAATAATGGAGGGTAGCAGTTTCATTCGCCCTTGATGAGATACGCCCTTGGCCTAGGAGATCAAGCTGCGAACGGATGTCATCCGGAGAAATGCCCGAGGCGGGTTAATACCTCCTGCTCACTGGGGAGTCCAAATTGGTGGATGACAGTTTTGTGTCATTACAACTCTCTACTCGACAGGGTGCTTACGGATCGCTTCGATCCAGTTCCAATGACCACTCTTTGGGATCGCTTTCAACAACATCATCTCCGTCACTTAGCGCTTGGCATTTCCGTGGATGTCTCCCGGATGGGCTTTTGCGAAGCATTTCTCTCTAAAATGGACGCTCCCGCTCGGCATGCGCTTGTGGGCATGAGTGCCTTGGAAGCTGGGGCCGAGGCCAACCCAGATGAGCACCGCATGGTTGGGCATTATTGGTTGCGAACGCCGCAACTCGCTCCCAATAAAGAGCTTCAGGAAACCATTCGGGATACTAACGAAGCGATTGCCGCCTTTGCAAGTCACGTGCACCAGGCTGGGGAATTTTCAGAAGTGCTTGTGATCGGCATCGGTGGGTCCGCTTTAGGCCCTCAATTTATCTCCGATGCGCTGGGCTCTCCGGAGAATCCAATACGCCTTCATTTTTTGGATAACACCGATCCTGACGGGATTGATCGCGTGTTTGAACGTTTAGCTGGGCGTTTGGAACATACCTTGACGGTGGTCATTTCGAAGTCCGGAGGAACTAAGGAAACGCGTAATGGAATGTTGGAAGCCAAACGGCGCTATGAACTTGCCGATGTCCCATTTGGACCGCGCGCGGTGGCTGTCACGGGTGAGGGGAGCGAGCTGGATCATTACGCGAGTGCTCATGGCTGGCTGACCCGTTTCCCGATGTGGGATTGGGTGGGTGGACGCACTTCGGTGATGAGCGCCGTGGGGATGGTGCCCCTGATGTTGCAAGGTATTGCAATGGATGAATTTCTCGCTGGAGCTGCGGAGATGGACGTGTGGACTCGTACCCCAGAGCCGCTGCAAAATCCGGCCATGCTTCTCGCTCTGATGTGGCATTACGCAGGTAATGGTAAGGGGGAGAAGGACATGGTCGTGTTGCCTTATAAGGACCGCTTGGTCTTGTTCTCTAAGTACCTTCAGCAACTCGTGATGGAATCGTTAGGCAAACGCCTCGATCTGGATGGGAACGAGGTAAACCAAGGTATCGCGGTGTATGGCAACAAGGGTTCGACGGACCAGCATGCCTACGTCCAGCAGTTGCGGGACGGCGTGCACAACTTCTTCGTGACCTTCATCGAGGTCCGTAAAGACCGCTCTGGCGAGATGTTCGAAGTGGAGCCTAACACGACCACTGGTGATTATTTGCAGGGTTTTCTGCGGGGCACACGCTCCGCCTTGTTCGAGAGCGGGCGGGAGTCCATCACGGTGAGTTTGCCCGAAGTCACGCCGCAGAGTGTCGGCGCTTTGATCGCGTTATACGAGCGCGCGGTGGGATTTTACGGTACTTTGGTGAATGTGAATGCCTACCATCAGCCTGGCGTAGAGGCTGGGAAAAAGGCGGCCACTGCGGTTCTTTCACTGCAACATTCCGTGCTGGAAAATATTGGTGTTGTTCCACAAACGGCCGAAGAAATTGCAGCGAAGCTGAGTGCGGATCCGGAGGCAGTTTACCATGTGCTACGCCATCTTGCAGCGAACAGGACCGCTCTCCATTGCGAAAACGGCAGCGCCCCATCAGCAGACCGCTTTTGCCGCTCTGAATGAGGCCCGACCCTGTTCGGTCACAGATTAGCTCTGAAACGGGTTTTGCGTCGGAACCGGGCGCAACCATCGCAGTGGAGCGTCTCGAGGCTTTCTTAAGGCAGCTCTCTCATGATGTGCGTAATGATCTAAACGCCATGGACCTGCTGACTTCCTACGTAGAAGACTTGCAGCCCGAGGGCAATGTGCGGGAGGCGCTCTCTCAGTTGCACGATTCAGTGCGTTACGGCTCTCAGCGCATGCAGCGTCTCTCCAAGGCGGTGCAAGTTTGTGATCCGGACTGGATTCCGTATCCGAGCGACCTTTTGTTTGAAGATGTGCGCGCGCGCTACAAGCTGGATAGACCCGAGGTTTTCGAGCGCACAAACTGGGAGCGTCTTGGTGCGCGGGTGGTGGTTGCGGTGGATCCAGGGCTGGTGATGGAGGCCCTTTTGGAATTGCTGGATAACGCTTTGGGTTTTTCACCATCGGGAACCAACGTGCGTGTGTTTGTCGAAAGTCAGGAGCATGGTGTGCTTTGGCGCATCGAGCAGGTTGCTGATAAATGTCCAGAGGACATATCCCAGTGGGGGCGACGGCCTTTGGAGTCTACGCGCAGTTCCCGGTATGGCTTGGGCCTTTTCCGAGTTCGCCGAATTGTTGAGGCGCACAACGCAAACTTAGAATTCTTTCATCAAGCCGACGTGCGACTGCTTGTCACAGAGGTTTGGTTTGGCGGGAGTTTGAGGTGAGTGTGGCGCCCGTGAAGGTGCTCGTGATTGATGATGAGCGCCCAGTTCTCATGACGCTTGAGGCGTTATTGCAACGTCGGGGTTTCGCGGTTCAAACTGCGGGATCGGGAGCCGCTGGTATGCAAGCTTTTCGGCGCAGCAAGCCTGATGTGGTGTTGTTGGACCTTGGTCTTCCAGACGCGGATGGTCTGGATGTACTTCGTGAGTTGCGCGCCGAGGACGCGCATGTGCAGGTGTTAATCCTTACTGCCAATGATTCTCTGGCGAATGCAACCCAGTCGATCAAGCTGGGAGCATTTCATTTTATCAGCAAGCCTTACGCCGCAGAGGAGCTCTTGAGTCTGATGGGGCGGGCTCTCGAGCAACGGAGTCTTCAGCGCGAAACCTTAGTTCTCAGAGAGGAGCGGGCTTACTTGTCCAAGCGTCTCGCTGAGGTTGAAGAACGCTCTAAACCCATTTTCCAAAGTCGACCGATGCGTCAGATCGACGACTTGCTTGATCGGTTGGCCCCGACAGACGCGAACGTTCTTTTGCTTGGAGAAAGCGGGGTGGGCAAGGAGGTGCTCGCCGCTCAGGTTCATTCGCGGAGTCGCAGAAACGCTGCGCCGTTTATCAAACTGAATTGTGCGGCGTTTCCGGCGAACATGATTGAGGCGGAGCTTTTTGGTTATGTTCGTGGTGCATTTACGGGCGCGGTCATCGATTTTCCTGGAATGCTTTCCGAGGCCAAGAGCGGCACTCTTTTTTTGGATGAAATTGCTGAAATGCCGCCAGAATTACAGGCTCGGTTTCTGCGGGTACTGCAAGAGCGCGAATACCGTCCCTTAGGGAGTACTCGGGTGGTGAAGGCTGATTTTCGGCTGGTGGCGGCGACGAATCGACCGGTGGCGGAGGCGTTACGCTCGGGCGCGCTTCGGCAAGATTTGTACTACAGGTTAAACACGTTCCAAATCGAGATTCCTCCGCTTCGGGAGAGGCGGGAGGACATTCCTGCGTTGGTGAAACGCTTCGTGGCACAGTTTTCTGAACGGCATGGATTGACGTCTCCGAGCGTGAGTCCTGAGGCTTTGGAGCGGTTGCATGCCTACCATTGGCCGGGAAACATTCGCGAATTGCAGAACACGGTGGAGTACGCCGTAATTTTGGCGGAATCCAATATGATTGGGCTCAAGCAGTTGCCAGCAGAGCTCCAGGTCTCCCCAGCGCTGCGTGTAGCGGTTGGGCCGATTGATCATTCTGGCAGTTTAGAAGCCACTGAGCGCCAAGCAATTCTAGCGGCACTTACGGAAAGTCGTGGCAACAAAAAGCGGGCGGCTGAGGTGCTGGGAATCCAGCGGCCGACGTTGTACGCGAAGTTGCGCAAGTACGGGATCCGAAACCAACTCGGAAAGTCTTCCGAGGATGCATGATATTTTTGCTTTCTGGAGCCCCGCCCAAAGCTCATTCTAGCGGGGCATGCAGATCTCGGACCTCCAAGACATTTACGCCACGCCATTTTTTGATTTAATTAGCCGCGCACGTTCGGTTTACCTTGAGCACTGGTCGGGTAACGAAGTGCAGCTGTGCACGTTGCTTTCGATTAAAACTGGCGGTTGTTCTGAGGACTGCGGTTACTGCGCACAGAGCGCCCGCTATAGCACTGGGGTGCAGGCGGAAAAGCTGATGTCCACCGAGGATGTGCTCGCTGTGGCGCGCCGGGCGAGTGAGAACGGCTCGACACGTTTTTGCATGGGGGCTGCTTGGAAGGGCGTGCGGGAGGGGGATTCCAGGTTTGAGCAAGTACTTGGAACTATTGAAGAAGTCAGCAAACTGGGCATGGAGGTGTGCGTGACCTTGGGGCAGCTTTCAGTTTCGGAGGCCCACAAGCTCAAGGCGGCTGGCGTTAAGGCCTACAACCATAACATCGACACCTCCCCCGAATATTACCCCAGTGTCGTGAGCACTCACACGTTCCAGGATCGCCTCAACACGATTCGCGCCGTTCAAGACGCAGGCATGGACGTGTGTTGTGGTGGGATCATCGGGATGGGGGAGACAGAGCTCGACCGTCTCAAAATGTTGCAGGTTCTCACCACGTTTGATCCAGCTCCTGAAAGCGTGCCGATTAATTGCCTGATGCCAATGGCAGGAACTCCATTAGAAGAACAGCCTCCAATTGAGGTGTTTGAGCTCGTGCGTCTAATCGCAACCACGCGGATCGCGCTGCCCAAGGCGAAGGTACGTCTCAGTGCGGGGCGTACTCGTTTGACGCGAGAGGGGCAGGCACTCGCTTTCTTTGCGGGGGCGAATTCCATTTTTTACGGCGATAAATTGCTTACTGCAGCCAACCCTGGCGTTGAGGAGGACCGCGACCTTTTACGCGAGTTAAACTTGGTTGCGCAAAAGCCCGCTGTCAGCGCTGCTTGCGGATCCTAAATGGGGACGCCATATCGGTGCGTTTTTCTTGCCTCCTAATGCGCAACGATTTTGAGGCTGCTAGAAAAGAGAACAGCTCAAGGGAGCAGCGATTTGATGGTATGTAGGGTTGATAAATGGATCTGAAAGAGGGAGTTATCGGTTTTCAATATCGATGTTATCGATCCATGCTTTTGACTCTACAGTTCCAGTGCTGATGAAGCCGAGCCAGCGCAAGTCGATGCCTCCGCCTTTTTGAGAGGGTAGTTTTTCGAAGCTCTGCACGGGCCCGTCCGCCGGCTTCACGCTCAGGGACCAAGTTCCGTCAGAGTCTTTGCCCACGTTGGATTGGATTTCAAAGTGCACCCAAGTTTGCGGTGGAAAGTCCGCGAGCTTTTTACCGGCCACCCGGATCTCTCCGTTTTCTATACCGAGATAAACGCTTGTCTTGTAGGGAACCTCATTGTTCCGCCATTCATGGAGAAGGCGGTATTTCGGATCCATTCTCAGGTCGAAGGCAACCCGAGTGACTCCCTCTAAATGAGCGGGATCATAGAAAAAATGTGGTTCGAAAGCCGGCAACTGCTCTGGTCCATCGCGCAACTCGAGGCATTGGCCGGTTGCACCTGGAATGTCCTTTGCTGCGAACAGCGCAGGATTGTTTGCATTTTTGCGTCCTAAATTGATGCGTTCGCCGGCTTTGAACGTTTCGAAGTCCTGTTTTATTTTAAGCGGTGAGGGGATCGCCTTTACGCCGTACACCATAGGTGGCAGAGGCGCGCTTGCTATTTCTTTCCAATTCACATCACCCTCCACACCAGCGGCCTTCCAATTGAATGGTTGAAAACCGAGTTTCAAAGCGGGGGAATTTGAGCTTAGAGTCCAGTCTCCATTTCTGGGATCGCGAAAGAGTGGGTCCGCCAAGACGCTACAAACATCGTTGCCAGCAGCTTGCCATTCCGCCCACGTTTTGCCCGCGAAATCGTTGGGGGCACCTTTGGGATGCCAATAAACGTTGTCCGCCATGAATACGCGGCCGTCGTGCCAGTTCTTGTCGAGTTGTGTGAGGAGTTTTCCTTCGCCCATGAGGACGATGTTTCGCACGAACGCGAAGGCGAGCATGTCCTCAGGTTTTGATCGGCGCAGGTGTTCCTCTTTTCCAAAGGCGAGGATGTTGTTGCGGACGATATTTCCGCGCCCGTAGTGCTGGTGGTAGCCCGCCGTCTGGGTGTCGTGCACGAGATTATTTTCCCACAAAACGCCAGTGCTGCCTTCGTCGTTGTACATGCCCCATCCTCCGTAACTCGCGCAGCCGATATCGTGAATATGGTTGTTGCGAATGACAGTTCCGAGCTGCTGTCCGAGGGTGTATACCGCCCCGAGATCACTGAGCTCGCCCCAACCGAGATGGTGCAAATGACAAAACTCAACGGTATTACGTCCTGCTGCAGTAGGTTTGTAACCCCATGTCCAGCCGACGCTTACTGCACTATAGTAAAAGTCCCCGATATCGCAGTGGCTAATGGTACAGTCGCTCGCGTGAAATAGTGAGACGCCCGCTCCTGCGGGAAACAGGCGTCCCCCCTCACGGAAAATGCAGTTCTCAACCTTCACATGGTGCGTGTGTTTTTTGTCGTTTTTAGAAGCTGCGGGATCGCCGACGTAGATGCCGCCAGCGCCGAGGTCTTGAAAAAGGCAGTGAGAAACACGCGCGTCTGAACAGCCGCTGCGTAGCCAAATTGCATGCGTCGCGGTGTGCTGGAACTTACAGTTTTCAAAATTCAAATTGCGGACTCCGTTGCCCTCAATTGCGGGAAGCGGCAAGCCGGCCTCTATCTGACCGGCATGAATTCCCGCTTTGGGCGTTATCCACTGCTGAAACTGGAATTTAAGCCCACTGAAACGGACGTTCTCCACGAATATTCCTTTTTCAACTTCTCCCTTAAGCACAATCCATTGCGTCGCTTTGGGGGCTGTGATGGCAGAGTTCTCTGGGGTTTCGCCCGGGTGCGGCAAGTAATGGAGGACGCCGCTTTTTTCCAGGAACCATTCTCCGGGTTCATCCATCGCTCCCAGATAGTTCTCCAGCCGCAATCGAGGCGCTGCTTCGCTCGAAAAAAATTCGCGCCCGCTTCCAGTGAATTGCATTTTGCCATCGGAGGCTTGAACGCCGGCAACACGCAGGCGCGACACATCCCAAGAATGATAGATTAGTGCCTGCACCTCAGTTTGTTCTTCAGGCGATAGAGAGCCGAGAGAGGCTGCATTTTCAGGCGCGATCGCAATGAGCGTTTTCTGGGGATCGCCCGCGAGGGGAATGTTTTCGACGGGGGCGGTAGGCTGGGAAGTGGCTTGGAAAAAGCCCTTGTTGGGAGTGCGGGCGCGTGTGGCGCGTTTGCCATTCACCCAAAGTGCCTCAAATTTCCAAGCCGGATCAATTTGAGTGCTCCAAGCCCCACTTGCGTCAACTTTCCACCCGGAGATTCTCTCACCTCCTTCAAAAATAGGGTTCGCTCCTTGCTTTGCGACAAAGGCGATATTGGAGTCTGAGGGTTCTAAAACAATCGGTGCATCGAATCGGTAGATGCCGTCTTCGATGATAATCTTTGCTGGGGAGAGGTCTCCTTCTGCTCGTTTTTTTCGGACTTCAACTATTTTAGTTTGTAACTCATTGGGCAGACCTTGGGGTGCAAGTGTGAGCTCGAGTGCCTGAATCGATAAGGGCAGGAAGCTTAGCGATACGCATGATAAGAAGGTGTGAAAAGAGGATCGGCTGAGATGCATGGGCAAGGAATAGAAAATCTAAAAAGGACTTTCTCGCAAGGATTGAGGGACGTAGCCGCACATGGCCGCAGGCGAGTCCGACTGGTAGGGTTCAGCGTTCTAAGCGCAATATCACCACATGGTTTGCAGTATCATGTGGTTTATATTTTGATGTGTTTCGAAAGTAATTCGAGCGCAGATGGTTGCATGCGCTCAACCGTTTCCCAAGATGGCAGCGGCTGCGGCGTGGGGAGAGGGCCTGTGGGTAGTGTATTCGTAAAGTGCAGTGCGTCAGCAATTTCCTGAGAGGGGCTTGACGTTATTCCGTTGAGTCTCGCCAAGGCGTTTGAGCGTTTGACGGCCTGTGCGGTCTCTCGTTGCAGGGTTCTCAGGAGTGTCTCGCGAATGGTGTGGTCGACATTACAGCCCTCAATGGCAAGCTGTTGCAGTAGGGTGTTAGCGATTTGTTCGCACATTCCCAGCAGCCCCCCTGTGGCGGGTTGGTGCTTGTGGTCGTAGCCTGTGCCGCCGTCTACTTGGCAGACGCGGGCGGGTTCAATGCGTCGGAACACTTCACATAACATTCCTATTTCCAGCGACCAACCTTCGTGGAACGGAAGACTGGAAGCCAATGAAGCCCGTAACGCGCATTCCCCGGCCAGCGGATAACGGAATCCTAGTAGAAAATCCAACAGCGGATGATGCCCCAGTACCCGGACGAAAGAGTGCAAAAGGGGAGTGAGAAATAGCCTGCTAACCCGCCCGTACAGGCGGTCTGTGACGCGACTGTAGTACATCTTTGCGAAGTCGAATTGGAGCTCTTCCTCGGCGAGAGCAAAGCACAAACGTGCCAAGGTCGGGCGGTTGAAAGAAAGGACATCGGCGTCCTGAAGCGCATAGATTCCGCCTATGCGTTGGGCGTGGAGCCAGCCGAGTGCGGCCCACACGTTGAGACCTTTTCCTGGGCGTAGCAATTCCTTGGGGCGTCCGGCGGCGAGAGCTAGGGCGTCGTTAAGAGGGGGAGCGTCTGTGAAAAGAAGCGTGTGCGAGATGGGAAGCTGCTGCGCAAATTGCGAACGTACCGCGGCTTGCTCTGAAGGAGGGAGGCCGTTGATTGGAATGACAACGCGTTGCAACCACTGCGCCCCAGTGAGTTGCTCGCAAATATGGCGGAGTGCCGGTTGCTGCAAATCAGGCGCGTGGCAGGGCAAAATCAACGATATGGGACACCGCGCTGATCGGTCTGGAAGCCACTCGCGGTCCAGTGGTGCGAGGTGTACGTCGTTGAGCCTCTGCAGGGTACAGATGACGCCTGTTTGCGCGAAGTCGCTCATTGCGGTAAAGCGGGACGGAGGGGTGGGCTGCCTGCTTCTCTCAGTGCTGCGGCTTTTCGTTGGTCTGCGCCGGAGATTTAGAGTCAGTAGCCGAAGGCGGCGAGTCGGAAGGCTGGCCGAAAACAGCGAGTCTTGCCTCCTCTTCGTCCTCGTCCTCTTCGATGTCGCGCTTCATTTCACGGGAAAGGAAAGGACGTAGGAATCCGTAGAGCAGATACGTTAAAAAGAGCAGGAAAGGCATCCACTCAAAATTCAGTGCAGTAAGTACGGCGACTATCAGAATGCCGACGAACTTTGAAAGCGAACGCGTAGAGCGCCAGGAAAGCCCTTTGAAGCTCGGGTATCGAAATTTGCTAAACATCATCCATGCAAGAAATAGCATGAGTGGTGGAAGGATCCATTTGCTGGTTCCAAGCTGTGTTGCGTTCTCGTCCAAGAACAAAATAAATAACGTCAAGGAAGCGATCAGGCCGGCCGCAGCGGGGATGGGGAACCCAGTAAACTCGCGGTTTGCTTCGGCAGAGTTTGCGGCGGCCAGGCAGTTAAAGCGGGCCAGGCGGAGGGCACCGCATACGAGGTACACGGAGGCAATGAGCCAGCCGGTGCGCGGGAATTGGAAGAGCACGATTTTGTACACCATCAGCGCGGGAGCGACGCCGAAGGAGACGATGTCAGCGAGGGAATCAAACTCGCGCCCAAAGGGACTTTCATGGCCGCCGAGTCGGGCCAAGCGGCCGTCGAGAAGGTCGAAAATGCAAGAGGCCAGAATTAACCAGATCGCGTAGTGAATCTGGTGAGTGTCAGCCGCCATGACCGCCGGGGTGCCACCGGGAAGCGCGTAGACGGTGGCGTTCTCTACTATTTTCAATGACGCTGCAAACCCGCAAAACAGGTTGCCCGCCGTCATCAGATTGGGCAGGAGGTAGATTTTGACGCTGTTGTCGTCGCCCATGGAAAGGTTTCTAAAAGGAGAGGGTGAGCGGCAAATGTCTGGGGTGCGATGGTTTACGGGAGTCTTGCTATGACCGTCTCGCCCCCTTTGACCTTCTGGCCAGGTGTCACCATAACCTCAGCCTCCAGCGGTACAAAGACTTCCGTACGCGAACCGAAACGTATCATGCCGAAGCGCTCGCCCTTTAACACTGCGTCCCCGACCTTGCGCCATGGCACGATGCGTCTTGCGATGGCACCGGTGATTTGGCGGACAACCAAAACCGTCTGCGCACTCTCAAACGCCCAGGTCTGCGCCTCGTTTTTGCTCGAGCACTCTTTGTTCCGAGCGTCGAGATACGGTCCGGGATACGTGCCTGGAAAATGATTTAGGTAAGTCACCGTTCCGTCCATTGGCGCGCGGTTGGTGTGAACGTCGAGCACCGACAAAAACACACCGATGCGCTTCATCGGCTTTTTGGCGAATTCCGTTTCTTCCATTTCGACAATTTCCGTCACGGTACCGTCGGCGGCGGACAAGATATCGCGCACATCGGTGGAGCCGGTGCGGTTCGGGTCGCGAAAGAAGTTGAGGCAGAAGAGGGTGCCTAGAACTGCCACGGCTATGAGCCAAGGCCAGTGCAGGCCCCAACCGGCCCCGCCCAATAAAATAAGGACGGCAAAAATAGCGCGGCCTTCCCAGAGAGTCTGAATTCGCATGAGCAGGTATAAGCGAGGGACTACAGGCAGGGTCAAGCGGTTAGGACGAGACGGTTTGTAGTGATTTTTTTGATTATTTTTAAGCGCTAGAAGGGGAGGAGTTTATGGGATAATTTAACCCACTGATAGGAGGATGTTGTCAATGAGCCTTGTCTTGCCTAACCACACGGCGACGGCGGCGACGCAGCCGGTTGTCACCTTTGAGACGGGTTGAAGCGTGCTGCCGTCTACGAACGCGACGTAGTCCACGCGCGCCCCGGGGATAGCGGCGAGCCTGCGCTCAAGCGCGCGACGCAGCCTGCTCGCGGTGCTCTCTCCACGAGCGACGGCTGCTTGAGCCGCGACCAATGCAGCGTAGATGCGCGGGGCTTCGCTTCTTTCTTCGGGAGTCAGGTAGGCGTTGCGCGAGGAAAGAGCCAACCCGTCGGGCTCGCGTACGGTGTCCACGAAGTCCAGTTTAACTGGCAGATTGAGGTCGCGCACCAAGCGCGCGATGACGGCGCATTGTTGGAAGTCTTTTCGGCCAAAAACGGCGTGTGTTGCACGCGTGAGCAGCAGCAGTTTGAGCACCACCGTGCAGACTCCGCGAAAATGTCCGGGACGCGTGCCGCCGCAAAGGCCGAGGCCCACGGATTCTTCGTGAACCCATGTGGAAAAGCCGTCTGGGTAGAGTGCTTCTGGGGTTGGAGCGAAGAGAAGGTTCACGCCGTGGGTGCGGCACAAGGCCTGATCTTTGGCAAATGGGCGCGGGTAACGTGAAAGGTCTTCGTTAGGTCCAAACTGGGTAGGGTTGACAAAAATGGAGGCGGTGACTGAGCCGAGGCGACCGGCGAGTTTACGGGCGCGAACCAGCAGCGCCGCGTGTCCTGCGTGGAGGGCGCCCATGGTGGGGACAAGCACCTGGGGGCATTGGGAGCCTTCAAGGGCGCTTCGGAGAGCAGCCAAGGAGCGTATTGTTTTCAAAAGGGCGGTGGATTGTTGACTCGGAAGACTTGCTGAATTGAAGTATTTAATGAGTTAAGCGGGATGCTCTATCGAGACTTTTAGATTCATCACCATAAAGAGAATCATTTCCACGAACTGACAACTAAGAGATCCTGTGCTACTCAGTCTTATTCAGTGTTGAACCCAAGCTAAATTGTATGTGTAAGAAATTTCTCACCACGGTCGTTTCATTTCTCGGTCTGATACTAGTAGCCAAAGGGGACCCCTTGGCTGTTGGTACGGCAGTTCCCGACGTCACCGCTTCTGATCAAAATGGGCAGAATGTCGTCCTTAAGGACGTCTTTGCGAAGGGGACGACGCTGGTTTATTTTTATCCAAAAGCGGATACGCCCGGATGCACCAAGCAGGCTTGCAGTCTGCGGGATGACTGGAGCGTGTTGAGCGGTAAGGGTATCCAAGTGTTGGGAGTGAGTGGCGACAAGCCAGAGTCGCAGAAGAAGTTTGAAGAAAAGTACAAACTGCCCTTCACGTTGGTAGCTGATCCTGAAGGGAAAGTCGCAGCAGCCTTTGGGGTTCCCTTCATGGGAGGTTTCGCCAAGCGGATGTCGTTTTTGGTGAAGGACGGCAAAGTGGTGTGGAATATGTTGAGCGCCTCGACCACGGATCATGCCAAGGATGTCGTGAAGGCATTTGATGCGCTTCCGAAGTAGTCTTTTTTATTGGCGGTTGTGCTGGCGGCAGTGTGTCGCCGTCTTTGAGGGCGGCGACTTTTATTTGAGGTGATTGGGTGGGATGGGTTTGAATCTTCTGCGCACTTGGAGCATTTCCAAGCACGGCGCTGGGTATGAAGCCGCCTAGAGTCTTTTCGTATGAGGAGTTCACTGCCGCTAAAAATTGCAGGGCTGTGCTTGTTTGGTGCGGCGTTTGTCTGGTTTGTGCGGGTGGACTTCAAGGGTGAGAGTAAACAGGGCGCTGTAGGAGAAGCAGCCAAGGGCGAGGGGCTTTCGGAGGAGGAATTGCATTCGAAGGGGCCTGCCGGCGAGTCTCGGGCGATGGTTGGCGGGGTTGCAGTTGAGGCCGGCACGGCGCGACTTGAGGCTTGGAATCAGGCGGCGGGATTGTCGGCTGAGACCATTGGAGGGCGCAACCCGATGTCGCAGTTGAATTTCAGCAAGGGGCCACTGGGGTGGGAGTTGCAATTGAAAGAGACGATTGCCCGAGCTGGGGAAGGAACGCCGGCAGCCAAGGCAATTCTGAGTTTGCTGGCCTACTTGCCAGAGGAGGCGCTCGAGACCGCAACGGAGCAGGCCATGGAGCGGTTGTCCAATTCGGATTGGAGGAGTGCGGCTCAACCGATCCTGGCGAATGCACAGACACATGGCCGGGTTTTAAGTGTCTTATTCGCGGATTTGATGGAACGCCCCAAAGAGATCTCGCTTCCCGTGCTTTCTCAACTTGCTAACAATGCGGTACATCCGCTCGCGACCTTCGCTCTGGATAATCTTAAGTTGCTTATCGGAGACGATTTTAAGCTGGAGAACGCCTCGTTAGAACCTGTTTTGGAAGTCGGTCAAGGCGTCTCACTGCCTCCGATTGCACCGCGTTAAAAAATCAGCGGTCCCCAACCGGTTTTGGGAGCGGATTGCCGGACTTCGTGCGCACTTCGCTTCCCGATCCCGTGACGTCCTCGACCCGGAAGGCGGCGCCGTTAGAGTGTTTTAGGAAGCGGGCCATGTCTTCTAGAGCGAAGGGCTTAGCGCCGCGTCGGCCGAAAACGACGGTTTGTTTGCCGGTTTCATCCACCACGCGGTCACGATCGAGGCCTCGAGACACAGCGAGCATCGGGGTGGGAGTGGGATAGGTGGCGATGAGACGTGGCGCTGGGGCCGGACTGAATCCAGCGGCGCCCTCGACGGTGTCTGGGGAGATGAGCTGGAGGACGCGCAATCCGTTTTTACCGTCGGCCACCAAGGCGTACATGGAGGCGGCGATTGAACCGATTTGGAGGGAGTGCGTGTCGTTGAGCGCGCCATCGGCGTTGTACATAAGCTCGAGGCTAGGGCGGGCGGGCTTTTCGATGTTAACGATCGCGATCCCTTCTGGGCCGTTAGCCACGTAGACGTAGGTGCGCGCTACGTAGAGTTTGTGGGCGTGTTTCAAAGCGACGGTGGCTTTGGGGAGGAGCTTTGGATGCTCGGGATCTTCCAGACTGATGACTTTGAGCCCGTCGTCGTCCGTCACAAAAGCGTACTGAAATTGAATGGCGATCGCCTTGGGGTTGCGCAGGGAGCCATCAGCGAGTTCCCCAACGAGGCGCGGGCGTTCCGGTTCGTTGAGATCTACCACAGCGAGACCGCGTTTGGTGCAGACGTAAAGGCGATGCCCAGCGCAGAGGCCATATTCGGCGCCCGAGAGTACTCCATTGGGGTTGAAATGATTGCCGATCGATTTGCCAGAGGTGTCCTTAAGTTTGCTCCGGGAGAGGAAGTTGTTCTTAGGATCACCGTCGAATAAGGCGCTTGCCTTCACGACGATAAGTCCTTCTTCGCGGTCTGTGACGTAAACAAAGCTGTACGAGGGGTGGATCGGAGTTTCCTCGTTGCGCGGGAGCCGAGTGCGTTCCGGATCGATCATCAGGGTGCTGGGCAAAGCGACGGATGTGGCGAACTTGGAGCGTACTACGGTGCGCTGACCGCCCAAGGGGGAGACAGGCGAACTGGTGATGCGCTCGCTGAACCCCTTGTTATCAATATTGGCGACATCGAAGACTTCCAAACCTCCCAGTCCGTTGGCGGTGTAGAGGTATTCGCCCCGTAGGGTGAGGTCGTTGATGGTGTGCGCGTGATGCTCGTAACCTTCTTCCAAGCGCCTGCCCCTAGCGAGGTGCTCTTCAAAATTGCGAGGGTAAGCGAGTTTCTGGAAGGAGCTGCCAATGGCGCTCTGCGGTTCGTCCTGTTCAGTCCAAACTACTCCATGGACGGCCTTTTCTCCGCCCACATAAGCGTAGCGGCCGAAGAAGTTGACTGTTCCAGTGCCGAATCCGAGGAGCTGGGTCATCCAGGCGTTATTGTCGCCCGCTTTGGACAGGTGACAGTCTGTGCAGTTTTTTGTGGTGCCTTTACCGCTGGTGGTGTGGGCGAAGTGCGGGTTAAAGGCTTGTCCGCTGTAACCCTCGGCGCTGACGGTCTGCTGTTGAGAGTAGACCCATTCCCGATTGTTGTTCTGGGAGCCCACGATCACGGCGCTGGAGGAGCGAATGACGGCGAGGCGGTTCTTTTTAACAGTTCCATCGAGTCCCAGCATAAAGACGTCGTCTCGGACGACCTGCGGGTTGTAGGTGATGAAATTGCGATCCACGGCGCCTTCGTACTTGTTCTGGGGGGTGCGCGTGTTGGCCTTCATGGGCAGGTGACAGCCGAAGCAACTCGTGGCCCAGGAGGAGTGGCAAATCTGGCAGTCCATGGACTTGTTGTTGTGCGCCATGCGGGCGCAGGCATCGGCACTCGAGGTCTCGGCTCCCCAAGTCTGGCCGTCGCGCTCGATGGTTTTGGCGTAACGCGCCTTGGCGTTGTAGCGGGGCGAGTTGGGGTCGATGACGTCGACGGTTTGCGGGACTTCCCAGCGAATGTCGGCTGACATGGTAGAGTTTTGGAAAAGCTTGTCGCCTTCCCACTCGAAGCGGGGCCGCCACGAGGTTTTGGTGGTCATGAGGTCCACCGGTTTGATCGTGCGCCGGTCCTCAGGGGTGGTCTCGCCGCTGGCGCCGGAGGTCGGCATGGTGATGCGCCCATCGACGATTTTGCGCGGGCGCTCCGAGACTGTGCCGTGGCAGTCGATGCACTCAATAGTCTCGGCATTACGCACTTCGCCATAAAGAAGGCCGTTGCCGTGGACGTCCACGTTGAAATGGCAGTCCGCGCATTGCATCCCCTTGGCGAGATGGATGTCCTTAAGGTGCACTGCGCGTTTGAAGTCGGAATGCGCCACGATTTTATCGTCGAGATCAAGGCGGTTGCCCTTGCGGTCCTGCTTGAAAATCGCCCTGAACACCCAGCCGTGGCCATGGTAGTCCGCGAACTGTGTGTGTTTGAGCTTTGGGTTGAGTTCCGCCACTTTTTCCAGAAAGTCCAAATCTCCCCAAAGCCCGCGAACCGACGCTGCTTCCGGAGCACTGACAGCAGCCTTCGCCATTTCTTCTTCGGAAGGGTCCTTCTGCTTTTTGGGATACATGAATTCGCCGTCGGTTTCCTGATCCCACCAAGTGTAGCCGAGGTAGGGGTTAACGAACGCATTGCCCTGATGCATATGGCAGTTCATACACATGCTTGATGGCACCGCGCGGGTAAACTGGTGAACAATCGGGTGGCCTCTTTCATTTTTCGGGATCGTGGGATCCTTGGAAAAACTGAGTCCTTGGTTACCGTATTTACTCCACCAGCCTGAATTGCTTGGGGAGCGGTCGTTGGCGTAGACGACATGGCAGGCGGTGCAACCGCTGGAGCGGTAATCGCCGGGCCGGTCGTTGGAGCCTAGAAAGCCGAGCAAAGGGTCGTGGAGCCTAGTTTTTTGGGCGCCCAAAAAGACGGGGTCGATGCGGTTGAGTGTGCCAAGGCCGCGTTGGGAGAGGCGTCGTTCAGGTTTGCCGGGGGGCTCATCGAGGGTGGGGATACCGAGGGTGAGCTGGTCGCTGCCGCCTTTTTCAAAAATACGGAACAAGTTGCCCGGTTGCGAGATGTTAAAGCGGGGCAGGGGGCTTAGAGATGGAAGGATACCCAGCGTACGTGTTTCTTCTTCAGTGGGGACGAAGGGGTTATTAAGGGTGAGAGGCACTCCATCCGCGCCGTAGGCTTGGCCGACGACAGCGTCCTTGATGTTGATGGCGCCGTTGTTGTAAGCGGCTGCGTTCCAGAGCATCCCGCCGTGGTTCATCATGGAGTTGGAGACGCGGTCGACGATGTCTCCGTGGCAAAGGCCGCAGGCCTCTTTGGCCACTCGCAGGTCGCCGGGGTTCATGAAGCGGATAAACTCTGGAGACTCGTGATTTAGCGCGACATGGGAGTTGGGCGGGTTGGCTGAACCTTTCCAAAATTCAGGATGCCGCGGATGAACATGGGCGTCGACGATGGTGAGACCTTTGCGGGGGTCGCCACCGTGACAGTCTGTGCAACCCAAAACCACATTGGGCGAGGCGTGCATGGTGTGGGCGTCGGTTTGCGTGTGGCACTCTACGCAACCGGCACTTTTGCGTTTGGCTTCGTCTTGGCTTTGGTCAATCCAGTTCTTGGGTGGGCGTGGACCTGCGTGCACTGGAGGCGTCTTGCCGGAAATGGCGGGACCGTGGGCGCCGCTGGCGGATCCACGGGCAGGAGGTTCTTTCTGGGAAGGAGGTGTAGGAGAGGGCTTGGTTGGCTCCTGAGAGGTGCTTACAGAGGTTGCTGGAGCGTAATAAGCGCGAGACTTGGGAGCGGCTTCAGTGGCGCGAAATAGAGAGGAAATTGGGGAGTTCGGAGGCGCGGCGGGCGCAGCGATTGCGGGACCTGCGCCGGGGGTAGTGGAAGATTGTGCTAGCACGCGCCAACCACCAACGAGCAGCACCAAAAGCGGCAGCAGGAGACCCAGCACTTTTTTTCTAACAAGAGGACGAAAAAGGCTCATTGAAATTAGTAATTAAGCGTCAGGGTCAAAAGGGCGTTGTAAAGGCAGGGGTCCACCTTACCTGAGCCCGAGTCGTAGCCGGGAACTTGCACAGTGTTTTGCCGGTACAAGTCTCGGTAACCGCCGCCTGGGAAAAAGAGGCCGACTCCGAATGAGACGATCACGTTTTCGGTTAAAAATGGTCGGTATTTGACTCCCACGCTGGCGTCCACACCCAGATCGGAGCGTGCCTTGTCGGTTTGCAGGGCGTATTTGACGGCAGCGGTTTCCGCAAGATGGACGTAGTTGAGGTTGCCAAAAGCCCTGAGTTTTGGGGTGACGTCCACATCGGTGCCCGCGCCAATGATCCAGACTCCGGGGTTGACGAAGTTGGACTGGCCTTGTGTTTTGCTGGTGCGCAGGCTGGGTACTAAAGAGTTGCGCTCCTTGAGGTTGACTCCAGTACCCGGCAGGCTTATACCTTCGCGCGCGTACCAGCTGAAGGGGCCACCAAAAAAGACGGGGTTGTCTATAATTGAGTCGAAGCCTCGGGCAACGCCATCGGTGGGGTTGGAATCGCCGCTTGCGTAGAAGCCGGAAAATTTCCAGCGCACCCAGTCTCTGTCGACGCTCAGTTCAAGGGCGGCCATCTGAGCGTTGATGGAAACGCTGCGTCCAGCGAGTTGGTTAAATTCGTCGCGGCCCAAGGCTTGGTAAAAGGCGTGGTTGATGTTGAGTTTTCCAATGTGCCCGTCCCCAGCCCAGCCGAGGTAGTAGGATTGTAGATCGTGTCCTAGGGGAGAGCCGTCAGCCTCATTTTGTGGGACGGTGCCTAGGGGGGCGGGGCGCACTAGGAACCCGTTGCGGTCGTATTTGGTGCTGTCTCCGTCTAGGTTAGCGTGTAAGCTGAGTTGGGCGGTGTAACCTTTGGTGAGGAAGTCCTGGCGATAGACGTTGGCGATAAAAACCTGCTGTTGTCTGGAGTCGAAGGTGTTGAGCTCGGAGTAGGTGTCCTTCTCCCGCATTTTAAAATACAACAGGTTATATTGAGACTTGTTGTTGGAGGCGTTGCCGAAGATCCGCGCACCAAGGTTGCTGTCTGAGAAGACGAACCCGCGGAAGTCGGAGGAAAAGGGCTGGATACCGAACCGGCTGCTGATGAAATCGTAGTTATCTGATAGGTCGCGCAGATGGATTTCCAAGAAGGCCTCTTGGAGGGAAAGCTTATCTTTTTGCCGATAAGTGTAGCGGGTCTGGTTGCTCGAGGCAGGGGTCGCCCCTTGGTTCTTGAGTTGGTCTAAAACGTTTCCCGATGTGCCGGAACTGGCTGGATTGAGCGTGCTTCCGAAGGACCCTGCGGTGATGGTTGGGTTAAAGCTACCCGTGCTCCCCGAGAAGGATCCGAAACCCGTGGTATTCGGAGCTCTGGTTGTGTCTTGGAAGTCGCTGCCCCGAGGGTCGGGGTTGAGGAGGTTGTTTTCGCGGGTGCGGACCCAGTTATTGTTTTGGACTGCGTTGAGGCGCAGAAGCCAAGTAACAGGTTTGAAGGAGGTTTCCCCCTTGAAGATATCGATGGCTACGGAAGTGTCGGTGGAAATCAGAGATTGATTGCCATTCCCAAAAAACTCGGATCGACCTGGGCTGACAGTGCTGACCCCGCTAGGAACTGGAAGACTACGGAACTCAGAAAACGTGAAGCTCTTCGCTGATATATTGGTGAAAATATCCTGTCCAAAAATTGGCACATCTCCCTTGAGACGGCTTTGCTGGTAGGGGTGCCAGAGTCTTGTTTTTTCCTGCAAGTAAGGCGTTTCAATGCTGGGATCTAAATAACGCTGCCAGTGCGGGAGAGGCACCGCCCAGCGATTAGGAACGGCGGTGCTTAAATTCAGCAAACCACGCCCGTCTTTCGCCAAGGGATAGTCGTGCGCCGCAAATTCGCCAGGGGCTCGCTCCTTGGCGGCGAGCGGTTCGCGAGCAATGTCGATAGGAGTTAGGCGTCCGAGCGTTCTAATGGCCTCGGCAAGAGGCGGCGGGGATACGGTGTCTGCGACAGTTTGAGAGGAGGGCGTGGCCCACGCGCCGGGATCAGGGTTGAAAACAGGGGGCAGCTTCGATTGCTTTCCTGCACCCACCCCCTGTGAATCTCCAGCAGGCGACGCCGCTGCCCAAGCGACGCAACTGAGCGCGATGAGGCGTTTTAATGTGAAGAATTTCGGGTGGGTGGGTGGGCTCATTTTCACCTTAGCCGTTCGATTCGGCCGATTGTCCGGAAAGCGTGTAGCGGTTTGGTGCTTGAAGCAGAAGATAATTAGGGCAAAAAAACACCATGCCAGATGCGATTCGAAATTTTTCAAGCTCTCTCGGCGAGCAAATCTCCAAAGCTGCTTTTGTACTGTTGGGCGCTTTGACTTGCGATGCATCGGCGGCCCAGTCGTTGAGCGGGCCGGACGTGATCCGGATCCTTGATCAGGGGGCGGCTTACGCTTCCAAGTATAGTTCCCAGTCTGTGGTGGCTGTGGTGGATCGCGAGGGCTTTGTACTGGGCGTGCGTAATGTTGGCACCACCGCGCCAGCTCAGGGAGTGATCGCCTCTGCTGTTTCCAGAGCGGGGACGGCCGCATTTTTGAGCAGCAACGAAAATGCATTCACCTCGCGCACCGCAGGGTACATCATCCAGCAGCATTTTCCTCCGGGGATACGAAACTCTCCTCCGGGTCCTCTGGTAGGAGTGGGTTTTTCGAACCTCTTTTTTTCTGACGTCAATCGCTTCAAGAGGATCCCCGCAGGATTTAATGGTTCAGCAGGCGTCGTCGGGTCGCCTGGAGCCAGAACCCCAGCCGTACCGTTCACCTCGCTTGATGATTCGCCCGGAGGCGTTCCTCTGTACATTAACGGAGAACTGGTGGGCGGAGTCGGGGTGACGGGCGATTCAAGCCCTTCAAATCTGAGTCCAGCTGCCTTTTTGCTCAGTAGCACCCCTCCAACAAATTCCACGGCTGGCTTCAAAGTGCCCGCGGATACCGATGAAAATGTGGCCCTTGCCGCCCAAAGTGGGTTTCGGCCTTCAACTAAAATCTTGGCGACGAATGTGCTCCTCGGTGGAATCCGTGTGCCTTATGTGATCGGCAATATTTCTAAATTGCCCGAGCCTCCGTCTCCTCTTCCATTTCCGGCAGTAGGAAGCGTGGTCACGGATCCTGTCGACAGCTTCGTCTACACTCCTCAGGGTTCTCCAGCTAGTTATGACTTCAGCACCCTCGGACCAAGCAGTCTTGGAGGGGTTGCGGGGGAGACTCGTCAGCTCATTCAGGCCGATCCACTTCCGGGAACTATTGGGGCAGGAGCTGCCGCGCGGCTTACGGCGGCGGAAGTGACCAGTATCCTTACGCTCGCCGCGCAGCGTTGTAGCATCATTCGCGCGGGAATCAGATTGCCCTTGGGGACGCGCGCCAAAACATTCATCACCGTGGTGAACAATCCAAACAGCGACGGCGAGCCCCCCGCTGTACTTGGCGTCTTCAGGGTCGGGGAGGCGACTATGTTTAGTTGGGATGTGAGTGCGCAGAAGGCCCGTACCGCCGTGTTTTTCTCGAATAAGACCACTGCGATGAGCACTCGGGCCGTGGGCTTCCTTGCCCAACGCTTTTATCCACCGGGCATAGATGGTCGGGCATGGGGACCGTTTTTCGGACTTCAAGAGGCGGTTTCTTTGAAAACGTCTCCCTTGTCGTCCTCAGCGCCATTAACTTATCCCGGCAACACGAATCTTCCCAATGGAATGACCATCTTCCCTGGTGGTCTGCCCTTGTATCGAAATGGAGAATTGATCGGAGCCATCGGTGTTTCAGGCGATGGCGTGGATCAGGATGACATGATTTGTGCGAGCGGAACCGCCAACTTTTTGGCAGCCGATGCAATCCGGTCCGACACTCTTGTTTACCGGGGAGCGCGCCTTCCTTACGTGAAGTTCCCGCGTAACCCGCAGTAAATAGATTCAGTAGCAGGCGCGGAGGGCGTTACCGTTTAGGATGTTAAACGGTTCGGAAACTTCCCAGCCTAAGAAGCCGCACCTTGAAGGATGGCGCGTTATTTTTTCTTGCTGTCTGCCGCGCTTAGGTTGGTCAGCGAGACTTTCAGTTTACCCAGCGCGGTTGAGAACTTAGCGGGATCGAAGTCTTCGTGGTCCATCGCCAGAAGATGAAGGGTTTGGATGGAGGTTTCGCACTCCGATTGAGCGATGCCAGTTTTGCGGAGTTCGCGCCATAGTCGATCGAGGGCGGGCACTAAGACTTCCGCCTTTCGTTGGAGGAGGGCTTTGTCGGAATTTTGGACTTCAAACTCGGTGTGAAGCGCTGAGAATTCTTGGAGTTGGGTTTGCACTGCGGGGGTGGACCACAATTTTGGGGCGGCTTTCCGAGCCAAGCCGTCAGCTGCCTTTTGCATGGCGGCGAAGTCCTCAGTTGCAGGGAGTTCCTGTCGGCCAAGTTCGGTTTTTTGTAGCAGCCACACCAGAGCTTTCCAGCGAGGGAGAAAGTTTTCGTCCCCTTTAAGTGAAAGTTTCCAGCTCATTTCCCGAAGAGCAGCTGCCTGGCCTGTGAGCCAAGAGCGAGGCCCCAGCGAGGGACGGGCGTCGCGGTAGTGCGGTGGTTGGGCGGCACACTGGCCGTCGAGTTCGAAAAACAGCTCGGGATGCCCCGCTTTGCGCAGTGACTCGTCCAGATTGAGATGACAGCCAACGCACGAGTTGGCACGCCCGTAAATGTCATTGAGATCGCGCATCCCAGCGGCGATAATCTGTTGAAAATCAACGTCTGGACGGGTGTGGAACCTCAGCCAGTTTTCAGCCGCACCGTGACACGATTCGCATCCCACGCCCCGGTCGGGCTTGAGGCCTTTGACGAAGAATTCGGCGTCTACCCCCTGCATGGGAGCGTGGCAGACGTTACACTGGATGTCTTTTGCCGGGTCCCCCTTGATGCCGAGGGCCTCCGCGATGCGCAGGGAGGTTCCTTTACCGAGAATCCCGTAGGCGACACCATGGGGATCCTTCCGCTCAAAAATGATTGATTCGTTATGAATGGTGCCGCCGCCGTGGCACCCGGTAGTGCCGCAGGACTGAGTGCCTGTGAATTTTCCGCTTTGGGCAGGGTTGCCGGAATCTGCGGCGAAAGTCGGCAAAACCAAGCACGTAAGCGAGATAAGAAGAAGGGTTTTGGGTACTTTCATTTCTAAATTTGCATTAGCGAAGTGTTAGCGGAGTAAACGGTCGCTCAAAGGGGGAAGTACTTTCAAAAGTGAGCGCAGAGAAGTCTGACAGGAAGTGACGTGCGTCGAATGATAGATTTCTCAGAGAAAGATACTGAATGAACAAACGTTTAATAAGAAAATGTTTTTTACAACCAACCATTTTCCCTGTTTACAAGTCAACCATCCAAGAGCCACCCCTGTGTTCGCGGACTGACTTTTAGTTTCCGCAGTTGTTCGCGTATGAGGATTGATCGTTCGCACTTACCTTGGATTTTGTTAGTTACTGCATTAACTGTTATTGCAGCGATCTCCTATTCATTAAACTTGCATCCCGAATTTTTGCCACGCGGTGTAAAGTTTCCCGCTGTTTTGGGCCCTGTTCCACCCCTCCGCGCAAACTACGGAGGAACACCTCTTGGACTGTTGTTCGGCATCGTGGCTTTAGGGATTTTTCTGTTTGCGGCGGCGCTGGGGGTGCGCAAGAAGAAGCGGTTGTGGCCCATTGGCAGTGTACAAACGTGGCTGAAGGCCCATTTGTGGCTGACCGTTTTGACGATCCCTCTGGTGGTGTTGCATTCGGGCTTTCGGATAGGAGGGCCGCACACCATGGGGTTGTTGGCGCTTTACACATTGGTGATGGTAAGCGGAATTTTTGGGGTGATTTTACAACATTTTTTGCCCTCGATTATGCGTGAGCATCTTCCTCGGGAGGTGGTATTTGAACAAATTCCTTTTGTTCGGGAATCGCTTTTGCGTGCCGCGACCGAATTGCGCACTCAAGTGGCGGAGACCAATGCTCTCGGTTTGAGTGGCGACACTTCACCTCAGATTCTTGGGCGTTTTTTAGATGACGAATGCCTGCCGTTTCTCTCGGTGAAGAAAGGGGTGCGTAATCTGCATCTTGGGAACGCTCAGTTGGCGGCTGAGATGTTCAAAATTTTGAGGGTGAACGTTCATCCTGAATGGCGTCCTCGGGTGGATGAGATCGAAGCCTGGTGTGAGAGTCGACGGCTAACGGACTTGCAAACGAGGTTTCAGCATTGGCTTCACGGCTGGCTTTTGGTGCACGTTCCCACCTCGCTGGTTCTGATAATTGTGACAATTTGGCACGCTTGGGCGGGAATCCGTTTTCTGGTCACGCAAACTCCCTGAAGATCATGCCAGAAAATCCTGATTCTCAGAAAAATATTTCCAAGGGGTACGCCGGTAATTTGGGGTACTTCAGGCGGCCTCATTATTGGCGCCGTCTCCGGTTTTTGTGTTTCAGCCTCGTTGTGGCGCTGTGTGCGCTCGGCGTCTTTATTTCTGGCAAATGGGGGTCTCCAAAAAAGTTCAGTCCCGGCCCACTTTCTCAAAATCATGCTCATTTAGTGGACCGCTGTGAGACGTGTCACACAGGTTCTGGGGAGTCGTTGGGTGCGGATTTGTTCGAAAATATAACAAAGCTTGCGTCCATGAGTTCCTTGGAAGCCATGGATGCTGCGTGTATGACGTGCCACCCCGGCACGGGTTTGCACGCTCCCCAGATCATGACCGTGGGGTTCAACCAAGCCTCTCAAGGGCTGGTTCATGCGTCTTCTTGCGCGAGTTGCCACCGGGAACACGCCGGCCCTCACCGGATGGCACTTCCCTCCAACCAGAGTTGCACCGACTGCCACGGTTCTCTCACGCGCCTCCACGACTCCCGCACGTTGCCCAAGCGGACACCTTCTAGCGCAACCACCTCCGCTGTGTCGGGGGGGCAAACTGTCGACCTTGGTGAGGGACTACGTCTTTTTCTTCCCTCTGCACGTGCTCCTGAGTCGTTGGCCGCCTTTGCAAGCTTCGCCCATGGGCACCCTAGTTTTGGTTATGAAAGCCCCGAAGCTCGCGATCCCTCCGATCTCAAGTTCAATCATGCGCGGCATTTTCGGGGCGACATTCCTAAGCTCAACAATGCGAAGTTGGATTGCGCCTCTTGTCACCAACCGGATGCCAACGGCGTATTCTATCAGCCGGTGCGTTATGAAAAGCACTGCCAAGAGTGCCACTCACTTCAAATTCAGCAGTCACTTCCCGATCTGCATATTCCCCACGGGGACTCTAGAACCGTTAAGCTGTTCCTCGCTGGATTAGACTCTTCTATCGAATCCAGTGTCCGAGCCTCGGGAGTGAGCGAGCCTGTGGCGGTTTCCCTCAGGGTCAAGGAGGAGCGGGAGGCCTTGCAGCGAAGAGGGCTATTTTCGGTTGATGATATGGTAAAGCGCGTGTTCCTGCAGGGTGATCCACAGGATTTGGGCGGCGAACTCCTGATGCGCTCTGGAAAGCCCAAGTTTTTGACGGAGTGCGCCAAGTGCCACACCGTCACGGGTGGTGACGCCGGTTCGTCCCCTGAAGTGCAACCGCCGCTTACTCCTACGCGTTGGCTTGCGAAGGGCGCATTCAATCACCAACCCCACAAGCAATCCGCCTGCACGGACTGCCATGGCGCAGCGTTGAAGAGCACGCTGACCAGTGATATTTTGCTGCCCACCCAGCAGTCTTGCGTAGAGTGTCACCAGCCTCTCACCAGCACCGGAAAAGAGGGAGTGAAGTTCTCTTGCCAGAACTGCCATCACTTCCACAGCTCCTTCACGCCTCCTGTTTTAGAGGCGGCGGTTCATCCGGCCTCTCCTACCACCCCTGTCCCATCGAAACCATGAGTGCTTCGGCGCCCCAGCCTCCTTACGCCCCGGTAGTTGTCCCAGCGTTGCATCGCATCCAGCATCAGTTTGGATACCTGCAGAGTGCTGCCATGGAACAGTTTTCCCAGCAAAGCGGCATTCCGATGGCGCGTTTACAGGCGGTCGGGAGTTTTTTCCCCCATTTCCGATTTAAAGCCCCTGCGAAGGTGAGTGTTCATGTGTGTCGGGATATGGCTTGTCAAATGGCCGGATCCCGCCAAACGACCGATGCGCTGAAACGCGCTTTCCCAGAAGGAGTGGAGGTGCACGGCGTTTCGTGTTTAGGCCGCTGTGACCGGGCCCCCGCCGCGTGTCTTTCGACGGCGGGTGACGAGCACGAGTCCTACCATCTTGGGCGTAGTGGCACTGAACTGGAGGGCGTCGTGCGAGCTGCTTTGCAAGGTTCCCGAGCCGCCCATGACAGCGATGCACGTGACGCTGCAAGCTCGCCGACTTTTCAGGCGGATCCTTACGAAGGCAAACCTTGCGACTACGCGGCGGTTAGCAAAGTTGTGATCGCTCGAAACGATTCAATTTTGGCGGCATCCAAGCTCGCCGCAGAGAAGTTTCATCTCGGACCGCATCAACTGGAGGCTTTCCGCCAGAAAGCGGTCGGAGAGGACAAGGTCGCCAATCAAGAGGATGCGGAAGTCGACCGAGCGGTTCTGGCGTGGCAGTCCGACTCCGATTGGGCGAAGAGCAAAGAGTTGGGCGGTTGGTCTGAAGCAATTTTGACGGAGTTTGAGGCGGCAGATTTGCGCGGCATGGGTGGCGCTGGAATCCCCGTATCGCAGAAGTTGCGGGATGTTCGTGACGCTGTGCGCACTGCGCGCGTTCGTGGGACTGACGTTCGGGCGTTTGTGGTGGTCAATGGGGACGAGAGTGAGCCGGGCACTTTCAAGGACAGGGAGATTTTGCTGCGCACGCCTCATCTTGTGGTCGAGGCCGTTATTATGGCCGGACTCGTGACCGGCGCTTCTCAAGGCTTCATTTATATCCGCCACGAATACACCGAACAAATTGAGGCTTGTCGCGCTGAGATTCTTCGTGCGGAGGAGCTTGGGATGTGTGGGAGCGATGCTCCGGTTTTGGGTCGGCCGTTTCCTGTGAGCGTTTTTGTGAGTCCGGGAGGCTATATTTGCGGGGAACAGAGCGCCTTAATTGAGGCGATGTCCGATCGGCGCGGCGAACCCAGAAACATGCCGCCGAAACTTGAAACCAACGGGTTACAAGATCTCCCTACGATTGTCAGCAACGTGGAAACCTACGCGTGGATGCCTTACATCTTTTTGCGAAGCGGTGCCACTTACGCGGGCCTCGGGGTCAACGGTTGGAAGGGGCGGCGTTTTTTCTCGATTTCAGGCGATGTCAAAAAACCGGGTGTGTACGAAGTGCCCATGGGCATGACGTTGCGTGAGCTCGTTTACGGAGAAAACTACTGCGGGGGGATCGTGAATGACCTGCCCATGAAAGCGTTCGCGCCCTCTGGTCCCTCGGGCGGCTTTTTGCCGGCCAAACTCAAAGCAGGTGCCGGTTTGCCTAGGGATCACGTCAACAACAAGGCTTGGATTGCGCTGGCTGGCCGTCGCGGGATTGATCCGGCTTCCCCAGAAATCGATATTCTTGATTTGGAATTGGAACTCAACTTGTTCCGAGCGTTGAGCCCGACCCAAGCCTTGGGCGCGGGACTTGTGGTTTACGCGGAGGGCCGCGACATGGCTGAGCAGGCTCTTTATTCCATGGAGTTTTACCGCAACGAATCCTGCGGTAAGTGCGTGCCTTGCCGCTTGGGGTCGCAGAAAATGACTTCTCTAGCCGCCAGTTTGTTGGCCGGAAAAATTGACGCCACGACTTGGAAAGAGGAGTTGGTGCCCATGATGAAAGATCTGCTTGGGGCGATCGAGATGTCTTCGATCTGTGGGTTGGGCAGGTCGGTCCCTGCGCCTTTGCGGACGTTGATAAACTTTTTTCCAGCAGACGTTGCCAAACACCTCACTGCACCCAAGGCGAGCCCGCAAATTAACTCTTAGGAGGCCTTTTCATGCTACCGAATAACGAACCCGGCGCCCATCTGCTTCGCGAAGACGACGACGAGGGCCTATTTAGCCGCGATATCAACGGCCAGTTGGTGCGTCTAGACGCGCCTGTGGAGCGGGATTACAGCAGGAGCGTCACCCTGCAAATCGACGGTCAAACCGTTACTGTTCCCATGGCCGAGCCCTCCAAGGACGCCAATGGAAACATCATCCTGGACCTCGAGGGCCGCACCACTCCTCGCTACACCACCATTTACGACGCCGCCACCAAGCTTTACGTGAAGCAACCCGGGGACGAGGTCAAAATCCCCATCCCAGTGTTGTGTCATCAGGCGCACATGAAGCCCGTGGCGGTGTGCCGGCTTTGTGTGGTGCAAATTTACGGGCAAAAACGTGGGAAGCGCGCGGCGGAGCGAAAGTTGCTCCCTGCCTGTCAGCATCAAGTCAAGGAGGGCATGGAGGTGTTTACCATGGAGGACCCCGGTGCCGATGGGGAACGGGTGCGCAAATCGGTGCGTACCCTTACGGAGTTGCTCGCGGTGGATCATCTTAAGCCGGCTCCACGCGCTGAACTCGACAGGGAACTGGCTCCGTTTAACGAATTGGGCCGTTTGGTAGACCGCTGCGGCGCCGACCCCTCGCGCCTCAAACTCGACGTTTTCGCGCCGTTACAGCCCGAGGCCATCGCGCACAGACAGCGGTTGGACACCTCGTCCCCTGTGTTTGTGACCGACCACAGTGCTTGCGTGCTTTGCGATCGTTGCGTACGCGCGTGCAACGAGGTGAAGGGCAACAACATTATCGGGCGCACAGGGAAGGGGGCTCAAGCCTCAATCGGCTTCGACTTGGATGAACCCATGGGCGAGAGCGACTGTGTGCAGTGTGGGGAATGCATGATTTCGTGCCCCACTAGCGCCATTACCTTCAATCCTGTGACCGCCGTGAAGCCGGCGACTAAACACGGCGCTGCGGAGAAAATTTCGGCTGCTGAACTGCTCAAGGATCCCCTCTTTTTTGGGATTCCGCCCAAGTTTTTGCTCTGGCAGGAGGGGTTGGTGATGCGCCGCAGAGTTCGTGCAGGAAGCATGCTCATGCAGCAGGGGGAAGCAGGTAATACTGCGTTTATTATGCGCTCTGGGCGCTATCTCACTACGGTGTTCAAGCCTGAGCTTCCAGGGGCGAAGGGTACCTTTAGTGCTTGGATGGGCAAGTCTCGCAAAGAGGTTATTTTTGAGGTCGAGGTGACTTCTGAAGACGTGATCGTGGGGGAAATGTCCTGTTTGAGCGGTTCGCCTAGAAGCGCGGACCTCAAAGTGCTCGAGGACGGGGAAGTGTGGGAAATTCGCCGCAATGTGCTGGATCGATTGATGCGCTTGCCCAGTCAGCGTCAGAAGTTTGAGAAAGCGTACCGCGATCGAGCTCTTAACTTGGTGCTGCAATCTTCTAGCATTTTCCAAGGCATTCCTAAGGAGGAGTACGCTCGCATCATCGAGTACATGCGCAATCGCATTACCTTTTTGCGCATCAATCCCGGGCAGGTCCTCTTTGAGCAAGGGGAACCGGCGGATTGCCTTTATATTGTCCGTTTGGGTTATACGCGAATCGGGATTCGACGCTACGATGAGGAATCCCGAGTGGTTTCCCGTGGTCCAGGCGGGATGATTGGCGAAATTGGGATGCTGGCGCTGGCAGCGGGAGACGCCCACAGGACCGTAGACGAAGTGGAGCGTGCCATGTTGCCGATCCTCAATGATTCGGGGGTTGACCTCGCCACGGCGCTTCCCATTGGAGTGCGTTCGGCGAGTTGCTCGGCCCTTGGCCAATTGGAAGTGGCACGCCTCAGTCGTGAGGACTTCCTCCCGATGCTACGCGAATTTCCCACTTTGCGGAGGCACTTAATTGAGCGTTCGCTCGGTTTTCTGAAGGGGGACAGCCAGATGAATCCCATCGTGGACAATTACGTAAGTCAGGGACTTTACGAGGGGCGCAGCATTCTGGCATTGAACATGGACTTGTGCATCCGCTGCGACGAATGCACTAAGGGTTGCGTTGAGCAGCATGGGACTCATTCCCACGGAGTGCCTGTCAGTCGTTTGCTTCGGGACGGGATGCGTCTGGGCAACTTCATGGTGGCCACTTCGTGCCGCTCCTGTGTTGAGGCTCATTGTATGGTGGGGTGTCCGGTGGACTCCATTCACAGAGGAAAACATCTCCAGATCGTCATCGAAGACCACTGCATTGGATGTGGTCTCTGCGCCAATAATTGTCCGTATGGCAGCATCTTTATGGTGCCCAATGAACACAACGCGGCGCCGAAATCCAATGCGCCAGACTCGTCTTCTCATCACTTCCGGTTGGCTCAACCCAAGGCCGTGGCCTGCGATCTCTGCGATGCGGAAGGGAACAAGGACACGCCCGAACCGCGCTGCGTCTCCTCCTGCCCTCATGGGGCTGCAGATCGTTACACTGGAGACGAATTGTTGCAGCTTGTCCTCTCGGGTAATTCCAGCGGGAAGTGAGAGTAACAAATGTTAAGAACGAGCTGGAATATTGCTCCCGAACATTCTCATTAGGTGGAATGACTTAAGCTATTCTTTGAGATTGCTTAAGTTGAAGCTGCGCTCGCTGACAAATCTTTCTCAGTCTTATTTTGACGTTATAACCGTTCAAGTTTCACCCTTCTAGCTATGTTAATTTCGCCTCCTCTACCGCTTCGTATGTCTGCGGTGCTGCGCGCCGCCGCCTGCCTTGCCTCGCTCTTGCTGGCGGCCTCCAGCGCACTAGGGGCTGCGCCGCAAAATCTTAATACGCTGAAGTTCACAGAGGTGGTGGACAAAGTCGTCATCATTGATGCCGTCACTCAGCGCTCCAGACCGGCGAGCGTCAATCAGACCTTCAAGGTGCCTGATCAGATTTCCACGGGCGCTAATTCCCGGGCGGAACTCGTCGCCCCCGACGGCACGGTGACTCGCGTGGGCGCAAACACCGTCTTTTCCTTCGCTGCGGACAAGCGACAGGTGAACCTACAAAAGGGCAGCATTCTTTTTCATTCGCCCGAGGGTAAGGGCGGGGGAGTGATCGCTTCCGATGGGGCGCAAGCGGCGGTCATGGGCACAACGCTGATTGTGACGGCGACTGCGAACAAAGGCTTTAAGTTATTGGTCTTGGAAGGCAAGGCGAAGGCCACTCTGCCCGGCGGCAATTCCATGGCAGTGACCGCAGGCCAGCTCACTGTCGTTGCTCCGGGAAAAAGTGATTTCGGCCCCGTCCTTAATTTTCGTCTAAAAGAACAAGTGGCGGGCTCTGCCTTGATGAAGGGCTTTCGCACAGCCATCGCCTCCGAGCGGAAGGTGATGGACTCTGTCGAGCGTCAGGAGCGCATGATCGCCAGTGGTCGTGCTGAATCCACTAATCTAAGGGTGCGCGGCGACCAGTTAATGGAGGATAACGGGCCTCCTCCCGTGCGTAGGAATGAATTACGTCCCACCGAAGCGGCGAAAGGAATCATTTCACTTCCCTCAGATGGCGACGTGAATTTTGCTTTAAGTCAAGATGTCTCAGTTATCGGACAGCGTGGGAAGGAGCCGGGCACCAGTTTGCTTGGGTCAGGCAGAACACCGTTGAGTTTGGTAAGTTTGCTAAGTCGGCTGTCCCTCTCATCGGGGTTGAGTGTGCCTTCGACTCTTTCCTCTGTTTTCGGGGAGACTAGCTTCATCAAATTTAAATCTGATTATGGCGATAAGACCACCCGCATTTTGCTCGCCAAAACCCTTACATTAGAGGGGAAAGATCCTCTTCCTCCGACCGTTTTGTTGCCGGGAGAGGAGGCGCCTGCGCCATTCGAGCACTTCCCTCAAGGTGGGAATGTTGCTGAGTTTGTATTCCCAGACTTGCTAATTGATGTGAAAATAATCGCCGCTTCGGGTGCCATTTCAATTAACGACATGAGGACTCAAAATGAATTGTTGGAAATACGAGGTGGACTGTCGCTTTCACCTAGCCAGTTGACGAACTTCACCACCGAGCTCGCCATGCCGATTGGGCCTGAATCGAAAGCGACTGAAAAGCTGCTCTGGATTCTTGGGAAGCCAATCAACGTGGCAACGACTTTTCTCGTGGCGAAAGCTGAATCCTTCGTGCTCGGTATAGCGGATGCCACGGTCAACTCCGCCGTTACCCTTACCGACTCCATTTTGTTTAACCGCTCCGGTTCGGTGGACGTCCGCGGGAGCACCATCACGGGCAGCAATCTGAGTGTTTATGCGAGAGGCGATGTTTCCTTCAAGTCGCTAGGGGACATTTCCATGACGAGTGTCTGGGGACGAACGTTATCGGCGGCGCCCGTTGGCTCCAGCTTGAGCATGGTGGCGGGCGAGGTCATTAGCCTTGTCGGCGGCCAAACGCTTAATACCAATCTCAACGCGACGAGTATTTCCTTGGACGCAAGAACCATCAATTTAACGAATGTCGACTTTAGCGCAGGTTCCGTTGTCACGCTGAAATCTAGCAACGGACAACTTGCGCCAAACCCCAACACTGGGCAGGCGTCCGTGCCGCTACACGTTAACTTCATTAATGGAGTTAAGTATGGCGGCGTCCCGATTCCTTCCAACACCACCAATGCGAATTTGCAAACGAATGGGTTACCGGTTGGCACGACCCGAAACATCACAATAATCGCCAATGGTCGTTAATCACGACGCTCCACCCCTATGAAATTACATGTGAGCCTTCGAGGCTTCTGGATGGTGGCGCTGGCTTGGTGCTGCCTTTCGGGAATTGCCGTTGCCCAAAACCGCATCGATACAGCGACTCAACAAATGGGCCGTCAGGATCTCCGTGCCCGTTTGCAGACCCCTGCTGCTCAAGAGATTTCCTCGCTTTACGAAGATGAGGACAAAGACGTCGGTCCCCAAAACGTCATCCGTCAAAAGCCCCGCCATAACTGGCTGGAAGCCTCCTCGGATGTGCAATTCGGCTCTACTTCCAACGTCTACCTGACTGAGACGGGTAAAACGGACTCTTCGATGATGATTTCCACAGTGCAACTCGCCGTGACTCCTCCAGCATGGCAAGTGCCCGGAGGCCAATTCTCAGCGAGAGCGGGCTATCGGCATCAAAAGTTTAATTACGGGATAGCGAGCGGAAGGAGCGAAAGTACCATTAACGACTCTGATTTTGATATCAGTACTTTGTTTTTTCAGGGGCACTACCTTATTCGCGAGCAGTGGTTAGTCGGTGGAGGCATGGACTACAATCGTCTGCTCACTTCTACCGACGGTTCTTACACTGAGTTTTACTCGGAGTTCGCCCCGAATCTGAGTCTCCAGCGCTCTTTTGAGCTGAGTAAGAAATCCGCGATTACGACCAACTTTGGAGTGGTCGGCCATATCACCTATTTAGATCCCTCAAATACCTCGGTGACCTCCGACTTTTACGATCGGGTGGATGAATCCGCGACGGTTACCTACTCGAGGGAATTGCTTCCCCAGCTTGGCTTTCAGACGTTTTACAGAGCGCAGTTCACCCAGTACACGCGCAACCACGTACGCAAAGATTTAACGCAGACAGTCGGCGTGGTTCTGGCGTATTCGCTCTGCAACGAGGCTTCCCTGCGCGCCTTTGTAAATTTCGAGGGACGTAGCTCCGAGGATCCCACTATCGAAGACTATCAGAAAGTGGATACCGGAATGGGACTCTCCCTCCGCGTCCAATTTTAGCGAGTGAGGTAAGGGGAATCTTGGGTGGTTAATTCTCTAATTTACGATGATTAAACTTCCCCAACGTCAGTGGGTTTTTCTGCTCATCTGCCTGAGCTGCACGTTTTTGGCGCTCTCTCTTGACGGCTTGTTTCGTGGGTTTTCTTACATCCCGCTCAAGCAGATGGAGACCTTCACTGAGGATATCCGAGCGCGGATGGGGAAAAAGACGCCGGTGGCCTCAGAGTTGGTGCTCATTGGAATTGACCGCCCGCAGTACGCAGATACGGACTTTAGCGAGGAGACGCTTGAAAAAGCGCCTGTGCTTCGGGCGTTGCAGAAAAACTTCCCCTGGTCACGGGCGGTTTGGGCGGAGTTGATCGACAAACTGGCCGATGCGGGCGCCAAGGTGATCGCGTTCGACTTGATTTTCGGTGCGCCCAACGAAGGAGATGAGCAACTGGCTGCAGCTCTTTTGCGGCACAAGGATAAGGTGGTGATCGGGTGCACCATAAGTCCACAAAAGACTCCGCGCGGCGATTTCCTGCAGCTCATCACTCCGAACTCCGTGGTGTTGCCCGCAGCGGACTCCGATGCACTGGTGCAGGACGATCGGGTGGCTTATGTCAACATCCCCAAGGATTTCGATGGAGTGGTGCGGCGCGCGCGCTTCCGCCAAACTGGTGCGCAAGCCGGCTTTGTGGTGGATGGCGCCGTGGTGATGGAGTCGCTTGCGGCGAGGGCGGTACGGAAATTTGGTCATCCTGAAGCGGTGCCCGAGGCATTCGAAACGACACGGTTTCGCTACGGAAACGCGCCCGGATTTGGTTATCAGGTGCATCCGATTGGGGACGTGTTGAGCCCGAATATCTGGCAAAAAAACTACGCCAATGGCGCATTTTTTCGCGACAAAATCGTGTTGATTGGACCCACGGCGGGCATTTTTCACGACGAACACGACACGCCATTCACAGAGCGCCAGATGAACGGGCCGGAGGTTCATCTTAACATTATGGCGGCGGCGCTGAACCATGAGTTTCTAAGGGAGATACCAAAACTCGCCGTGTTTTTGATGATCCTATTGGCTGGGTTGCTCGCGGGTGCCTTGTGTTTTCATAATTCCCAACCCGGTGAGCGCTTGGCGGCTCTGGTTTTGTGCGTGGGCGCTTATTGGGTGATTGCCCAGTGGTGTTACGACAAGGGCTGGGTGATCCCCGTGGCCGTCCCCGTTCTGGTGCTGGGCATTAGCAGTATCCTCATCCTGTTTTACGACTTCTTTCAGGAGCACCTTGATCGAATGAAATTGAGGCACACCATGGGGTTGTATTTCTCCCCAAAAGTGTTGGAAGCCGTTCTCTCAGACCCCGGTTCGATGCTGCCCAAGCACGCAGATGTCACCCTGCTGCTTACGGATTTGCGCAATTCCACGCCTTTGGCAGAGCTCTTGGGGCCTCAGGGGATGTTCGATCTGCTCAACAAGGTCTTTGAGGTCCAGACCAACGCGATCATGCGAGAGGCGGGAAACCTTGAGCACTTTCTGGGTGACCAGTTTTTGAGCTATTGGGGTGCGCCACAGGCTCAGCCCGACGGCCCAGACAGTGCCTTGCGGGCTGCGAAAGCTTTGATCACGGGTATGAACACGGTGAGCCTCCAGTTGCCCGAGGCGGTAAAGAAAATCTTTGGGTATGGCGTGGCCCTGCATCGGGGGCACGTGCTGGTCGGCAATAAGGGCTCCGCGAAACGGCTAGATTATGGACTGGTCGGCGACGCTGTGAATGCGGCCTCTCGGATTGAGGCTTTGACCAAATATTACGGGGTGAGGCTTCTGGTTTCTTGTGATGTGCTCAACGAGTTAAAAAACCCTGGAATGCATCGGATGATCGACAGAGTGATTGTGAAGGGGAAAAGCGATCCGATTCAGTTGTTCGAATGTGAAAACCCGTGCACCCCTCCTCATTATTCGGAGCTGTGTGAGGCCTACGCGAAGGCTTACGAGGTGTATGCGGTTGGGCGGTTTGAGGAGGCTCGGCCGCTTTTCGACGCCTTGGTGGTGAAGTACGACGACAAGGCCAGCCAGGTTCTGAGCGAGCATTGTGTCGAGCTTGCGGCCGCCCCGCCCGCTAATTGGAAGGGTGTTTGGAAGATGGAATCGAAGTAGAGTGTTCCCTCCCTTTTTTTGGGGCGGACGCAGACAGGCGGAGTTATTGAGATCGCTTGCATGACTTCCTCCAGTGAGGGATAGTAATCCCTCGTCTGTTTCAACTCAGCGGGCTTCGCGGCTTGCCAAACACTGGACAAACCCCTTAATCGACGTTGCAATCAACGTTTCCACCCCACAAACGTTTCAACGTTTTAACCTACACCACTTTTACTTTTTGACTCATGGCAGCAGCAAACGATCTCCGCAAAGGCATGTGCATTCGCTACAACGGCAACCCCGCAATTGTTTTGGAGGTCATGCACAGAACCCCAGGCAATCTTCGGGCGTTTGTGCAGGCGATCATTCGTTACATCGGGACGGGTAAGTCTGCTGACGTGCGCTTTGGTTCCACGGACAAAGTAGAGACGGTGGAGGTTCATCGTCAAACTCTCGAGTATTCTTACAAAGATCAGACTACCTATAATTTCATGGATCCAGAATCCTATGAAACCGTGTCCTTCGAAGAGGAATTCATTGGGGAATCCAAAGAGTATTTGACAGAAAACATGAAGGTGGAGGTGCTGTTTGTAGAGGGAAAACCCGCGAACATCGACATGCCAGCTTCCGTGATTTTGAAGGTAACCGAGTCTGCCGAAGGCGTGCGGGGCGACAGCGCGAATAACGTGCAAAAGCCCGCTACTCTTGAAACTGGGAAAGTGGTGCAGGTGCCGCTTTTTATCAAAGAAGGCGAATCCATCAAAGTGGATACGCGTACCGGCCAGTATATGGGCCGTGCGTAACGTTTCAAAGTTTTGGCAGTGCCACATCCGCCCTTGTCGGGCCGTAACTTTCGGACGCGTTGAAGCCTGAACCAGAATTCCGTGGCGGACCAGGCCAGCGCATCGCTCGGGAAGAGAGACGGGCGAAGGAGCAGTCTTCTGTGTCGACTCCCCCGGCCCGAAAAAATCAACAGCACTCGCAATCCTCGGAAAACCGTAAGGTTCCCAAAAAACTGAGCGCCCCTTCGAAAGTCCCCCGCTTAAGAGCGGCGGCAGCCGTGGGCAAGGCGATCATTCCGGAAGTTGAGCCTTTGGATCGCGGGCAAGGCGATCGTGACACATTGCCTGCCCGGAAAAGGAGGGCGCCAGAGCCCGCCCCGCGCTGGTTTTTCTGGGTGCCTTTAACGTGGGTGAAGAATTTCGTGGGCGTCCTTTTGTTGCCGGTGGCCTGGGTGTGGACGGTCAGCTTTGTCGGAGCTTTTCGACACGCAACGGTGCATCAGGCGTACTGGAGGACGGAGGACTTCTGGTTCTTTGTGCTGGGTGCTTTGCTGTGGTTGGTCACTTTTTGCGGGAGCCTTTACGCGAAGGGAGAGCCGTGGCTATTGCGCTGGTATGTTTGGGTGCACGAATACACGCACGCGATTTGGACTTGGTTGAGTAACGGTCGGGTTTCAGAGTTGAAGGTGTACCGGGACCATGGTCATATTTTGACCAACAAACCTACGGTATTAGTCACCTTGGCGCCGTACTTTTATCCTTTGCCTTGCGTGGTGTTATTGACGCTTTTTTTGGTCGTGCGTCCTTTTTACGTGATCGAAGACGCTCCTGCTGTGTTGTGGGGGTGGATGCTGCCCATTCAAATCTTTCTACTTTTGATGGGAGTGTGCTGGTCTTTTCACTGCACGTTTACCGTTTGGATGATTCGCCGCGGGCAGAGTGATTTGAAAATGCACGGCAACTTGTTTTCGCTAGTGCTCATTTACATTGCGAACTTAGTGCTGCTGTCGCTTTTCTTGATTCTCACTGCCCCAGGCGTGGAGTTTGGCACCTTTGCAAATGAACTTCTTTTCAATGCCAAGGATTTTGGCAAAGGGGTTTGGGCGTTCGGGAAGAAGTTTCGCTAATCCCGCCCTCGCCTTCATCTTCGTGTTCACGCGTTTCACCCGTTGAAGACAACATTTCTCTTTTGACGCTATCAAAACCCTGCGCCAAATTGCAGGGCGCTCTTGTTTGCGCTTTGCTGTGTGTTTCTGCTCGCAGAACCCTTTAGTGGGTTCAAAGTGGAGGCTTACTTCGAGGGGAATTAAATAATTGAGTGCGTGATGGTACCTTCCTCGTGGTGCTGTTAGATTACTTTTTCATTTAGGGACTTAGACATGATAAACAGATTTTTTGGGCTATTTTCCAACGATATTGGTATCGATTTGGGAACGGCTAACACTTTGGTGTATCTTAAAGACAGCGGCATCGTGCTGCGGGAGCCTTCCGTTGTCGCAGTGCAGGCTGGTACCAATCGTGTATTGGCCGTTGGAGACGAGGCGAAGCGCATGCTCGGGCGTACTCCGGGGAACATTGTGGCGATTCGTCCACTCAAGGACGGGGTGATCGCTGACTTTGAGATCACAGAGGCGATGTTGCGGCATTTCATCATCAAGGTTCACGGGAGGCGAACGCTTTTCCGGCCCCGGCCCCGTGTGGTGGTGGCGGTGCCTTCCGGCATTACGGAGGTGGAAAAGCGCGCAGTGAAGGACTCGGCGCTGCGGGCGGGGGCGCGGGAGGTGCACTTGATTGAGGAGCCGATGGCGGCGGCAATTGGCTGTGGGTTGCCGGTTCAGGACGCTGCTGGGAACATGATTATCGATATCGGCGGTGGGACTACGGAAGTGGCGCTGATTTCTCTCTCGGGAATCGTCTACTCTCGCTCGGTGCGGGTCGCGGGCGACGAGTTGGACGAGGCCATTATCCAATACATGCGGCGCGCGTACAACCTGATGATTGGGGAGCGCACGGCGGAAGATATTAAGATTAAAATTGGGTCAGCATATCCGTTGGAACGGGAAGCGACCATGGAAGTGAAGGGGCGGGATCAGGTGGCGGGCTTGCCCAAAACGTTGACTATTACTTCCCAAGAGATTCGCGAAGCCTTGCTCGAACCGATTTCTACCATTGTAGATTCCGTCCGTGTGGCATTGGAGCGGTGCCCTCCAGAATTGTCGGCTGATTTGGTGGATCGCGGTCTGGTGCTTGCGGGCGGTGGCGCTTTGTTGCGCGGCCTAGACAAGTTGCTGACCGAAGAAACCGGTTTGCCAGTGCACTTGGCCGAGGACCCGTTGAGTGCGGTGGCTGAGGGCACCGGTCGTGCGTTGCAGGAGCTGAACTTCTTGCGCCAAGTATCGACTGCAACCGATTCGCGTCATCATTGAGGGCGAACCGTCAACGGGTGAACGACACGCGTGGCCGAGCTGGTTTTGCTGAGCAGCCAACGGCGCGGTCGCGTGCGTTTCTTTCGATTGAAAGGTTGGTAGACGCAGACTGGATGTTATGAGGATGCGATCGAAGCTTATCGCCGCCGGGGTTTTCTTGGTGGCGTTTCTGATTCTGGTGCTGGGGGCAGGAAATCCGTCTTCACTCAGAAGTTTGCAATCTGGCTTTCTGGGCTTTTTGACTCCGTTTTTGCGTTCGGGTTCCACCTTGGAGCGCAAATTCAGCGCCTTTCGTGAGGGATTGAAGAAGCTGGAGGACTTGGAGGACGAAAGTGTGGCGTTGCGGGTGGCAAATCGGGAGTTGAGCGCCACCAACCAGACCTTGCGCGGCATGGAGGCGGAAAACAACCGGTTGCGCAAAGCCCTCGGCTACAGAGGGAGAGCTGAGTTTAAGCTGGTTCCGGCGCAAATTATCGGGCGCGATATTTCGACGTGGTTTAACCAGGTGGTGATTGATCGGGGCAGCGAAGACGGTGTGCGGCGTGATATGCCGGTGCTTACGGAGGAGGGTTTGGTGGGGAAGACGACGCTAGTGTCGGAGCATTCATCGGTGGTGATTTTAATTTCCGACGAGAATTGCAAGGTAGCCGCGAGCGTTGAAAATTCTCGGGAGCAGGGGATTTTGCGCGGGGATCGGGCGTCGAGCGGCTCGGCCCCGTTGGTGTCGCTGTTTTTTTTGTCGAAACAGGCGGGGTTGAAGGTGGGGCAAAAGGTGCTTACTTCAGGGGTGGGCGGCGTGTATCCATCGGGAATTTTAATTGGGGTGGTCCAAGACTTTCGAGTGCGCGAACTCGACGGTGCTGCGACATTGGTGCCGGCAGTGGATCTTACCGGTTTACAGGACTTATTTATCGTGGTGAGTGATCCAAGGTAAGTGGCAGATTTTGCAACAACCTGCTAAATACTAGTAAAATACCACCTGAAATTATCGCTAAAATGTCGCCCTCCTGATGTTTTTCTGCACGCTCATCGCCGCGTTATTCCTGAGCCTGGTGGCACAGCACTTTTTCGGTGCGGTACCGCCTTGGGGTGCACGCGTTTTTTTGATGCCGATTATTTTTCTTTATGGAGCGCTCTCTTTTTCCACGGCGGGGATGCTCTTTTTAGCGTTCTTAGCTGGGGTGATGTGGGATTTGTTGCACGCCCAGTGGATTGATGACGCCACGGAACTGGGGATCGGTTGGTCGGTGCTCGTTTACGCAGTTTTAGGGGCGCTGATGAGCGGGTTGCGTCCTTTGTTTTTGCGCAAACGCTGGGAGGTTCATTGCTTGTTTAGCGGCGTGGCCACCTCGGTTCTGGTGCTTTTAGAGTACCTGATGATTTCATTGAGAAGAGAACCGTTGCATTTTGATTTTTCAGGGGTGATTTGGGGTCGGATCTTGGGTGCTGGTGTGGTTGCGCTAGTGCTTGCTCCGTTCGCATTTTTTTCTCTCAGTTATCTTGCTGGTCTCTTGGGGCATCAGCATTACCGTCCGGAAAAAGAGGAGAATCAGATATGAACTCCGCCGTAAACCACCGGAAAAAAAGTAAGGGGCCAGACGGCGAGTTACGCATCTACTTCATTGTTTTTGTGATGGTGTCGGGTCTTTCCGTGCTAGTGGGGCGCCTTTGGTGGTTGCAGGTCGCCCACGGCGAACGCTGGACCCGCAAGATGTCCTCCCGCTCAGAGGTTACCGTTCGTATTCCCTCGGTTCGGGGTGAAATTCGTGACCGCAACGGCCTGACGCTGGTCGGAAATCGGGCAAGTTATGAGGTGGACTTTTATCTTCCGGACATGGTGCGCGGGTACCGGCAGCATTACGGCAAGCCGCCTCAGGCGACCTACACGGCGCCAGTGCGCCAGATGTTGAAGGAAAAGCACGAGGAGGACGTGGTGCAGATTGTCAATAGCACCATCATTCCTCGTCTCAAGGAGTTGGATCTTGCCAAGGATTACAACTCGGTGCGTTTGCAGCGGCATTACCGGAACGACACCGAGGTGCCCTTCACTTACCTTGAAGAGTTGGATTTCCGAACTATCGCGCGATTTTCGGAAAACGACGTGGGCTTGCCAGGTGTGGAAATCGCGATCAGGCCGGTGCGACAGTACATGTACGGGGCGCTAGCTTCGCATTTGTTGGGGTACGTGGGGGCGCCCGCAGATATCGATAAGTTGCCAGACATTCGTAAATATACTTTTTACCAGCCGGATTCAGAGGGTAAGTCGCAGGTTGAGGCGCATTTGGACAAATGGTTGCGAGGGACTCCCGGAGTGCGTGTATTGCAGCGCAACATCAAGGGCGTCATTGAAAATGAGGTGCGCCGCGTAGAGCCCAAACAGGGTAACCATGTCTATTTGACCATCGACGCCCGTATCCAGTACATCGTGGAGCGTGCTCTGCGGGACGCCGGAGTCGGCCGTGCGGCGTGCGTGGTGGTGGATCCCAACAACGGGGAGGTGCTGGCGATGGCGTCTGTGCCTTCTTATGATCCTAACGTATTTATCCCCAGTATTTCTCGTGAAGACTGGCAGCGTATTCGAACGGACGATACTAACCCGCTCACCAACCGCGCGATTCAAGGTTACGCGCCCGGTTCAACTTACAAGGCGGTTTCTGCTCTGGCCGGCCTAAGGAAGGGGCTCACTGCTAAAAGTACCTTTAGTTGTTCGGGCGGAGTTTCTTATGGCAACAAGTTCATGAAGTGCTGGGTGATGGAAAAGCACCTTGCGCCTCACGGGGTTCTGACGCTGCCGGATGCGTTAAAGTACTCTTGCAACGCCTTTTTTTATCAGTGGGGCAATGCGGCGGGCATTGATCAGATTGTCGCTGTGGGCCAAGCCTTGGGTTTGGGGCAGCGCAGTGGCCTGCCTTTGACGGGCGAGGACCCCGGGATTCTGCCCAGTCCCGAGTGGCTAAAAATGATCAATCCAGCAGAGCGCTGGTCCAACGGGTATACAGCAAATGTGTCTATTGGACAGGGTTCTGTGGAGGCGTCTCCTCTGCAAATGTGTTTGGTCGGGGCGACTGTGGCCAATCGCGGTCGCAGTTTCGCTCCCAAATTAGTCGCGCGCGTTGTCGACAGTGAAGGTCGGGACGTGGTGGATCCGGAGACAGGCGAATTGGTGGCTCCCTCTAAGCCGATACTTCGCGCAGATTTGCATGATTCGGGAATTTCAGACGAGGAAATCGAACTGGTGCGGCGCGGAATGTGGAAAGTGGTCAATGAACCCGGCGGCACGGGAAAAAAGGCGCAGGTTAAGGGTGTGGAGGTCGCCGGAAAAACGGGGACGGCGCAGTTCTGGCGGGAGGTGAATGGTAAGAAGGAAAAGGATAACCACACGTGGTTTATGAGCTTTGCACCGTACGATGCGCCGAAGTTTGCGGTGTGTGTCTTTGTGCAAGGTGCAAAGTCTGGAGGAGGCGTATCGGCACCGATTGCGCAGCGGGTTTTTGAACAATCCTTGGCATTATCTAAGGGCGTGGAGCCTGGATTAACTTGGCTGGAGCCGGCGGTGGGAAGTTTTGCTCAAATTGACGAGGTAAATTACAAAACAGGTGTGCTAATTGCGCCGGATGCAGTGGATAGAGAAACTGCTGATCATCATGGGGATAGCTCCTCCGCCACGGGCTCTAAACCAGTCAAAAAGAAGGCCCTCTCCGAGGCCAGTCCCGACATCCGTCCAGAGGCGGACGAAATGGGGACCGTGTCGAAAAAAACGCCTTTAGAAGAGACTCGTGAGAAAAGAAGCTTCTTTGAACGGCTTTTCGGCCCTAGAAAGTCTGACCCTCCCCTTTCCACACCCCTTTCACCTGCGGGCAAAACCGCCCACTGAACCCCAGTGCTTTCAACCTTTTTTACCAAAATTTTATCCATGACCGAACGCGTTAAACGCCTGCTCGGGCTCGCCCCTCGGCGGACCGGCAACACGCTCATTATCAGCTCTGAGAAACTCGAACGTCGCGTCGCGCTGCTCGAAAATGGAGTCCTCGAAGAGTACTCCATCGAACGGCAAACCGACCGCAACATCGTCGGCTCTATTTTTAAGGGCCGCGTGAAAAATATCGAACATGGTCTCAAGGCCATGTTTGTAGACATCGGGTTTGAGAAAAACGCCTTCCTCCACTTCTGGGATGCGCTCCCAGCCGCCCTCGACAGCGGTGTCGAGCAGGTGGAACGCGGTGGCGGCAACGGTGGCGGCAACGATAAGCGCCGCATCACTGCCAAGGACATTCCCGAAATATATCCCATTGGCAGTGAGGTGCTTGTTCAGGTCACCAAGGGTCCGATTTCCACCAAGGGCCCGCGCATCACCACCAATGTGTCGCTTCCCGGTCGCTACCTAGTGCTGATGCCCTACAGTGATCAAAGCGGTATTTCGCGCAAAATCGAATCTCCCAAAGAACGGGAGCGCTTGCGCAAAATTCTTCGCGAACTCGATGTTCCTGCAGGGATGGGCGTGATTATTCGCACTGTGGGAGAGGGGCAGCGTGCCCGTTACTTTGTCCGCGATTTGGGGTTGCTGCTGGAGCAGTGGCGCAAAATTGAGGAGACCGTCAACAAGCGTCCCGCCCCAGTGTGCGCCTTCGAGGAACCGGATCTCGTGGAACGTACCGTGCGTGACTTTCTTACTGATGAAATCGACGAAGTGCATTGTGACGACGAACAGGCCGTCAAGCGCATGGGCGAATTAGTCGGTCAGATCTCTAAACGTTCCCGCAACCGGATCCAGTTTTACAGTGGCACTCAGCCAATCTTTGAGAGCTTTGGAGTGCAAAAGCAAATCGACGACGCCTTTCATCGCCAAGTTTGGCTGCCCTGCGGCGGCTATATCGTCATCGACGAAACCGAGGCGTTGATCGCTATCGACGTCAATACGGGGCGCAACAAGGGCGGCAAGGATGTCGAGAAGACCATTTTACAGACCAATATTGAGGCGGCTGATGAAATGGCCCGCCAGATGCGTCTGCGCAATATCGGTGGGCTGATTATCGGCGACTTCATTGACATGAAGAGCCGGAAGGACCAGCAAACGGTCTACCAGCGCATGAAGGATCGCCTGAAGCGCGACAAGGCTAAGACGCATGTCCTGCCTATCTCTCCGCTGGGGCTCATGGAAATGACGCGGCAACGCGCGCAGGAGTCCATCTCCGGTGCAGTCTACGAGTCCTGCCCGTATTGTAACGGCCGTGGCAAGGTGAAAAGCTCGATGACGATGAGCGTGGAATTGCAACGGGCCTTGCATCTCGTGCTCCGCAAATTCCCCGAAGTGCACGAGCTCAAAGTCACCGTGAACCCTCACGTGATGACCCGTCTGCGCAGTGAGGACGAGGAGCTTTTGGTGGAAATTGAGCGGAAGTACGCCGGGCGTTTGACGTTCCGCTCCGATCCGACCTTTCATCACGAGCGTTTTATGATCGTGGATGCACAGAGCGGCAACGAGTTGAAGCCCTAGGGTTCCAGCCCATTTAGCCACTTACCTGATAAAGGCGTTCTCTTCGAGAGGAACTTCTCCATGGAGCATTTTTATCTCCACCGGTTGGGGCCGTTTGTGTGGGAATTTGCTCAGGGAGTGGGCATCCGCTGGTATGGGCTGTGTTACGTTCTTGGGTTTCTCGTCGGGTACCAACTGTGCGTTTATTTGGCGAAAAGGCATCTCACGCCGCTGAAGGTCGAGAACGTGAGTGATTTTATCACTTGGGCGGCCTTGTTCGGGGTGTTGCTCGGGGGACGTTTGGGATACACTTTGTTGTACGATTTTGAGCGTTTTTGTCGGGAACCGCTCAGTATCGTGAGGGTTTGGGAAGGCGGCATGGCCAGTCACGGCGGCATTCTTGGGCTTGTGGCTTACACGTACTATTACGCGTGGAAACATCGTGTCTCTTGGACTGGTATTGGTGACGGTTTGGTGAGCGTGGCACCGCCGGGACTGTTTTTTGTGCGCATCGCAAATTTCATCAATGGCGAACTTTACGGGCGCATGGCTTCGGTTCCTTGGGCGGTCCAGTTTCCCTCAGAGCTTCGCGAACACCCCGAGTTGTTGGAGAAGACGCCTTTCGTGAATCTTGCTCCGGATGCTTTAACGGCTCTGTTGCGGGAAGGTGGACCGGACTCCGCCGCTTTGGAACAGGCGTTGCGTACAGTTCTGCCTCCGCGCTACCCGTCGCAACTCATTGAGGCGCTGCTGGAAGGCGTCGTGCTGTTCGTGGTCCTCTGGTTGATGCGTACCCGTTTGCGGGTTCCTCGCGGTGTGTTGACCGGCACATTCTTCATCCTGTACGCGCTGCTGCGAATCGCCGGGGAGCAATTTCGACAACCGGAAGACTTTAATTATGGAATGCCTCGGGGTGTGTTTCTCTCCTTTTTCCTGATCGTGATAGGAGTTCTGTTTTTGGGTTTCGCTTTGAGGCGACCGGTTTACGAGGAGGGTTTGAGCGGGTCAGTACCCCGAAATTCTAAGCCTTGAGGTGGAGGATCCAATCGAAAGCGACTCTCTCAAAGAACGGGTTTTTTTTACTCTCGCCACTTTGAGTTTGACCCAAGGCTCAGCTTGGCGCAACCTCCGCCCCCCTTTCGCATGCGTCACACGATCTCGGTTCTGGTTGAAAATAAATTCGGTGTTTTGACGCGCATCGCTGGCATGTTCAGCGGGCGCGGCTTCAACATCGACACTCTAAACGTCGGCCCCACTTTGGATCCGAACACTTCTCGCATGACCATTGTCGTGCGCGGAGATGATGCGGTTTTGGAGCAGGTCACCAAACAATTACGCAAACTCATCGACGTGATCGAGTTGCAGGACTACAGCGACGACCAAAGCGTAGATCGCGAACTGGTTCTGATGCGCGTCACCGCCTCACCCGAAAATCGTTCCGAAGTGATGCAGATCTGCGACATTTTCCGCGCCAAAATCATCGATGTTCAGCGCCGTAACATTTCCATCGAAATCACGGGCGATGAAAGCAAGATCGGTAAGTTCATTTTCCTGATGGAGCCCTTCGGCATCTCAGACCTCACTCGGACCGGTAAAATTGCTCTGGCCCGCCGGGACGACTAGTTTCCCAAACCTAGTTTTTTGTAATCACTCTCAACACTAACCAAAAACCACCATCTCATGGCTGTTACAATCTACACTGACAAGGACGCCGACCTCGCTTTTTTCCACGGCAAAACCATCGCCGTTCTAGGCTTCGGCTCCCAAGGACACGCACACGCGCTGAATCTCAAGGAATCCGGCGTGCACGTCATCGTCGGTCTTTATCCCGAAAGCCATTCCCGCAAAGTCGCTCAAGAGCGCGGCTTTGAAGTATTCGACACGGCGGAAGCAGTGCGCCGCGCAGACGTCATTTTTGTCGGATTGCCCGACACCAAGCAGCCCGCCGCTTACACGAAAGACATCGAGCCCAATTTGACCAAGGGCAAGACGCTCCTTTTCAGCCACGGCTTTTCTATCCATTACAAGACGATCGTTCCTCCAGCAGACGTCGACGTGATCCTCGTCGCTCCCAAGGGGCCGGGCCACATCGTGCGCCGCCAGTATACCGAAGGAAAAGGCGTGCCGACACTCATCGCCGTCTTCCAAGACGCGAGTGGTCACGCAAAGGAAACTGCGCTCACGTGGGCGAAGGGCATCGGTGGCACTCGGGCTGGGGTTTTAGAAACCAGCTTCAAGGAAGAGACTGAAACCGATCTTTTCGGCGAACAGGCCGTACTTTGCGGCGGCGCCTCGGCGTTGGTGATGGCTGGCTTTGAAGTGCTGGTGGAAGCTGGCTATTCTCCTGAAATGGCGTACTTTGAGTGCTTGCACGAGCTCAAGCTGATCGTGGACTTGATGAACGAAGCTGGCATCGCTGGAATGCGTTTCTCCATCTCTGAAACCGCTAAGTGGGGCGACGTGACTGTCGGTCCGAAGATTATCGACGCGGACACCAAGAAGCGCATGCAGGAAGTCCTCAAGGACATTCAATCCGGCAAGTTTGCACAGGGCTGGGTCGCCGAATACGAAGGAGGCTACAAGCACTACAACGCTTTGTTGGCCGCAGGTGAAGCGCATCCGATCGAGAAGACGGGCGCTGAACTCCGTGCCCTTATGCCTTGGATCGCTAAGCGCAATCTCAAAGGAACACAGGCCTCTTACCAGTAGGCTCGAACCTGCTCGGTGAAAATTTTGGCGCGGGACGTTTCGGCGTTCCGCGCCTTTTTTGTGGAGGTACCCGTGAGTTTTGGCCCTTTCTGAATGAGCAAGACCGATCAAGCGGTGATTTGCTGGACGCGGGCTTGGTTTTGCGGCGGGTGATTTTTGCGTTTCTCCGCGCGGGATTTGGACTTCAGATTGAAATGCGTGCCGTCGCTGTTTAGGCTTCCCTGTGCACTTTACTCACCTAGTGGCTACGCGTCTTTTGCCCGGCGCATTGCGTCCGATTTACGACAAAGTCGTGGCTGGGGAACGCATTTTGGAGGAGGAAGCGCTGACATTGTTCAAGCACAACGATGTGAATGCGTTGGGGACGATAGCAAACGTTTTGCGCGAGCGTAAAAACGGCAATGTAGCGACTTACATTCGCAATCTTTACGTCAACTATTCCAATCACTGTATTCTTAACTGTCAGTTCTGCGCCTTTGGTGCCAAGAAGCGGGATCCTCACGCATTCGAACTTTCCATTGAAGAGATTGCGCAGAAGGTACGCAAAGGTTTGGAACACGGGATCAACGAAGTCCACATGGTGGGTGGCCTTCATCCGAATCTTCCGGCGCAGTGGTACCTCGATTTGTTGGGAACCTTGCGCGCTTTGGATGAGCAGCTTTTCTTGAAAGCGTTTACGGCGATAGAAATACGCCATCTAGCGGAGCGCATTTTTAAAAAGCCGATCCTCGAAACCCTTCAACTGCTGCGTCAGGCCGGACTGGGCGCCCTGACTGGCGGCGGCGCCGAAATTTTTGATGACGGAGTTCGTGACCGGATTTGTCGAGGCAAAGAAAGCGCCGAAGAGTGGTTGGAGGTTCACGAAATATGGCACGGAATGGGCATGCCGAGCACCGCAACCATGCTCTTCGGGCACGTTGAGACGCTCGAACAACGGGTCGATCATCTGCGCCAACTTCGGGATTTGCAGGACCGCACCAAGGGTTTTACGGCGTTCATTCCTTTCGCTTTCGCGCCAGAGACCACTGACATGGCGCACATTCCTCCGACGACTGCCGCTGATGAACTCCGCACCCTGGCCGTGAGTCGGATCTTCCTGGATAACTTCGATCACATCACAGCGTATTGGATCAGCTTCGGGCTTCCCTTGGCCTCTCTAGCGCTTAACTACGGCGTTGATGATTTGCACGGCACTATCATGGAGGAGAAAATTTTCCACATGGCCGGTGCCAAGACGCCCATCGCTCAAAAGCAGGAGGCGTTCGAAAAGGCGATCCGAGAAGCCGGACGGGAGCCTGTTCCTCGTGATACGAAGTACAACCGGTTGCCGACGCTCGGACAGCCTGCAAAGGCTCTCTCGCACGAGGGCGCGGGCGCATGAGAACGTTTGAGGCGCTCAAAGGACTTCGCATCGGTTGCGTGCAGTACTTAAACAGCCGGCCGCTGATCTGCGGACTGGACGGTGTGCAGTTGGCGCACCCTCGCGTTCTTGCGCAGGCATTGCAGGCGGGGGAGTTGGACGCGGCGTTGGTTCCAGTTTTTGAGTTGCTGCGCGCGCCTGAGCAGTATGTCGCGGTCAACGGCGTCGCCATTGCGAGTGACGGTCCGGTTTACAGCGTGTACGTGTCGCACGAGCAGCCTTTGGCGCAGCTGCGCGGGGTGGTGGGGGATCCGGCATCGCTGAGTTCAATCCACCTTTTTCAAGTGCTATCGAAAGGCGCGTTGGGTTTGGATTTGCCCTTAGTTGTGGCTCAACCTGGCATTGAACCTGGCCCTGAGCTAGGGCGGCTTTTGATTGGGAATCAGGCGATAGCCTATCGTTTGCAACATTCTGAGGAGATGAGTTTCTGGGATTTGGGGGAGGCGTGGACGGCGTGGACAGGGCTTCCCTTTGTGTACGCCGTTTGGGTGTTGAGACGCGGTTTGTCCGATGTGCCCGGCGTCGCGGATGCCTTTCGTGAGCTTGCCCGCGCAGGGGTCGCCCGCATCCCCGAGATCGCTGCGGCCGAAACGGAGTTTGGCTCCGAGCTGGCGCTTGAATATCTCAGTCAACATATCCGCTTTAACCTAGGGGCTAATGAGTTGGCGGGCTTAACTCGTTTTCGCCTAGAACTGGTTCAGCATGGATTCCTTCCAGATTCTCAAACCCGGTTGGAGTTTGTATAAGCGCCTCGAGGTTTAACCCACTGATTTACCCCCTGATTTTATGCGACAGTACCACGAACTCCTCCGCCTCGTTTTAGAGAAAGGCCACCCGAAACAGGACCGCACGGGTACGGGAACTCGCTCGGTTTTTGGAGCACAAACCCGCTTCGATCTCGCTGAGGGCTTTCCTTTGGTCACGACCAAAAAAGTCCATTTAAAGAGCGTCATCCACGAGCTGCTTTGGTTCTTACGTGGCGAAACCACGCTCGCCCCGCTCCATGCTGCGGGCGTTACCATCTGGGACGAGTGGGCCGACGCAGACGGAAATCTCGGCCGCGTCTATGGCGCTCAATGGACCGATTGGCGCGCCACCGATGGCCGTTCGATCAACCAAATCAAAGAGCTCATCGCCCGCCTGCGCTCCGATCCAGACAGTCGCCGCCACATCGTCACGGCATGGAATCCAGGCGAGTTGCACCTCATGGCTTTGCCACCCTGTCACGCGCTTTACCAATTTTACGTTGCCGACGGACGTCTGAGTTGCCAACTGTATCAGCGAAGTGCGGATCTCTTTTTAGGCGTGCCTTTCAACATCGCCTCCTACGCGCTCCTGACCCTGATGGTTGCGCAAATCTGTGACCTCAAACCCGGCGATTTTGTGCACACCTTCGGGGACTTGCACCTCTATAATAATCATATCGAGCAAGCGAACCTGCAGCTTTCAAGGGAGATACGCCCCTTACCGAAGATGTCTTTGAATGCCAGTGTTCGCGAAATCCAGGCGTTTCAATACTCGGATTTCACTTTGGAAGGCTACGACCCGCATCCGGCCATTCGAGCGCCCATCTCCGTTTGAAGTGAATATTTGAATGATGAAAGCGATCGCCGCGATGGCCCGAAATAGAGTGATTGGAGCGAATGGTGGAATTCCTTGGCACCTCCCGGAGGATTTTCGTTGGTTTAAGCGAGCCACAATGGGTGGGGTGGTGGTGATGGGGCGCAAGACGTTTCAAAGCCTCGGCAAGCCCCTCCCGGGAAGGCGCAATGTCGTGGTTTCATCGTGCTTTGAGGCGCTGGGAGTGGAGGTGGTTTCCTCTCTTGAAGAACTTAATTTAGACGGCTATGCGCCTGCTCCAGTCTGGATTATTGGAGGCGCGCAGATTTACGAACAAGCGTTGTCCAAATGTTCGGATCTTTATTTGAGCGTCGTCGATCTCGAACCCGTGGGAGATACGTTCTTCCCGAAGTTCGAACATTTATTCCGCTTTGAAAGTGTGGTGGAAAAGCACGAAGGCTTTGAGGTTCACCATTACCTCGCAAATTGAGTGAGCTCGCTCGCCGTTTAGTTGTTGGGCTTTGCGCGGTCTCGTGGTGGCGGTCCGGGGCGCGGTTCATCTGCGGCTCCAGTGCGGTTATAGACTACACTTAAATCGGTACTCGCAAGTACTTTGCCCTGCATTGCAGAAAGCATGGTGTTGTAGTTTACGGACTCTACTGGGCCTCGGATATCCAGCGCGCTGGAGAGTGCGTAAAGAGTAAGGACGTACGTTTTCGCACCCGGCCCTTTGGAATGCGGTGGTTGATATCCCGCCCGCCCTTGGAAGTTGCTTCCCAAGACGCCTTGGCCAGTCACATTTTTTGGCAGACTCATTACCGTTGCGGGCAAGTTGTATAGAATCCAGTACCACTTGGTTATGCCCGCTGGATCCAGGTGGTGCATAAGCAGGGCGAAAGTCTTTGTTCCTGCGGGCGCGCCGCTCCACTCCAGAGGCAGAGTGGAGCCCGCGCCGTCGCCAGTGTATTCGACTGGGAGCGTGCCGCCGTTGGTCACCTCGGGACTGCGAAGCACGAAGCCGCTCGAATTCGGGGCGCTTGCGGGCAACGGGGAAGGGGGTGGCGCTAAGGGTTGCGGTCTTGGTTGCGACGCGGGTTGTGGTCCGGGTGGCTGTCCAGGTGGCTGTCCGGGTGGCTGTCCGGGTGGCTGTCCGGGTGGCTGTCCGGGTGGCTGTCCGGGTGGCTGTCCGGGTGGCTGTCCGGGTGGCTGTCCGGGTGGCTGTCCGGGTGGCTGTCCGGGTGGC
>CAIXGS010000007.1 GCA_903919125.1 uncultured Spartobacteria bacterium | reverse complement strand
GGCCTGCCGGTTCAGACGATGTCCCGCTTGCGGCTTCGGCCTCGCGGCTTCATTCCGGACATCGCTTTCGGTCGTGAACCGTCTAATTCGACCGGTGGGACTTTCACCCACGTGGACGCCAGCTTCCCCAGCGCACGCCCCAGCTCCGCAATGCCTGTCCGAGCTTTTGGGGCGTCAAAGCGGAGCTAGGGCTCCGCGTTCCCGGGAGAGAAGAACCAGTTTTCTTCAAGATTTGGTATAACTAATTGTAAACAGGTCATTTAACGCAACCAACTCGGGCAAGTAGAACTTGACCTTGCGGTTGTCGCTCGGGCAGTAAGCGAGCTTGAGTCCGTATTCGTTGAGGCTCTCGGACCACGAAACTGGGTCCTGTGTATTGACCACGCCCTGAAACCGCTCGGGCGTTGCGCCGGTAAGCATGGCTAACACCGTGCTAACACAATGCGAACCATCCTGTTCGATAGGCTGGATTGAGCGATTACGGAAATAGTTTTCCGGCTGACCGTTCCACAAAAGTGAATTTGTATCAAAAGGCATGTGTCTCTGTTGGTGATGATTCCCCAACAGTCTTGCACACCAACCCGCGTGACCTCTGACGCCCACGGCTCACCAAACACACCCAGCACAACTCCCAGCGTGTGCAACACTAAAAGAACTATCAAAAAATTCCTATGCGAGACGACAACAACCACGACAACTGCGAAAACTGCGGGCAAAGTTACCACCCAGGGCGCGTGAGGGAGAGAAGCGCGGGATTCGATGCATCACCTTGGCGAGCGCCAAAAGGTTTGTGTCAAGAATGCTCACCGGAGTGCCGCCCGCCAATGGACCCAAATAGCCTGCCAGACGCAGCAGACTATTTGAGACAAAGCGAAAACTGGCCCGAAACATTGCGCGCCGCACTCTCGGGGCCGTGTTTGTATTATCCCGGAGCCGGCAACGACGTTGATCCCGCAGTGTTGTTTGCAAACAGCGGCACCGTGTCCACTGTGGTGTACGTTGACTACTTGGCAGAAAGTTTCCTGCACAATTTTGACAACGTGTTTATGGAGTTTGAAAGGGTCGCCAGAGGGACGCAATTTCATAACCAGCGCGGTCAGGAAATCCATACCGACGTCCGAGGTCCGATCTGGAGACTGGAAGAAACAGGAACCATCACGGCGGCTGACATGGGATACCCGTCCCCCGAGGCTTTCTATCCGAACACCCACACTTGGGCTGATCGAAAAGGCGATGACCACCCTGAAAAGTCGGTCATCGGCAAGTGGGGACGTTTTCACGACCAATGCGGAGCCGCGCGCCCCTTGATATTTCTCTACTTCTTCACTGAAGCGATCCAGACGTACATCAATTTGTGGGCAATCCAGGGGCAAGCACCGCTGGCGGTCGTGATTCAAAACCACAGCAAGGGATGTTTGTGGACGCCCTTTCACGGCGACAGCCTCCTGTACGCCGCGTCCGCGCGCCTTCCAAAGTATCTTTACGTCGGCAACTTGGGAAGTACGCCTTGGCCCGGGTATCGGCAGGTTTCGCAAAGCAGAACGGATCACAACAGCATGCATCACAGCGAGCGCGCCTTGTTCCAAGCAAGGACTCCGTTTGCGAGCAATCCCAACTCTCCACTCAATAAATGGAACGGACGGGCAACCTCCCTGCCCTCCCAGCGCTACCCGGAGTTTCACCACTTCAAACTCGTTGCTCCCGAAACCTTCGACCGTCGAGCTGCGCCCAACCGCACCCCGCAAAATTCTAGGTCAATCTAGGCACCAAAAAGACTCGCATCGAAAAATGTTCACACGCGACGGCTACATCAATCAACAAACTCTCACAGCACACATCCCCTACGGCCGGATGCGAAGGTGGAAAGTGTCTGTCCCCTGCCGTCCTATACCCCACTCATGAACTGGCATATTCCTCACGCCCTCGCGGGCACTGCCCGGCCCGGGCGTTCTCTCGGTTCGACAGCGCAGGTGCCAATCGACCTCGTTGACGCTTGGCTCGCTGAAGCGCGGCGCGCCAGCGTTGTTTCCATCCTCTGCCTCCTGCACCCAGAGGATGCGCACTTCGGACTGTACCGCGCACTGCCCTGCGACCTTCTGGATTTCTATCGAGGCCAGGGATTCCACGTCCAACATATCCCGCTAAAAGACTACGAGCAGCCCAGTCCGGCGGATTTGGCAAAGGCGTACGAGGCATATGCATCACTCCCGAAGCCCGTGCTAGTGCATTGCAGCGCGGGACAAGGGCGCACAGGGGCGGTGGTACGGCACATTCTGCGAAAAATTACCGAGGAAAAGCAGACGCACTAAATTGTGGGCATTTACGCCACCGCCTGCGCATGACCGACATCTTTACCACGATGCGTGGAGAGCAAAAGTGAGCAAAAGTGTCTGTCCCCCGCCGCTCCACACAGCCGAACGGAGCCCTTACCGCAACGTAAAAACCCTACTCTACGGATGCAGAAAAACGATTCGCATCGAAAAATGTTCACACGCGACGGCTACATCAACCAACAAACTCTCACAGCACGCATCCCCTACGGCCGGATGAACTCGGCTGAAAACGGGTGCGGCTGGATCGCTGCATTCAATGTGCTAAGACGCTTGGAGGCTAACCCGCCCGCCCCGGAATGGTTCGCCAACAGCCTGTTGGGGGGGATTGTCCTTTGGGGCTACCTCGGCACCTGGCCCTTTGCGATTATCAAATTCCTGCGACGGCGCGGCCACGAAGTGCGGTGGTCGCTCAAACGATCCGTCCAAAAACGGCTTGCTGCCGAATCGGCCGCGTCCATTTTTTTGTATGTGGGCCCCTTTCTACGTTGGCGCGACTTCCAATTGCACTACGTCATGCTTTACCCGGAAGGCAGACGGAAAGTGCGTGTCTTAAATTTCGGAGGCGACCCACATTTTGAGTCGCTCGACAGCTTGGATACCCGCCTTTCCGGAGGCACGTTCACCCTCCTGATCGCCGTCAATCCAAAGCCATGACGCGGCCTCGAGTCCACTCGAACACAGATGCCGTTGCCTGCAGATGGAAAGTGTCTGTCCCCTGCCGCCCCACTGTATGGGCGCTCGCGGGGAAATTGCATCCAATGAACCGAGCCCTGTATGGGCGCCCGAAGCCCCTGCGATTCAGGGCGCCCATTCAGGGCTTTCGGCGCTTGGATATTCTTCCTAGGGCGTTGCCCTAGGCTATATTAGAACGCCCCTTTGGGGCTGGATGAGTCCCTCAACGTAGGTGG
>CAIXGS010000006.1 GCA_903919125.1 uncultured Spartobacteria bacterium | reverse complement strand
TGATATGAGAGCTCAGGGGGGGTGGGAGTTGCGCCAAATGAACGCCAAGGGCGTTCCATGATTCAGCCCAGGGTTGCGAGCAACGAGCTACCCTGGGGCACGTTCCGAAAATGAGGATCTACCCTGAAGGGGTTGGATCTCCAGAAGTTAGCAGGGGCGACAGGCTATTTTCCTCAGCCCTTCAGCGCGCCTATCTTCTTCATATGGCGACTGAGAGAGATGTTTTCCGGGTGCACCCCTTACAGGGTTGACTATGTTTTTGGTGACCCAGGGTAGGCCCGACTGCGTCGGTCCAACCCTGGGCTAAATCATACAACGCCGTTGGCGTTGGGGCTCCGCGCTCCCAGGTACTGAGCTTTTTGAATCATCCGTAAACCTCAAAGAGACGGTATCAGGCAGGCGGATAAAACTAACCACTCACAGCACGATGTTCACTAGTTTGCCTGGGACGACGACGATTTTGCGGATCGTCTTTCCTAAGGTCCATTCCTGCACCTTGGGACTTGCAAGGGCTGCCGCCTCGATTTCCTCCGGCGTGGCATCCCGCTTGACGGTCAGTTTATCGCGAAGTTTGCCGTTGATCTGGACGACTAACTCCAGCTCATCTTCCACAAGTGCTTCAGGATCAAACACGGGCCATGGCTGATCCGCCACCTGACCGGGCGACCCGGTGCGCTGCCAGAGTTCTTCGGTGAGGTGCGGAGCAAAAGGGTTGAGCAACTGCAACAGCGTGCGTATCGCTGAAAGCGGACGAGGATTGGCCCCAGTGAAGGCGTTGACGAAAATCATCATCTGGGAAATCGCCGTATTGAAGGAAAGCGTCTCGATGTCCTCGCCGACCTTCTTGATGGTGGCGTGCAACACTTTGCGCTGCGCCTTATCCAGCGGCACATCGCTCAACGCCGAGGAATTCACCCATTCGCCAGCTTGATTTTCCTCCATCACAAGTCGCCAGACACGGGCCAAAAAGCGCGACACACCTTCCACTCCAGCAGTGCTCCACGGTTTCATCTGCTCCAGCGGTCCCATAAACATCTCGTACAGGCGGAAGGCGTCCGCCCCGAATTCCCCAATCACGACGTCTGGGTTGATGACGTTGCCGCGGCTTTTGGACATTTTCTGGCCGTCTTCACCCAATATAATTCCTTGGTTCACAAGTTTTTGGAATGGCTCTGGAGTGGACAAATGCCCCAGATCAAACAGCACCTTGTGCCAAAACCGCGCGTACAACAAATGGAGCACCGCATGTTCCGTCCCGCCGACATACAAGTCCACGCCGCCTGCCTTGGGAGACGCCGAGTCGGAGCCCATCCAGTAGCGCTCCACCTCGCGGCTGATAAACCGTTCGCCGTTGGCCGGATCGCAGTACCGCAAGTAGTACCAGCACGAACCCGCCCATTGCGGCATCGTATTCGTCTCGCGTACCGCTGTTTCACTATAACGAACCCAATCCTTCGCCTTGGACAGCGGAGGCTCGGGCGTGCCTGTAGGCCGGAAATCTTCGAGCACCGGCGGAGTTAAAGGCAGCTCGCTTTCGGACAAAGCGCGATGACGGCCGCCTTCCCAAAGCACAGGGAAAGGCTCGCCCCAATAACGTTGGCGAGAGAATAACCAGTCCCGCAACTTAAACTGAACCATCGCTTTACCCCGACCCTGAGCCTCCAGCCAGCGCGCCATAGTGCGCTTTGCCTCGGGCGTTGCCATTCCGTCAAGGAAGCCGGAATGAATCGCGGTCCCGTGCCCCGTAAAGCCTTGCCATTCCTGCCCCGCCGGTGGCTCCACGACCTGTCGCACGGGCAGTTCGAACTTTTGCGCAAACTCATAATCCCGAGTATCATGCGCTGGAACCGCCATGATTGCGCCCGTCCCGTACCCCGTCAACACGTAGTCGGCAATCCACACCGGTATGCGCTGTCCATTCACGGGATTGATCGCGAAAGCTCCGGTAAACACGCCCGTTTTATCCTTCGCTAAATCGGTTCGTTCGAGATCGCTCTTGGAACGACAGACCTCCTGATAAGCTTGGACCGCAGCTTTTTGCGCTGCAGTAGTCACTTCTTCTACCAACGTATTTTCGGGTGAAAGAACCAGATACGTCGCGCCAAAAAGTGTGTCCGGGCGTGTCGTAAAAACGCGTACTTCGGTGGAAGTTCCCTCGAAAGTGAAGCTGACCTCGGCCCCCTCTGAACGACCTATCCAGTTGCGCTGTAGCAGTTTAATTGAATCAGGCCAGTCCAGTCCGTCTAGCTCTTCGATCAGGCGATCGGCGTAAGCGGTGATACGCAACATCCACTGGCGTAAAGGCCTGCGCTCAACGGAGTGGCCTCCGACCTCGCTTTTTCCATCGATCACTTCCTCATTGGAAAGTACCGTACCAAGCGCGGGACACCAGTTTACAGGTGCCTCAGCTACGTACGCGAGGCGCACGGCGTCTGGATCCTCACCGGTGAAGGTGGCAATGGGCTCTGCGCGGCCTGAGACGGGGTTAAACCACGCATTGTAGAGCTGGAGGAAAATCCACTGCGTCCAACGGTAGTACGCTGGATCGGTAGTATTTATCTCGCGCTGCCAGTCGTACGCGAAACCGATGCGTTTGAGCTGCGCTCTAAAATTATCGATGTTATGCGCCGTGGTGACCGCCGGATGTTGGCCAGTCTTGATGGCATATTGTTCCGCGGGGAGGCCAAAGGCGTCCCAACCCATCGGATGCAGCACGTTAAAGCCGGACATCCGTTTGTAACGGGCAAGAATGTCGGTGGCGGTGTAGCCCTCGGGATGGCCGACGTGCAGTCCGGCGCCGCTCGGGTAGGGGAACATGTCCAGCACGTAATACTTAGGCTTGGTCGCGTCAAACCCCGGCTCACCTGGGTTAAGGGCGTGAAAGGTGGATTGACTCTCCCAGTGGTGTTGCCACTTGGCTTCGATCAGGTCGAAGGGATACGGCTTGCGGCGTTCGGTGCTCATCAGTGTAAAACGGGGTCGGCACACTACGCAGAGTCTGCGCATCCTTCTAGCCTCAGTTTTGTCAGTCACCCGATCCCACCTTCTACTTCGCCCATGCAAACGCTCGTCGTCGCCACTAAAAACGCCCACAAGACTCAAGAAATTCGCGCGGTGCTCGCCGGCCGTTTCGAGGTGCACGATCTTTGCGCGCATCCAGAAATCCCTGCACCAGAAGAAACTGGGAAGACGTTTTCTGAAAACGCAGTGCTTAAGGCCCTCGCAGCCTCAATCCATTTTCCTGGCTGGATTCTCGCTGATGACTCCGGCCTGAGTGTCGACGCCTTGCACGGCGCACCCGGCGTTTTCTCCGCGCGCTACGCCGGCGCCAACGCGACAGATGCCGAGAATCGCGCCCATCTTCTGCGCGAGCTAACACCGTTTCCTGAGCCCGCCCAGCGCCGCGCCCGTTTTCACTGCGTTCTGGCTTTAGCCCGTGCCGGAGAAGTACGCGGCATTTTTCCAGGTACCGTCGAAGGCGTTTTATTGGGCGTAGAACAGGGAGAAGAGGGCTTTGGCTACGATCCTTTATTTGTTCCTGACGGTTATTCAGAATCTTTCGGGATCTTGCCTGCGGAGGTAAAAAACGTGATCAGTCACAGGGCCCGCGCGCTGGCAGCGTTCCAGCAATGGGTTGGCGTACAGCAATTTCTAGAGTAAATTGCCGCAACCGGAGGATCTTGGACAACTGTTCCCTTCCATTTGACGCGGACACACCCTCTGAAGCACATTACCGACCTACCTCAAATGAAAGTCATCATCTTATGCGGCGGTCAGGGCACCCGGTTACGGGAAGAAACGGAATTTCGGCCTAAACCGATGGTGCCTGTGGGCGGTAGGCCTATTCTCTGGCATATCATGAAAACCTATGCGCACTATGGGTTTAAGGACTTTGTTTTGTGCCTCGGATACAAGGGGGACATGATTCGGGAGTACTTTCATAACTATCTCTGGAACACTTGCGACGTCACCTTGGGTTTAGGACGACACCCTGCGGTTCATTTTCACAACAATCACGAGGAGGAGGACTGGAACGTGACTTTGGCGAACACAGGGGAACTCTCAATGACGGCCTTCCGGGTCAAGGCAGTGCAGCGCTATATTCCTGCAGGGGAACCATTTCTACTGACATACGGCGACGGGCTTTCGACCATCGATATTCCTGCGGCCATCGCTTCCCACCACAGCGCAGGAAAGGTCTGCACTCTCTCAGCCGTCCATCCGGCGGGTCGTTTCGGTGGACTGCGCATTGAGGACGACGGCGGGATTCACACGTTTACAGAAAAGCCGCAATATGAAGAGGCCTACGTCAACGGAGGTTACATGGTTTGTGATCATCGTATGTTTGACTATTTGCCAGCGGATCCCGAAGTGATGCTAGAACGTGCACCAATGGATGCGCTGGTGCGAGACGGACAGCTTAACGCGTTCCGCCACGAGGGTTTCTGGCAACCCATGGATACCTATCAGGAAGCCCGCCATTTGAATCAGTTGTGGGAATCCGGACAAGCACCGTGGAAGGTCTGGAAATAAAGCCGCGCTTGGCAACTGACTCTACCAATGAGCCCTCTTTCGCTAACCAATCATTATCAGGGAAAACGCGTTCTCGTCACTGGACATACGGGTTTCAAGGGTAGTTGGTTATGCGAATGGCTTCTGGCCTTGGGCGCGGAAGTGCACGGCTTCGCGCTGCAGCCTCCCACAAATCCCTCGCTTTTCGACCAGTTGGAACTCGGTGGACGTATCGCCCGACACCACATTGGCGACGTCCGCGACGCCGAAGCTATCCAGGAATTCGTGCGAGACACACGTGCGGACTTTGTTTTTCACCTTGCGGCGCAACCTCTTGTGCGGCTGTCTTATGCGCAGCCTGTAGAGACGTTTTCCACCAACGTGATGGGGACGGTGCATCTGCTGGAGGCCGTGCGTCTCGCGGCCCGGCCCTGCGCCGTTGTGGCGGTGACCACGGACAAGTGTTACGAGAACCGCGAATGGCTACACGCCTATCGCGAGGAAGACGCCATGGGGGGCTTTGATCCGTACAGCGCTTCGAAGGGCGCGGCGGAGTTGGTCATCGCGGCCTATCGGCGTTCGTTTTTTCACGAGGCGAGCGGCATCCGGCTGGGTTCGGGGCGCGCAGGAAACGTGATCGGCGGCGGGGATTGGGCAGCGGACCGCATCGTCCCGGATTGCGTGCGTGCGCTGCAACGGGGCGAGGCTATTGCGGTTCGCAACAAAGTGGCGACGCGCCCTTGGCAACACGTTCTCGAGCCGCTGAGTGGGTATTTGCTGTTGGGCACCGCCTTAGCTGGGAACAAGGAGCTGCCCTTTCCAGCGGACACGTACGCTTCGGGTTTCAACTTTGGTCCTGGGCTGGAGTCTAACCAAACCGTCGCGGCACTCGTTCAGGAGGTGTTGCAACACTGGCAGGGAAGTTGGGAGGATTGCTCGGATCCTGCGGCGCCGCACGAGGCTGTAAAGCTTAACTTGGCCACGGACAAGGCGTTTCATCTACTGAACTGGCAGCCACGCTGGAGCTTCACCACGACGGTCGCAAAAACAATGAGCTGGTACCACTCCAGTTTCCAATGGACTTCGCCCGCCGAATGCCAAGCGTTTACCGCCACTCAGATTCGGGAGTACTGCGCGGGTTAACCTTTCAAAGTGCGGTCCGGCCGCCGTTCCCAAGGCACGATATTTTCCACGCCATACACCCGCCCATTTCGCTAACCTTTACCCGTTCTTTACCCACCCTTCCACCGTGAGCCATTCTTCTTTTCGTCCCGGAGACATCGTCGTTTTAAAGCGCCCAGCAAGCCACTCGGACCACGCTTTAGTCCTCAGTGAAACCGACGAACCGGGTTCTTTCCTTCTCGCCGAGCTCAACAGCGCGCCTCTTGCAAATCCGACACCGAGCGCAATCCCCCTAGCGCCCTCGGATCTGGAATCCGGCACCGTGTCCGAAACGGTGCTACGCGTGGACCGCATTTCCACTTTGGACACAGACGCACTCGCAGCGAATCCCGTGGCGCGGCTTACCCCAGCCAAACTACGCGAAGTACTGAAACGCTGGAATGCTTTCTCCGTAAGGGCATTCAGCCGCGAATTTCATGCAGCTCAAAAGCCAGCGCCAGAAGCATCCGTGGAATTTATTCCGGGGACGACGACGGTACCGTATGCAGGCCGCGTTTTCACCGAGGAAGAAGTAGAAGCGGCGGTTGGCGCAACGCTAGATTTCTGGCTGACCCTTGGACCGGAAGGGGAGGCCTTCGAAAAAGAGCTGGCGGCTCTGCTGGGAGTAAAGCATTCACTGCTGGTTAACTCTGGTTCTTCGGCGAACCTCGTGGCGCTCTCAGCGTTAACGACCCACAAACTTCCCGACCACAAGCGGATACAGCCTGGGGATGAGATTATCACGTGTGCTGCAGGTTTCCCGACGACGGTGGCTCCCATTCTCCAAAACGGCGTGATTCCCGTATTTGTGGACAACAATCCAGTCACCGCCAACGCCTTAGTCGAGCAATTCGAAGCCGCATTTGTACCCGGCAAGACCAAGGCTGTCATGATGGCCCACGCGCTTGGGAACCCCTTCGATGTTGCCGGAGTGCTCGAATTTTGCCGCAAACACGATTTGTGGCTCATCGAGGACAACTGCGACGCGCTGGGATGCACGTATTCAATGCCAATAGAACGCGCTCGTGCCCTTGGATTTACGCAAAACTCTCCCGGCATTCCAGAAAACGGCACCCACATCACCCGTTACACAGGCACTTGGGGAGATCTCTCCACTCAATCTTTTTACCCACCGCACCACCTCACGATGGGCGAGGGCGGAGCAGTTAATATCGTCCACAGGCCGCCGCTCAAGTCGTACGCGGAAAGTTTCCGCGATTGGGGCCGGGACTGCTGGTGCCCGTCAGGAAAGGATAACACGTGCAACAAGCGCTTCGGCTGGCAGTTGGGCGAACTCCCAGAAGGATACGACCACAAGTATATCTACAGCCATCTCGGGTACAATTTGAAGCCACTGGACCCTCAAGCGGCCATTGGACGCGTGCAACTGCGCAAGCTCCCCGCCTTCATCGAGGCGCGCAAACAAAACTGGGAGTTTTTGCGGGCCGGGCTCGCTGATCTTGAAGAGTTCTTCGATTTCTCCCTTCCCACGCACGCCACGGGTTGGACGCCTCAGGGCTTCAACTGGGATGCGACGGGTTGTCAGACGGATTGTTCGTGGTTCGGGTTCATGTTGCGCGTGCGACCCTCGGCGCCATTCAGTCACAGCGGGCTGGGTCGCCATTTGGATGAGCGCAAGATTGGCAATCGCATGCTGTTTGGGGGCAATTTGTTGCGTCAGCCCGTATTCGTACAGCTCAAGCGTGACAGGCCGGAGGCTTTCCGCGTTTCATGCGAATGTCCCGGCGCGGATACCATCATGAATACCGCGCTTTTCTTGGGAACCTACCCGGGACTGACCGAGGCGATGTTGACGTACGAAGTGGAAACCATCCGCGCGTTCGCCAAGCAAAAATAACGCTCGGAGGGTGGCTGGAGAGGCTCGACAGATTCAACCCCTTCAGGGTTTTGTTGCTCTTTTTGGATTGTGACCCAAGGTAGCCCGCTGCGCGCGACCCTGGGCTGAATGGTAGAACACCTTTGGTGTTCTTTTTCGCACACGTCGCTTCCCAAACACCGTTGGCGTTACATCGTTCCACCCATATTCAACCTAAAAACGGCAATGGATGATCAGATCCCGGAGACAGCGAAGCTATACGGTGGTTGAGCGTAGCGACACCACCAGACCATACCCGCAATAAAAGGCATCTCGGAGGTATGCCAGATTTCCCGCGTATGCCCTCCACCTGAATCACCCAGATGAGACAGACTCAGCATCCCGCTGACTGGCATCCCTTTGGGATGCGGTTGTGAGTGAAGGGAGGTACCGGTGGTGTCGCTTGCGCTCAACCACCGGCAAATGGCTAAGAACCCACTGGGTTCTGGCGGCTCATGAGTTTATGGGCCCATGGTTGCTCGAGGGCGCAGCCATGTCTTTATCGACTTTGGAGACAGCTCATACCAAATCTTGAAGAAAACTGGTTCTTCTCTCCCGGGAACGCGGAGCCCTAGCTCCGCTTTGACGCCCCAAAAGCTCGGACAGGCATTGCGGAGCTGGGGCTCCGCGCTCCCAGGTGCTGAGGTCTCTTGAATCAT
>CAIXGS010000005.1 GCA_903919125.1 uncultured Spartobacteria bacterium | reverse complement strand
CTTGGAGGTCTATTTCAATGCAATCCGACTTGGTAGTTTGGTTGAGAATTTTATAACCACTGATTCCGATGGAGTTAAGGAGGCGCGACATACTGGGATTCTATCCCCTATGTCCCCAATCTTTGATCAAGAGCCCTCATTTCGTTACCTCAGCATCATGGAGACCCATTTGACCGCGCCCTAATTGTGCAGGCTCAAATAGAGGAACTTCAGATTGTGACATGTGATCCTCATTTTGCGAAATATGAGGTGCCGGTTCTATGGTGACCACGCACTAACAACAAAAGCACCTAGCCCATGCGCAGGATCTTCGCCTCGGCGTCGACCGGCAGGATCGCAAACCTCTCTCGAAAACGCTTCCTCACCTGCAACAATTTCCCCGTTACCACTCCGGCGGTTTGATGTACGGTTCCCCTATGAGCGTTCAAGAGCTTGAATCCGCCATCACTACTCTCCCAGCAGAAGAGTTGCACCAGTTCGCGCAATGGTTCGAAGAATACCCTGCTAGCCAATGGGACGAACAAATTGCAGCCGATGCCGCCTCGGGGAAGCTCAAGGCGCTTTTGGAAGAAGCCGATGCGGACTATGCAGCAGGGAACTGCACGCCGCTTTGAAGCATTTCGCCAACCCGCGCTTCTGGCTTTGTTACCAGTAACTTGCGCCAGATATAAAGACGCTTGCAGATCAAAACTTCGCCTTACTCAAGGACGATCTGCTCCACCCTTCGCTTAAGCTCAAGAAAGTCGCTGATTCCGTCTATTCTGTCCGCGTCGAGTTAAATCACAGGGCACTAGCCGGCGAACGTGCAGTCGGTTTGCAATGGCTCGCCGGCCAAAAACTATGATAATTGACCATTCTCGGCGGGACTGGTACGACCTCTGACCACTCTTTTTTGGTATCCTCTCCCCTCCCCATGAAACTCATCCGCCACGGTGCCCCAGATCACGAAACCCCCGGCCTTTTACTCAACGATGGTCGGCGCATTGATGCCTCAGGCTTCGGCTCGGATTACAACGAAGCCTTTTTTAGCGGCGATGGTCTGGAGCGGTTGGCGGAATGGGCGAAGACCAACGCGGCTTCCGCACCCGTGGTTGCTCCAAGCGTCCGCCTCGGGCCGTGTATCGCGCGTCCGAGCAAGATCGTATGCGTGGGATTGAACTACTCGGACCATGCAAAGGAGTCTGGGATGCCAATCCCAAAAGAGCCGATCCTGTTTTTCAAAAGCACCTCGTCCATCGTGGGACCCAATGATGATGTCGTGATCCCACGCGGATCGCAGAAGACGGATTGGGAGGTCGAGCTGGCCATCATCATTGGTCGACGCGCGAGCTACGTGAGTGAGGCGGACGCGCTAAAGCACGTGGCCGGGTATGCGTTGCATAACGATTACAGCGAGCGTGAGTGGCAGCTCGAGCGCGGCGGCCAGTGGGTGAAGGGGAAAAGTTGCGACACCTTCGCGCCGCTTGGGCCTTTCCTTGCCACGCACGATGAGATTGCTGACCCGCAGGCGCTAAAGCTTTGGCTCAGCGTCAATGGTGTGATGCGACAGAACAGCAGCACGGCCCAGATGATCTTCGGCGTGCCGCAGTTGGTCAGCTACATCAGCCAGTTCATGACGCTGCTGCCTGGCGATGTCATCAGCACGGGCACGCCGCCTGGGGTCGGGCTCGGGCTGAAGCCGGAGCCAGTCTTCCTCAAGCCCGGTGATGTCGTGGAACTCGGCATCGAAGGCTTGGGAACGCAGCGCCAGACAGCGCTAGCCTTCGCTTAAAACTCCCAGGTTCCCTCAACTCCCCCCATGAACATGAATCTCAGCCTTCGTCCCTGTTTCGTCGCGGCGCTGCTTGGCCTCGTGACGCTGCGGCACGCGGTTTCTGCCGCTGAGCCGATCGATCCGAATCGTTTTGAAAAAGAAATCCTCGTGCCTGCTTCGCACGATGCTTTGCAGATGGAGGTGCTTCCGAGTGGGGACATTGTCTTCATCGAGTTCTGGGGCACGGTGAAACGTTGGGACGCAAAGTCGGGCGCGGTGAGCACGCTCGGTCAGGTGCCAGCGTATGCGAAGGGCGAGGTCGGCCTGCTCGGCATGGCGGTGGCGCGGGACTTTGAGCAGAGCGGTCATTTGTATGTGCTCTTTTCTCCGTCTGCAAAACAGGGTACGATGCGCGTGAGCCGCTTTACAGTAAAGGACGCCACGATGCCAGCCGAGTCCGAATTGGAGGTGCTCTCATGGCCTTATGACGCGGAGCACGTCTTTCACATGGGCGGCGCGCTGTGGATGGATGCGAAGGGCGATCTCTACATCGGTACGGGCGACAATTGTCACCACGATCCGGGCCTGCCGCAAGATACCCGGCCGGACCGTAAAAACTGGGACGCTTTCCGTTCCGCCGCAAACTCACGCGATCTGCGCGGCAAGGTCCTGCGCATTCATCCGAAACCGGAAGGCGGCTACTCGATCCCCGACGGCAATCTCTTTCCCGACGGCAAGGACGGCAGGCCGGAGGTCTTCGCGATGGGTGTGCGCAATCCCTTTCGCCTCACAGTGGACGACAAGACTGGCACGCTCTACTTCGGCGATGTTGGTCCGAACGTATCGCCGACGCTGGGGGTGACTCCCTACGGATATGAGGAAATAAACGCCACGCAGACGGCAGGCAATTTCGGCTGGCCGCTGTTTATCGGTCCGAATGAAGCGCTGCCTCTTTACGATTTTGCCGCAAACAAGGAGGGCAAACGCTACGACCCACAGTCGCCGGAGAATCTGTCGCCGCGCAACACAGGCATTCAAAAACTGCCGCCCGCCAAGCCCGCGCTTGTCTGGTATTCGAGCCTGCCTTCGAGGGACTTCCCCACGGTCGGAAGCGGCGGACGCACGATCATGGCCGGACCGGTGTATCATTACGACGCGGCGAATTCTTCACCCATCAAGCTTCCCGAAGCGCTCGATGGCCGCCTCTTCATTTACGAGTGGATGCGCAACTGGATTCAGACAGTGAAGCTCGGCACCCCAGGCCCGGAGATCGAGCCCTTCGTGCCGTCCTGGAATCTGCGCCGCCCCATCGACATGAAGATCGGTTCCGATGGTGCGCTTTACATGATCGAGTATGGTGACCAGTGGTGGGAGAACAACGACAGTCGCATCGTGCGCGTCGTCTATCGTCGGGGCAATCGCGCACCGGCGGCAAGGCTCGTTGTGAGCGAAACAGCTGGCAAACAACCGCTCGCGCTCACATTTGATGCCAGCACATCCACCGATGCCGACGGCGACTCGCTGAAGTTTGTCTGGAGCATCGCGGGCAAGAAACAGGCCGGCGACGGAGCGAAGTTCGCACACACTTTCGAGCAGCCTGGCAGCTATGAAGTCAGCGTGACCGCGATCGATGCCAGTGGCGAGAAGAGTACCGCGAAGGAGATGATCAACGTTGGCAATGGCCGGCCCATCGTGCGTTTCGAGTCGCCAGCGCACGGTTCGTTCTTCGATTGGGAGTCTGCAATCCCTTACAAAGTCTCCGTCACAGAAACCGATGGCGATAGCGTGCAAACAAATCTCGCCACCGTGCAGGGCGAGTTCCGTGGTCGCCGCTTCGCCACGGAAGGCGACAAGGACGTGCTCGATCCCGGACTCGCGATGATGCGCGCCAGCACCTGCTTTGCCTGCCACATGGCCGACACGCCATCGGCCGGTCCACCTTACAAAACCGTCGCTTTGAAATACAAGGACGACGCTGCTGCTGCCGAACGGCTCGCGCAAAAAGTCCTCAGCGGCGGCGGCGGCGTGTGGGGCCAGCTTTCGATGCCACCGCATCCTCAGCACAACATCGAGCAGCTCCGCAGCATGGTCGCCTGGGTGCTCTCGCTCAAAGACGATCCGTCCAGCCCGCCGCAGTCCGGAGCCAACGGCACCTTCACCGCGCCGAAGAAGCCCGAGAAAGGCACACGCGTGGACGAGGGCGTACTCATCCTCACCGCAGCCTATACCGACGACGGCAAGGGAGGAACGATGCCTCGACTGCGCGGTGAAGGCACGGTGGTGCTGCATTCCCGCCGCAAAAAAGCCGCGCTCTATGACGAGAACCACGGCATGGCCTACGTCGAACACGCCTACGGGGAGAAGGCCATCCTAGGCCACTTCAAAGACGGCACCCACATCCGCTGGCGCGACCTGAACCTCACCGGCATCTCGCACATTACCGTCCGCGCCGGTTGCTTCGATACCAAGGGCGGCACCCTGGAACTCCGCAGCGGTTCACCCACCGGCCCACTATTGGCCAGTGTCGAAGTGAAGCCCTCCGGCCAAGCCGACTCGGGCGAGTTCCTCGCCATCCCGGCGACGCTCACGAACGCCAATGGCCTCACCGACGTCTGTGTCGTGGCTCGTTGTGCTGACAAAGGCACCGAACTCGGCCTGAACTGGATCGAGTTCCAACCGTGATGCGTTCTGCCATGAAATACACCCTCACCCTACTCGCCGCCCTGCTGCTCGCGCCGCTGGCTGCGCTGCAAGCTGCTGATGATCTTCCTGAGCCGCCCGTGAGTTGGAAATACCCACCGGAGATGCCGGGGGCGAGCGTGGAGGTTTATCGGGAGGTGAACGGTGTGAAGCTCAATGCCTACATCTTCACGCCGCCGGGTCACCGAGCCTCGGATCATCGCCCAGCAGTGTTGTTCTTCTTTGGTGGTGGATGGAAAGGTGGATCGCCGGGACAGTTCCTGCCGCAGTCGCTTTACCTCGCGCAGCGCGGCATGGTCGCCATCCCGTGCGACTACCGGGTGCTGAGCCGCCACGGCGTCATTCCGCAGGATTGCCTGCGCGATGCGAAGGCAGCAATTCGTTGGGCTCGTGCCAATGCCGCGCGTCTGGGAATCGACCCCGACCGCATCGTGGCCGGAGGTGAATCCGCTGGTGGTCACCTCGCTGCTGCGGTGGCGCTGGTGCCGGGTTTCGAGGACGGAGCCCACACCGAAGTCAGCTCCATGCCGAACGCTCTCGCGCTGTTCAATCCCGCTGTGGTGCTGTCTCCGGTGGACGGTCACCCTGCGCTGCTTTCCGACGAAAAAATCGCCGACATCCGCACCCGCACCGATGGCCGTCCACAGGAGATTTCTCCCTATCATTTCGTCCGCGCTGGGCTGCCTCCGAGCATTCTCTTCCACGGCACGAAGGATGAGGCGGTGCCATTCCCCACGGTGGAACTCTTTGCCAAGGCGATGAGCGCCGCAGGCAATCGCTGCGAACTGAAAGCCTATGAAGGCCAACCTCATGGCTTCTTCAATCCCGGGCGCGGCAAAGGCGAGCCGCGCGAGGAGGCCAGCCGCTGCTTCCAGAGCACCATCCGCGAGCTGGACGAATTCTTCGTATCGCTTGGCTATCTAAAGCCGTCGGACAAGCCGCCACTGCTCGCCGCCCAAAAGCTGTCCGATTTTCAGTCACTCGTCCGCAGCGAAACCTGGACCGAGAACTGGCCCGACGTTTCCGGCAAAGCCGAAACGCGTAACGTCACTGCCGAAGTGTGGACGCAGGCCATGCAAGCGACGCTCGATGCCCAAGGAACGCTGCACATTCCCGCACGAGCTCAGCCCTATTACCTTGATGGCCCGCTCGCCTTGAAATCCGGTCAGAAGCTCAGCGCCGATCCGACAGCTGAGATTCGCCTCAAGCCAGGCAGCAACACCTGCATGGTTCGCAACGAGCATGTCGTCACCTTGAACACAAAGCCCGTGCCCACGGATCTGCCGCTCGATACGGACATCACCGTCGAAGGCGGTATTTGGACCACACTGGCGGTCTCCCGCGCCGAATCCAACGGCAACTTGCGCGGCCATTCCGCTAAGGAGAATGCCGCCTTCGGCACCCATGGCGTCATCCTTTTGCAAAACGTACGACGCGTCTCGGTGAAGAACGTCACCATTCGCCAGAGTCGGCCCTTCGGCGTGCATCTGGCGAATGCACATGAGTTCACCGTCGAGAATATCACGCTCGAAGAGCATCGTCGCGACGGCGTGCATGTGAACGGCCCCGCAAGTGATGGCCTCATCCGCGGCGTGCGTGGCGATTCGCACGACGACAACGTGGCGCTCAATGCCTGGGAATGGAAAAACTACGCACCCAGCTACGGCCCCATCGAGCGCATCGTCATCGAAGACGTTACCGGAGCACCCGAAGGCGTGTCCGCGGTCAGGTCCATCCGCATACTGCCAGGCGTGAAACGCTTCAACGACGGCTCCACGCTGAATTGTCCTATCCAGGATATCACGCTGCGCCGCATCACGGACATTCGCGAGTTCAAGCTCTACGACCAGCCCAATCTCGAACTCGGTCGCGACCACGACTTCAGCGCTGGCATCGGCTCGCTGAAGAACATCGTGTTTGAAAACCTCACCTTCAATCGCCCCGGCAGCATCCAGATCCACGCCAATACCGACGGGCTCGACGTCCGCGATGTGAAGCTGCTCTTCCCAGCTCCCGCCGCCTATCACCTCATCGAACTCGGCCCAAAGTCGATGACCTATAAGAGCGGCGGCCCAACGGCACCGGAGAAGTGGACCGAGATTTTCTCACCAGACCTCGACTGCACCGTGCGCAACGTCAGCATCTCCGGTGTCCGCACCAAGGACTCGCAGACCGACTTGCCCATCGAACAAGTCGTCAAAGTCATCGAGCAAAAGCTCAACCCCGACTACCCCAAGACCACACCGAAAGGCGGCACTGGGAAAGGGGTTTGGATTCGATGATCAATGTCTTTTAAGTTACGACCGTAGTCCATCTTCATGACTAATCTTCCTCCCTCCCGAGCGCGCCAAGTGGTGCTTTGGTTCGCCGTCTCACTTGCGGTCATCACCTACGTGGACCGCGTTTGCATATCGCAGGCGGCTCCTGCTATGCAGGCAGAGCTGGGGTTGACGAAAATCCAGATGGGTTATGCCTTCACCGCGTTTGGCTGGGCGTATGCGCTCTTTGAAATCCCGGGCGGCTGGCTCGGCGATCGCATCGGGCCGCGCAAGGTGCTAATGCGGGTGGTGTCGATGTGGTCGGTCTTCACCGTGGCGACGGGTTGGGCGTGGAATCTTGTATCGCTCGTGGTCTGCCGCATTTTTTTCGGTGCAGGTGAGGCGGGTTGCTTTCCGAATATCACGAAAGCATTCACGCATTGGTTTCCGGTCACCGAGCGCATGAAGGCGCAAGGCATGCTGTGGCTCAGCGCGCGTTGGGGCGGTGCGTTCACGCCGCTGGTAGTGGGATGGATGCTTGCGACTGGCGGCGAGGGAAAGTTCGGACTCGGCCTGCATTACCGCTGGGTGTTTCTCATGTTTGGAGTGCTCGGCATGGTGTGGGCTGTGTTGTTCTATCGCTGGTTCCGCGACCACCCGAAAGATCATCCCAGCGTGAATGCAGCGGAGTTGGCGCATATCGGCGAGACTGTGCATGCGGGTGATCACGCCATGCCTTGGCGCAAGCTCCTCGCCTCGCGTACCGTGTGGATGCTCTGGGGACAATACTTCTTCATGTCCTACGCGTGGTATTTCTACATCACATGGTTCCCGACTTATTTGAAGGAGCACTTCACCGGTCTAGGGGATTTGCAACGGGCTCTGATGGCCTGCGTGCCGTTGTTTTTCGGCGGACTGGGCTCGCTGGTGTGCGGGCTGTGCTCGGCGTCGCTAGATCGCCGACTGGGCAGCGTGGCGCTCACGCGTCGCGTCCTCGGAGTTGGGGGCATGGGACTCGCGGGAGTGATGCTGCTCGTCTCGATGAAACTCACGGCGCCGATTGCTTCCGTGCTCGCGATCGGTATGGCCGCATTCTTCAGCGATCTCTCCCTGCCCGGTGCCTGGGGCGCGTGTATGGACGTCGGTGGTCGGCACACCGGCGCGCTATCCGGTAGCATGAATATGCTCGGCCAAATCGGCGGCGCCATCGCCCCGATGGCCGTGCCTCTTTTGCTAGCTGCCACCAATAACAATTGGACCGTTAACATGGCCCTTTTCGCCCTCAGCTACTTCCTCGGTGCCTTCTGTTGGGCGTTCATCAACTCCGATGAACGCCTTCATGAATAATCCCTCACTCCCCCACTCCGCCACTTCATGAAACACACCCTAAGTCCCCAGCATGACCAAGCAGTCCACACGGCAAGTTGCCTCAAGCACTGACCGCATCATTGCCTCCCATCGCAGACTCCTCCAAAAATAGCCTCATGAACCCCACCTTCACCGCCCTCGTCCTATTTGCCATCGGTCTCGTTTCGGCACGTGCCGAGGTGACCCAAGCCCCCTTCGGCACCACTCGCGACGGCCAGTCCGTCGAGCGCTACACCTTAAAAAACAAGCATGGACTTGTGGCAAAAGTGATCACCTTGGGTGGCATCATCCAAGAACTGCACGTGCCTGACCGCGAGGGTAAGCTCGCCGACATTGCGCTCGGATTCGACACTATGGCGGAATACGAAGAGCATAACGGTGCCGTGTATTTCGGCTGCATCACTGGGCGCGTGGCCAATCGTATCGCGGGCGGCAAGTTCGAGCTCGACGGCAAGTCCTATACGCTGGACCTGCATCCGAAGACCAACTTCCACTTGCATGGTGGCTTGAAGGGTTTCAATAAGGTAATCTGGAAAGCGGCAGTCGTCACCGACCCACGCGGACCCGCTTTGCGCCTGACCTACCTCAGCAAGGATGGCGACCAAGGATTCCCCGGCAACCTAAACACCACCGTCACTTATGTGCTCACGGAGAACGACGCACTCGTCATCGAGTATGAAGCCAAGACTGACAAAGCCACTCCGATCAATCTCACCAATCACACTTACTTCAATCTCGCTGGAGCAGGCAGCGGCACCGTGCTCGACCATCGGCTCACTTTGCAGTCGCAGCGCTATCTTGAAGCTGATGCCGACTTGGTGCCGACGGGAAAACTATTGTCCGTAGCGGGCACAGCATTTGATTTCACCAAGAGCGAAGTCATTGGCAGCCGCCTCGCTCAAATCTCCATCGGCGGCTACGATCACGCCTTCGTTCTCGCCGAGAAGCCGCAGGCAAAGCCCGTTCTCGCCGCAGAGGTGGTTGAGCCCAAGTCCGGGCGCGTGATGCAAGTCCTCACCGATCAGCCTGGCGTGCAACTCTACACCGCCACACATACCACGCCGCTCAAAGGCAAAAGCGGCGCGGGCTATGACCGCTTCCACGGCCTCTGCTTGGAGACCCAGCACCATCCCGATTCCGTTCATCGCGGCGAGTTCCCGACTACCATCCTCCGTCCTGGAGAGACTTATCGCACAACGACCATTCACCAGTTCACCACGCGCTGAGTGCGCGCGCTTGTTTTATGAATAAGTCCGCACTCTCCACACAACTTAAACGTCTGCTCCCGCGAGGCCGAGTGCTGGACTCACCGGCGCAGCTAGCCGGCTATGCCTCCGATGCGCTTGGCTACAAGAGCTACCAGCCGGATGCGGTCGTTATTCCTGCAGATGCGGAGGAACTCGTAGGGTTCATGAAAGGCGCACGGCAGCTCGGCGTGCCGGTGATTCTGCGTGGTGCGGGCACGTCGCTTTCCGGCGGACCGGTGGCGGCGCAGGGCGGGGTGATCGTTCACACCTCGGGTTTGAAACGTATCCGCGAGATCAACGTGGAGGGCTTTTGGTGCGAGGTGGAATGTGGCGTTGGGCTGAATGCGCTGGATGCCGAACTGAAACCACACGGCGTGTTTTATCCGCCGGACCCGTCGAGCGGGCCGGTCTGCACACTGGGCGGAAATGTCGCGTCGAACGCGGGCGGCGCGCACTGCTTCCGCTACGGCGTGACGAGTAATTACGTGCTCGGCGTGGAAGTGATTCTGCTCGATGGCAGCGTTCATCGCTTCGGCGGCCCAGCCGGCGGGCGGGGTCCGTGGCGTGAGGATTGGAAGCGTTTTATGATCGGCTCCGAGGGGACGCTCGGCGCCTTTACTCGCTTTTGGCTGCGCCTGCTGCCGCTACCGGAAAAAGTGTGGACCTTTCGTGCGACGTATCCCGATCTGCGCTCGATCGAAGCTGCGATTCACGCGCTGGTGGCGCATTCCTCGTATCCCGCCGCCATCGAACTGCTCGATCCGCGCGGTGTGGCTATGGTCGAGAGCAGCCAGATGGCCGTCGGTCTGCCAAAGGGTTCGTTTATGCTGCTGACGGAGATCGATGGCCCCGCGGCTCTCGTGAATGCAAGGGTCGAGCCAGTCGCTCAAGCCCTTCGCCAAGCGGGCTCCAGCGATGTGGTCTTCAGCGATGAAGACGCGATGCGGCAAAAACTTTGGAAAGCGCGCAAGGCAGCCGGCGGTCTGCTCGGCCAGCTCAGTCCGGATTACGTTGTGCAGGATGCGGTGATCCCGAAAAGCGCGCTCGCCGAAGTCCTGCAACTGGTCTACGACGAGGCGGACGCGGCTGGTATCCGCGCGGTGAACATCTTCCACGCTGGCGACGGCAATTTGCATCCGAACTTCCTCTTCGACTCGCGCGTGCCCGGCGATCTGGAAAAAGTCGAAATCATCAGCGAACGGCTCATGCGGCGCGTCATCGAAGTAGGAGGCACTCTCAGCGGCGAGCACGGCATCGGCAACGACAAGGCCGCCTACATGCCGCTTGTCTTCGGACCCGACTCGATGCGCCTGCAATGGGCGGTACCTGCCGCTTTTAATCCCTCTCATCAGCTTAATCCGCTGAAGGTCTTCGGCAATCGCCGCTTTGCTGCATGAAAACAATTGCCCCTATGCAGGCCGAGCGCCTCTTCACTCCTTTTTTGGATGCGGTCGATGGCACGCTGTGTCTGCCGGCCAGTGCGACGTTCGCAGACATTCACGCGCAAGCCGCTGCGCATCGCCTACGCTTCCCGCTCATCGTGGATGCCGCCGCCACGCTGCGCGAGCAAGTCGCCGCCGCCACGCACGCGCCTGCGTCCTGCCGCTTTGGGCCGTATTGCGACAACCTTCTTGGCATCAACTGGCGTTTGCCCAGCGGCCGCCTCGTGCGCATCGGTGAGCGAGTAGTAAAGACGACCACTGGCTACGACTGGCTTCGCTTTCTCCTGCACAGCGGCAGGCGTTTTGGCGAGCCCGTGGACTATGTGCTGCGCCTGCGTCCCGACTGCGGCTTCCATCTCGAGGCGCGCCTCGACGGCGACATCACGGCGCTCCGCGACTGTGTAAGGCGACTCATGCACAGCGGATGGATGCACTGGTGGGACGCCGTCGACTTCCTCGCGGAAGGTGCTGCTTTTTCCGTGCGCGTCGCGATTCATTGCCCGCCCGACGAAGCACCTATTTTCGCTGCTCAACTCAGCTGTATCGCTTCCGAGACTCACACCCGGCTCACACTGCAAGACAATCCGCCGCCTTCGTTTGATGGCCTGCCAGATGTAGTTGTGAAAACCACGCCCGACCGCGCCATCGGCCTTGCCTGTGAACTCGCCCGCGACGCCGTGCGCTGCGTAGCGCTGTGTTACAACGGCGTTGTTCATGTTCACCTCAACGTCGGCGAAGACGTAGCCGAACGCGCCCATACCCTCATGCAGCCTCACCTCGGAGAGTTGCATGCACTCGGCGGCGACTGGCACTCGCGCTGGCTGCCCGCAACCCCGCCGACTGTGACCGAGTCGCAGTGGATCGAAACTCTGGAACAAGCCATCCATGGATCCTAAACCCGTATTACCCGATTATTTCTCGAACTGCACGCACTGTGGCTTCTGCCTCGCCGTGTGTCCGACATACAACCTCACGGGCGACGAAAACAATTCGCCGCGGGGACGCCTGCGCCTGTGGAGCGAGGAAGCCGCCGGTCGCCTAACACAGGATGAGTGGACGGACTTTTACACAGCTGAATGCGTTGGTTGCCTCGCGTGCGAGACGGCCTGTCCGGCGAATGTGCCTTATGGCGAGCTATTTGAGCACACGCGGCACGACCACGTCGCCGCAGGGCGTTTCAAACCCGCTCTCGCGCTTCGAGTCGCCGCTGCTGCGGTGGGTCGGCCCGCGTGGTTCAATCTCGCGCTGCTGCCCGCACGTCTGCTGCGGAGACTCGGCTTGCCGCTGCACCGCTTCCTTTTCAAAGGCCGGCCCGCCGTGCTGCAAAGCACCGCCGACTACACGCGCAAGCTCATGCAGCGGTATCGGCCCACCGGGCCGCGCGTCGCCTTCCTGACCGGTTGCCTCATGGAAGCAGCGTTCCGCGAAATTAATTTCGCAACCGTCCGAGTACTCATCGAGAACAACGTGCAGGTCATCATCCCCGACGACCAGACGTGCTGCGGCGCCTTCCAAGAGCATACCGGCCTCGAAGGTGTCGATGCACTTCGTGATCAAAACCGTCGCGCATTTCTCCCGCTCGATGTTGATGCCGTTGTCAGCAACTCCTCCGGCTGCGGCTACGCGCTCGGCAAGTCTCTAGCTCCCGACAAACCCGTGCGGGACGTGCTCGATTTTCTTGGCGAACTTGGCCCCGTGCGGCGCGAGCGGCACGGAAGCACAGCGCGCCTGTATGTTGATTTACCCTGCCATCTCGTGCACGGGCAGAAGCTCGCCGGCATTCCCTCCAAGGTCCTCGATGCTACCGGCCACCGCTGGGAATTCGCGCCGAACGCCAGAGACTGCTGCGGTTCGGGCGGCGTTTACAACATCCAAAAACCAGAGAACGCCCACGCCATCCTCGCCAGCAAGTCCGCCTTTCTCAACGAAGCCGAAGGCATCCCCGTCATCCTCGGCACGTCGAATCACGTCTGTATGATGCAATGGCACTCCGCAGGCGCCAGCGGCCTCGTCGTGCGCCCCTACGAAGTGAAACACATCATCCAACTCCTCGACCCGGGTGTGGACTTTGACATTTGAAGCACCACCCTTGCTTTTCCTGAATTCTAAGAAAATGCAGACATCAAGATTTGCTCTTATGAGGTATGACCTCTGACCATCCCAATGAACCGAATCGACCTTCAGAATCGAACCGCAATTGTCACCGGAGGCGCCCGTGGTATTGGCCGCGCCATCGCAGAACGCCTGCTCGCCTCTGGGGCCAAAGTCTCACTTTGGGATGTGGACCCTACTGCGCTTGAGCAGGCCGCCAACGATCTCGCGAATGCTGGAACGGTTCACACCGCGACGGTGAATCTCGCCGATTTCGCTTCGGTGCAGGCTGCAGCAGAAGACACTGCCGTTGCGTTTGGGAAACTCGACATTCTTGTGAACAATGCCGGCATCACCGGCGGCAATGCAAAAACGTGGGAGCTAAATCCCGACGACTGGCGGCGCGTGATGGACGTCAATCTCAACGGGCCCTTCTACTGCTGCCACGCCGTCGTGCCGCACCTGCTCAAGAACGGCTACGGTCGCATCGTCAGCATTGCTTCCATCGCCGGCAAGGAAGGCAACCCGAACGCGGCGCACTACAGCGCTTCGAAGGCGGGCGTCATCGCGCTTACGAAGTCACTCGGCAAGGAACTCGCCACCGCGAACATCACCGTCAACGCGGTCACCCCTGCTGTGATTGCGACGGACATCCTCCAGCAAATGCCGCAGTCGCAGATCGACTATATGCTCGCGAAAATTCCGATGGGTCGCCTTGGCACCAAGGAGGAAGCTGCCGCACTAGTCGCATGGCTTTGCTCTGAAGATTGCTCCTTCACCACCGCCGCCGTCTTTGACCTCTCCGGCGGACGCGCCACTTACTAGCACTACGCACATTTGATGAACATCACTGCACTCCAACGTCCCACTTCTCTCGTCGAAGGCGTCTGCCAGCAACTCGCCGAGCTCATCCGTGACGGCAGCAGTGATAAGGATCGCTGGCTGCCCGCCGAGCGTTCGCTAGCCGAGCAACTCGGCGTGAGCCGCACTGTCGTGCGCGAGGCCACCAAGCGGCTCGAACAGCAGGGCATGCTCGACATCCAGCATGGCACTGGAATCAAGGTCGTGGACAAACTCCACCGCCCGTTAAATGACTCACTCTCACTGCTCATCCCCGATGTCGCCGAGCGCCTGCAACAGCTCAACGAGACGCGACTTTCCATCGAACCCGACGCCGCCGCTTTCGCAGCACAGCGCGCCACGATGGAGCAAATCAACACCATGCGCAGGATCCAATCACAGTTGGAAATGGCCCCCGACAACGCGGCGGCAATCGAGGCCGACATCGCTTTTCATCACGCCGTCGCTGATGCCAGCGGTAATCTGATCTATCGCCTGATTCTCGATTCGCTTGCCGAAATCGGTATCGCTAGCCGCCTGCGCACCATCGGGCGTATCGGCAAGAAAGCGGCCATCGAGCATCACTCGCAGATTCTCAGCGCGATCGAACGACGCGACGCCACCGCCGCATGCGAGGCGATGCGAATCCACATCCTCGCTGCCGGGGACGACATGGACCTGCCCTCGCTGAAATCCCGCAATTCCAAGTAAGTTATGAAAGCACTGCCCAGTCTGTTCACGCTCATCGCCCTCTGCGTCTCGGCCACAGCCGAGGTCCGCATTGAAACCATTGCCGTGCCAATGCGCGATGGCATCAAGCTTGTCACGGACATTTACCGCGACGACGCGGTTGGGAAGGCACCTGTGGTGCTCATGCGCACCCCGTACGATCGCACGAAGGCAAAGGGTACGGCGGAAAAATTCGCGAAGGCGGGTTACATCGCGGTGATCCAGGATTGCCGCGGCACGCGTGCGTCCGAGGGCGTCATGGCTCCCTACAACAACGAAGGACAGGATGGCTACGACACCATCGAGTGGATCACTCGGCAGCCGTGGAGCAGCGGGCGCGTGGGCATGATGGGCGGCTCGTATGTCGGTGCGGTGCAGTGGCAGGCGGCAGTAGAACAGCCACCGGGACTCGCGGCGATTGCGCCGCAGGCGACGTGGAGCAGTTTTTATCGCAACCTTTACCTCGGGGGCGCTGTCCGGCTTTCGCTCATCGCGGGCTGGATCGCGGGCAATACCTCAAAGCCCGCAGGCGCAAAACCGGCCGACATGAACGTTGCTCTAATGCACCTTCCGCTCAGCGATGTGGATGAGGCGATTGGTTGGCCGATGCCGTGGCTCGATGCCTTCCTTACGCATCCGGAACCGAATGGTTTTTGGACGCGGCTTGATCTGACTCCGCGCCTGGCAGACCTTACCCTGCCGGCGTTGCATGTCGTCGGCTACTACGATTACTTTTCGCGTGAATCAGTCGGCAATTTTATGATCATGCAGAAGCAGGCGCATGATGCGACGACGCGCCAGCAGCAACGGCTAGTCCTCGGCCCGTGGGATCACGGCAGCGTGGGGAAAACGAAAACCGGTGAGGTGGAGTTCGGGGCGGATGCCTCAGTTGATACGTTTGCTCAGCAACTCGACTGGTTCGATCGTCACCTCAAACAAGACGCCGCCGCCCTGGCGAAGCCTTTCCCGCCAGTGCGCTATTTTTCGATGGGCGACAACGTTTGGCGCGACGCACAGACCTGGCCGCCGGAGGGCTTTACTGCGACGTCTTTCCATTTGCGTTCCGATGGAAAAGCGAACACGCGCAAGGGCGGTGGACGCCTCACTCGTGAAGCTCCGACGAAGGACGATCCCGCCGACACTTTCCACGCGGATCCCACGAATCCAGTGCCTGCGTGTCCGGTCACAGAAGCGCGCCCGATCAAAGCGGCCGTGTGGGGACCGGTCGATCAAAGCGCGACCGAGGATCGTGAGGATGTGCTGGTTTATACGAGCGATGAGCTGAGTGAGCCGCTCACCTTCGCCGGCAATATCGAGGCGAAGCTGCATGTTTCCGCCGACACCCCAGATGCAGACTGGGCTGTGAAGCTCGTGGATGTGCGCCCCGACGGCTTCGCGCAAAACCTCGCCACCGGCATCCTGCGCGGACGCTATCGCGATTCGCTGCTAAAGCCGCAATCGCTCAAGCCCGGGGAGGTGTATGAAATCACCGTCGACCTCGGTCCGTGCGCCGCGACCATCGCGAAAGGCCACAAGCTGCGCGTGGACGTCTGCGGCTCGCTCTTCCCTCTTTACGACCGCAACCCCAACACCGGTGAAGGCCCCTTCGGCAGTAGGACCGCCATTGCCACTGAGCAGGTGCATCACAAGCCAGGAGCACTGTCGCGGGTTGTGCTGCCGTGCCGCCTTCCTTGATTAACTCGTGCCATGAAACGCCAACTCCTCATCGCAACATTCGCCCTGACCGGTGCGCTGCACGCCTCGGACGACGACAACGCGTTCTTTGAAGCGAAGGTTTTACCGCTGCTGCAAAAGAGCTGCTACGAGTGCCATTCACATGATAAAAAAATCAAGGGCGGCCTTGCGCTAGACTCACGCAGCGGCTGGGAGCACGGAGGCGACAACGGTCCGGCGGTACGGCCGGGCGACTTGGAAAAGAGCTTGGTCATCAAAGCCGTCCGCTATGCAGACGCAGACTTTGCGATGCCGCCAAAATCGAAGCTAGCTGCTAATGAAATCGCCATACTTGAGCAGTGGGTGAAGCTGGGCGCACCCGACCCGAGAGTTGCTGCGGGCGGTGCAAAAAAGCGGACAATTGACATCGAGGAAGGCCGCAAATTCTGGGCATTTCAACCTGTCGGCAACCCACCAGTTCCGGCCGTGAAGGACAAAGCCTGGCCTGTGGAAGCGGTCGACAGGTTTGTGCTGGCAAAGCTTGAGCAGGCTTCTCTCAAACCAGTGGTGGATGCAGACCGCTTTGTCTGGCTGCGCCGTGTGAGCCTTGACCTGACAGGTCTTCCCCCGAAACCCGAAGAGATACGGGAGTTCGTAAAAGACAACGCTCCAAACGCCTGTGAAAAGGTGGTCGACCGTCTTCTGAGTTCCCGGGCTTTTGGAGAACGCTGGACGCGCCATTGGCAGGATCTAACGGGTTACTCCGACATGATGGGCACCTCCAACTCGGTCTTTGCGGAGCATGCCTGGCGCTACCGCGATTACCTCATCAATGCGTTCAACAACGACAAGCCTTTTGATGAGTTTGTGAGGGAACAGATTGCGGGCGATTTGATGCCCGCCAAATCAGTTGAAGACCGCGCGGAAAACATCATCGCGACCGGCTTTCTCATGGTCGGCGATGTTGAAATTGTGAATCCCGACAAGGGCAAAATGGAGGCGGACCACATCGACTCTCAAATCAGTAAACTCGGAACGGTGTTCATGGGAATGACGATGGGCTGTGTTCGCTGTCACGACCACAAGTTCGACCCGATTGGAGTCGAGGATTATTACGGCATCGCCGGGATGCTTCGCAGTTCCCCCTCCACGCACAAGATACCGTTCGGAGTCTGGAGCCGACTCAACACAACCGACCTTCCAGAAACACCCGAACAGCTCGCCGCACGACAGATGCAGGAGGCCGAACACGCTGAGAAGATCGTTGCGTTGAAGGCGGACCAAACCCGCCTCACGGCCGAAAAAAACGCTCTCACCGCCGAGGTTGCACGTATTGAAAAACTCGAGAAAGCCGCTCCCACAGAAACGGCCAGTGGCGCCGGCCCCGTAGTCCCCGCAACTGCTGACGAAGCCAAGGGGCCGCAGAGCGCCAAGCCTGCCGATGCCAAGCAGGATCCCGGCTCCGATAAAGAGGCGATCACCAAAAAACGGGATGAGCTTACGGAAAAGTTAAAAAAGCTGGCTGCAGAGATTCAACACGCTGAGTTTTTCCGTTCTAAGGTTCCAAAAGCCTTTGCCATGCAGGATGGAGAAAAGCCGCAGGACATGCCCGTATATATCCGCGGCAACCCCTACGCGCCCGGTCCGATGATTCCACGCGGCACGGTGCGAGTGGCGTCTTGGTCGGCTTTTCCGCAGATCCCTCAAGACCAGAGCGGCCGCTTGCAGCTCGCCGAGTGGCTCGCGGACAACCGCAATCCGCTGACTGCACGAGTGGCGGTGAACCGCATCTGGCAGAAGCTGTTTGGTGAGGGACTCGTTCGGAGTGTTGACTACTTTGGCGTGCGCGGAGAGCTGCCCTCTCATCCGGAACTACTCGATCATCTTGCCTCGCGCTTCATGCAGACAGGTTGGTCGCAGAAGAAGTTGATCCGGTCCCTTGTGCTGAGCCGCGCCTACAGAATGAGCACGGCCAATGATTCGCTAGCCCTTAAAGTCGATCCCGATAACCGCCTCCTTTGGAGAATGAACCGGCAGCGCCTCGACGCCGAAATTATTCGCGACGCCATGCTGGCTGTTAGCGAGGAGCTCAAGACGGATTCCGGCGGTCCCGCACTTGTCATGGAAAATCCAGACAATACGGGTTCTCTCGTAGCAAAAGGGGTGAACCCGCCAAACTACGCGCACAAAGTTCCGCGTCCCTCCCAAGAGTTTGAACGGACCGTGTATCTTCCAGTGATGCGTGGGGGCTTCGCCGGACCGGACCGAGTGCGCAGTTTCTTCGACTTTGTCGATCCGGCGCAGATCGCGGGTCAGAGGCCGCAGACGGTTGTACCGACCCAAGCGCTCTTTCTGTTGAACAACGATTTGTTGCGCAAACGCGCTGGGGCCCTCGCCAAAAACATCACCAAGAAACTGTCTGAACGCGACGCCCGTTTGGACGACCTCTGGCTCCGAACACTAGGCAGGCCGATCACCTCTGAGGAACACAGCGACGCCACGCGTTTCCTAGAAAAAATCGAGCCTCTTCTTAAGGGACGCCCCTCCGCCGAATTGCTGGCATGGGTCGAGCTTTGCCACAGCCTGCTTGCCTCTAACCAATTTATCTACCGCATTTAAGCAACCACTAGAAACCATGAAAACATTGCTTCCGCTCAACCGACGCCAGTGGCTCCAGCGCACCGCATGCGGCTTCGGTGCCCTCGCCCTCAGCGATATTCTCCAAGCGGCAACAAACCCGCTTGCAGTCAAGATTCCCGGAATGATCCCCAAGGCCAAACGGGTCATCTTTCTTTTTATGGCCGGCGGTCCCTCGCAAATGGACCTCTTCGATCCCAAGCCGTTCATCACTTCCAAACACGGCCAGACCATCGACTCGCCGCTGCGGCCTGAACTTACCCAGGTCGGAACCGATAAATATCTGGCTCTTGGCGAAATGGCGCCGGTGCGCCCACGCGGCCAGTCAGGCATGATGATTTCAGACTTGATGCCGCATCTCGCAAGCGTCGCCGACGATATCTGCCTCCTCCGAGGCATGAATGCGGACAATCCGCAGCATGCCGGCGCAACGTTGCAGTTTCACACAGGCACCTTTGCTGAAGTCCGCCCCTCGATGGGCGCCTGGGTAAGCTACGGTTTGGGAACGGAAAACCAAGACCTTCCAAGCTTTGTATCTATCCAGCCCGGCGGCGTCCGTGAATACGGCTCCGCATTCCTCCCCGCGATTCATCAGGGCACGGCGCTCAAAGTACCATTGAACGACAAGATGTCGCCCATCGAAAATCTTCAGAACGTCTCCCCGAGCGACGAGGTTCAGCGCGAGCGCATAGAGCTAATGCAAAAAATGAACCGCAGGCTCGTTGGGGATCTCAATGGAGAGGCAAGCATGGAGGGGATGATCCAGAACCTCGAGTTGGCCTTTCGCATGCAAACCACGACGCCCGGCATTGTCGACATTTCCAAGGAGACCGAGGCCACACGGAAGCTCTACGGTGTGGACGGAAAGGACACGGACAAGAACGGCCGTGCGTGTCTCCTTGCCCGCAAACTGAGCGAGGCTGGCGTGCGGTTTGTCCAAGTCACCATGGGCGGCTGGGACCACCACGGTGATATTCGCGGCAACCTTCCAAAACTGTGTGCCCAAACGGACCAGCCCGTCGCAGCCCTGCTAAAGGACCTGAAGTCCCGAGGCCTGCTGGAGGACACGCTGGTTCTATGGAGCGGTGAATTTGGCCGTACGCCATGGAGCCAAGATCTCAGCGGTACGGCTCCGATCGACAAGCACGGCCGCGAACACCAGCCCGAGAGCTTCTGTAGCTGGATGGCCGGCGGCGGAATCAAAGGCGGGATGACGTTCGGCGAGACCGACGACATGGGCTACCGCGTCGTGTCGGGCAAGGTGCACATCCACGACCTGCACGCGACCATGCTGCATCAACTGGGCGTGGACCACACCAAGCTGACCCGCCGCCATCTGGGCAGAGATTTCCGCCTCACCGATGTGTATGGCGAGGTGGTGAAAGAAATCATCGCCTAACCCTCGCGCATTCAGTTCAGGCTGGGTAGCGAAAGCCCGTCGTTGAGGCGAGACGATGGTGCCGCTTCAAGTCGCCGGAGGCGTGGTCATCTGTGTCGGCATCCTTCTTTCGCAACTTTAAAGAATTTTGCCCGTGAGCCGCATTCACCTATCACTACTCGCCTGGCTGTTATCGCTCACGCCTCACCCCGCCTCAGAGCCCACTACCAACTCGATCGGCATGGCGCTGGTGCGCATCGAGGCGGGCACGTTCACGATGGGCCAGGATGGACCGCCGTTGGAGGATTACCTGCGTCAGAAGCGGTTTGGAGAGATGCACAAGGACATCAATCGGATCGATTTTGATGAGCAACCAGCGCACAATGTCACGATCACGCAGCCGTTTCTCATCGGCGTCACCGAGGTGACGGTGGCCCAGTTTCGGCGGTTTGATCCCAAGTTTAAAATCGACGATCCCAAGTCGAAGCGAGCGGATGACGATGCGGCGAGCGGTGTCACGTGGGAGAAGGCGGTGGCCTTTTGCGAGTGGCTCTCAAAGAAGGAGGGTAAGACTTATCGTCTACCCACGGAGGCGGAATGGGAGTATGCCTGCCGCGCCGGGACAGCAACGTTGTTCCACACCGGTGACGATCTGCCGGATAGTCATCAGAAATGGTTCGGTGAGGAAAACCTACGCGGCGTGTATTTCCCGCCGGGACCGATGCCGCGTGAATACGACTGGCGGAATGTTGGGGGGGCTGCTGCCAAGTTGAAACAAGGGCAAATCATTGGCCTGGATCATCCGGAGTCCGAGTCCAGAGTCGGCCTCGCGGGTGCTCTGCGGGTGGCCCAAAAGACGCCCAACGCTTGGGGTCTGCACGATATGCACGGCAACGTGGCCGAGTGGTGCAGCGATTGGTATGGGCCGTATGAGAGCGGAACACAGACGGACCCACTCGGTCGCGTCGATGGCGATTGCCGGGTGTTTCGGGGTGGGTTTCATTCCTCCATGATCCGCTTCCTGCGCTCGGCGAATCGCGGCTCGTGGGTGACGAACTCTGCAAGTGAGCGTATCGGCTTCCGCGTAGTATTGGGAGAGTTGCCGAAAGGGAAATATCTACCGGTGGCCCCGCCGCCGTTGAATGCACAGAACGTGAACCAGACAGTGCCAAACATCACACCGCAGGCAGATGACGTGTCGTTTTTCGAAAGTCCGAAGCCCTTCGTGCGCATTCCCGAAGGTGCAATGGGTCCGGTATTCATCAGCCAGAATCACAGCCCGTCCATCACCGAATGTCCGAATGGTGATTTGCTTGCCGTCTGGTTCTCCACGATGGGCGAGACCGACCTCACAACCTCCAATGCCGCCTCGCGACTACGTTTCGGTTCCGGGGAATGGGAACCCGCTTCGCCCTTCTGGGATGCGATGGACGTGAACGATCACGCGCCCAAAATCTGGTGGGACGGCGACCGTACCATTTTCCATATCGTCGAAGGCCGACAGCACGGCGACATCTTGATCCGCCGTTCCGCTGACAACGGAGTGACTTGGTCGAAGGCCGAAGTGATGCGCGCACGAGGAGAGTCGGCCGGCAACCCCATCCGGACCAAACAAGGCGTCATCGCAATCCCGTTCGATTTTTCGGGGCTTTCGATTAGCCGCGATAACGGCAAGACATGGGGTGAAACGGGACGCGATCGGCGAGGAGCAGATGACATTCGACCCGGCGGCAAAGGCCCCTTTATCGCGGGCATCCATTCTCCCATTGTCGAACTCGCTGACGGACGTCTGATGGCCTATGCACGCCTCTCTTGGGAGGAGCCCGCACAACAAAGCTTTGGCCTCAAGATGCCTGTCAGTTACTCCAGCGACCTTGGCGAGACATGGCAATGGGACATGAGCGAGTTCCCCGTCGTGAGCAACACCCAGCGACCCGCGATGTTGCGGCTTAAAGAAGGCCCGATTCTCCTCTGCGCATTCACTGACGAGGCGCGTAAGCCAAAGAACGAACGAACCGGACTCACCTTCAAATGCAGTGGAGGCGACTACACCGGCATCGGCCTCTATGCCGCCGTGAGCTACGACGAAGGCAAGACCTGGCCCGACCGCCGCCTGATCGCGCCCGAAGGCAAAGCCATCGCCGATATCAACGGCTACCTCGCCATAACTCAGACGCGCGATGGGCGCATCCAGCTCATCACCAGCAAGGATCACTACGCCTTCAACCTCCAGTGGATGAAACAACTACCAGCTGCACCGAAGAAGTAAAAAACTACACCCCATGAAAACCACCCTCACCCTCCTCACCACTCTGTTGCTGGCGGCACAAGCCGCCTTCGGCCAAGCCAAGCCCGAAGTTGCAAATGCCACTAAAGGCGCAAAACGCCCCTGGGAAGGGGCACCCGCGGAGAAACAGGCGCTTTGGTTACAGCAGCGCGAGGCCTTGAAGCACATCGACCTTACAGATGACACGTCGCGGCAGATCGTCATCGCCCAAGGGACGCCGGAGGAATATCACGCGCACCCGACCACAGCGCTGCTGTCGGACAACAAGACGATGTTCTGCGTTTGGAACATTGGGCACGGAGGCCATGCAGGACCGGCGGCCCGCAGCGACGACGGCGGTCTCAACTGGAAGCGCATCGACGAGAATCTGCCGGCGAACTACGTCAATTATCGCAACTGCCCGAGCCTTTACCGGATCACCGACCCTACCGGCAAGGAACGCCTTTGGGTGTTGGCGGCTTTCACCTCGTCAGGCAAACAGGTGGTTAAGGAAATCCCCGGACGCCACGAAGGATGGATGCCACGCGTCGTTAGCGAAGACGACGGCAATACGTGGCGCGAAGTCCCTCCGCTTAGTCCCAAGCCGGACACGAAATTCGCCAACGTGATGACCTTCTCCAGCATGGTACGTCTGAAGGACGGCAGCACGCTCGGCTTGTATCATCGCGGCGCTTACGGGAAGGACGCCAATCTGCAGGTGCTACAAGCCGTAACCCGCGACGGCGGCTTCACATGGTCCGACCCAGCGATGGTCTGCGACGGCACGAAGCTCGACGGCAAGGACCCGTGCGAGCCTTACGTCTTCCGCTCTCCCGATGGCGAGGAACTCTGCTGCATCCTGCGCGAGAACAAGCGCAGCGGCACCAGCCTCGTCATCTTCAGCCGCGATGAAGGCAAAACTTGGAGTGCACCCATCGATACACCGTGGGGCCTCACCGGCGACCGCCACCACGGCGTCCACCTGCCCGATGGCCGTCTGGTCATTGTCTCCCGCAACACCACGCCCAACCCGAAGGACAAAGGCGGCTTTATCGCATGGGTGGGGACTTACGAGGACATCAAGCAAGGCAGGCCCGGCCAGTATCGCATCAGCCTGCTTCGCAGCTTCAAGGACGGCTTTTACCCCGGCCTTCACCTGCTTCCCGACGGCACCATTGTCGCCACAACCTATGCCACCTACCGCAAAGACGACGGGGGTTGCTCCATCGTGAGCGTGCGCTTCAAGATAGATGAAATCGATGCGCTGGCTACGAAGGATTCGAAATAGCCAAAGAAGCCAGACTCACTGCCGAGTTCCTGTGCGGTCGGGAAGATGTGCGTAAAATACTCAATAGATTCAAGCCATGAACACCGCCCAAACATTGAAGACCCTGCTCACCGGAGAAACACTCGCCCTGGCTCCGGGCGCGGCGGATGCGCTAACGGCGCGATTGATCGAGAACGCTGGGTTTCCGGCGGTCTACATGACGGGCTTCGGCGCGACGGCGAGTCTGACAGGCTGTCCTGATGTCGGGATTTTGACGCAGACGGAGATGACGGCGCATGCGCGGAATATGGTCCGCGCGGTGAAGGTGCCGGTGATTGCGGATGCGGATACGGGCTATGGCGGACCGGCGAACATCGAGCGCACGGTGCGCGAGTATTTGCAGGCGGGCGTGGCGGCGATTCACATTGAGGATCAGGCGACGCCAAAACGCTGCGGGCACATGGCGGGCATTAGGCTCGTGTCGGTGGAGGAGATGACGGGGCGTCTGAAAGGGGCGATTGAGGCACGGGGCGATGCCGATATGCTCATTATCGGACGGACGGATGCCCTAGCGGCAGAGGGTCGCGATGAGGCGATCCGCCGGGCGTTACGCTACCGCGAGGCGGGGGCGGATCTAGTCTTCGTCGATGCAATGAAGAGCATCGCGGATGCGGAGGCCGTGGCTCGCGAAGTGCCTGGCCCGCTGATGATCAGCATCGTGGAGGGTCACGAGACGACGCGCCTGCTACCGCAGGATTTGAAGAACCTCGGTTATTCGCTAGCACTGTATCCGCTCTCGGCGCTCTTCGCAGCCACTCGAGCGGTGAGCGAAGTTTTGCAGAGCTTGCGGCGCGATGGCTCTACGAGCGTTGATGCGGGCCGCATGGCGACTTATGCTGAGTTTTCCGAGGTGGTGCGCCTCGATCATTTCCGCTCGCTCGACGACCGCTTCGGCGTGACCGATTCCACCAAACTCCACCCAAACCCAACCAAAGTCCTATGAAAGCTGTAGTGAAAACCCGTCCGGAACCGGGCAACGTCGAATACATTGAAATGCCCGAGCCTCAGGCCGCACCAGGGCATGTGGTCATCGAGATTCGCAGTGCGGGTGTGTGCGGCACGGACATCCACATCTTCAAAAGCGAGTATGTGATCAAGCCGCCGGTGATCCTCGGCCATGAGGTGTGCGGCACGATCGTGGAGACCGGCGCCGGAGTAACGCGCTGGAAGGTGGGCGACCGCGTGACGGTGAATCCTTCCGCCGGCCAACTCTGCGGGAAATGCCGCTATTGTCAGGTCGGCGCGCCCTTCATGTGCATCGATCGCTCGGCAGTGGGCAGCGGTATAAACGGCGGCTTCGCAAAGTATCTCAGCGTGCGGCAGGAGATCGTGCTGCCACTGCCGGAGAGCCTCGATTTTGAAACGGGCGCACTGTGCGAGCCCTTTGCCTGCGCGGTGCAGGCAGTGCTGGAGCTGACGACCATCCGCCCGGGCGAAGTTGTCGCCGTGTCCGGTCCAGGCCCCATTGGACTGATGTGCGCGATGCTGGCGAAGGCCTATGGAGCGCGCGTGGTGCTGCTCGGCACCGCAAAAGATGCCGGCCGCATGGCTCTCAGCAAAACGCTCGGCATCGACGTGACGATGAATGTGGAGGAAGGCCATGCGCTGGACACGGTGAAGGAACTCACGCACGGCTACGGCGCGGATGTGGTGCTGGAATGCGCGGGCGCTCCCGCCTCCGCCGCGCTGTGTCTCGACCTCGTGCGCAAGATGGGCCGCTACACGCAGGTCGGCCTCTTCGGCGCACCGTTTCAGATCGAGTTGGACAAGGTCATTTTAAAGCAACTGCGCTTCCAAGGCTCCATCTGCCACACGTGGCAGACGTGGGACACCACGCTGCGCCTGCTCGGCGATGGCGTCTTTGACTTGCGACCTCTCATCTCCAATCGTCTGCCGCTAAGTCGCTGGGAAGAGGCTTTTCAAGGCGTCATCAATAAGAACGAAACCAAGGTCCTGCTGCAACCCGAATGAAATCTTTGACGTCTGACGAAATATCTCCCACGCCGCCAAAGTCGCCGCGTCTGCGTCGGGTGCAAATCACCTCGCTGGTGCTGCTAGTGCTAATCGGCGCAATTAACTACATCGACCGAGCCACGCTGGCCATTGCGAATCCGCTTATCCGCGAGGAACTTGGCCTGTCCGTAGCCGACATGGGACTGCTGCTCTCCGCCTTCCTCGGTGCATATGCGCTCGCGCAGTTGCCTGCAGGCCTGATCGTGGACCGCTTTGGGCCGCGGCTCGTGCTATCGCTCAGTCTAGCCATCTGGTCGCTGGCGCAGATGGTGGGCGGGTTCGTGCGCGGGTTTGGGCAATTTTTTACCACCCGTGCGGCGCTCGGCATCGGTGAGGCACCGCAGTTCCCCGCGAACGTGCGGGTGGTGTGCGACTGGTTTGGCAAAGGCGAGCGCGGCTTTGCTACCGGCGTTTGGAACTCCTCCTCGACTCTCGGCACGGCCATCTCCGCGCCGCTGCTCACCTTCCTCATGCTCCGCTTTGGGTGGCGGGCAATGTTTATCATTATGGGCACCGTCGGACTTATCGTTGCCGCCATATTCTACGCCTTATATCGGAATCCCGCCCAGAGCGACCTCACCGAGGACGAAAAGCGTTACCTCGCCGATGGCGAAACGCCGACTCCGAGCCAACCCATCACGCTGCGCGAATGGGCACATCTCTTCCGCTTCCGCACGACGTGGGGCATGATCTTCGGCTTCTCCGGCACGGTTTATCTGCTGTGGATTTACAACGCGTGGCTGCCGAGCTACCTGCAAATGGAGCGCCACTTCACCATCGCAAAGACGGGTTGGGTGGCAGCGATTCCATTCGTTTTCGGCGTCTTTGGCAGCCTGTGCGGCGGCCACCTGTGCGACTATCTCGTGAGACGCGGCGTGTCGCCCATGATGAGCCGGAAGGGACCGATGGTCATCGCCCTGCTAGGCGGCTCGGTCTTTACCGCGCTCGCCGCCATCACGCCGGGGAATGTGCTGGCCATCGGATTCATCGCCGTCGCCATGTTTCTGCTCTATGTAGCCAGCAGCGCTGCATGGGCCATGGCGCCGGTAGCCGCGCCTGGAAACAGCACCGCCTCGCTGGGTGCAGTGCAGAACTTCGGCGGCTACTGCGGCGGCACGCTCGCCCCCGCGCTCACCGGTTTAATCGTGCAAAAAACCACCAGCTTCGCGCCCGCCCTGAATACCGGCGCAGCCATTGGCATCGTTGCGGCGTTGCTCTATCTAGTGCTCGTCCGCGAGCCCATTACGCCGAGGACAACCCAGGCACCGGACACTGATTTGCCCCTATGAGCACAGCATCGAGGCTGGCCATCGGCATCGACCTGGGCGGCACTCACATTAAAGCAGCCCTGTTGGAGCGTGGCACTGGCACTCTGGTGGAGACGTCGTCCCGACCCACTCTGGATGGCGAGTGGTGTGGCTCTCAGCCCTTGTTCGCCCATCGCGTGCATGATCTCGTGCATGAACTGGAAGCCTCTGCGGGCTACGGGCCATTGCCAGTTGGCCTGTGTGCGCCTGGACTGGCCCACGGCAGTGGCCGCTACATCGACTGGATCCCGGGCCGGATGCGTGGGTTGGAAAAATTGGACTGGCCCGCTTTTCTCGGGCGTGAAGTGCGCGTGCTGAATGATGCCCATGCCGCTCTGCTCGGTGAAGAATGGATCGGGAGCGCTAAGGGCTGCCGGGATGTCTTCATGCTGACCCTCGGTACAGCGGTAGGTGGTGCCATTCTCAGCGGTGGCAGACTCATCAGAGGACACCTCGGGCGTGGTGGTCATTTAGGACACATTTCTATCCAAACGGACGGCGAACAAGATGCCTTTCAGACCCCGGGCAGTTTATCATCCTACCTGGGAAATCAAAGCGTCTCCCAGCGCACGCAGGGTCGCTATGAAAGCGCCCACGCCCTCGTTGCCGCAGCGATCTCAGGAGTGGAGGAGGCCCAAGTCATCTGGGATGACTACGTCCGCCGTTTGGCTGTAGGCGTGGCATCTTTGATCAATGTGCTTGATCCCGAACTGGTGATCTTGGGCGGCGGCATCTCCGCAGGCGCTGGCGAGGCGCTTCTCAAACCTTTGCAAAACCACCTCGACCAATATGAATGGCGTCCAGGGGGGCAAAAGGTCCGTCTGACGCTCGCAAGCGCCGGCGAATGGGCTGGCGCCTACGGCAGCGTCCGCGAACTCGAGCGGCGCCAATTTGAGGTCTAATTTGTCGTCTCCGATGCCGGAGGCATCAAAGCCATTAGCCGGTCGGTTGAGCGAAGCGACACCACCGGATGCGATACAAAAAACGCCACGCATCCCGGAGGGATGCCAGCCCTTTCATGCTGCTGGGCCATTGTCATTTCCCAGTGACGCACAAACTGTTTTCCACAGAAGATGGCTTGTTTTGCCCTTAAAGCGTCGCAGCTAGCATCCCTCTAGGATGCGGGCCGTTTCGGCCTGACAAACCGGTGGTGTCGTCGCGTCGCTCCTCAACCTCCGGCTAATGACTTTCATGCCTCCGGCATGGCAAACCGTAGCATCCCCACGACGACTTTGGGTGACTCGCCGAGGCCATGAATCGGCAAAACACCAATCGCACTCGATCAACGACGTGTCGCGAGAACCGTCAAATTGGACCTCTCTGGGTACTGGGCGAAACCGGGGTTGTTTAAGTTTGATGTTTCGTTGTCGAGCTATGCTATCGTTTTAAAAAATCGATGATTCCAAAGTTACGCGTCACCTTTTTGGGCACAGGCACTTCGCAGGGGGTTCCTCGCATCGGGTGTGACTGCGAGGTTTGTACTTCCACAGACCCGCGCGATACTCGAACGCGTTGTTCCATTTACCTCGAAACACCCCAGGCGTCTTGGGTGGTAGACACTGGCGCCGATTTCCGCACCCAATGCCTGCGCGAAAAAGTGCGCCGTGTGGATGCTGTTCTTTACACACACACACACGCGGATCACGTCATGGGCTTCGACGATTTGCGGCCTTTTTGCCGCTCAGGAAACGTCCTGCCGGTGTACGGTTCCGAGACCACTTTGGCGCAGTTGGCTGATGTTTTTTCCTTCGCATTTCGCCCTGCAGCGCGGGTTTCAGGCTATGTGCACCCCGAAGCAAGGCCAGTGAATGGCGAGTTTTCGTTGGGCGGCTTTGAGATCACGCCTCTAGAACTGCCTCATGGGCGAACCGTTTCAACGGGCTATTTACTGCGCTATCAGGGTGAAGCGTTCTTTGCGTATTTAACAGATTGCAAGTCGGTTCCTCCAGAGGTGGAAAAAGCGGTGACTGGCGTGCGGCATCTAGTGATTGACGCGCTGAGGGCACGGCCGCATCCGACGCATTTGAGCATCAACGAAGCGATGGAAGTGATAGAGAGGGTGCGCCCTGGGAAGGGTTGGTTGACGCATTTGTGTCACGAACACCGGCATAGCGACATCGAAGCGAATCTGCCGGAAGCGGTACGTGTGGCCTACGATGGGTTGGTGCTGGAGATGGATTGAGCGAGGGCACGCTGCTTATCAGGCGGGGGCGCATTGTGGTTTGCATACAAAAAGGCCGCAGCCCCATTTCGGAGACTGCGGCCTTTTGAAGTGAAGCAACGAACGCCTTACACCTTCGCAGCAAAGTCCTTTGAATGACTTACTTCCTCTAATTTCACCGTGCGGTAGCCGCCGATGGACTTGAAGAAAATCAGGAGACAGAGGTAAATCGCCGCCATGGTCATCGGGATGAATGAGTCGGCCTTGAGCGTGGCGCGATCGCCCGCTTGGTTGGCCTTCACAATCGCCTTCTGCTCTTCAGAAGCTTTGTCTTCTTTGACAGCAGTTTTAGCTTCTTCAAGCTTTTTGCCGTCTATGGCGAAGACGCCATCCAAGAACAAGAACTTCGATTCAGTCGCCGCTTTGGCGCTTTCGTAAACGGCGGGATTTTCTGCTTTGAGGGCTTCAGAGGCGTAGCGATCCTTAGAATAACCAAGTCCAGGACCACCGAGGAGACCTGCGGAGAGCATTCCCACACCGCCCATGATGGACATCGCCACCGCACCGGAACGTGGGAAGCGGTCACCGACGACGGCCAACATGGTGGGCCAGAAGAAGGTCTTGCCCAGCGCGTAGATTCCCAGAGCCGCGAGAGCGATGCTGAAAGTCTGCATGCCACTAGCGAGCGTGAGGCCGACAGCCGCCGTTACAGCGGAGGTCAGTAGAAGGCTGATGGGGGTGAAACCGAGGCGGGTTTCAATGAAGTGCGCGCAGAAACGCAGCCCGAACATGATAGCGGAGGTCCAGATGAAGAGGCCCTTGCCCTGTTCTGCGGTGAACAGGTTGCCGGTAATGCTTTCAATCCAGCCATCGGTGCCAAGCTCAACCGCCCCGACAAGAGCGTGAGTGACGAAGAGCACGAAAAGCAGAATGGAGCCCATGGAGAAGCGAGTCATCAAACCCACCGCAATCACCAGTGCGCCGCCAATGGCAAAGCCAATGTTCTGGGAACCCAAGACTCCGCCCAAGAAGACGGACAGTAAATATCCAGCAACCAGCGCACCAAGAATGCCGACATCCTTGAACATTTCGCCAAGGCTGGCGCCCTTTTCTGCAGCTTCGGATTTGGGGAAATGTTGCCCCATGAACATGACCGCGTAGGCGACTGTGGGCACGAGATAGAAGGCGAGTTGGCCCTTCCAACCGAGTCCGACCGTGGTGCCGAGCACGTAGCTGGCAAAGGCGCCGATGACCATCCCCAAAGGCCAGGAGGCGTGGAGGATGTTCAGATAGTGCATGCGCTTCTGGGGAAACACGGTTGCGACAAGAGGATTGGCGACGGCTTCAAGCGTGCCGTTGGCGTAGGCAAAAATAAACATGCCCCAGTAGAGGAAGCTGTATGCATTTTCCGGAGTGCTCGCGCCGAAGGTCACAACGGCGGAGAGGATGTGGCCAACCAACGCGAGAGCGACGAGTTTGCCGTAGCCCAACTTGTCCACAATAACCCCGCCGATGATGATGCCGAAACAAAAGCCGGTAAAACCTGCGCCACCGATTGCGCCTAGTTGAGTGGCAGTAAAGCCGTACTCCTTTGCCCAGAGACCGAAGATTCCGCCGCGCAGGGCGAAGCCGACGCCTGCTGCCAAGATGGCCATAAAGCCGGCCCAAAGAAGGCGTTTGGCATTAGGGACAATGCCGTCGCTATTGTGTTGACTGCTCATAATAATAGTAGGTTGTTTTAGTTTTGGGGTGGAGGATTTAGAGGAGGTTGCTCGGGGAGGACGGGTGAACAAACCGAAGCAGGGCTTAAGACAAGTGGCCTACCGAGGAGTGCTACCAAGTGCGGGGGTGCAGGGAACGATCGAGTGGTGGTTCTACTGGGAGTTAGGGGGTGGAGGGGTGGCGTGAAAAGGCCATCTGGTAAGAAGCACTTTTCAGCGCAGCAAGAGCAACATTCAAGAGCGCTCCTGTCAACGGAGAAAGTTAGACACGCATGGTTGGGCGGCAGGGAGCATCACGTAGGCAGACACTCAAAGAGAGACAGACACTCTACGAGAGAACGCTAGGTGAGTCGCCCAAAGTCATCGTGGGGATGCTGCGGTTTGCCATGCCGGAGGCATGAAAGCCATTAGCCCGGAGGTTGAGGAGCGACGCGACGACACCACCGGTTTGTCAGGCCGGAACGGCCCGCATCCCAGAGGGATGCTAGCGGCGAGGCGTTAAGGACAAAACAAGCCATCTTGTGTGGGAAGCACGTTGTGCGTCGGCGCGAAATAACAATGGCCCAGCAACATGGAAGGGCTGGCATCCCTATGGGATGCGTGGCGTTTTTTGTATCGCATCCGGTGGTGTCGCTCCTTCGTCGCTCAACCATCGGCTAATGGCTTTGATGCCTCCGGCATCGGAACAAACCTAAAAGCGTGAGCGATGGCGCGAGGGGAGGCAGGGGACAGACACAAATGGCACTTAGTTAAGAGCTTTTTCGAACACCCAAAGAGGGACAGACACTCTCAATGGGGACAGACACTCTACGAGAGAACGCTAGGTGAGTCGCCCAAAGTCGTCGTGGGGATGCTGCGGTTTGCCATGCCGGAGGCATGAAAGCCATTAGCCAGTGGTTGAGGAGCGACGCGACGACACCACCGGTTTGTCAGGCCGGAACGGCCCGCATCCCAGAGGGATGCTAGCGGCGAGGCGTTAAGGACAAAACAAGCCGACCTGTGTGGGAAACACGTTGTGCGTCGGCGCGAAATAACAATGGCCCAGCAAAGGAGAGGAGTGCCTGTCCCCCTGCCGGAAGCGGAAGAGCGGTGACTGTCCCCGCGCGGAAAGAACGACTCTTAGAACTGTACGCCGATAGACGCGTTACCCGAAGTGTGAGACTGCCCCTTCTGCAACTGGTGATCAATGGTGAGCTGGAAGCGCGTGCGGTCGGTGATCGCGATTTCACCGCCGAGACCGATACGGAACGCGTCCATCCCAGTGCGGGAACTGCCAAACTTCTGAGCGGTTGCACCCGGAGTCGCAAAAGAAATATCCACCTGCCTGCCTGCAGCATCGAAGCTGTGCAACCAGTTAGCCGAGGCTGTCAAACGAGCCGGCATTTGTCCCACACGCAGCAACTTTGCCCCCTGAAGACCGAGTCTTGTCGCCAAAGAAGATTGCGAGAACGCACCCACTCTTGCGCCCAAGGCAGCCAAGGTGCCATCGGTAATTTCGTTGATGGCGCCCTGACGGTATGAGCCGTAGAGCAAGTGCAGGGACGGCGTAACAGTGTACGTATCATCTGGCAGCACCGAAGGGAAAGAGGCGCCGATTTGCGCCATCCATTCCGTGGAGGCCACCTTGCCGGTGAATGTACCCAATCCCAAGCCGGTTCCAGAAAGAGAGCGCTTCACCGTGGAATCGCCTTCGCCGTAGACCAAGCCGGCGTCAAAAACGACACCGAAGTCCTCCAGATCTATCGGAGTGCTACCATACAAACCGACGTGCCAAGTGTCCGTCGAGAGACTCGAACTGGACTGTTTGAAAGTAGCCGAAGTGCTGCCGACAGCACCGGTCAAGCCGAGGGTCAGGTCGCCGAAACGATGTTCGACCCCGGAAATGCTCCCGAAATTGCGCGAAGAATACCCTGCGAGCCCTTGAGAGGTGCTCCCATCACGATTCGCCCAACCGCTATAAACGCTCGTCCAAGCGCTACTTTCACGCGCCTCTCCGGGACTGGGCTCCACGTCTGAGAGCACACCGATAGCCAACGTGTCGAGATGCCCTTGGATTGCGGCCTGCAAATCCATCATACGGCCCATTCCCACATTACCCAGTTCCGCATAAGGCGCGGGATTGAGGGCCGCGAGGATCGTATCGATCTCATTGGCCGTGGTCTTTGAATCCAGCGCAGTAAAGAGCGTACCAATAGAGGCGATCGCAGCGGTTCCTCCAGCCAACATGCTCGCACTCAAAATCGAGTCCAAGACGGCCGCTGTCTGCCGCAAGTTCCCCGAGTTGGTACTGACCGACGCGTAAGATTTACGGACTAGGGTTACATCGACAGTTCCTCCAGCCAGTTGCCTAAATGTCCCAGAAACCACAGCACCAGAACCCACCTTGAAATAGCTGTCTAGATTGATTCCGGATACAGTGACAAGAGTACCGCTTTGATTCAAAGCGTTAATCGTTCCTCCGTTGACGATCACAAGTGGGAATTCGCGGTACGTACCTGGCGCTAAAATCTTTCCTGAAATATAAGTGGGCGTCAGCGTCATGGTTGCGCCGTTCTGGAAGGTAAGGCTTCCCCCAACATTCACCACGATACGATCAGAAGCCAAATCACCCGAGGCGGTGATATTCCCGAGATCTGGATTCGTCACACTAGGATCGAACTCGTACTTTACCGCAACACCCTCGCTGGCGATCGCCATAGTCGCACCACCGCCCACCACGAGCACCCCAGGCGAGTAACCCACATCCAGCGTCGAACCGGCACCGAACACCACGGTACCTGGGCCACTGATAGTTCCAGAGCCTTTGAGGGTCCCTACGAAAGCCGTCACTTTTCCCGAAGTGGTCTGCAAAGTACCGCCTGACTCTCCCTTGCTTGAGCCAAAACTAAAGGTGCCCACGCTCAGAGTACCGCCGCCGAGGATAATCGTACCCAGCGAACCCACGTTGACTAAGCCGCCACTAAAATTACCATCCAGCTTTGCTGTCGCACCAGAACTAACAACGATAGGTCCAGAAGCGGTCCCGTTAGCCTTATATTCTAAAGTACCGTCGCTAACCACGGTCGTTCCGCTAAAGGTACTGCCCGCTAACTTTAGTGTGCCAAGACCCGTCTTGGTAAGTCCGTTAGTTCCACCCGAAATCAAGCTGTCCACGGTCAAAGTACCTGCGACGGTATTCAAAGCAGCAGTTTGAGTCAGAATAACAGTCCCAGTCCCTGTATTGAGCTCCTTCCCTGCGACCACATTGAAGGTGGAACTGCTGTTCAGGTTTACGGAACTGACCGAGAGGGTTCCTCCTGAGAACGCCGTCGTATCAAAGGTTCCACCGTCAATCACCAGGCTAGCCGAACCCAAGGCACCCGCAGAGAGGATTCGCAAGGAGCCTGCGGAAAGGGTCATTTGACTTAAAGCGCTGCTTGCTAACGTGAGCGTCCCATCTCCGGTCTTCGCCAAACTTCCCGTGAATGTCGTGGACCCGGAGCTCAGGTTAAGGCCTGAATCCACCGACACCGTCGACGCTTTCAATGAACCAGAGCCGGTCAAGGAACCGCCGGAATAGTTCAGAACACCCACGGTGAGGAGTGTCCCGCTATCCACTTTCAGCGTCCCACCAACCAACTGCACCGGTGCAGAGACCGTCGCGCTATTGGCAAACTCAAGGATTCCCTCGGACACTTTAGTCGTACCAGACTGAGAAAGAGAAGAGCCCGTCAATTTCAGTGTACCAGCTCCCATTTTGTTCAGACTACCCGTTCCAGAAATGGATCCGCCGACCGTCAGCGTGTTCTTACTGGTAATGAGCGCTTGAGTATCTTGTAGGGAGACGGAGCCCGCTCCAAGGTTTAGGTCATTAGTGCCGAGGAAAGTCAGGCTACCAGCCAGAACGAGGGCGTTATTGGTGGAAAGGTTAACATTGGCCGTGCTCGCGTCGATTGAACCACTGGCCAAAACTTTCAAAGGTCCGGTACCAATCGGGCCGCTGGCGGCGCCTACACTGCTGGTGCCGAAACTCAAGATCTGACTCTCCGCTTTCAACTCAGTGCCACCCGAGTAGGTGCTTTGATTATTCAGCACGAAAAGTGTGCCAGAGTCGGCAGTTGCCGTGTCCACAACGACAGTGCCCGTGCCCGTTAGCTTGACATCGGAAACACCTCCTATGGGGTTCGCTCCGCTAATGGCCACTGAACCCAAAATTTTGCCCCCTTGGATGATAACGTTCTGCAGGGTTAATGGGGAATTCGTGATGTCGAGAGTAGCATTAGATCCAAGGGTGAGATTGCCAGTCCCAAACCCGCCGGAGCCCAGAAGAGTTAGCGTTCCAGCAGTCACATTCACCCCTCCAGTGAAAGTATTAGCCCCTGCCAGCACCAAATTACCGGCACCCAACTTCGTGAGCCCAAATGCGCCCGAGATGGCTCCACGCTCGATGAACACACCAGACGAAATGGTGAGCGACTGACTTCCGCTAAGCGTGACGGCCCCTGTGCCCATGTCCAAAGTGCCGCCTGAGAAACCAAAACTTCCCGCCCACACTTGAGCAATGTTGCTGCTCAACATGACAGAACCCGCGCTCGTCGCCAAAGAACCGCCCTCTATTCGCAGACTCCCACTCCCCAACGCGCCAGCATTGTTCACCGTCAACGTGCCTGCCACGAGTGTCGTCCCACCGGTGTAGGAGTCCGCCGTCCCCAGCGTTAACGCCCCGTTGCCAGTCTTCACAAGCGCTATGGAGCCGCCAATCACCCCAGAATTATGCGTCCCAGAAGATACCGAGAGAACAGCGCTGCCTGTGACCGAGTTGCCATTCAGAGTCCCGACGCTCGCCGTTGCTCCGTCAAAGCTAGTTGCCCCAGCACCGCTCAGACTGGCCAACGTAGCCGTTGCCCGGAATTCGATGGCACCTTCATTCTGGACAGCGGCAAAAGATCCGGAGTTTGTGACCAACAATGTTCCTGCTGCGATCGTTGTGGGGTTGGTGTGATTGGCAGGCGAATCTATCTTCAAAGTAGTGCCGCTCCCAATTTTTACGAGGGCTCCCGTCCCACTGAAGCCGCCACCCGAGTAAGTTCCCGAAGTCACCAGTAGACTGCCCCCGAGCACAAACGTGCCGCCGTTGAGATTTGTCACATTGGAAGAAGCCGCTGCATCGGTGGTGGTGATTACACCGCCGCCAACCGTTCCGCCAAAAAGCACCCCTGCAGTCACACTGCCAGAGGTGATATCCGCATTCAAAGTGCCACCAACCACCAACTGGCCGACTTGAAACGCAGCACTCAAATTGGCATTGCTCGCAAAGGTCGTCGCGCCACTGCCCGATAAAGTACCGACAGTGATACTTCCTGTTACAGCTCGGAAATTCAGCGAGCCGTCACTGTAAATGGTCCCGACTGAGAGCCCAGCGCCCGAGAAACTCGCCATACCAGCCGCCCCTACGTTCAGCAAAACGCCGCCGTTGTAATCCACGGCGTCCAGCGAACCACCGGTGACGCCGATACCGCTCGTGTTCGCAAGCGCACCAGCGCTCGTCACGACCAACATCCCCCCGCTGACGCTAGTTGCACCGCTATACGTGTTCACACCCGACAAGGTCAAACGGCCCGCGCCGCTCTTCAGCAAAGCGTTCGTTCCCACAAGAACCGCTGACACACTCCCGCTTTGGAGCGCGTAGTCCGTCAAGGAGGTCACCGTGCCATTGGCAATTGTTCCACCAGTTAAATCAACTTGCGAAAACGTAAGGCTGCCAGCGCCCAAGTCAAACACCCCACCCGACGCAGTCAAAGAACTCACTGTCGTCAACTTCGCAGAACTGCCCAGCGCTAAAGTTCCAGCTGAAACGCTCAGGCCACCACCAAAAGTGTTGCTTCCACCAAGCAGCAACGTTCCATTCCCTGTTTTCGTCAGGCTATAGGTCCCACCGCTAATGTTCCCGCCGATGGTCAACGTCCCTGAAGCCACCTTGAGTGTGCGATTATCCGTCACGGTCACCGCGCCGGTGCCCATATTGAGCGAGATACCGCTAAAACTAAAGTCAGTCTTCCAAACCTGCGCGTTGTTCAAGGTGAAAGAACCACCTATTGCCGAGAGATTTCCCCCGTCGATGTACAAGGACCCGCTACCGATAGCTGCATTGATCCCGATGTCCAAGGTGCCGCCTTTCAGGAAAGTCCCACCGCTATAGGTGTTCGCTTGGTTCAATGTCACAGTCCCGACGTTCGACTTAGTCACGAATCCCGTGCCACCAATCACCGCCGCGATCACTCCCGCATCAAGACTCACGGACCCAGAACTCGAGATGGTACCGTTCCCAATATAGCCACCCGCCGACAGCCTAACATCACCCACCAACTGAGTACTGCCATCCAAGTCGATGCTCCCAGAGCTCACCGTCAGGGCTCCACCAGCAAGCGCGTTGGTTCCCTTGAGTAACAACGTGCCACCATTCACATTCGTTCCGCCCGTAAAGCTGTTGCTTCCAGATAACAGCAACGTTCCATTCCCAGCTTTCGTCAGGCTAGAGGTGCCACCATTGATCGCCCCCCCTTCCAGCAAAGAACCTGAATTCACGGTAATCACAGGGTTGCCCGTCATGGTAATTCCCCCAGTTCCCATGTCTAATGTGTAGCCAGAAAACGAGAAGCTTCCGGCCCAGATTTGAGCGTTATTGGTGCTGAGGGTGATCCCAGCGGCTACCGTCGTCCCCAGGCCGCCGTTCGCGATACTCAGCGTACCAGTACCGATGGCGAGAGCGTCATTGATATTCAAAGTGCCACCATTGATGACCGTCCCCCCGGTGTAATAGTTGGCGATGCTCAAGGTGGCAGAACCTGCGTTAGACTTCGTCACCACACTGGAGCCGGAAATAACCGCTGCAATCACCCCAGAATCAACACTCACCGAGCCACTGCTCGCAAGTGTACCGTTCCCAATGTAACCACCGGCCAGCAAACTCACGTTGCCCACTGCCTGAGTATTTCCTCCCAGATCGACGCTCCCCGCGCTCACCCGAAGTGCCGCGCCCGCCAAGGCGCTGCTGCCACCGAGTAATAGCATCCCGCCGTTGACGGTGGTTCCACCAGTGAAAGCAACCGAGCCTGACAGCACTAGCGCACCATTCCCTTCCTTGGTAAAACCATCGCTTCCGCCGCTAATGACACCAGCGACCGTCAAGGTTCCTGCCTCCACGGTCAGAATCTGGAGGCCAGCCAAGGTAAATGTCCCTGATCCAAGGTTGAGATCACTGGTTCCTCGGAACCTGAAATTACCGCCCCATGTCTCCGAGTGATCGTTCAAGGTCACTGCTGCGCCACTCGTATTGTCCAACGCGCCGCCTGCAATCGTGAAGGAGCCGCCACCCAAGGCCGCCGCATTATTAAGGTTCAAGGTCCCAGCGGTGAGCGTCGTCCCGCCAGTGTACGTGTTGACCGCAGCCAAGCTGACCGTTCCACTTCCACGCTTTTCCAACGAAAGCGCCCCCTGCAACACCGTCCCGCCAGTACCCGCCGCGAGCGCCGCCCCGCCGGTACCCGTCACCACCAGCGCACTGTCGCTGCTCAAGGAACCACCGTTAAGCAAACCGATCGTGCCATTCGACAATAACGTCAGCGACCCGCCGCTCAACACCCCTGCGGAGAAGACTCCCGCCACGGTGATCGTCCCTCCCGAGAGCGTGCCAGAAATCGCCGCTTCATTTGCAAACGTGGTGACGCCGTTCCCACTCAAGCTTGTGAGCGAAACCGTCCCGCCGCTGAACGTGAGGCTGCCAACATTCGAGACGTTGCCGATCGAAATCCCTGTTCCAGAAATCACTCCAATTCCCAAGGAACCCACGACCAAATTGGTAGCGGTCAATGTCCCGAAATCCACCGCATTTAACGTCCCCTCTAAAACGCTGACGCCTCCGATCTGAGGCAGTTTACCCTGAAGAACGCTCAGGACTTCAGATGTGCCCATTTTTAGTAAAATCCCAGAACCACCAACCTCGTTGGTAATGGTCCCGGAATTAATCTGCAAAGTCGCATTATTCGTGAGCGTCCCTCCGCTAATCAGTCCGATTTGTGATGTTCCAGGCCCAGAGAGAATCAACGAACCACCGGTGATCGAAGCAGCCACCAATTGGTTTGTCGTAAGGTTTCCTCCCGAGAAGGCGCCCCCCAAGGTGAGTGTGCCCGCCACGAACACATTCCCCTCACTCAGTCCGGCTGTGATCGAGCCGTTACTTAGGAAGGTCGTGGTGCCAATGCCATTGAGTGAGGCGAGCGTCACCGCGCCGGCGGTGCCGCTGAAAAGTAACGAACCGGCGTTGAGCACTGCTCCGAGACTGATGTTCGACGTACCAGAAATATTCGCAAACCCGTAGGTGCCGACATTGAGTAGTGCCGAAGTCCCAAAACTATCCGCAACGAGTGTCCCCGCAGCCACACTCATAGTGCCGGTAAAGAGATTTGACGCATTGAAAGTGAGGCTGTCAGAACTTCCCACTTTCACCACGGTGCCACCACCAGAGATGCCGCTCAAAGAACCGTTGTAGACCTGAAGGTACGCAAGGCTGCCGATCGTCAAGGTTGCGCCGCCGCTGAAAGTATTAATTAATGACGTTCCAGCATTCAAAGTGATCGTGCCGCCGTATAAGGTCGTACTGTTGAGCGCTCCCGTAGTAACGCTCCCCCCTGCGACCGTCGCGTACAGAGTCGCGGAGTCTGCAGCACGCACGATGCCCTGACTGATGCTGCCGCCTATGGTTGCGTTGCCCGCAAAATACGTCGCTCCAGCTCCATTGAGGCTACCCAAACTTAAGGTCCCGCTGGTCGCCGTGAAGTTCAGGCTGCCCGCATTGTTTGCACCGCCGTTGAGCGTCAAGCTATTCCCGGTAATCTGCGCGGCGCCCAAAGTGCCAACGCTCAGCGTGATATTCGGATTGTAATCCACCACATCCAGCAAACCGCCGAGCACCGAAAGAGAACTCGTTGCCGAAAGCGCCCCTGAAACGGTGCTTCGCAACGTGCCCGAGCTCACTTTTGTCGAACCCGTGTTCGCGCTCGTACCACTGAGCGTGAGGAGCGAACCGCTACCGACCTTTTCTAAAGAAGTGGCACCCAGCAAACTTCCCGAGAAGGAGCCTGAGGTCACAAACAATGTGCCCACCGTCGAAACAGTGCCGCCGGCTAATACACCGATTTGGCCATCCTTAGAAAATTGCGTCGTTCCCGCGCCGCTCAGACTCGAAAGAGACACCGTGCCACTCGTAGCGGAAAATCTAAGTTGAGCATCGTTCACCACGCCACCCGACAACGCCAACCCAGTCTGACTAAACTCCAGACTTCCTCCGCTCACCGCCGTCTGTCCCGTGTAACTAATCGAGCCAGATAGGACAGCCGTATCGGTTCCAGACTTCGTCAGACTGCCGGGACCACTCGGTCCATCGCTCAATTTTGAATTCATTAGGCCGCTGAAAATCGTGAAGTTGTCTGCCGCGATTGTTCCCCCGAACACGTTGCCGCTAGAAAACGATCCCCCGAGCACAAAACCAGATGCGGACTGAGCGGTGCTGCCAAGATTAAGCGTACTAGAGGAATCCACTGTGATGGTTCCACTCCCTAGAGCATTACTGAGTGTCGCGTTGACGCTGCCGCCGCTTACGGTGAAGCCGCCGCTGAAGCTACCAAGACCGCTGAGCACCAAAGTACCATTACCTTTTTTTGTGAGACCCGCACTGCCGCCAATAATCGCCCCGCCCTCAGTAAAGCTCCCAGCAGTTACCGTAATGGTACTACTGGAGGCCAGAGTCACCGAGCCGCTGGAAAACGTTAAACTGTCCGGTCCCGCAAAAGTAAAATCTCCATTCCAAGACTGCGGCATCGCAAATGTAAGCGGACCGCCACTGGTATTTCCCAAGGTTACCCCAGAGTTCAGATTGAGCGCACTCTTTCCAAGTCCAGTGCTGCTAGCCAATTGAAGGGTGCCTCCGCTCAGTGTGGTAGAACCGTAATTATTAGTGCCGCTGAGAATTAAAGTCGTGTAGGTGCCAACTTTGACTACTCCGCCGCTATTATTGCCACTGTCTAAATTTAAGCCGGAAAGGGTCCCGGATGAGGTCGTAAGGACGCCTGTTAAATTGAAACCTCCATTAATTTGCCCTATAGTAGCCGATGAGTTGATGTTCAGCGACTGCGTGGGAGTGTTGTTACCCACATAGGAACCGATCTCAGTCTGTCCATTGAGGTTCAAACTAGCGTCACTCAAAAATGTCACCGAACCAAAAGTCGAAGTTCCGCCAACTGTCAGTGAACCACCGGTGAATGACCCAGATACATTGACACCACCAGCGATAATATTGCCGCCTGTAATGTTACGGTTGCGAATAGCGCCCGCACTAATATGCCCAGACGCAATATCCGAGTAAATCGTCCCTCTCACCACCAAGCCCACTCCCAAGCCTGCGTTGAGACCATCGCCGGAGATAGAAATAGTCCCTCCGGACAAGTTGGACTCAATGTACGTGTAACCAGTTCCAGTCAAATTCCCTATCGAGATGGTTCCTTGCGAGTCTATATTAGGGAAATAAAGCCCTGATTGCGCCAGCAAAACCGCGCTGTCCTGTCTTGTTGTACTTATTTGATAGGAGGAAGGAGCATCATTCTGAATGTTTTGAAACGACAGATTACTACCAGTGAATGTCGCGACCCCATACGTTCCGACCGTCAACGACGTGTTGCCACTGGGACTCACGTTCACGGCAGTCAAGCTTCCTCCCATTACCATTCTCGTATAATTCGTTCTAACAGAACCATAAAAAGTGGTTCCATTAATGACCGTGATGGGCTGACCATCTGTTAGATAAAAAAACGAAGCACTACCTCCACCATCCACCGTGATACTGCTGGTGGAGTTAATCGCGTTTTCAGCTAAAATTAAATTGCCACCATGCAAAAATGTTGCCCCTGTGTAAGTATTGACCCCGCTTAACGATAACGTTTCGTCAGCACGTGCAATCTGCCAACCTGTGTCGGTTCTTGTATACGCGGCCCCAGATAGCACAGCAGAACCGGGAGCCACAATAACTCCCGCTGGGGCAGTTAAATTGGCAATCGGCAGGCTAGGGAGATTGACGAAATCACTCGTTTGTCCAGTCCGATGACCCGTTAAGGTAAGGCTGCCAGGCATGATTAAGTAGGGAAGGTCAGCAACCGGCAAAGACGTGGAACCCGCGGCATTGGACTGCGATTTGAGAAAATCCGAAGTACCGCTAATGATTCCGTTAGCTCCCGTGTAGGTTCCTGAAATCACGCTCACCGCGCCATTCAGCAAAATGCTGCCTCCGTTTAACCTATTAATCTCTGTAGCCCCGCGAAAGTCAAAGTTACCTCCGTCAACACGACCAATAGTCGCTGCTCCATTGATCGTAAATGTACCGCCGGTTATCTGGCCCAAGCTGGCCTCCTGCCCCACAAAAATTGAGCCACCGATAATATCATCAAAAGCGCCCCCATTCCTAACCGTTAACTTCCCTGTCGTAATCAGGGTGCCGCCAGACATAAAGTTCAAAGTAACAGCCCTAGCATCGGCCCCAGTCTGAGTCACCACCCCGCCGGTGATCTGCGAAAGACTGATCAACCCGCTTACGTTCAAAGAACCGCCGCTGACAGTCATCCCGTTTGCCAAGCCACTCGCGATCGCACCCGCAGAGATCGTGCCATCACTGATGTTACCCTGTAGCAGCAAATCTCCCGCTGCCCGGAGAATACCTCCTGAAAAGCCACCCGCAATACTGCCGTTACTTAAGAAAGTAGTAGTACCACCAGAGGTATTAAGTCCAGCTAACCAACCCAAGGAGGCTGTCCCAGTAAGCGCGCTGAAGGTCAAGGAACCGTCATTCAATACCGGCCCCAAACTCGGCGAAGTGCCGGTGATAGTTGCGGTGGCACTGGTACCAACGAATAATGTTGCAGTACTACCAAATTGTCGGGCACTGAGAGTCCCCTCCTGAACATCCATTAGCCCCGTAAATGTATTGGCACCCGAGAGACTAAGGGTGTTTAGCGAGCCAGACTTATTGATAACTCCATTCCCGGCAACAACTCCTGGAAAGGTACCGCTAAACAGAGACAATATTCCGTCATTTTGAAGATAAGTGCCTCCTGAGAGATTTGTGATACTAGAAGTCTGAGCGATATCGGTCAGGGTGAGCGATCCACCACTCATGGTGCCAGCCGTAATGACCGCGGCTCGGACGGTTCCAGCTGAAATGTTCGCCGTCAGCGCATTTGCAACCGTGACCCGCCCTCCACTGATGCTGCTGGTGATAATGGCATCCCAACCAAAATTTGTAGTTCCAGAGCCAGTAAGACTACCGAGGGCGATAGTGCCTGAGTTGCCCGAAAAAGTGAGGCTCCCGTTGTTTACGTAAGGAACCGAAATGGTTAGGCCAGTATCGGCAAAGAGAGCGGAACCGGCGGAGCCTATTGAGACGGAAGACGTGTTGCCGCCGGATCCCGTTGGAACGAAAAGAAGTCCGCCATTGACCGCGGTTGCTCCCGTATAGGTGTTCGCGCCGCTGAGCTGCAGAGTTCCGCTACCAGTTTTCGTGAGACCGAACGCTGCAGAGGTGCCCGAAATCGCGCCACCTTCAAGTAGCGAGCCAGAGTTGACGTTCACAGAGACGCTTTGCGTCATAGAAACGGCGCCGGTCCCAGCGTCCAGAGTGCCGCCGAAGAAAGAGAAGTTGCTGGACCAGACTTTTTGGTCAACCCCAGTGAGAGCGATGGATGAACCGGTTTTCACGCCCAGACTTCCGCCACTAAGGGTCAGTGAACCATTACCCAATGCTGAATTATCTCCCAGATAAAGTGTGCCTGCTGAAATGTTAGTGCCGCCGGTATAGGCGTTGGCTTGCGAAAGGGTTGCGGTGCCTGACCCAGCTTTCAATAAGGAAGCGCTTCCACCGGTGACGGCGGCCAATTCACCCGCATTCAGATAAATGGTGCCGCTCGCGGTCAAGGTTCCATTGCCAAGATATCCCCCCTGCAGGGTCAAAGAGCTGAAGGACTGCGAACCTCCGCCCAAGTCGATGCTTCCACCACTCAAGGAGAGAGAGCTGATGCCGGGTAGGGTATCGGCGGCGCTCAGTAGGAGAGTTCCAGCGAGAACAGATACGCCACCCGAAAATCCGGTACTCGACCCAGTGAACTCGAGGGTGCCATTACCGGCTTTGGTGAGATTGTAGGTCCCCGAAATCGCGCCGCCTTCGGTCAACTTCCCAGCACTGACATTCAAAGTGATGTCCTTTTGAAGAGTAATAGACTGCTCGAAGGTAAGATTGTTCGTTCCGACGAACCCGAAGGAACCCGCCCAGATTTGGGAGCGATCGTTGGACATCGTGAGAGCGCCGCCGCTGGTGTTATCCAAGGAGCCGCCACTGATAGTGAAACGACTTAGACTAAGTGCATTGGCATGATTTAAAGCGAGGGTGCCAGCGGTAAGAAGTGCGTCACCACCGAAAGTATTGTTCCCTGCGAGAACCGCAATCTGTCCGGTGCCCGAACTCGTGAAACCACCCGATCCTGCGAGATCTGCGGAGATGTTACCGCCACTCAATGCAAGGCCAGCGCCGGAAAGATTGATGGTCCCACCGCTTACGTAGCCACCTGATACAGATATAATTCCGGAAACATCTTGAGATGTATTTTGAAGATTCAGCCTCCCACCCGTAACCGTCACGTTGCCCGCGCCCAAAGCGCCGATCGCCGTCGTGTTTACCGAACCTGTATTCAATATAAAGTCGCCGGAGAACGTATTGGCCGCGCCTAAGACCAACATACCGGAACCTGATTTGACCAAGTTAAAGGCGTTTCCACCATCGCCAATCACGCCGCCCACATTCAGCGATCCGGAAGCGACATTCACCGTCCGACTTGCCGTCATCGTGACTGCACCGCTACCGGCAGCGAGAGTTCCGGGACCAAAGAACGAGAAGTCGTTGGCCCAAGTTTGGGGGTTTGAAGAGAGCGTCACCAAGCCTGCGGTGGAGACTCCAAGCGAACCACCATTCACGTTCAAAGTCCCTGTGCCCAAGGCAGTGTCGCTATTGAGGATCAGGGTTCCTCCATTCAGATTGGTATCTCCGCTATAATCGTTACCCACACCAGTGATGGTTACCGTGCCTGAGCCTTGTTTCAAGAGAGACCCAGTCCCAGTCAATCTGACGCCAATATCAAAACTGCTAACCGTGAGAACACTGCTGCTGGAAATGGTTCCGTTCAAAATCTTACCGGAAATAAAACTACCGCTAGTGATAGACTGAACAAAGCCACCCAAGTCCAGAGTGCCTCCAGTCAAAGAAAGAGAACCGCCGGACAACGCATTCTGACTCTGTAAAAGCAATGATCCCGCGGTCATGGAGACTCCGCCGAAGGTATTGGTGCCTGAGAGCACCAGCGCGCCCGAGCCAGCCTTCGTCAGAGTGGCCCCGAGAGCAGATATACTGCCGCCCACAGTCAGCGTGCTCGCGTTCACTGTCACGGTTCGGTCGGCGGATACGGTGACGGAGCCGGAGCCCAAGTTTAAAGGATTACCGCCGAGGAAGTTTATGTCACTCGACCAGGTTTGAACGTTGTTGTTCAAGGTGATGAGGCCACCGGAAGTGTTGTTTAAAGAGCCACCAGCAATAATTAAAGTGCCAGAGCCAAGGGCAGCGGCATTATTAAGGCTCAAAACGCCAGCATTCAGGGTAGTGTCGCCAGTAAACGTACTCGCTCTGCCTAATGTCAGCGTACCCGCACCAATTTTTAACAACGACAGCGAACCGGCGAGCAATGTTGCGGAGGTGCCCGTGCTCAAGCTGACGGTCAAGGTGCCGGCCCCAAGGCCCTGAACGGTTCCACCATTGAGCGTTGTGACGCTCCCGCCACTTAATAAGCTGAGCGAACCGCCGCTCACTGTCCCCCCCGTAAAGTAACCGTCCACCGACACGCTACCACCGGCAACAACATTACTGCTGAGCGCTCCAGCGACGCTCACGGTACCGGAGTTGATGCTCCCACTGACGGCTGCGGCACTTGAGAATGTGGTGATCCCAGCCGCACCGCTCAACGAACTTAAGGAAACCGTCCCGCTGGTGCCGCTGAAGGACAAACTTCCCGTATTGGTGACGCCTTGCAGAGAAAGAGCGTTCGTGCCGGATATGGTAGCGACGGCTGCAGCTCCGATCGTCAACGAAGGGGAAGCCGTCCCCAAATCCACGGCAGATAGGATGCTACCACCATTTAGCGTAATAGAACTTGTCGCCCCCAGCGCTCCCGCCACAGTGGCCTGCAACGTGCCACTGATGGATGTTGCCCCAGTGTACGCATTCACAGAGCCCAGAATTAAAGAACCCGAACCCGTTTTACTCAAAGCTCCAGCCCCGCGAATCCCGCCGAGATCGGAGTAATTTCCCGAGCTCACCTGCAAAGTGGCTCCACTAACCAGTGAAAATGTCCCGCCACTCAAGGTTCCCAAGGTGGAAATTCCCGAACCAGTCAGATAAATTGATCCACCGCTTATAGTCTGATTGGGCGAAGAGAGCGATTTCACTGAAACGCTTCCACCGGAAATATTGGCAGTAAGGCTGGAATAAGGAAGATTGAGCGTCGTCTGAGTAATCGCTCCAGAAGACAAAATGAATGCTCCACTACCATTCGATCCGATACTGCCGGTACCAGTAAGAGAACCAATGGTAACAGCTGCTGTGGAGCCAGAAAAATAAGTTGAACCGTAAGAGTTAAAGGAACCTATGTTTATCACGGCACCACTCGCGGAGATTGAACCATAGGATGAAAGCGTGCCCAACGTAAGACTATTGGTAGAAAAGCTAGCAGTCGCCCCAGTGCCAACATTTAACAAAGTAGTAGAAGGTAAAGAAATCGCATTGAATGAACCGGCGTTCACATTCACCACGCTTACGGACTGCAACGCGTTAAGAGAAGATAATGCAGACAGAGTCCCTCCAGCGACATTCAGAGTTCCGGAAAAGGTATTAGCCACGTTAGACAACGTGAGCGTACTCGCGTTCCCAGTTTTAGTGAACGTACCGGTGCCACTCAGCACCCCCGTCAACGTGCCTGCGGAGATTGAGAGCGAACCGTTGTCAGCTATCGCCCCGCCAGTGACTGTTCCGAGAGTCAGATTCCCGAGACTGCCCACGGTAAGTACCCCGGCCGTCATGGTGGTCAGTGTGCCGCCACCGTTCGCAATGAGGCTGCCACCGCTCAGCAGCGCTTCGTTAGTCAACCCAGCTACGGTGACCGTCCCGCCGCTCATCACCGTGGAAGTGAAAGTGCCGCCCACCGTCACCGAGCCACCGGAGACGTTTGAGCTCAAATTGCTCGCCACACTGACGGTGCCGCCCGTGATGCTGCCACTGGAAATCGAGCCGCTACTGGCAAATGTTGTTAATCCAGTTCCGGATAAGCTCCCCAAAACAACGGTCCCGGACGTTCCGCTAAACGTCAGCGAACCGAACTCCGCCACCGTGCCGAGGGTCAGCGTCGTGCTCGAAAAACTTGCCGTCGTTCCCACACTGCCCGCGAACAGCGCCCCACTTTTCACATCCACAGCAACCAGTGAGCCGCCGCTCAGGACGATGGTGCCCGTATTCGCCAGAGCGCCAGACACAGCGCTCAACGTGCCCGCCGTGATATAGGTTGACCCGGTGTACGTATTGGCGCTGCTTAACGTCAACTGAGCGGCTCCCACTTTCATCAACGACCCCGTTCCGCTGAGTCCACCTGCGTAAGTGCCCGAAGAAACCTGCAATGTCCCGGAATTTGCGATAGTGCCTCCGGATAACGTGGTAATACTCGAAGAACCGCTGCCAGTCAGGTTTAGCGAACCGCCGCTGACTGTGCCGCCCGTGAAAATGCCGCCGACCGTCACCGAGCCGCCAGAGACGTTTGCAATCAGGGAACCCGTCGCAGTCACCGTGCCGGCGGAGATGCTGCCGCTGGAAATCGAGCCAGTGGAAGTCGCCCCTGTGAAGTTGGTCGTTCCGTCACCCGAAAGGCTGGCGAGAGAAACAAGCCCACTTGCCACCGTGAAATTGAGGCTTCCAGCATTCGCCACGGCGCCAAGAGAGGTTGCACTCGAAACAAACCCACGCGCCCCAGAAGCGAGAGTAAACGCCGTGGATGAGCCAAAATTAGCGGCACTCAATGAACCGGCGTTGAGCGTGATGGACGAGACGCTTGAAAACGCGCCTGAAACGCCCGTCAACGTTCCGGCCGCGACAGTGATAGAGCCACTAAACGTGTTGGCAACGTTCAAATTGAGCACATCCGTACCGACTTTCGATAAAGCTCCAGTGCCACTCAGCACCCCAGTCAGCGTGCCAGCGGAGATGGAAAGCGCACCATTGTCAGCAATTGACCCGCCGGTGACTGTCCCGAGAGCCAGGGTCGCGAGACTGCCCACGGTGAGAGCCCCGGCCGTCATCGTTGTCAGCGTGCCGCCGCCGTTCGCAATGAGGCTGCCGCCGCTCAAAAGCGCTTCGTTCGTCAACCCAGCTACGGTGACCGTCCCGCCGCTCATCACCGTGGAAGTGAAAGTGCCGCCCACCGTCACTGAGCCACCGGAGACGTTTGAGCTCAAATTGCTCGCAACACTGACGGTGCCGCCCGTGATGCTGCCACTGGAAATCGAGCCGCTGCTGGCAAAGGTCGTTACCCCGGTCCCGGACAAGCTGCCCAAAACAACCATACCAGACGTTCCACTAAACGTCAGCGAACCGAACTCAGCCACCGTGCCGAGGGTCAGCGCCGCACTCGAAAAACTTGCCGTCGTGCCCACACTGCCCGTGAACAGCGCCCCGCTTTTCACATCCGCGGCACTCAGCGAACCGCCGCTCAGCACGATGGTGCCAGTATTTGCGAGGGAACCCGTTCCAGCGTTCAACGTGCCAGCAGTGATGTAGGTTGAACCGGTGTACGAATTGGCACCGCTTAAGGTCAATTGAGTGGCTCCCACTTTCATCAGCGACCCGGTTCCACTGAGTCCACCCGCGTAAGTGCCCGTCGTAATCTGCAATGTCCCGGAATTTGCGATGGTTCCTCCGGACAACGTCGAAATACTCGAAGAACCACTGCCAGTTAGGTTTAGCGAACCGCCACTGACGGTGCCTCCCGTGAAAATGCCGCCCACCGTCACCGAGCCGCCCGAGACGTTAGAGCTCAAATTGCTCGCCACGCTCACTGTGCCGCCCGTAATCGACCCGCTCGAAATCGAGCCACTGCTAGCAAATGTTGTCAATCCAGTGCCAGACAAGCCCCCCAAAACAACCGTCCCAGACGTTCCGCTAAAAGTCAGCGAACCGAACTCCGCCACCGTGCCAAGGGTCAGCGCCGTACTCGAAAAACTTGCCGTCGTGCCCACACTGCCCGTGAACAGCGCCCCGCTTTTCACATCCACGGCACTCAGCGAACCGCCGCTCAGGACGATGGTGCCCGTATTTGCGAGGGAACCCGTTCCAGCGTTCAACGTGCCAGCAGTGATGTAGGTTGAACCGGTGTAGCCGCCGCTACCCGATAGAGTTAAAATACCACCGCCACTTTTGGTAAGATCGAATCCAGTGCCCGTAATCGTACCGGCGACAACCATTTGCGACCCTGTCGAAACCGACCAAGTCTGGCTAGCAAGCAACCGTACCAAGACAGGAGCTCCTAATGATAACGTTCCCGCGTTGACAGTGAAGCCCGTGCCCCCGATCGCGAGCGTGCCAGAGCCAGCAAACGAAATAGTCGTCCCCGCCAAGCCCGTGCCGGCGCTTACTGTTCCTCCCGCGATGGACGCGATGGTGCCACTCAAACTAATGGAATAATTTGCTGAACCCAAATTCAGAATCACGATATCAGAGCTACCCGGAACTAGCGTAGATCCGAGGCTTCCGCTCGCCAACCAGTGGCCGCTTGAGAGAGTGCTAAACGTTCCGCCGTACGTACCACCGGAAGAAACGCCCAAACTACCAGAACTGTATAACTTAAAAGGGTCCCATGTAATGGTTGCCGCGACTAGCACTGGCCCTTGAAAAAACACCGCAAAAGCAATCAGAAACGCCAGTAGACGAAAGGGCCACCCAAAGTTTGGTTGGGGGACAAATTTCTCCTCTCTAGAGAAATCACACTGGCTTTTCGAGATGCCTTTAAGCGTTTGCTTCATTGTTACTGGGGGGCTAAACAGCCAATCTACTCTCAGAAAAAGATCAACAAAGGGACTCTCTCAGGGCAGTTTCTGGCAAGTGACAATTTATTAGCCCAAACCTCCGATACCACAAGGCTATTTCCTCAACTAATCATAGAGTTTTTCACCCCTTCTGTAGCGGCCTATCCTCGGAAGATAGAAGATGGATGCTGAACTGTAGATAGCTTGATCCGTGCCAGTAGTCCGTTGCCGTAAAAAAACTATAAGGAATGTCCTCGAACTGTATTTCCACCTATGGTCTGCTCGGCCTTTTTTCGATACGTTCCTCTCCTCCACCACTCACTATGATGCTTCGCCCCCTTTCTCCCCTATTCGTCGCCTCCATTGCTGGTTTGTTACTAACTCCAGCACTGCGCGCCGACCTAATGTGGATCAACGTTCCAAAAGGTCTGGATTGCAACAGTGGCACCTACGCCAAAACGTTTGAGGTGAAGGGCCCCATCCGCTCAGCGTGGTTGCGTGTGGCCACAAATCGCAATGGAGTCGTGAAGGTAAACGGTGAGACGCTCGCTCAAGAACAAGGAAAATTTAACACGTCCGCAAAGTTTGATACCTCTTCTTTACTCAAGCCCGGAAGCAACCTGATTTCCATAGACGTTTCCGATAACAAAGCCGGCCCTCACTTAGTCGCTCAACTCACTTTAGAATATGCCGACGGCACCAAACAGATCGTGGAAACCGGTGATGACTGGACCTTCGCTGCCCTCGGAAAGAACAAAACTGCGCCGGCACCCGCTCTTGTTGGGGGAAAATACCAGGCTTCCAACGATGCACTTTGTCTCTTCCCTCCTACCGTGACGCTGGCCGCAGATATTGCTGCACCAAAAGATTTTAAGGTAGAACTACTCCACCGCGTCCCGAAACTCGAGGAAGGCTCGTGGGTGGGACTCACCGTCGACCCGAAGGGACGTCTCATCTGCTCGGACCAGTACGGCTCACTCTACCGAGTCACCCCAGCACCCTTGGGCAGCACTGATGCAGAAGCGGCAACCAAGGTCGAAACGCTGGCGACAGAAGTAAAGGGCGTACACGGTTTGCTGTACGCATTCGACAGTCTATTTGTGATGGTCGGCGAGGGTGCCAGCAAAGGGATCCATCGCCTGACAGACACGCAGGGCAAAGACCAGTTTGACAAAGACGAGTACCTCGTGCCTTTGGAAGGCTCTGGCGAACATGGCCCGCACAGCCTCCAACTTTCACCCGATGGCAAACGCGTCTATTTCTGTTGCGGCAACCACACGAAACCGCCCGCCACCATCGACCACATGCGCGGCGCGCAATCCTGGAACGAGGATCACCTGCTGCCCCGTCTTTGGGACGCTAACGGCCACGCCAAAGGCATTCTTGCGCCAGGCGGTTACATTGCCTCCATTACCCCAGAAGGCAAGGACTTGGAGGTTTTCTGCTACGGCTACCGAAATGAGTTTGATTTTTCCTTCAATCTCAACGGCGACATCTTCACGTATGATGCTGATATGGAATGGGATATCGGCACCCCATGGTACCGCCCTACGCGTATCAACCAATCCCCTAGCGGCGCGGATTTCGGGTGGCGCAGCGGTGCCGGCAAGTGGCCCGCCTACTATGCTGACAGCCTTCCTGCCACGCTCGACATCGGGCCTGGGAGCCCGACAGGCGTCACCTTCGGAACAGGAGCAAAGTTTCCTGCGCGTTACCAAAAAGCGTTATTCGCCAACGACTGGACATACGGCACGATGTACGCCGTCATGCTAACCCCCGAGGGTGCAGGCTATAAGGCAGAGAAGACTGAGTTCGTTTCGGGCAAGCCCCTTTCCGTCACTGACGTCGTTATCAGTCCTCGAGACGGAGCCCTTTACTTCGCAGTGGGCGGGCGCCGCAACCAGTCCGCGCTTTATCGCGTGACTTACACGGGCACGGAATCCACCGCTCCAGTCAAACCCGATGTGCTCCCGAAAGAAGCGTTGTTGCGCCGCGAGATGGAAGCGCTACACGTAGACGGAACGAGCCTGGATGCGATCGCCAAAGCTTGGCCGCATCTGGCTAGCAGCGACCGGTTTTTACGCAATGCCGCACGCATCGCCATTGAGAAGCAACCGTCCTCTGCCTGGGTGGAAAAGGCACTTTCAGAAAAAAATCCACAATCGGCGATCGAAGCGTTAATCGCCCTAGCACGGGTCGGCGAGGCGACTATGCAACCGCGGTTGCTCGAAGCTTTGAGTCGGCTGGACTACCGCAAAATCACGCCGACGTTGCGACTCCCGCTCTTGCGCGCATGGCAATTGGCGTTCACTCGAATGGGCAAGCCGACGCCCGAAGTCTGTGCACAAATCGCCAAACGCTTCGAACCGTTATTCCCGCAAACGAGTACTTACGAAAACAACGAATTACTCCAACTCCTAGTCTATCTCGATTCCCCACAAGCGGTTTCTAAAGCAATCGCACTCATGCAGACTATGGGTGATGACTACGATAACTCCACGGACACCACCCTCCTCAACCGGAACGATGGTTACTCCACAGCATTCAAGTCCGCCCAGGACAGTCGCCCTAACAAGGGGCAGATCGCGATGGCTTACACATTGCGCAATGCCTCCGTGGGTTGGACGCCCGAACTGCGAAAAACCTTCTTTGCCTGGTTTGCCTCGACAACACAATGGAAGGGCGGCAACAGTTTCGCGAAGTTTTTGGTCAACATCCGCAACGATGCTCTCACTCACGTCAGCGACGAGGCCGAAAAAGTTGCCCTAGAAAAGCTCTCCACTACTGCGGCCCCCAAGCCCGCCAACTTCGTGATGCCCAAGGGCCCTGGTCGCCTCTACTCCATCGACGACGTCGTCGCCCTCGCGAAAGAAGGCCTGCACGGTCGCAACTTTGAAAACGGTAAGGCAATGTACGCGTCCACCCAGTGCGTCACCTGTCATCACTTCGCTAACGACGGCGGCAACATCGGACCTGACCTCACCGGAGCCGCCAACCGTTACTCTGTTCGCGACCTAGCTGAAAGCCTCATCGAGCCCTCTAAAGTGATCAGCGATCAGTACGCTTTTCAGGAGATTTCACTCAAAGGCGGCTCCTTGGTAGTCGGACGCGTGATCGGAGAAGAAAACGGCAAGTTTTTAGTCATGACCAACCCATTCGCCCCCGATGCCACCGCGCAAGTGACCATTGCGGATGTGGTTTCCCGCAAAGACTACGCGGTGTCTCCAATGCCACCGGGATTGATCAACATGCTCAACCCCGACGAATTGCTGGACTTGATCGCCTATCTTTTCAGCGGCGGAAACCCAAAGGACAAAGTCTTCGCCAGCCTCTCACGCTGATTCCATAGCCCGTTATTTCGGCTCATCTCGGGCGACGCTTGTTTCTGGTCTCGGTTCTCTGGTCTCGATTGAATTACCCCAGATTCAGCTCGCCCAGAGAAGGATACTTGAATTAAAGCGCCGCCACAAACTCTTCCAAAGTGGCGCACTGAATGGCACGCCTGTGAAGCTCAGAAAGCTTTTGTGCGTCCTGAATGAGACTCAACTCGTTACGGAGACCCACCGGAACGCTTTGAAAGCGTATTTCTAAAACATCAAAAAGTAACGAATGCAGAGCCTTCAATTCCCCACGGAAAAGGCCCTGTTCAATGCCCTGTTCAATTCCCTTTTCAAGCCCCTGCTCGACACCCAGTTGGCGGTATTGGTCAGCGAGTGTCATACTATTTTGAGTTAAGTCTGGCCCAAGTAACTCCTTCAGTTTCGTCTCAAAAGCAGTTCTGTCAACATCCGCATTGAACGTGTACCGGATAAAGTACTTGAGCAACTCGATCGGTACGCTTCTCAAAAGCGAAGGCTCCCACACCTCCGCACTCAGTAATTTTCCCAGCGGCTCGGCCTTTAATGCCCTTAAAGTTAAAACTCCTGCCGGCGTGCCCTGAATGCTTTCATAAGGTAGATCCACCAACTGTAGCAGCCGAAACGCGAAATCTGGGGTGAAGGCGCGCACCTCCTCCCATTTGTCTGGGCTCAGGGCAAACAAATCGTGAAATCTAGCGGTTGTTTTCCATGCCTTTTTATCCTGCGCAACCACTACCGGAATGATGGGCATCAAACGAGGACGTCCTGTCTGACTCTTTACTTGGGCGCTCCAAATCCGAACCATATACGAAAGCACTCGCAAGGCCATGAGCGGATCCTCGCTGCTCTGATGTTCACATAGAATGTAAAATTGAGCGTCTTCGCCGTGCAATTTTGCAGTGAAAAGCAGATCGGCCTCAAACGCCTGTAAGTGCTCATCGATAAAGCTGCCTCCCGCCAATTTTAACGTCGACCAATCCGTAAACTTTACCAAGTCGCCCTCCAGATGCCCCCGCAAAAAAGCCGCCGCGGCAAGCGGGTCTTCAAAGGTCTTTTTAAAGAACTTATCGTGCGGTTGATGAAGGAGTTCCTCGGCCATGCATTCGTGACGGCGCATTACAGCAGCCGACGCCACAACCAAAGTCGCAAGCCACACCCCTGACGCTCGTACGAAAAACCCTACTTCCTGCGCGCAGCTCTCGCCCTGTCACAACCTCCCGCTACTTTGACGTGCGTGGCGCTGCCTGCCCGTCCACATCCAGATACGCCGGTTCCTCACCCTGACGCCCCGTCTCAATACGCAACTGTCTCAAAGTCGTCGCCTGCCCGATAGATTGCACCGAGCGCACCGTCAAACGCTTCAACAACAGACCATTATCTCCGTAAGCCTCGCTTTTCAAAAAAGCCCCATTGGATTGACTCACCCACACTACCACCTGTGCGTACTGAGAACGAACCTCCGCTGGACGGCGCACTCGGATCCGCCAGCATTTGGACAACATCAGCCGCTCCTCCCCCTCCAAAATCGCGTCGTTCCAGTACAAAAAACGCAATGCAAGATCCTCAAAGCTCACCCCCATACCCGAAATTTCATCCGCAAAGTCGACCTTGCGCTGCGGGCCCGCTGCATTTGTCACCTCGAGTCTGGACTCTTTCTCCCCAAACTTCAGCACCACGGTCTGCGGGTTAGGATCCACCGCCTCAGGAAATTCAAACCGCACTTGAAGCCCCTCCATCACCATACGGTACCCCACGGTGCGCCCGCCGCGTCGCAATTTTCCCTGCAAAGTCTGGCGAATGGAGGCCTGCATTTCCCTCACGCTCTTAAGAATTGCCACAGGATCTGGAAGCTCATCCCCCTGAGCCGCAACGGGTGAAGCCTGCGACGCAGCCGCCTTGGGAGCAGCACACATGCCCACCGATTCGCCACCAAACAATGCCGACGCACAGCAGACTGCTATTTTCCATTTCACCGAAGAGCGATCACTCATAGTTTCACTAATCTTTCATGAACCCGATAGACAGCCATCTTCTTTTTCTCCTGAACCACGAATGGACCCACCCCGTTCTGGACAGGCTGCTGGGTACTTTGTCTTGCACGCCGTTCTGGGTGCCTTTTTTTATCGTCTGGGGGCTATGGCTCATTTGGAAGTTTCGTAGCCGTGGTTTTGCCTGCGTAGTCGTATGCGCGTTTTCCGTTCTAATTAATGAGGCAGTGATTTCCTCTCCTCTCAAAAAACTCACCCACCGCGCGCGACCACATCAAGCCCAAGAAGGCGTACGCCGCGTGGACCTCGCCCCCGCCACCCCCAAACTCCTAGCCTCTTTCCAACCGCTAATCATCAGCTTCTCCGCTCCGCCAAACCCGCTCGACCAATACAAGCGCTCCTTCCCCTCCTCCCACACCCTCAACGCAACCACTCTCGGCCTCGTCTTCGCCCTGTTCCTGCGCAGTCCCGCTTGGCTGCTACTGCCCCTCCTCATGGCCTGGTCCCGCGTCTACACCGGCGCACACTGGCCAAGCGACGTCACCGCGTCCATCCTCATGGGCCTACTCTCTAACGCACTTATCCTCCTCGGAGCCGAGCGTCTTTGGCGCTCTCGCATTGCCGCCCGCTACCCAGAATTGCACACCATGCACCCCACTCTTTTTTTCCCAAACCCGCCCCTCCCGACTAACATCGCCCAAGCGCCCCGTGACGCCTAATCCGCTATGACGCTTAAACGTTGGCTTTTTACCGCGCTCTGCCTTCTTACCATATTTCACGTCTGGTTCAGCGGGACCTTTGAACTCACTCCAGAGGAGGCCTATTACTACCAATGGAGTCTGCATCCCGATCTTTGTTACTTCAGTAAAGGGCCAGGCGTCGCAGCCCTCATCAAGTTCGGAACCCACATATTGGGCCCGACAGAGAGAGGCGTCCGTCTCTTTGCTCCCCTACTTTCCTTGGCCACAAGCGCACTGCTCTTTTCACTCGCGAGACGCATTTACTCAGAAACCGTTGCACTTTGGGCGCTACTTGCAATCACCGTGCTGCCCATTTTCCAAACGGGCAGCATCTTCATGACGACTGATCCGCCCTCCATTTTCTTCTGGACCGCAGGCCTCTACACGTTTTGGAGAGCACTCGAAGCCTCTCACTCAAATCAACCTAACGTCGCCCCTTCCCTTTCGCGCTGGAGCCTTTGGTGGCCTGCAACCGGCGTAATACTCGGCCTCGGATTATTATGCGAATGGACCAACTTCATTCAATTCCTCTGCATCGTTTTACTGCTCTCTTCTTGCCAAAACCTCCGCCGAAATTTCCGAGCCCCAGGTTTTTGGGCGATGACCCTCGTGTTCATCGCCTTCTTTTTGCCACTCGTTTTTTGGAATTTGAACCATCAATGGGTAACCCTAACTTACCTCAGCAACCTAGGTGAACTAAACGAACCCCTTCCCTTCAGCCTGAGCGCGCCGCTCGCGTTTCTGGGCGCTCACCTCGGCGGCTATTCCCCTGTCCTTTTTGGAGTGATGATTTTAACCCTCTGGCGGAAGTTTCCCCGAGCCACTCAAGACCTCAAAACCAACTTCCTTCTCTCCTTCACCCTCCCGCTCCTTATCCTGCACTTCCTGCTCTCCTTCAAAAAAGCTGTCGCCCCCATCTGGACCGGCCCCGCTCTCATCTCTGCCGCCGTTCTTGCAACCTCTGACTGGCTCCCTCACGCCAGAGAAAACACAAAGATCCGTGGCTTATTAGCCTTCGGACTCGCTTGTGGACTGCTTCTGAGTATCGCTCTTCTAAACGTCGAGAGCCTGGATCACGCCAGATTTCCCATCCCCCTTATCAAGCTGAATCCAAACCAACGTTTCCACGGATGGCGGACCATAACAGAAGCCGCCGAGAAGGTCCGCTCCGATACCGAAACACTCCTCGGTGGCCCCTTATTCTTCATCGCCAACCGGTGGGAAGTCGCCTCAGGGATAAGCTTTTACCTCAAGAACAAACGCTTGGAGTTACCCAGCCATCCCTGCGTTTACACTCCGGAATCGCAGGCCTTGGAAAACCAATACTCGTTCTGGCCGCGTTATGACGCCATCATCCCGCTCGAACCCGGCCAACCTCTTCCAGACTCACTTTACACAGAAGAAAGTGGTATCAATCCCTTTCACGGACGAAGCGCTCTCTTTGTCACCGATGCCCAGGAAAACGCCTTACCCTCAGCCATCAGCGGCGGGTTTGAAAAAACTGAACTCATCGCCTCCTTCGATATCGTCAAAATGGGGCGCACCGTGGGCCAACTGCGTATCTTCACCTGCACCAATTATCACGGCCGCTCACTGTAGCCCGCACCCTGCTTCTTCACATGCCCCTTCCCACCCAACCCGTTCTGGAATGTCATGCGGTCTCCAAGCAATATGACTCACGCTTTGTCTTGCGCAGCGTCTCGCTGCAGCTTGCTCCCGGAGAACGCCTCGCTCTCACAGGACCTTCCGGCAGCGGCAAGTCCACGCTCCTCAACTGCCTCGGCGGAATCGACCGACCCGACAGCGGCGACATCCTCGTCGCAGGGGAAAACCTCGCACTGCTGAGTAGCGACGCGCTAGCAACCCTCAGGCGGGAGCGTTTGGGTAACATCTTCCAATTCTTTCACCTCCTTCCCACACTCAGTGTGCGAGAAAACGTCGAATTCCCACTCCTCCTACTCGGGGTTCCCGCACCGGAACGCGCCCACCGCGCCGATGCCCTGCTTCGTCGGGTTGAAATCGCTCATCGTGCCGACGCGCTACCCTCCACACTTTCTGGAGGCGAAATGCAACGCTGCGCCATCGCCCGTGCGCTTGTGCATCAACCTGCCCTCATTTTAGCAGATGAACCCACCGGCAACTTGGACTCCCGTAACGGAGCTATTATTCTGGAATTACTCCAAGCCCTCACGGATGAAACCACCACCGCTCTCATCCTAGTTACCCACAGCGAAGAAGCCGCTCGCATCTGTCATCGTGGCGTTTCCCTGCGCGACGGCGTGTTACAAAATCACAGCGCATGATTCCGCCTTCGACGCCGCTGCGCCCGCTCTCCAGTCCGTCCCTCAATGGGGCGCTGTTGCAACAATTTACGTTGCGGCATTGGCGGCTCTTTCCGTCCCGCTCCCTGCTGCTGCTTCTGCTGCTCTCCCTCGGGATCGCCGTTTTCCTTTCCATCCGCCTCGCCAACCGAGCCGCCGTTTCCAGCTTTACCAACTTCACAGAGGTCCTCACCCGCCAGTCTGACCTCATCCTTTCCTCCCCCGCCGGCCCCCTCCCTGAGACCGTTCTCGACACACTGCGAGAACGCTGCAAATTCCCACAACTGCCTTCAGCGCACATTGAAATTGTTCCCGTTGTCGAAACAATCTGCGCACAACCTCAGTCGGATGATGCCAATCGCATCGGCTCCCGCCCCACCTTCACCTTGCTTGGTGTAGACTTGGTGGCGCTTCAAAACTTTGCCGCCGAAGCCCATCTCGACACCTCTTGGGCAGGCCAAAAAAACGCCGCCGCCCCCTCCACCCCCAACCCAAACTCCCTCGAAGATTTACTCCACAAAAACAACGCCGCCTTCTGTTCCAGCGCCCTCGCTCAACGCCTCTCACTACAAGTCGGCTCCCTACTTCCCGTCATCCTAAACGACTGCGAAGTCCAACTCGAAATCGTCGGAATCATCCCCCACCGCGCCGACCAACCAGCCCCTCCCGCCGGCTTGCTCGTGATGGATCTACCCGCCCTCCAAACGCTCAGCGATAAGGTCGGCCTGCTGGATCGCGTAGAATTATTTTTCCCACCCTCCCTAAAAAAAGGCCCGCTACGAGAACAGCTCGTGGAGCAAATAAGCACCGCCCTCGCCCCGAGTATCAGCGCCCGCACACCCGTTGCCCGACAAGCCGCAGCGGAACTCATGACGCGCGGCTTTCGCCTGAACCTGACCATACTTTCGCTCCTCTCTCTGCTGGTCGGGTTGTACCTTATTTTTCAGGCGCTCGACGCCGCCGTAGTCCGTCGAAGAGCCGAAATCGCGATCCTGCGTGCCCTCGGAGTCCGCGAGTGGGAAGTGCGCCGAGCCTGGCTGTGGGAGGCTGCGCTTCTGGGAGGAGGAGGAGGAGTCGTCGGTGTTTTGGGCGGTTGGGCGCTGGCGCAAGTAGCCGTACGGGCCGTCTCAAAAACGGTCAACGCCCTCTATTATGCTAACAACGCGGAGGCTGCGGGCCTCCACTGGGGCGAGGCTCTCGGTGCCTTTGTCCTCTCCGTGGGCTGTAGTATCCTCGCCGGCTGGCTTCCCGCTAAAAGGGCCGCCTCAATTCCACCGGCGCAAGCTTGGGCGCAAGGCAGCGCCGCCCCCGCTGGGAATTCGCGAAGCAGTTCGCAACTAGGATGGTGCCTCGTGGCGCTCGCAATAATGCTGGCCTTCCTCCCACCGCTGCGCATGAGCGGCGGTTCGCGTTTCGCCCTAGCAGGTTACCTGAGTGCCCTTCTGGGCGTGGTGGGAGCAGGTCTAATCGCGGGAGATGCACTCAAAATTGCCGCGTGGTGCGGTCACTTAGTCTCACAAAATTCTGCGCCACTGCGACTCGCAATCAGCCACCTTCGAGCCCCCACCAGTCGCCATCGCTGGGCCGCAGCCGCTCTGCTTTGCGCCGTCTCAATGACCGGAGGAATGGCCGTACTCGTGAGCAGTTTTGAGCAAAGTGTCAGCGCTTGGATCACACACACGCTTCAAGCCGATCTTTTTTTAACCAGCGGTGCCAATCAAGCCGCCTCCGCATACAACCGCCTCCCCTCAACCCTTTGGCGCCAAATCGTCCAAAATCCCGACGTGCTCGACTGGGACACCTCCCTGATGATTCCAGCTGAACTGCCCAACGCCCAGATTCGCCTCGTAGGCTCCAGCCTCGCCTTCGCCAAACGTCACCAACAGCTTTCCTGGCTCCAGACTCCCTCCAACAACTCCATCTTTGATCCCGAACACAACGCCTCGCTTTGCCTCGTGAGCGAAACTTTCGCTATCCGTTTCAACGTGCAAAAAAACGACGTCATTCGCATCCCAACCCCAAAGGGCGCTCGTGAATTACAGATCTGCGGCGTTTACACGGACTACGGCGATGAACAGGGCCTCGTTCTCGTGGAGGGCCGCCATTTGGCCGACTGGTTCGACACAGACGCCGTCAGCACGCTTTGCCTTTCGCTTAAACCGGGCGTCGACGCGGAACAACACCGCGCCCTTCTGCAAACGGCGCACCCAAGCCTTTCCATCTTTACCAACGTGCATCTGCGAGCCGAGGTCATGCGAATTTTTCGCCAAACCTTTGCCATCACCTACGCTCTAGAAGCCATTGGCGTGATCGTCGCCCTCGCCGGACTGGGTATCACTCTGGCAACTATCCTCGCCGAACGTAAAACCGAACTCACGACCCTCCGTGCCCTTGGGATGTCCCAGGCCGATATCGCCGCACTTGCCGCTTGGGAAGGCTGTTTGCTCGCCCTCGCGGGAGCTATCGGCGGACTGCTCTCCAGCATTGGGCTCGGGGCTCTTTTAATTTTTGTCATCAACAAACAAACCTTCGGCTGGACCCTGCAACCCTCTCTCCCTTGGCTGCCGCTGCTTCTCTTGGGCTTTTGCGTTCCACTGTGTGGCACCCTGCTCGCTTGGTGCGTCGGCAGACACGGAGCCGACCTCCCAGCCGATCGACCGCTATGAAACAGACCCATCTTCACGCTCTGGCGGTCTGCCTCTGCCTTTTGCTGAGCAACCCCGGCCATCACTTCGGCGCTCCTCCAGAAAACCCCTCTGAACAGCCCCCGGGACAACCTCTAGAACGGCCTCAAAAACAACCCCCGGCCGATTCAAATCCTGCCCTCTTTCCAGAGCTCGCGCGGTTCACGGAGGATGGTTTCGAGGTCCCGCAACCAGGCCATCATTTCACTTTCCCACGCGATCATGGCAGCCATCCCGCTTTCAAGCTGGAATGGTGGTATCTCACAGGCCACCTCTTCGGCCCGAACCAAGAACGCTTCGGCTTCCAAGCAACCATTTTTAGAAAAAGCGGAAAGCCCCCATCCCAAGCGGTAAACGCATCCAAAAGCCGCTTCGAAAAAGATGAGTTTTTCCTCGTTCATACCGCCCTGCTCAACACGCTCTCTGGTGAGTTTTTGCACTCCGAACGCCTCGCCCGCGCCGGCTGGGACGCTTCCGCCTCCACAGACACACTTTCCCTCCACATGGGCGATTTCCAATTGGTGTTGAGTGACCCAACCCTGAACAAGATCACACTCGACGCCCATATCCGGGATCAAGCCACCTTCTCCCTTTCCCTCGAACCCATTAAACCCCTCGTCGTCTTCGGCGAAAATGGCATCTCCCGCAAAGGGAACTCCCCCACAGCAGCAAGCTGGTACCTCACCTTTCCACGCCTCAAAACAACGGGCACCCTCACGCTCAAAAACAAATCCATCCCCGTGACGGGCGAAGTCTGGATGGACCACGAAATCAGCTCCAGTCAACTCACCACAGAACAAGTCGGCTGGGATTGGGCTGGCATTCAGCTCGACGACGGTCGCGAAATCATGGTCTACCGACTGCGCCTCAAAGACGGCTCCCCTGACCCCGCCTCTGCTCTTTCCTGGGTGGATCGCAACGGCCACGCCATCATGCAATCCGCCAGCACATTTTCTTGGAATGGAACGGGCGTTTGGAAGAGCCCGCACTCAGGGGCTGCCTACCCGCTTCCTGTACGATTAACGGCGACGGATCCAGCCACAGGCCTTCCCGTTGAATTCATTTTGGTGCCGCTTGTGCAAGATCAGGAGTTAGAGGGAACCTTCAGCGATGTCCCCTACTGGGAAGGCGCCTGCCGAGTCCTCCAAAACGGCAAGCCGGTGGGTTCCGCTTATGTGGAGCTAACGGGATATTCTGGATCCCTCAATCGTGCCTTACGGTAACATCTACTGTTGAGCGCGTTGTGCTGCTGAAAAATAAAAACTAATTTTCAGCAAACTTTTTACGTGATTCCTCCGTAGCAAAGGACACCTATGAGCGCTCAACATCTCGAAGTCCTAGACACCACATTACAGAAAACCCACCAGTGGCTCGACGCCATCGCTGAGACAGCGGAAATCGATACCCACACCGCCTATCAAGCCCTGCGCGCCGTCCTCCAGACTCTCCGAGACCGGCTCCCCGTCGCCGAAGCCGCACACTTCTCCGCGCAGCTCCCCCTGCTGGTACGCGGCATCTTCTACGAAGGCTACCGACCAAGCGAAGCCCCAAGCGCCCTATCACAACGCGAGTTCTTGCTTAAAATTGAACAGAAAATCACCGCTTCCCAAGCCCACCCCTCCCTAGACATCTACTCCCTAACCCAACAAGTGTTCGGAGTACTTCAAGACTTTGTTGGTGAGGGCGAACTGGATAAAATCGCGGGCGTGCTTCCCGCAGAACTGCGCGAGCTAATCCCGCAACCTCAGCACGCGAGCTAAGCCGCGGAACAAGATCAACGCCCATTCCGCCACCCCTACTTCGCGCACTGGATGGGCCAGAAATATTTATCCACTTCATTCTCGAGCGATGCTTTTTGAAAGGCATTCACTCCAGACACCTTTAAAAAACCGAAACCTAAAAATGATGAGCTTACGCTCAAAAACGTCCTGAAAATTACCGCATTCAAACGCAACTCCACGAAGTAAATCTACATCGTGCCATCACAACCTTCCCGGCTACACTCCCCTGAGAATCGCCCCTGCAACCGCCTTACTGATAAGCTTGTAGCCTGCCGCGTTGGGGTGAACTTTGTCGGGGACAAACTTCCCCTTTCCTTCCAAAACCGAATACAAATCAACAATCTCCAGATGCTTCTCCTCCGCAACTTCTCGCAGTAGAGGTATCACTTCGGTGCGTATCACTTCATCGGTGATTTCAAAATTGGCGGGAAATGCGGGGATAGGAAGACAAAGGAAAATTTTTGACGCTGGGTTCGCATTGAAGATCGCCTCCAGCAGAGCCAAGGCGCTGGGTTTGAACCCCTTCTTTTGAGACCAGTTATGGGGCTTCGTATCGTTCGTTCCCAATAGGACGACGTAAATGTCGGCCTTCATAGCCAGCATCGCCTGATACTCTGGCTGTTGACTGTAAGGTTTGTCGCCGCCACGCAACATGGTTGCACCGCTGATGCCAAAGTTTCCGACCTCAAACTCCGAGCCAATAAGAGCCCCTAGTTGCTTGGGGTATGACCTCTCACCAATAGTCCCCACTCCTTGAGTAATACTGTCACCGACACAGGCTACTTTGACTTTCATAAGGGCACTCTAGAAATTAAACCCAACAAAAAATGTGTTAAAAATCACGGACGCTGATGTGTTATCCGACCATCTGGGAAAGCACGACAAAGGACGCTTCACCGTATCACCAGAAGAAAAAGTTCCTCATGAAATGGAAGACTGAAAGCTTGGTCTCACCATAAAAATTACCGCAACAACTCCGCCGCTAAGAGGACCTCTGGGGTTGAGGGGTATTCCATCTTTAACTCTTCCACGAGAGCCGCAGCCTTGGCTCGCTCGCCACTCCCAATAAAACCTTTTATCGCCCCCAAAAGCGCTTTGGGCTGGAGCAAACGTTGATTAGGAAGAAACACCTCCACGGACAAAAAACAACGAACTGCATCCTTCCACCGACTGGCCTTAAGTGCAGCTTCGCCCAAATCTAACCACGATAATCCAGCAGCGAGAGAAGCCGCGCCGGGTTTGGCTAAAGCTTTCCTCGCCACTTGCGCTCCTGCTGGATCCGTGCGCCCAGCGACCAGCAAACGGAATGCGACGTCTAAATCCTCATCCCCAGTCGGGGTCCAATCCTTTTGCAAGTCCTCAAAAGCCTGTGATCCAGACTCTAGGGCGATCGCAGGGAGCCTCAATCGTATCACATCCACCCATTGATTGCCCGGCACATCTCTATAAACGCGCTGCGAATTCATCACCTCCGACGTTTTCTCCAAAACGCCTTTCGCATCGCCCCCGCGCCAAAGCTGTCGCGCCTCGGCCAACGCCGCACTTTCCGGAAACTCAATGCGCTCCACTTGATTGAGCGGAACGAGCGTCTCCGTGACGCCTCCCTCAGCATTCGCAAGTTTAAGAAAAATAAAGGCCCCGTCCCTACGTATTTCTTTAGCGTTCTGAACTTTCCCATCTTTCTGGAAAACCTTCTCCGCGTGGAGGCGCAAAATCGCTCCGAAACTCAGAGCCACGAGTAACGCAAAGAAAAGAGGATGCTTTTTTCGATTCATGGAGCCTCTCCTGCAACAAGACTTAACCGCTTGCGCGCCAAAGCGACCTCAGGCAACGCGGCCAAACGCGGCTTGGACGCTAGTTCACGATAATGAGCTACGGCTTTTTCAGGTTCACTCATTTTCTCAAAGCACTCGGCCGCCTGAATATAAGCCTGTGCGACAAGTTTATCGTACCGCTGGTAAGCCACAAACACGCGCTGAAAATACTGCACAGCCCCAGCCAAGTCTCCTTTGCCCAACTGTACTTTGCCCAATAGAAAAACCGCCTCAGCTGTGCATTCGCCGCGCCACTCCCGCGTAGAGGCCACCTGCTCCAGGATTACCTTCGCCTCGTCACCTTTACCCAACAAAAACAACGCCTTCCCCTGCCCCAAAGTGACTTCCTTTAGCTTTGACGCCGCGCCAGCCTTGTCCACTGCATCCACAAAGAAACGCAATGCCTCCTCCCCCTTTCCAGCATCTAACGCAATCTGCCCCAACCCGTTGAAAACGTAATCTAAAAGCTCCGACTTTGGAAATGCCTGTTGCAGCTCTTTATAAAACTCCGCTGCCCGCTTCCTATTGCCCACAGCCAACAACCGATCTCCGCATTGCGCCAGCAGCGAAGCCCCTAATTGACTTGGCGGAATCTCACTGGCTATGCGGTCGAGCGCTGCGTCAAACACATCTGCCTTTCTCAACAGTCGCGCAAGCTCCGCCTCCGCAAACCATATCCGCGCCTTAACCAAGGGAGTTTTTGCGACATCTCCCAACTCGAGATATTTTGAAAGGTTCGCCTTTGCATCATACACCGAGGCAGGCACACCCACCGCCTGCCCGCCCGCAGATCCCGGCCTCGGTGCCTTCGCGCAAAGTTGAGCCAGTTGCGAGAGCAGTTGTTCCACCGCATCCTGCTCGCGAGAAGAAATGAACTGGCGAATCTTCCCACTCAAAAAGGCCTTGGCCTCTTCTGGTTTTCCTGCGCGGGCCGTGGCACGCGCCACCCAATACATCGCCGATACATTCGCAGGATGATCCGGCTTTGCGGCGAGAAACTCTCGAAACATTTCAGCCGCAACCTCCCAACGCCCAAGCGCCTGTAAAATCTTGTTCGCCTCAAATACCGCGTACTGAACCACTTCGTCACTAGCCCCACAAAGACTGGCACGCCGATAGATAACCACCGCCTCCTCCTTGCGCTCCAACGCATTCAACGCGTCCCCATGCAATGCGAGGACATCCCCCGCCATGGGATGATCCCCGTACTTCGCCTCCCACGCCTCACACCGCTCCGCCACTACAGCCGACTTCCCAGCCGCCTGATAACAGGCTGCAATCCGATACGCGGCATCCGGGGCAAACAAACCCTCAGGATGGTTTTTTACATACGCTTCAAATGCATCCAAAGCCGGTTGATACGCTCCCAAAAAGAACCGCCCCAACGCACTCCGATAATCTGCTTCCTGAGCGTATTCTCCCTTGGGAGATTGCTTGAGATACTTTTGATAACTCTCAAGCGCCTCATTAAAAAGACTCAGCGAAAACTGCGCATTGCCCAGCAGAAATCGCCCCAACTCCACGTGAGAACTTTTCGGGAACTCTTTCAACAATCGAGTCAATGCCACAACCGCTGGCTCTAAGGCGTTCGCCTGCATTTGCTGACTGCCCAGAATAAACAAAGCGGTGTCGGCACTACGCCCCTTCGGAAATTCGGAAAGGTAAGACTGCATGGACTGCACTGCCTCCTGCACCATCCCGATACGAGCGTACATCGAACCTAGATTTAGAAGAGCCTCCTCCTTGACCCCCGAATCCTTCGTATCCAACATTGATTCGAAGAGTAGCAACGCCTCCTCATACCGACCAATCGATTGATAGGCAGATGCTTGCCTCGCCCGCAGCGCAGCCAAGTTATCCTTCGAGCCAAGCGCACTTTCCATCGCTGTTTTGGCCGACTCAACCTGCGCACGCAACCGCACATTGGCGTTTGATAGCTCTGCCACCTTCGAGGAATCCGCCTTCGCCGCGGAGATATTAGCCTCCATTTTCCGGATCAAACTCTGAATCCGCCGTTGCTGCAACTGCGCTAGCTCTTCAATCCGCCGCACCATCGCGTACGCCGTAAGCGCCTTCTTAAATTCACCCGCGTGCAAAAATGAATCCCCCACATCGAATGCAAGCGCGTTCAATTGCAACGGATTATCAACCACATTGAAAAGGCGTCCCTGCAGCGTATCCAAAATCCTCAATGCCTTGTCCCGCGCTCCGCGCTCCGCCTCCACTGACCCCAAAAGCAAAGCCCCCTGAACCGCCTCAGGGGATTGCAGACCATCGGCAACCAAACTCTCCAACACCTCAGCCGCCTGACCAGGCTTGCCCATCTCCCGTAACAGCGCTCCCTGTGACAAAAGTGCTCCCGCCTTGCCGACGCCACCCTTGCGGGCGATTTCCCCAAAAAGCGCAACCGCTTTCTCCCTCGCACCCGACGATGCATAACATTGGGCCAAAGCATTTTGAGCTTCCCCCAACTTTACTCCCGCAGGGTAAAGTTTGATATAACGCTCAAAAGCTCCGGCCGCTTTTAGCATGTCCCCCAAATTAAACTCCGCAGCGGCGAGCGAAAAATACACACTCTCCATTCCCGGCCCATCGGCTCCTAGAGTGAGCATTTCATTCAATCCCGCTAGAGCACCGGCGAAGTCGCCTGCTGCAAAAGCCGCCATCGCTTTCGAATAAACCTCTGCCGCTTGACCACTCGAGGCGCTCGCAGTTGACGGCGCTTGAGCAAATAGTGGTCCCGCACAAATCCCAGTGTAAAGCGCGCCCCCCGCAAGCAATGAGAGGCAAGTCCCCAGCCACCGGCTTTTGAACCGAGGATGGGGAATAACCGCAAACGAGGGGAGAGAATCGCTCATCAAAAAATGGCGTCCCTCTCCCGCGAACCATTAAGCATCGCAGTCAAGAAGACGCGGATTGGCCCTATTCAAGGGCCTTGTTCCAGGCCGCTATCAAATCCTTTTCAGATTCAAACAAAGCGTCTGTGGAATCCAAGATTTCAATAGACTCAATCACGTCACCTTTCTCAATCGAGTCAACAACGTCCTGCCCTTTAGTGACTTCTCCGAAAACCGCGTGCTTTCCATCTAGGTGCGGTGTGGGAAGGTGGGTGATAAAAAACTGGCTACCGTTGGTGTTGCGTCCCGCGTTGGCCATCGAAAAAATACCGGGCTTAGAATGCGTTAAAGTTTTCCGAATTTCATCGGGAAAACGGTACCCTGGTCCGCCACTACCGGTTCCTGTGGGGTCGCCCCCTTGGATCATGAAATCTTTGATCACCCTGTGAAAAGTGATGCCGTTGTAAAAGCCCCGCTTCGCCAAGTTCAGAAAATTAGCGGCTGTCATGGGCACTTCTGAAGCAAACAAAGTAGCTTCAATCGCGCCGCGGGAGGTGTTTAAGATGATTCGAATATTTTCCATCAACCTTAATATACGCTCGAATCTAGCGAAGGGGAATACTTGCGTGTCGCCGAATGTTTGCTGAAAATCGGATCGATTATGAAAAGAGCAACCCTCCGACTCAGCGCAATCAGCTTGCTGCTTGGCACGCTGCAGACCTTCGCCCAAACCCCCGCAACCTTGCCCGCCCCTTCCCCCGAGGTGCCTGCGCCGCTGACAACGCCTGCGTCTAAGGAAGTCGCCGTCATCAAAACCAATAAGGGAGAAATGACCGTCGAATTCTGGAGCGACGTCGCGCCAGAGACCGTTAAAAACTTCAAAAAACTCTCCAAAGAAGGCTTTTACAAGGACACTGCCTTTCACAGAATTATCAAAGGCTTCATGATTCAGGGCGGCGACCCTAAAACCAAGGACCTCTCCCAAGAATCCGCTTGGGGCACTGGCGACCCCGGCTACAAAATCAAAGCCGAATTCAACGAACGCAAACATGAACGAGGCGTTCTCTCCATGGCGCGCAGCAACGATCCAGATTCCGCAGGCTCCCAGTTTTTTATCTGTCTGGATGCCGCCCCGTTTCTTGACGGGAAATACACAGCCTTCGGCCACGTCATTAAAGGCGAAGACGTGCTGCTTAAAATCGGTGATACACCGGTTGTATCCAACGGACGCGAGCGCAGCAAACCCACCGAACGCATTGCTGTGGAGAGTATCACCATCGTCTCTCCTCAGGTGCCAACCCCAAGTGCGGCACCCGCAACCCCAAGTGCGGCCCCCGCGACAACCGCGCCCGCTGCAAAATAGTCCGCTTTAAGACAACCTTACCCGTTCTGGTGCCTCGCTCTCAAGGAACCGGATCGCCAAAGCGGGTGAGAAGGCGTCCCCCCTTACTGTTCCGCATCGAAGTCGGCTGTGGCACAATTGTAACCCTTTTTTTAGCGCGTCTTTTCTTGGCGGTTGGCAAACATCTCACATGAATCATCCAAAGTCTGTCAGAGTTGGTCTGGTCCAAATGCATTGCGGTGCTGATGTTCAGGCAAACCTGAGCAAAGCAATAGAACGCACCCGTCAGGCCGCAAGCCAAGGCGCACAAATCATCTGCCTCCAGGAGCTCTTCTCCTCCGTTTATTTTTGCCAAGTCGAGGATCACAAATACTTCTCGCTCGCCGAAGAAATCCCGGGGCCAAGCACGCAAATCTTCGCCAACCTCGCCAAAGAACTCGGCGTCGTCATCATCGCCTCGCTTTTTGAACGCCGCGCTGCCGGACTTTACCACAACACTGCGGTGGTCCTGGACGCGGACGGCACCTACATGGGCAAGTACCGGAAAATGCACATCCCGGACGACCCGTTGTTCTACGAAAAGTTTTACTTCACCCCCGGGGATCTAGGTTTCCGCGCTTGGGACACTCGCTTCGGCCGAATCGGCGTGTGCATCTGCTGGGACCAATGGTACCCCGAGGCAGCCCGCCTTACTGCACTACACGGGGCACAGATCTTGTTCTACCCAACTGCAATCGGTTGGCATCCCAGCGAAAAGGAGCAGTACGGCGTAAGGCAGCACAGTGCCTGGGAAACCGTGCAGCGCGGCCACGCCATCGCAAACGGCTGTTACGTGGTGGCCCCAAACCGAGTCGGCCACGAAGCGCCTGACGGAGGGGACGGCATCGAGTTTTGGGGGCAAAGCTTTGTTGCAGATCCTTCCGGACAAATCCTTCACCGTGGTTCTGTTGATCAAGAAGAAATCATTGTGGCAGAGGTGGATCTGGACTCCGTAGACACCCAGAGAACCCACTGGCCGTTTTTGCGAGACCGTCGCATTGATGCCTACCAAGGCATCGAGCAACGTTATCTGGGAGATCGACATGTTTAAAAAACACGGGCTGAATTCACCTTCTCCAGCGAGCCTCGGATACCGGATGCCCGCCGAATGGGAGCCGCACGCCGCCACATGGCTCTCTTGGCCACGCCCCGACGGCATCTCCTTCCCAGACGCTTACGACAAGGTGATGCCCACCTTTGCTCAAATGGTTGACGCGCTTGCAGATTCCGAGCCGGTATGTATCAACGTCTGGGATCACGCCCACGAAGCCGATGTGCGCCGACAACTGCTCCGTGCAGGCGCACGAGATGCTCATGTGCGTTTCTACAAACACCCGACTTACGAACCTTGGTGTCGCGACCACGGCCCGATCTTTCTTAAGCGAGACGCAGATCCCTCCACAGTCGTCGTCGACTGGGATTACAACGCTTGGGGTGGAAAATATCCACCCCACGACCTCGACGATTGTGTTCCAACAAAAATCGCTGAACTCCTTGGCCTAGAAGTTTATGCGCCTAACATGATCCTCGAAGGCGGTTCGGTCGAACTCAATGGAAGCGGCACTTTGCTCACCACGCGGAGTTGTTTGTTAAATCCCAACCGCAATCCCAACCTCACCCAGGCGGAGATTGAAGCGCGACTCAAAGCTTTCTTAGGAGTCACTAACATTCTTTGGCTAGGCGACGGCATCGAGGGCGACGATACAGACGGCCACATCGATGACCTCACCCGGTTCATCAACCGCACCACTGTTCTCTCCGTCGTGGAACCAAACACGGAGGATCCCAACCACAAGCCGCTCGCCGAAAATCTCGAAACACTGTCGCGCCTGCACCTAGAAGACGGCGCGCCCCTCCAAGTCATTGAATTGCCAATGCCCGCGCGCATTGACCGCGAAGGCCTCAGATTACCAGCGAGTTACGCAAACTTTTATATCGCGAATTCCGTGGTGTTGCTTCCAGTTTTTAATGATCCAGCGGACGCCTTGGCCATTTCAGTTTTAGAAAAGGCATTCCCCAATCGCAGGATCGTCGCCATCGATTGTCGTGAACTCATCTGGGGCCTGGGCGCGTTCCACTGCCTAACCCAACAGCAGCCGCTCTAGGCTCTCAGAGCTCGCAGCGGTTTTTCCTTTCACAACGTCTCACTTTTGAGACTGTCTTGTCCCCTATGGCCCGCCCTGAAGCTCTCTCCCTCGGACATTCTCCCGACCCCGACGACGCGTTCATGTTCTACGCGCTCGCCGAACACAAGATTGACACTCGCGGCTGGAATTTTGAACACACGCTCCAAGACATCCAGACTCTCAACGAGCGCGCTACCCGCAGCGAGCTCGCCATTTCTGCCATTTCCATACACGCCTACGCCTTCGTCTCGGATCGTTACGCGTTGCTCCCCTGCGGCGCCAGCATGGGTGACGGTTACGGCCCGATGCTCGTGGTCAAGCGCGGCGTGGAGTTCCCCACTGAACCCCACTCGCTGAAGACTTGGCTGCGCGATCGGCTCATTGCTGTGCCCGGTCTGATGACCAGCGCGTGGCTCAGCCTCCAACTGTATCTGGCGGATTCAGAACACCAAGAGCTCCCCAAGCACATCGTGGTGCCTTTCGATGAAATCTTCCCAACGGTACTGGAGGGAAAAGCGGAGGTCGGTCTGATTATCCACGAGGGCCAGCTCACTTATGGGCAAGAGGGATTTGAAAAAGTCTTGGATTTAGGCCAATGGTGGAAGGCGGAAACTGGTTTGCCTTTACCTCTGGGCGGCAACGTAATACGCAAGGACTTCTCTCTCGCCGAGCGCAGTGAAATCAACATCGTCCTGCGCGAAAGCATTGAATACGGCCTGCAACATCGCAAGGCAGGTGTCGCCCACGCGATGCCACTTGCACGGGGTATGGATGAGACTCTCGCCGACGAATTCATCGGCATGTACGTCAACGATTACACGCTAGATTACGGGGATACTGGTAGGGCTGCGATCCGCGAATTTCTCGGCCGGGCCCATGCAGCCGGGCTAATTCCCGAAATCGTGAATCTGGAATTTGTCGTTTAATCGCCGTTCATCCACGCACCTCACCGCACCTTGACGCGCGGCGCTCAGATTCCTCTCCACACGCTTGCTCTAGAACGCGAGGCACGTTAGAATCAAGCCCCGTTTCTGAACACAGCCACCTTTATGAGTCATTCCACGCACTCCAACCCCGCTACCAGCGCTTCACATTCCTCCTCCACTCACCCCCCCGCCGCTCCAGAACGCGGCGAGGCCATGAGCGGCGCAGATGTGCTTGTAGCCTGCCTTGAACGGGAGGGGGTTGACACAATTTTTGCATACCCGGGCGGAGCTTCGATGCACATGCATCAGGCCCTCACAAGATCCTCGAAAATCCGTACCCTTCTGCCGCGCCACGAGCAGGGCGGCGGCTTCTCTGCCGAAGGATATGCGAGAGCAACTGGCAGAGCCGGCGTGGTAATGGCAACCTCTGGCCCCGGTGCCACAAATCTGGTGACCTGTATCGCTGACGCCTATCTGGACTCTATTCCGCTCGTGGCGATCACTGGACAGGTGCCTCAACACATGATCGGCAAGGGCGCCTTCCAAGAAACAGACGTTTTTTCAGTTACAGCGCAAGTCGTTAAGCACAACTATCTTGTGCTAGATGTCAACGACATCCCGCGCATCGTAAAGGAAGCTTTCCACATTGCACAAACGGGTCGTCCAGGCCCCGTGCTCATCGACATTCCGAAAAACATCCAGCAGGCCATTGTGCGCCCTGTATTTCCTGCAGAGGTCAAACTCCGCGGCTACGACCCGATGCGCCACGCCGATGATCTCGCTTTGAACGAGCTCGTGGGCCTCATCGAACAGGCTAAGCGTCCGATGTTGTACGTCGGCGGTGGCGTGATCTCCAGTGGTGCAGCGGCCGAATTAAAGGAGTTCGCTCTGCGGACGGGCATCCCAGTGGCATCCACACTCATGGGCATAGGGTGCTTCCCAGAAACTCATCCCTTATCATTGCGCTGGTTAGGGATGCACGGAACCGTTTACGCCAATAACGCAGTTAACGAAGCAGACCTTCTGCTCGCCGTGGGCGTACGCTTCGATGATCGGGTCACCGGCAAGATTTCAGAATTTGCCAAACACGGAACCATCGTCCACATCGAAATCGACGAGTCGGAGGTCAACAAAAACAAGCATGTTCGCCTCCCGATCATTAGCGACGTGAAGTACGCCCTCGCCCGCCTGAATGAGCTGCTCGAACGTTCTGGAAAGAAGCCAGCAGACCACGCTGAGCTTACCCAATTCACTCAGTTCCCTGAATGGTACAAGCAGATTGCCGAATGGCGCGATGCCTTCCCATTCACCTACGACGACACTCCTGATCTCATTCAACCGCAGTATGCTATAGAACTTCTCTACGAGCTCACCCAAGGAGATGCGATCATTACCACAGGCGTGGGACAACACCAGATGTGGGCCGGTCAATTTTACAAGTACAACGAACCACGATCCTTCATCACCTCGGCGGGATTGGGCTCAATGGGCTTCGGTTACCCAGCGGCAATTGGCGCAAAAGTCGCCTGCCCCGACAAGCAGGTCGTCGATATCGATGGGGATGGATCCTTTTTGATGAACGTCCAAGAACTCGCCCTGGCTCACATCGAAAAAATTGCCGCCAAGGCGCTCATTCTGAACAATCAATGGCTCGGCATGGTGGTTCAATGGGAAGACCGTTTCTACAACTCCAACCGCGGTCACACTTTCTTGGGAGACCCCGAGGATCTCACTCGGATTTATCCGGATTATATTAGCATCTGCAAAGGCTTCGGCGTGCCGTGCGAACGGGTGATCCACAAAAAGGATCTCCGCGCCGCCATGCAACGAATGCTCGACTCCAAGGAAGCTTACGTGCTCGATGTCATGGTGCCATACACTGAACATGTATTGCCAATGATCCCGAGCGGTGGCACTTACAAAGAGGTCATCTACAAGGGGCGCCAAAAGCTTGAAGCCGGCAGCGGCCTCTAATCTTGCCTCGGAGCCAACCGCAGCGCCCCCACCCGCTACACGCCCTAAAAAAAGGATGCGCACCCATCCAAGTGCTCTAGTCCTTTGTGAGCGGGTTTGGCGGCTTTTGCTGCTGCTTCTAACAGGAGGTTTTGTAGCGACTCCCAGCGCTCGGGCAAATGCCTCAGTGCAGGAAACTCACTACTGCAGGTTTTGTGCGCCTTCCCCCGCGCCTCTATCGGTGGAGTCGCCGTTATACCGCAAATACGCCCCCGACAAACGCGTGGAAGTACGGCATCTAGAGTTGGACATCACGCCGGATTTCCAAAAACGCACGCTAAGTGGATCCGCGACACTTCGCTTCCAACCCATTGGAAAGCCGTTAGAAGAGTTGCGCCTGGACGCCATTGATCTGAGCGTTCACTCGATCACCAGTTCGGAGACAGGCCTGCGTTACCAAGCGGGAGACAAGGAGATCGTTCTAAGTTTCCTCACGCCAATCCCTGTGGGAAAAGAGGCCTTTGTCACCGTGCAGTATTCCGCCGAACCTGTAAAAGGCATGTACTTTCGCACCAAGGAAATGGGTTACACCTACACTCACCTTTGGACGCAGGGTGAGACGACCGAATCGCGGCACTGGTTTCCATGCTTGGATTATCCTCAAGCGAAATTCACTTCAGAAATCACCTGCCATTTGCCTGAGGGCATGGTCTCCCTTTCCAACGGAAGGCAGCTCGCTTCAACCCACGGAAAAGACGGTCTCGAACTCCATCATTGGCTCCAGGACAAGCCACACGCCAATTATCTCGTGACACTGGTCACGGGGGAATTCACCAAGGTCGAGGATCAACTCCGCGACATTCCTCTCCAATTCTGGACCACTCCAGACCAGTTGCCGCAGGCCGCGAACTCCTTTCGCCATACGAAGAACATGATGGAATTCTTCGAGCACGAAACCGGAGTCCCCTATCCGTGGGCAAAATACGCCCAGGTGGTGATTCATGACTTTCACTGGGGCGGGATGGAAAATACGAGTTTGACCACGCTGACGACGCGCACGTTGTTTACGCCGGAAACAGAGAACCTTTTCGACAGCAACAGCTTAGTGGCTCACGAGTTGGCTCACCAATGGTTTGGTGACTTCGTGACCTGCAAAGACTGGAGTCACACTTGGCTTAACGAGGGTTTTGCAACCTATTACGACTGGCTGTGGCAAGGTCATTTTCATGGTGAAGACGAGACTCTTTTCCATTTGTACAACGCTGCCAAAGGGATCTTGGCGAATACCAACGAGACGCGGGGGATCGTTTATAAAAAATACACAGATCCAGGGGAAATGTTCACCTACCTTTCTTACCCCAAAGGCGCGTGGGTGTTACACATGCTCAAGTCCGAGCTCGGCTCGGATCTGTATCGCACTTGCATTCAGAAATACCTCGAGCGCAACGCCTACGGATCTGTTACCAGCGACGACTTACGCTCCGCCGCTGAGTCTCTTTCGGGCCGCAGTTTTGAGCGCTTCTTTGATCAGTGGGTCAACGGCGTTGGTGCACCCCAGCTTGATGTTGATTATTCTTGGGACGAAAAGACCCACCTCGCAAAAGTTTCAATAAAGCAGACCCAAAAGATTTCTGAGGAGGCTCCCCTGTTTCAGTTTCCTCTCACGCTCCGCTTCACAGTGGGCGGGGTGCCACATGAACGCGTGGTGCAAATCCTAAATAAGAACGAGGACTTTTACCTCCCTCTGCCAAAAGCCCCAACTGGGATAAGGGTTAATCCCCGTCAAACGGTGCTCGCGAAGATCACATTCAAACCATCACGCCCCATGCTGTTGCAGCAGCTTGCGGACAACACAGATTGTGTGGGCCAGTTGATCGCGCTGGATTTACTGTCTGATAAGCCCGACAAGCAAGCTGTCATAAAAATCCTAGAGGCGCTTCAAAATGCAACTCACTATGGCGTTCGGATCGCAGCCGCTGAGGCGCTCCAAAAAGCGCGTTCTCCCGAGGCACTGAGCAGCTTAATCGAAAGCCAGACTCAACCCGACGCCAGAGTGCGTAACGCCGTTGCAAAGGCGTTGGGAGGTTATTTTGAGCCCCCTGCGCGGGACGCTTTGCTCTCACTTACTTCCGATAAAAATCCTGGAATCGCAGCAACTGCCTTGCGAGGTTTAGGACCATACCAGACCGAGGAAGTTCGCGCAGCGCTTCTACGGGCAGTTGCCACACCATCGTTCCGAGAGCGCCTTGCTGAGGGAGCCTTGGCCGCGATTAAGTCGCAAGACGACCCTAATTTCATTGCCCCGTTAATTGATACGCTCCGGCAGCGTGCCTCGGCACTTCCCTCGTCCACGCTGGCGTTGGGGCTGGAAACCGCTGGGACACTTGCCCGAAACGAGCTTAAAAAAGATGACACACGAGATTTATTACTCTCCTTTCTACCTCACCCCAAGGAACTTATTCGCATCGCATCGATCAACGCTCTTGGCAATCTCGAAGATCCACGTGCGATCGCAATGCTGGAAACATTTTCCAACGCGAGTGCTTACCGGTCCGAAAAAGTACCGGCGGAGAGTGCGTTGGTAAAAATCCGAGCCGCACGCCACCCAAGCGAGGAGCTTAAAAGCTTGCGAAGCGAGTTCTCAAATTTGCAAGACGCCTCACGAGAATTAAAAAAAGATTTGGACAAGTTACGCCAGCAAGTGGAGGGCAAACCCTAAGTTCCTGCAACCTCCTGAAACCGGCCTTGAGAAAGTCCAAGTTCAATTGGCAAAAGCATTTAAAAGGTCAATAGTGAGAGATTATTCGTAGCGTATCGCCCCAAAAATGCATCTCCCTCTCTATCCGTATCCTCGCATTTCCTGCCGGCTAACCGCCCTGTTTTTCTTCTTCATTCTGGGGTGGCGGGCACATGGCGAAACAGTTGCTGCGCCGCAAACGCAAACGAGTTGGGACGCAATCGTTCCAAGCTTGGAGCAAAAGTGTTTCGACTGTCACGGTGGCAAAAAAACAAAGGGAGGCGTGGATCTGAAGCGTCTGCATGCAGACCCAAACGTCACACTGGAGTACGAACTTTGGAGCAAGGTCCAAGACGTTATCAGGAACGGAGAAATGCCTCCAGAAGACGCCAAAGAACTTTCGACTTCTGAACGCAATAACCTGAGCCTGTGGTTGAAATCCGCACTCGACATCGCCGCAAACACGAATGCGGGCGATCCAGGCCCTGTCACCCTGCGAAGACTAACGAACGCTGAGTTCGACTATACCATTCGAGATCTCACTGGCATGCCTTTTCAATTCGGAAGGGACTTCGTTCCAGACGGTGGCGGTGGTGAAGGCTTTTCCAATATCGGTGATGCTTTATTCCTGAGCCCCCAACAACTCGACAAAGTTTTCACTGCCGCACGTCAACTCGCCGCACACGCTACAATCATGCCCGGAAGTGGGGTTCGGTTTACCCCGCAACGCATCGGAATTCGCGGACCGGCACAATTCAAGTCCGACGCTGAATCCGCCATGGTCGTCTGGTACCAAAAAGTTTCGCAGGAGGCCCTCCCAAAAGACGGAGAGGATTTGCGCGTGGCGGAATACATCACAGCCTGTTGGAAGTGGAAGCACCGCGAACGAACAGGAGTGTCTTCGCTCAGTGCACTCGCCAAGGAATCCAATTTAAACCCCGCCTTTTTAGAAAATTGGTGGAATTTTCTGGAGCAGAACGACACAAAGTCGCGCCTGCTCGATCTCACGCGTGTACCTTGGAAAAGCCTCCCAGAGCCAACTCAAAGCCTTTCCGGAGCCCCCCCCGAAAATGTAATAAACGAAATCTTAAAAATTCAGCAGCAATTAAACTCCTGGTTTCTCCCCGCTAAATGGTCTGTTCTCCGTGCTCAACAAGATGCTGACGAGCTAAAAAGCTATCCGTTTGAATCACAAACAGAGGGCGAACCTGATCCCAACGGAGATCGCCATATCCATCTAGTGGTCGGTGATTTAGGAGACGGAAACAAGGGTGATATTATTCTAGTCGAGTCTCCCGAGATAATCCGCAAAGGGAAAAAAGAAAACTACATCCAATGGATTACAGCTCGGCTGAACACCGACCGCACGCAGCTAAAGACCCTCAGCACCATACCAAGTGCAGGAGATCAAACTGCGGATGTCCTCAAGCGCCGGATTACCGAGGCGGAACAGTACCTCTCACGCCTTGGCAAGCATCCGCAAGGACTGCAAGTCGATGCAACGACGCTAGTTTTACAGGCGCCCTGCACACTAACGCTCCCACTTCCAATGGATGCGCAACGCTTTAAGGCCCTAGGAAAACTTGATGTTCGGAATCCAGAAATTGAGTTCGCCTCCGCGCAGTGGATGGCCACCACGGCCTCCCCGCCCGATCCCGAGAAGATTATTCCGGGGGTCATCAGCGTATTCAAACGCGGGACCGAAGCACACAAGCGCTTCGGGGGTGAGTTTGGCCCACTCCATCAGACGTTCTCATTGAACCATGAGCATCGGCTCAACCAAGTCGCCTCCAACCGCTACCGTAATGGCAAGCCGGGGCCGGGCGTCTATTATTTCAGCGATGCGCAATTGGCTGCCCTTCTGTCTCCAGAGGAGGCTCTACACCTAAAACAAATGCAAGACGACTGGCGCTTCGTTTCAAATCGTACCATTCCTAAAGCACTTGAACCAGAATGGGACCGCAAGGTGCTTGAGCATTTGGAAGTCTTCGCAGCCAAGGCTTGGAGACGACCAATAACCCCGGAAGAAAAATCCCAGCTCGCTAGCGTTTATACAACTGGAATCGGACAAAGTCTCGACCGTGAATCGGCCGCGCGTGAAGTGCTTGTTCGCACGTTGGTGGCGCCTTCCTTTCTTTTCAAACTCGAACGAACCGAAGGGTCTGGCGTTCATCCGGTCAGTCCATACGAACTCGCCTCCCGGTTAAGTTACTTTCTTTGGTCTTCAATACCCGACAAAGAACTCTTCGATAAGGCTGCAACCGGCACCTTAAGTGACCCGAAGGTACTCAAGGAGCAAACCCTCCGCATGTTGCAGGATCCTAAGGCCTCAGCAATGGCCGCACAGTTTGCGACGCAATGGTTCGAGTTCCAGAATTTTGACACCACGACGAAAGTAGACACGGCCAAATTCACCGAGTTCACGCCCGAACTCCGGCAGGATATGTACGCCGAAACCCTCGCTTTTCTAACACACATCATTCGTAACAACAGACCTGTCAGCGAGATTTTATCCGCGGATTATACCTTCTTAAATCATCGCCTCGCTGCGCATTACCAAATTCAAGGCGTTGAGGGAGAGGACCTCCAGAAAGTCAAAGTCTCGGATTACGGGCGCGGCGGCCTTCTTGGAATGGGCGCAATTCTCACCAAAACGTCCTACCCGCACCGCACCAGTCCAGTGCTGCGGGGCAACTGGCTACTGCGCACTGTACTTGGAACGCCAACACCGCCCCCGCCCAATGATATACCCAAACTCGACGACAGCGTTGCAAACGCAAAAACCCTAAGAGAGCGGCTGGAGCGCCATCGAGCAGATAAGACGTGCGCCGCTTGCCATGACCGTATCGACCCTCTGGGTTTCGCTCTGGAGGCGTATGATCCAATCGGAAGACGACGAACCAAAGACGACGCAGGCATGCCTCTGGATGATTCGGCACAGGACAAAGAAGGTCGGAAATTCAAAGGTGCTTCCGGACTAGCGACTTATCTTGGAGAACACACCGATGAATTTCACAATCTTTTTTGCAGAAAACTGATAGGCTATTCGCTTGGCAGAAAAGTTCTTCCAACCGACAACGCACTCCTCGCCGTGATGAAACAACAATTAAAATTCAGCGACCCTACCTTTGCTGGGGCTTTGATTACTCTAGTGCAGAGCAAACAATTCCTGAGTCGCAGAGGAGACTAAAACGTTCCGCTGGGATTCACGTAAAGTCTCCCTAAAATATCGTTATGAAATCATTGAGCACGAACCTTACGCGTCGGCACTTTTTGCGGGGTGCAGGAGTGGCATTAGGCCTTCCATGGCTCGAATCGATCCGGTCCTGGGGTGCGCCAGAATCTTCCATTGAGCAGGCCGCGCCACGGCGCGCAGCGGTGATATTCATGGGGAATGGCGTAAACCCACACCACTGGGGAGCAGTCAATGGAGCGGCGGGGATGGAGTTCAAGGACAGCTTACGTCCGCTGGAAGCGCTCAAAGAAAAAATTCTCGTACTCAAAGGTTTGTGGAATCCCACAACCGTTGAGGGGCCGGGCGGGCACTTCCCCAAGATGAATCTCCTCGCGGGGCTGAAGGTTAAACAGACCACCACAGACATTGAAATCGGGGTGACGATGGACCAACTCATCGCCCGCAGCGTAGGCCTCAACACTCCCGTGCAAAGCCTTGTGCTCGGAACCGAGGCGCCTGGGTACGGCAATGAAGACGGATACACTTCCACGTACTCTGGGCATCTTTCCTGGGCCTCACCGACGGCACCAGCGCCAAAGGAAATTTATCCGCAACAAGCTTTCGACCAACTTTTTGAGGATGGGTCAAAACGCCAGCGCGACAAAAGTCTCCTAGATCTTGTTCGAGGCGACGCCCAAAGTCTCAGGAAATTTTTGAGCCAGCGCGACACGAAGAAAATGGACGAGTATTTAAGTTCGGTGCGCGAGCTTGAGCAGCGTATCCAAAGGGCCGAAGAGTTCAGCCAAAAGGAAACCTCAGGTAACGGCTGGCAGCCCACAGTGCAGGCCGCAAATTTCCCAAGACCGGATGCGGGTATTCCAGCGAAACCAGAGGAGCACATGGCGCTGATGCTCGACATTCTGGTTCTGGCCTTCCAGATGGATCGCACCCGCGTCGCTACGCTGATGCTCAACAACGATCTTTCCGGAATGAATTTGGCGGCCGCCGGAGTGAAGGGCGGTCTTCACGAACTCTCCCATCATTCCAACGATCCCACCCGGTTGGCAGCCTACCAAAAAGCTAACGAGTTTCACATGAAACTCTGGTCTGGTGCATTGATGAAGATGCAGAATACCAACGAAGGCGAACGCTCGCTTTTGGACAACAGCATCGTGATGTTTTGCTCGAGCCTTTTCGACGGAAACGCCCACGACTCCCGCCAACTTCCGATCCTGCTCGCCGGCGGTGGCGGCGGAACGCTGCGCGGAGGGCGCCTTCTAGATTACAGCGCGGATCCCAACCGCAAACTTTGTAGACTGCACATGGCGATTATGGAACGAATGGGCGTTCGCATGGGACACTTTGGCGACGCGGACACGGCGCTCTCTGATCTCGCATAGCGCTCACTACAAACTTTTTGCGATTCGTTATACGTACCCTTTTCGATGACTCAACCCAGCAATCAGCGTAAATCCAGAGGCTTCCTCCGAAGCGCTCTGAAGGCTGGACTGATCCTCGGGAGCGCGGTCGGCGTGGGGGTTGCGACAGTCGGTGGTTGGCAGTACTTTCAGTGGGCTGGGAAAGCCAGAGAATTGGACTATCGGCAGTTAAAAGAAATGGAGTCTGCGAGCCAGATATTCGATCGCAATGGAGAGCTCTTGGGACGGATCTTCATTAAAAACCGTGACGAGAAGCCGCTCTCAGCGCTTTCGAGTTTCCTGCCCAAGGCTGTTATCTCGGCGGAGGATTCGCGGTTCTACTCGCACGGCGGCGTTGATTTTTACGGGATTCTAAGAGCCATCACCCGCAACCTCCAGGCCCGACGCGGGCGAGAGGGGGCCAGCACACTGACTCAGCAACTCGCACGCAACACCTTCACTGAGGAGCTGCCAAGTAAGGACCGCTCTATCAAGCGCAAGATTCTGGAAATGTTCGTTGCGAGGGAAGTCGAGAGCAGACTTAAGAAAGACGAAATTCTAGAGCTTTACCTAAATAAAGTATTCTTCGGCAGCGGCTATTACGGAGCCGAAGCTGCCGCTCAAGGTTACTTTGGAAAGCCCGCCGCTGAGTTAAACTTGGCGGATGCCGCACTGTTGGCAGGGTTACTACGCAGCCCCAACAACCTGTCTCCCTGGAGAAATCGGAAAGCGTGCATCGATTCCCGAAACCACGTTCTTTACCGGATGCGTGAGCTTCGAGCGATCTCCGAAAAAGCTTATCAAGAGGCCCTTGCGGAAGAGCCAATTATCAAAAACAAACGCCCAATCGTTCAGGAGAGCTACGCGGCAGGAATTGTATCTGCACAAATGGCAAAGCTTGTTGGTTTTGAAAATGCGCTAAGCGAGGGCTACCGCATCTACACCACCATCGACCTCAGTCTTCAGCGCAAAGCCGAAGCCGCACTCAAAAAGCAGATGGAAGCGTTGGAACGCAAAACTGAACTTCAAGGTAAGCAGACCTATACTGCCTTCGATACCGACTACCGTGCATGGCGCAGACGAATCAGTGCTGGCGCTGAGGAACCGGCTCCCAAGCCCGAATACCTCCAAGGTGCAGTCGTTGTTTTGGACAATGCGACGGGTGCCATTCGGGCGATTGTTGGGGGACGCGACGTGCAACACAGTGAATTTAACAGGGTCACCCAGTCCAAAAAACCGCCGGGAAGCGCCTTCAAACCTCTCGTGTATGCAACTGCATTTGAGCGTGGCATGCACCCTTGGTTCATGGTTCAGGACGCCGTCATGGATAACCGAAAGGTGATGATCGGTGGAACTTCCGGTATTTTGGGAGAATGGGCGCGGGAACAAAGCAACACGCCTTTTGAGGGGCTGGTATCAGCCCACAATGCATTGGTTAAATCTAAAAATGCTGCGACCGTACGCCTCGGAATGCAGATTCGCGACGACCTCAAGGGCTCGCTCGAAGCAGTCGCTTCCATGGCGAAAGGAGCTGGCATTCAGAGCCCGCTGCGTTCATATCCCGCTTCTTTTTTAGGGAGCAGCGAACTCTCATTAATGGAGCTGGCCTTAGCGTACACAAGTTTTCCGGGAGCTGGAACACGACCAGGAAAATCGTTTCTAATCGACCGGGTCGAAGACAGTCGCGGCCACCAACTTTTTAAAGAGGCGCCCACTCGCGAGGCGGTGATGCGCCCTGGAACGGCTTTCCAAGTCCACCAAAGCTTGACGGCGGCGCTTTCCGAGGGAACTGGGGCTAAAGCGTATAGCACAATGGGGCTTAAGCAGTTACCTTTTGCAGGAAAAACAGGGACTGCTTACGATTTCACTGACGTTTGGTTCATGGGCTACTCCAGTGAACTCACCTGTGGGGTTTGGGCAGGCTTCGACAAACCTCGGACCCCTATCTTCTATGGCGCCTTTGGAAGTGAAATCGCGCTGCCGATTTGGACTGAGATTATGAACGCAAGCGTGGAAAAATATTCACCACGCGCTATCTCCAAACCATCTGACTTGCGTCGGTACAAACTTTGCGAAAAATCCGGTTTTATTCCCCTGCTGAATTGTGAGGAAGCCTCCGGTACTTCAACTCCCACTTCCACCGTCGTGGAAGCCTGGCTAACGGCATCGCAAATTCCGTTACCGGAAGAAACATGCGATGTTCATGGCCCAAAGCATCCACGCCGACGGCGCACAGATTCGGAGGAAGAACAACCGCGGGTAGAGTTGGCGCTGGATCTCAGCGGAATTCCGTCGATAGCACTGAAGTCACCAACGGTATTGGGCGAGGACCCATTCCGGTCGGTTCGATCCGAAGATTCGGCGCGTGCTCTAAAAGAGTTTAAGGCCAGCGGGCGTGCCGCGCCGCTAGACAACCAGATTCCCAACGCGCAAGAGGGAGGTGAGGCAGCACAGGAAGTCCCAAAAGTACAACTGGTGCGCCCCAGTGACACCATGCCGAGCGTTCCGCCTCAGGTGCCAGCGGGACCGGCTCTTCCAAAAATTGAATTTTAAGCGGACGGCCACTCGGGACCGCTCAGTTTAAAGCAACGGGTATCGCGCTGGACGATCCCAGTGTTCATGTGTTTACAGCTTCGCGCAAGTTGGCAAACTGAAGGCCTAATGAACGACTTAAACAGCCGCATTCTCGAGGCCGTCCGCGCAGGTCAAATTTTGGAATCCAGTGCGCGCAATCTCCAACTCATGCTCGCTTCAACCCACGATGCGATCGTTCTAAAAAGCATTATAGAGCTTTTGGATCAATCTGCTTGGCAGGAGCTTAACGATCGCTTTTTTCGCACTCTGGCATTTGGCACCGGAGGTCTCCGGGGACGTACCATCGGAAAGATCGTCACAGTGGCCGAACGAGGCGCGGCAAGCCACTCAGCCCAACCGGAGTATTCTTGTGTGGGCTCCAACGCAATGAACGCCTTCAATGTTTCCCGCGCAACGCAGGGGTTGGTAGCCTATATTCGAGATTACCACTTCCAACACAATCGCTCAGGTCTCCCCAGACTCGTGATCGCCCACGACACCCGATTTTACTCCAGCGAATTCACCGCCCTAGCGGCCAAGGTCGCTGCAGAAAACGGAGTCGACGTTTTCCTTTTCTCCGGCCCTCGTTCCACGCCCCAACTTTCTTTCACGGTTCGCGCCCAAAGCGCTCAAGCGGGAATCGTTATTACCGCCAGTCACAACCCTCCGCACGACAACGGCTACAAAGTTTACTTTGAAGATGGTGCGCAAGTCGTCGAACCACACGCCTCGGGAATCATCGCGCGGGTCAATGCTTTGGAAAGCGATCACTACACTCCCCTGCCCGAGTCCGAGCAGGGCTCTGTCACAGTGCTCGGACCCGAAGCAGACGCCGCGTATATGGAGCGTTTAGAGTCGTTGATTCTCGATCCTTCACTGCTTAGAAACACCAAGGGACTGCGGTTTGTCTACACCTCGATCCACGGCACGGGCGGGGTAATTATCCGGCCCATGTTCGACAAACTAGGGATTCAATACTCCATCGTGCCTGAACAGGAACAACAGGATGGGCGCTTTCCCACAGTCAAGAGCCCCAACCCAGAAAATGCGGAAGCACTTTCTCTTGCCATCGCCCAAGCCCGCCATGATGGCGCAGACGTCGTCATCGCAACGGATCCGGACTGCGATCGCATGGGCGTGGCGGTGCGCAACAAAGCGGGAGAGTTGGAATTAATGACGGGGAACGAAATCGGTTCGCTCATGGCCTATTACCGAGTGCTAAAGCTGCGAGAGCAAGGGGTCATCACCAGCGAAAACGCGTCTCGTTGTGTGATTATTAAAACTTTTGTCACAACAGACTTACAAAAGGAAATTGCCAATCGCAACGGAATGCGCTGCGTCGAGACGCTGACAGGGTTCAAATACATCGGCGCAAAATTGGGTAAATACGAAAATGCTTTACCCGCAGAAATCAGAGCACGCTACCGCTCGATTCCCGAGGCTGAAACCCGAGCCCTGAGACTTGCTCACTCCAGTTTTTATGTGTGCGGCGGTGAGGAAAGTTACGGCTACAGCGCAGCAGATTTTGTCCGCGACAAGGATGGAAACGGCGCAGCGATCGTATTCGCCGAGGTAGCGGCCTACGCAAAGTCTCGCGATCTCACGCTTCCGGAATTACTTGATGAAGTCTATGCCCAGTATGGCTTTTACAAGGAGCAGAACGGTTCACTCACCTTTGAGGGCGCAGAGGGCGCAGCGCAAATCGCGAAGCTAGTGGCATCGTACGCGAAGCAACCACCACTTGAGGCTGACGGTTCGGCAGTGCTCAGCCTCCGCAATTTTGCCACGGAAGATTTCAGCGACGTAGAGGGTGATCCGATCCCGAAAGAAAACATGCTGATCATGGAACTCGCCGATGGCCGCCGTGTCGCGGTGCGTCCCTCTGGCACGGAGCCGAAGATAAAGTTCTACCTTTATGCAAAAGAGCTTCCCGCACAGGGCGAGGTGCTTAGCAGCGATGAACTCGCCGCGGCGAAACCTAAAGTAAAAGCGTCGCTCAGTCGTTTGTGGGATTGGATTCAAAAGGACGCCGCTGCCCGCGCCAGTTCGTAAACTATTCCACTCGCCACAGAAGGCGGCAATCGGTCCGGCGCCTCGGTGCTACGTGCAAAGTGAACTGCGTGAGCCGAGCGAGAGCGCTTAGAGCGTCGGAACCAAATTGCCCGCGATAGAGTTGAGGCTACCGGAACTTTTAAGGTAGCGAGATCTCGCAGAACTCGACAGTCTCAGTTCTACCATGAATGCTCCCGACCTCACCAAACACTCCCCCCGCAGTATGCGCACCCGCCTCGGCGGCTTCATTATCTTGCCGCGTATGCTCGACAAAGGACGGGCGGAAATTGCCGGCACCAACGGCGAGTACCACTATAACTGCCCGCTTGACGCCCACTTCCTAAACTTTGTTGGCATTGATGCAGCCCCTCTGCGCGAACAGTTGGCCCTCGGTAAGGGTGACGGTGAAATTCTCCATTGGATTCTGGAGCACTCCAAGCACAAACGCACCCCTTGGGAAGTGGAGCAGTGGTCTGCCCACCATGAACACCGCGCCCCTGCCTCAGTAGAACAGCGGGATTTTTTCCATCAAATGCACAAGGTCGTCGGCCCGTTAAGAGAGGACATCGGCTCTTGGGCTGATTTACTTGATCTGGACGACCACGTATCCTTCGGAGGCAAGGCGTAAGGCACCTTCGCAGAGCCACCTATCAGAATCCAGAAGTTCCCAGCACTAGAGCTTGGCCGTGCCAAGATTGCCCCAGACTTCGCGTGAAAATCGGCTTCGCACAAATCAATCCAACCGTTGGCGACATTGCAGCCAACCAGCGGCAGATCCTTGCCGAATACCAAACCCTAGTGGCTCTCGGGGCGGAACTGGTCATTGCACCTGAACTTGCACTGACGGGTTATCCGCCGCTGGATTTGCTGTTTGAATCCGAGTTTGTACCGCGAAATTTGAGGGCGCTAGAGCAGCTGGCTGCCGAGTGTGGCTCAGTGCCGCTTGTGGTCGGATACGTCGATGTACACACCGGCAAGGGCAACCCCTTTCGCAACGCGGCGGCCGTTCTTCAATCGGGACAAATTACGGCACGGGTCTTTAAGTCGCTCCTTCCGAACTACGACGTCTTCGACGAAGACCGCTATTTCGAGCCTGCCTCGGAGATTGCTTCGGTGATCTTAATGGGACGCAAGGTGGGTATCACGATATGCGAGGATATCTGGACGGAGCGTCATTTGCCCCGAGCCTACTATCAACACTCTCCGGTGGAATCGCTTGTGGAGCAGGGTGCAGAGCTCATCTTGAATCTTAGCGCGTCGCCCTTCGCATTGGGCAAGCCCGAGGAGCGCCTGGAGTTGCTCGCAGGAGTCGCCCGAAGGCATCAGGTTCCCATCGCGTATTGCAACTGCACAGGGGCTAACGACCAGCTCGTTTTTGACGGCAATTCCGTTCTCCTTGGATCCGATGGTCTGCCCCGACTTCTCCTGCCCGCCTTCCGCAGTGCGTCACTCGTGGGCGATCTCAGCAGCGAACCGGTCCCCGCAATTTTCCAATCGGAGATGCAATCCCTATTCGATGCCCTAGTGCTCGGGGTCCGCGATTACCTCGGAAAATGCGGATTCCGCTCAGCCGTACTCGGGCTCAGCGGCGGCATCGATAGCGCGGTGACGGCCGTCATTGCTGCTAAGGCTTTGGGCGCAGAGAACGTGCTTGGCGTGACAATGCCCACTCGCTATTCGAGCGAGGGAAGCATCACCGACTCCCTGCAGCTCGCCCAAACCCTCGGAATCCAGTTCCTGGAAATTCCTATAGGCGAAGCATTTGAAGTTTTCGCCTCGCAGTTTAAAGATATTTTTGTCGGGTTGCCAAGCAACGAGACAGAAGAAAACATGCAGCCTCGGCTCCGCGGCATGACACTCATGGCGCTCTCAAACAAACTGGGACATCTGGTTCTGTCCACGGGAAATAAAAGCGAGCTCGCGGTCGGGTATTGCACTCTTTACGGGGATATGTGTGGCGGCTTGGCGGTGATCTCCGATGTCCCTAAGACGCGCATCTACGAACTCGCTCGTTGGATCAACCGCGAGCACGAAATTATTCCCCACGCCACCATCGAGAAACCACCCAGCGCCGAACTCAAGCCCGACCAACGGGACCAAGACACTTTGCCGCCTTACGAAGTACTCGACGAGATCCTGCGTTTATACGTCGAAGAGCAGCATTCCCACGCGGAGATCATCTCCCGAGGGTTCGACGCAAGCACCGTGGAATGGGTGTTACGCAGGGTGCGTCTAAACGAGTATAAGCGCGCTCAGGCCGCACCGGGCCTCAAAGTGACCACACGCGCCTTCGGTCTCGGACGGCGCATGCCCATCGCACAAAACTACTTGCCCTAATACTTTCTCTACCCAAAACCCGATGCTGTTCAATCGTCTCCACGCCTTCCGTGGCGCTCTTTTGGCCGATGCGCTGGCAATGCCAGTGCATTGGTACTACGACCGCATCGCTCTCAAACGGGATTATGGCAGAGTTGATCGCTTTCTTGCCCCACGCAACCCGCATCCGGACAGTATTTTGCATCGGTCAAAATACGTCCCCTTAAATCCCAAAGCGGATATCTTGCATGCTCAGGGCCGCTTCTGGGGACAACACGGTGTGCATTATCACCAACAGTTGCATGCCGGCGAGAACACGCTGAATTTCCAGTTGGCACGCGCGCTTTATCAACAAGTGCGTTCCTCGGGGTGTTACGATCCTAGCGCTTGGTTGCGTCTCTACATCGACTGCATGCGCCTGCCGAACTGGCACCGGGATACCTACGTGGAGGAATACCATCGCGCCTTTTTCACTAACCTTGCGCGCGGTCAAAAGCCTGAGGATTGTGGCATCGCGGACATCCACATAGGCGGCTTAGTGCCGGTTTCTGCGCTATTTGCGGGATTGGATGCCGGCGGAGAAGCCTTGGTCTCAATCGTGCGCACTCACGTTGCACTCACGCACGACGCACCTGAAGTGCTGGAAGCTGCAGTCTCGATGACTCGGATTCTGCTCGCCGTTGAAGCTGGAATCGGACTGCGCGAAGCCATTTTCACCAACGCATCCGGCTGGGCGGGAGAACGCAAGTTTACGCAATGGAGCAAAGAGGCCGACGAGGTCGTCATCGGACAAAGGCTAAGTCCGGCGTGTTACATCAAGGACGCTTTTACTGCATCGCTTTATTTGAGCTGGAAGTACGCGGAGGACTTCTCCGCCGGAGTGATAGCCAACACGCATTGCGGGGGCGACAACTGCCACAGAGGGGCCGTTGTCGGCGCCTTGCTGGGTTTGGTTAATCCGCTACCGGAAGCATGGATGGCCGGACTGAAGGCGGTTATCTAACCGACAAACAGGGAGGAGGGCGGATGTGGCCCGCCCGCCTCACTCCTCAGCACAACACCGGCGTTCTAACTCAGCAACTCTCGCAACACGAAAGGCAAGATGCCTCCGTGGCGGTAATAATCGACTTCGATGCCAGTATCGATCCGGCTCCGGAGGTCAATGGTATCGGAGGTGCCGTTGGCGCGATGGATGTGAAGTTTCACAGTGCTCATCGGTTTGATGTCATCGGAAAGGCCGCTGAAATCGAAGACTTCCGTGCCGTCCAAATGAAGGGATTGAGCAGAAACGCCTTCAGGGAACTGCAAAGGTAACACACCCATTCCGACCAAGTTAGAACGGTGAATTCGCTCGAAGCTCTGCGCAACCACAGCCTTCACGCCCAACAAACGCGTCCCCTTCGCTGCCCAATCCCGCGAGGAACCGGTGCCGTACTCCTGACCCGCAAAAATCACTAATGGGGTTCCCTCAGCTTGATAGCGCATCGACGCATCGTATATGGCAAGCTGCTCGTTGCTCGGATAATGAACAGTCACGCCACCTTCCACACCCGGTACCATGAGGTTCTTGATCCGCACATTCGCAAAAGTTCCGCGAGTCATGATGCGGTCATTGCCGCGACGTGAACCGTAGCTGTTGAAGTCTTCGAACGCGACCCCGTGCTCCAAGAGGAAGCGTCCAGCGGGAGACGCCTTCTTAATGGCACCTGCCGGAGAGATGTGGTCGGTGGTGACGGAATCTCCAAAAATGCCAAGTGGACGCGCTCCCTTAATTTCATGGATATGCCCCGCCTGCTGGGAGAAGTCTTTAAAGAATGGTGGCTCCTGTATGTAAGTGCTTTCGGCGTCCCAATGGTAAATCTCACCTGTGGAAGACGGCACTTCATTCCACTTCGGATTCTGGTCGGCGAAGTTGGAATAGAGGCGGCGGAAGGCCTCGGGAGAAAGCGCGGAAGCCATTGCTTCACGAACCTCGGCGAGAGTGGGCCAAATGTCTTTGAGGAACACGGGCTGCCCGTTGGTGCCATTGCCGATGGGCTCCACCGTCAGATCCTTGTCTACTGTCCCAGCGAGGGCGAAAGCCACGACCAAAGGAGGCGACATCAAGAAGTTCGCCTTAATGTTCTGATGCACGCGCGCCTCAAAGTTACGGTTCCCCGATAGGACGCTCGCCGCGACGATTTCGTGGGAGAGAATTGCCTCTTCGAGTTTGGGGTGCAGAGGACCAGAGTTGCCGATACACGTGGTGCAGCCGAAGCCGACAACCTGAAATCCGAGCGTGTCGAGGTATGGCTGTAAACCGGTTCGGTCCAGATAATCCGCCACGATACGCGAGCCTGGTCCAAGGGAAGTCTTCACCGCTGGATTCACCTTGAGGCCAAGAGCGACGGCTTTTTTCGCGAGCAAGCCAGCCGCCAACATAACACTTGGGTTGCTGGTGTTTGTACAACTCGTGATCGCCGCGATAAGCACGCTGCCATGACCTACTTTTGCGCTCGCCTCTTGATAGGCGTCCGCTGCGGGCTCTGACGTATGCGCTAATTCCACGGCGTGACGGGCCGACAATTCGCTCGCTGCGCGGCCATAACCACCTTCAGCAAGCGGCTTACTCAGGAGCCCCTCGAAGGAACTCTTGAGCGCAGTTAACGCGATGTGATCCTGAGGACGCTTGGGGCCAGCCACGCCGGGCACAACCGCAGAAAGGTCCACCTCTAGGTCAACACTATAAGCAATGTCGCCCTTCTTCGGCATACCCCACAATCCCTGCGCTTTATAATAAGCCTCGAATGTCTTGCAATGGTCTTCGGAGCGACCCGTCTCGCGTAGGTATTGCACCGTCTGTTCGTCCACTGGGAAGAAGCCCATCGTGGCACCATATTCAGGGGCCATATTCGCTATCGTGGCGCGGTCCACCACCGGAAGAAGCGCGGCGCCGGGGCCGTAGAATTCAACAAACTTGCCCACCACCTTGGCCTTACGCAGCAGTTGGGTGATGTGCAGTACCAAATCTGTGGCGGTCACTCCTTCGGAAAGAGCGCCAGTAAGGTTCACCCCAACAACCTCGGGTGTAAGGAAATATACAGGCTGACCAAGCATCCCAGCCTCAGCCTCGATGCCACCGACCCCCCAACCCACTACGCCCAAACCGTTGATCATCGTCGTGTGCGAGTCGGTTCCAACGAGCGTATCTGGGAAATAAACACCGCCGCGATCCAAAACACCTTTCGCAAGATACTCAAGATTAACCTGATGCACGATTCCAATACCTGGAGGAACCACACCAAAAGTCTCGAAAGCCTGTTGTCCCCACTTTAACAATTGGTAACGCTCGCGATTGCGCTTGAACTCCAAATCAAGGTTTTGTGAAAGAGCAGTGGCTGAGCCGAAGTAGTCAACCTGCACCGAATGATCTACCACAAGATCAACAGGGACAAGTGGTTCAATCATCCCTGCGGAACGCCCCAGGCGGGAAACTGCGGAACGCATCGCCGCCAAATCCACCAAAAGTGGCACGCCCGTAAAGTCCTGGAGCACAATACGCGCAACGACAAAAGGGATCTCCACCTGCTTTGGAGCCTTGGCATCCCAGTTTGCGAGCGTCTTAACATCCTCAGGCAAAACCTTCTTACCGTCACAGTTACGGAGTACTGACTCCAGTACAATACGGATAGAGACGGGCAACTTCGACACAGGGCCGATGCCGTCAACTTCCAATGCGGGCAGAGAGAAAAACTGACCCTTTTTACCGGTGCCAGTGTCGAAGGAGTGGGATTGAAAAGAGGCGGTACTCATGATTACAATTAGATGACAAGACACGATCGAGGGGGTGTATTTCAAGCACTGACCCACAGAGAATGCAGTAAGTTTCAAAAAAGTCGGAATGAAGCCTTACCCCGTCTGGTCTGGCATTCGCTTGTCGCTGGATATTCGAGCCCGCTTCACTGCGAGGTCGAGTCCCTCAAAAAGGAAAAAGGACGGTGCCCGAAGACACCGCCCTTCTAGGTAAACGCAATCAGCGCGAGACGCGGATGCGGTTGGAATCGTTCGGCCTACGCCTCGAAAGCATCGGCCGGGACAAGGTCCTCATCCTCCAAGTGCAAACTGTCGGTACCGCTGATCTGAACATCGCGATGAGTCGGGAAGCCCGTACCAGCAGGGATTAGATGCCCCATGATGACGTTTTCCTTGAACCCTCGCAGTGTGTCGACGCGACCAAGTGTAGCCGCTTCGGTGAGCACTCTTGTGGTGTCTTGGAAAGACGCTGCCGAGATGAAGGATTCTGTTTCCAGCGATGCCTTCGTGATGCCGAGCAACACAGGTGAAGCCTCTGCGGGCATACCACCAAGATCCGTCACCCTCTTGTTCTCGTCTTCGAAGGTGAGACGATCCAACTGATCGCCCCACAGCAACTGGGTGTCGCCAGGTTCGCTGACCTTCACCTTGCGCAACATCTGTCTCACGATGATTTCGATGTGCTTGTCGGAAATTTCAACGCCTTGGAGGCGATAGACTTCCTGAACTTCGTTCACCATGTGCTCTTGTAGTGCGCCTGGCCCAAGCACTTCCAAAATGTCGTGCGGAGGAATAGGCCCTTCAGTGAGCTGCTGACCCTTCTTGACAGTGTCACCCTGCAAGACGATCAGATGCTTGCTCAGCGGCACGAGGTGTTCTTCCTCAGCCCCAGATTCAGGATCAATCACCAACACCTTGCGCTTACCGCGGACGTTGGCTCCGATCTGAACCACGCCATCAATCTTCGCAATTTCCGCCGCGTCTTTTGGACGGCGGGCTTCGAACAACTCAGCCACACGCGGCAAACCGCCGGTAATGTCTTTGGTCTTGGCGACCTTACGGGGAGTCTTGGCGAGCAACTGACCGGCCTGCACCTTCTTGCCCTCGCTTGCCACAACCACCGCACCAGCCGGAATGGAATACGTCGCGAGCACCGCCTCGGTCTTCTCGTCCACAATCACGATCTGCGGGTGCTGATCTTCTTTGTGTTCGATGACCACGGTTCCCATCACGCCAGTCGCTTCATCGACTTCCTTCTTAACCGTCACGCCCTGAACCATGTCCACAAAGCGAATCTTCCCAGCGCGCTCCGTCAGAATTGGCACGTTGTGCGGATCCCACTGAGCGATGGATTGCCCCTTAGTGACATGGCCGCCATCGGGAACATTGATAACCGAACCGAGCACCATGATGTAGCTCTCCAATTCGCGGCCGTCTTCGGCATGAATCGTAACTGTGCCATTACGATTTAGAACGATGAAGTCGCCCTCGATGCTCTTAACAACGCGAAGTTCGTTGTAGCGCAGGGTACCATCATTCTTAATCTTAACCACCGGTTGCTTGAATGTCTGCGAGGCAACTCCACCGATGTGGAAGGTACGCATCGTCAACTGCGTGCCAGGTTCCCCGATGGACTGAGCGGCGATAATGCCGACAGCCTCACCCAAGCGTACACGCGCCCCGGTGGCGAGATTGCGCCCGTAGCACAGCGCGCAAACGCCTCGCTTGGATTCGCAAGTCAGCACTGAACGAATGCGAAGCTGCTCCACTCCCAACGCGTCGATGCCTGCAGCGGCCTCTTCGTCGATAATATCGCCTCTCTTGATCAAGACCTTCTGGTTGACTGGATCCTTCACAGTTTCGCAACTGGTGCGTCCGATCAAACGGGTGCGCAGATCGACGACTTCTTCGTCGCCTTCATAAATCGGCTTCACCACGATACCGCTGGCAGTGCCGCAATCTTCGAGTGAAATGATTACGTCTTGGGCGCAATCCACAAGCTTACGCGTGAGGTACCCAGAATCCGCTGTCTTCAATGCAGTATCGGCCAACCCCTTACGGGCACCGTGCGTGGAGATGAAATACTCCAACACAGTCAACCCCTCGCGGAAGTTAGCGGTGATAGGCTGCTCGATAATGGAACCATCAGGCTTGGCCATCAGCCCGCGCATACCGGCGAGTTGCTTAACCTGCTGGCGGTTGCCTCGAGCACCGGAGTCGACCATCAAGAACACAGGATTGAGTTCCTTCCGGCCCTCATTGTGCTCGAGAGTTCTAAACATCACGTTGGCAATTTCTTCCCCGGCGTGAGTCCAGATGTCGACGACCTTTGCGTAGCGCTCCCCATCGGTGATAATCCCACGACGGTACTGCTGAGTCACCACGGCAACCTGCTCGTGTGCGCTCTTAAGTTCCTTCTGCTTCTGGTCGGGAATGATCATGTCTTTGATCCCGATCGACACCCCTGCGCGCATTGCCCAGAGGAAGCCCAAACTCTTCAGACGGTCCAAAGCGTCCACTGTTGCCTGATGGCCGGCCGCACGGTAGGTGCGGAAGATAACGTCAGAGATCTGCTTCTTGCCGCAAGCCTTGTTGAAGAAACCAATCTCGTGGGGCCAGATCTCATTAAAAATCACACGCCCAACAGTTGTCTCAATCACGTGAGTGGCTGAGTCGCCATAGACCGTATTCTGGCCCACATTCGGGTTCTTGAAACGAATGCGGTCGTGAACTTTAACGGACTTGTCCGCGAGCGCAAACTCGACTTCGCCGGCGTCGGCGAAGAGCGGGAGACGCATTCCCTCGACCTCGCCTTGTCTGCGCGGGTTCTGGGTCAAGTAGTAACATCCAAGCACGATGTCTTGGGACGGTGTGGTCACAGGCTTGCCGCTAGAAGGCGAGAAGATGTTGTTGGACGCTAGCATGAGCATCCGAGCCTCCATCTGAGCTTCCACGGAAAGCGGCACGTGCACGGCCATCTGGTCACCGTCGAAGTCCGCGTTGTATGCGGTACAAACCAGCGGATGAATACGAATGGCTTCGCCCTCGATAAGCTGAGGCTCGAAGGCTTGGATCGAAAGACGATGCAGTGTGGGAGCACGGTTCAGGAGCACAGGATGGCCCTTGGTCACCTGTTCCAAAATGTCCCAAACTTCCGGCGTCTGTCGGTCGATCATCTTCTTGGCACTGCGCACCGTGTGCACATAGCCGCGCTCCTTGAGAACGCGAATGATGAATGGCTCGAACAATACGAGCGCCATCTTCTTAGGTAACCCGCACTGATGCAGTTTGAGTTCAGGCCCGATGACGATGACGGAACGACCCGAGTAATCGACGCGCTTACCCAACAAGTTTTGGCGGAAACGTCCGCCCTTCCCTTTGAGCATGTCAGAGAGCGACTTCAACGGACGGTTGCCCGCACCCGTTACTGCACGCCCGTGGCGACCGTTGTCGAAGAGTGCGTCCACTGCTTCCTGGAGCATCCGCTTTTCATTGCGGATAATAACGTCTGGCGTTTTGAGCTGTAACAAGTTGCGCAACCGGTTATTACGATTAATCACGCGACGATACAAATCGTTCAAATCGGACGTCGCAAAACGACCACCTTCCAACGGCACGAGCGGACGCAAATCCGGTGGAATCACCGGAAGAACTTCCAAAATCATCCACTCCGGACGGCTCTTGCTGTTCGCAAAACCCTGAACGAGCTTCAATCGCTTGGACACCTTCTTCTTGATTTGCTTGGACTTCGTGCTGAGCAACTGTTCAGACAGCTCCCCCTGCACTGCAGACAAGTCAATCAGGGATAGAAGCTTACGAATCGCCTCGGCGCCCATTCCCGCTTCGAAGGTACCTTCGCCAAAGGAGTCAAGTGCCTCGCGGTACTCGATCTCGTTGAGGAGCTGTCCCTTCGTGAGACCCGTATTACCCGGATCGATGACGAGGTAATCTTCATAGTAAATGATGCGCTCCAACTGGCGGCCCGACATGTCGAGCATCAAACCAATTCGAGAAGGCATACACTTGTAAAACCAGATGTGAGTGACAGGAACGGCCAACTCAATGTGCCCCATGCGCTCACGACGCACCCGAGCGAGTGTGACCTCGACACCACAACGATCGCAGATCACACCCTTGTGCTTGATGCGCTTGTACTTGCCACATGAACATTCCCAGTCCCGTGTAGGACCAAAAATCTTTTCGCAGAAAAGGCCGCCCTTTTCCGGCTTAAACGTCCGGTAGTTGATTGTTTCGGGGTTCTTAACTTCACCAAGACTCCATGCGCGGATGGTCTCGGGCGATGCTACAGTGATCCCAACCTGATCAAAGGCTGCGGGACGCTCTTCACCAACAATTTCACGGAAAGAAGGGGTTTCAATCATACGTTACAAAGATACGAAAAAGAAACAGACGCCTGAAATGAGCCACCCAGCGCGGCGGAGGTGCTGGGCGGCTTGAACTGATTGAGGGGGGTTAGAAGGAAACGTGCGGAATCGAGGGCGGGCTGTTCGCGTTGCGAGCACCGACTTTGACGTCGAGACCCAGCGACTGCATTTCCTTAATCAAAACGTTGAAGGACTCCGGCGTACCGGCTTCCAAGGCGTTGTCACCTTTGACAATGGACTCGTAGATGCGGGTGCGCCCCTGCACGTCGTCAGACTTGACGGTGAGCAATTCCTGCAGCGTGTAGGCTGCGCCATACGCTTCCAGCGCCCACACTTCCATCTCTCCGAAACGCTGACCACCGTACTGAGCTTTTCCGCCCAGAGGCTGCTGCGTCACCAAAGAATATGGACCGACTGCGCGAGCATGAATCTTATCCGCTACCAAGTGGCCGAGCTTCAGCATGTAGATGTAACCCACAACCACCTGCTGATCGAACTCGTCCCCAGTGCGACCGTCAAAGACAGACGCTTTTCCGGTTTCGGTGACCCACGTGAAGCCTTCAACCTGACGGGCCTGTTTAAGGAAGTCGAAGATTTGGGACTCCTTGATGCCGTCGAACACTGGGGTGGCAACCTTGAATCCGAGCGCTTTCGCGGCGATCCCAAGGTGGGTTTCGAGAACCTGACCCACGTTCATTCGAGAAGGCACCCCGAGCGGATTCAACACGATGTCCACAGGCTTACCATCCGCCAAGAACGGCATGTCTTCCTCAGGAACGATACGGGCTACAACACCCTTATTCCCGTGACGACCGGCCATCTTATCCCCAACGGAAAGTTTCCGTTTGGAAGCGATGTACACCTTAACCTGCTTAATAATCCCTGGATCGATGTCATCACCGCTCTCAAGCTTGTCCATCGAGCTTTCGTGCTCCTGATCAAGCTCCTGAAAACGGGGCTCAAACTGGGAAATGATCTCACGGATTTTGTTGCGAATCGGCGAAGGATCAATATCCACGTGATCATAAACCTGAGCGAGTTTGCGCAGCAGAGTCTTGGTGATCTTGCGATTGGCGGGGATGATGATTTCACCCGTTTGCGCATTCACCACGTCCAGCGGAATTTTTTCACCCAAAAGGATGTTTGAAAGCGCCTCGGTTAGTTCTTCGTGAAGCTCCAGTTTTTTCTTCTGGAAATGCTCCTCGGCTTCCTTCTGCTGGCGCTTGGACTCGCCTGGGGAAAGCTTAATTTTAGCAACTTCCTTTCGACTTGAAACCTTAACGTCCATGACGATGCCGTAGGTTCCCGAAGGGACCGTAAGCGAAGTGTCCTTCACATCGGCCGCTTTCTCACCGAAGATTGCGCGCAGAAGACGCTCTTCAGGAGCAAGTTCCGTTTCGCTCTTTGGCGTGATCTTACCCACGAGAATATCCCCTGGGCGGATCTCTGCTCCAATACGGACTACGCCGTCGGGACCGAGATTGCGCAGCGCTTCTTCCGAAACGTTAGGAATATCGCGAGTGATTTCCTCAGGCCCGAGTTTGGTATCGCGGGCGCCGCACTCGAATTCGTCGATGTGGATGGAGGTGTAAATGTCCTCCTTAACCACGCGTTCGGAAATCGTAATGGCGTCTTCGAAGTTATATCCGTTCCAAGGCATGAACGCCACGAGCACGTTACGACCGAGAGCGAGTTCGCCACTGTCGCAATTCGGACCATCAGCAATGACTTGTCCCTTTGCAACCTTCTCACCCTTTTTAACAATCGGCCGCTGATTCACGCAAGTGCCTGCGTTGGAACGCATAAACTTGCGCAAATCAAACAACTGGACACCGTCAACCGGGTCGTGTTTGAGTCGTTTTTTGCTTTCAGGCACTTCGCCGTCTCGTGAAACGATGATCTGATCGGCCGTGACACTAGCCACGATACCGTCAGCCTCAGCTACAATAACGGCTCTGGAGTCGCGAGCGACCTTGGCCTCCATCCCAGTTCCCACCAACGGAGATTCTGAGATAAGCAAAGGCACACCTTGGCGTTGCATGTTAGAGCCCATCAACGCGCGATTCGCATCATCGTGTTCCAAGAATGGAATGAGCGAAGCCGCGACGGACACCAACTGCTTGGGCGAGATGTCCATGTAATGAACCTTGTCGGGCTCCACTTCCAAGAAGTCTCCGCCCGAACGTACTGCGACGTGAGAGTCAAGAAACTTGCCCTTTTCATCCACGCGTACATTTGCCTGCGCGACGAGGAACTTTTCTTCCTGATCGCCTGTGAGGTACTCGACCTTATCGGTCACACAGCCCTTGATCACTTTGCGGTAAGGAGTTTCAATGAAACCAAAGTCATTGATCCGCGCATAGCTGGAGAGCGAGGAAATCAAACCGATGTTCGGACCTTCAGGCGTCTCAATGGGGCAGATACGCCCGTAATGAGAAGGATGCACGTCGCGAACTTCGAAGCCTGCACGGTCTCGGCTCAAGCCGCCTGGCCCGAGAGCCGAGAGACGCCGTTTGTGCGTCAGTTCCGCCAACGGATTGGTTTGATCCATGAACTGGCTCAACTGCGAACGGCCAAAGAAATCGCGAATCACTGCGGAAAGCGCCTTGGGGTTAATGAGCTTTTGCGGCGTCATCCCTTCGATGTTCATGTCGAACAACGCCATACGCTCCTTCACAAGTCGTTCGGTACGGGCCAGCCCCACGCGGCACTGGTTCGCGAGCAATTCTCCCACGGTACGAACACGACGGGAGCCTAGGTGATCGATGTCATCTAAACGGCCCGAACCGGTGCGCAACTGGATAAGATACTTCATCGCGCCGATGAAATCTTCGTTCGTCAAAACCCGCTGATCCGCAGGGATCTTGATCTCCAACTTCGTATTGATCTTGTGACGACCTACGCGGCCGAGATCGTACTTCTTCGGATCAAAAAACAGCCGCTTGAGCAGATTTCGCGCATTGGGCACCGAAGGAGGATCGCCAGGACGCAGGCGGCGGTAGATTTCTTTGAGCGCCTCCTCTTCGGTATCAACTGGATCTTTTTTCAGGGCCTTGATGATCGTGTCATCACCCTTAAGGTCGACCACAGGAACGGTCTTAATTCCCAGCGCCATGATCTGGCTCACCGTCGCCTTGGTAAGAGGCTCAAAAGCACGAGCCACGGTGATTTCACCATCCAACACGGAATCCACGAGCACTCGGCTGGAGATCTCGGATTCATCGAGGGACTCGGAAAGCTTCAAGGTCTCAACATCATAGAACAAACGAATGATCTGTTCATCAGTGCCATAACCTAGGGCTCGCAGCAAAGTGGTCGCTAAGAACTTGCGACGACGCTTGCGGCGATCTAAATAAACATAGAGCAAATCGTTGGTGTCGTACTGAACTTCCAACCAAGAACCGCGATCCGGAATGATACGGAAGGAGTAGAGCACCTTTCCGTTGAGGTGAATGGAGCTTTCAAAAGCGATCCCCGGAGAACGATGCAACTGGGAAACCACAACACGCTCAGCCCCGTTGATCACGAAGGTCCCTTGCGGAGTCATGAGCGGAATTTCGCCCATGTAGACTTTTTCTTCCTTAGTCCCCCGCTCTTCTTTGAGCGAGAAAGTCACATAGAGAGGCGCGGAGAAAGTCTGGCTCTCACGCATACACTCGCGCACAGACATTTTAGGCTCGCTGATCTCATAGGAGTCAAACTGCAGCACAACTTTCTCGTCGTAACTGGAGATTGGGAAGACTTCAGAAAAAACGGCGTGCAAACCCGTAGCCTTGCGGCGACTAAGTGGGACGTCCTTCTGAAGAAACTCCACGTAGGAGTTTAATTGGATTTCAATAAGGTTTGGCGGCTCGGCGCCTTCCTTAATTTTGCCGAAGTTGATACGCTCAGACATGAGAGGGATTCGGTGGGTACGGGAGGCTGCGGGCAAAAAACCGCAGAGGCGCACGCAGGCTGTCAGATTTCCGACTCAATCTAGAATGCTGGATGTGAAGGAAATGGGGCCCCCTAAAAAGAGGAAAGGAGGGCCATTTCGCTTTTGCCGGCAGTCTGGATAAGTGAAAGGTGGTCAGCAATTACGCGCGACTCTGCGGTTGTAGAATGGGAAGTCAGAATACCAAAGATTGACTCTACGAGAGAAAAGCTGCGTCCGGCAAGCAGAAAACGAGCCTGCCGGACACAGTAATTACAGGAGTGGACGAAATAAATATTCGTCTGTTTTGAAAAACTACTTGATTTCGACCTTGGCGCCAGCTGATTCGACCTTCTTCTTGATCTCTTCGGCTTCTTCCTTGGTGACACCTTCTTTAAGGGCCTTCGGAGCGGACTCCACAAGCGCCTTGGCTTCTGCCAAACCGAGTCCGGCTACTGCAGCGCGAACTTCCTTAATCACGGCGATTTTGTTTGCTCCGCAATCCTTGAGGATAACGTCAAAAGACGTCTTCTCTTCAACAGGAGCGGCGGCGGCTGGAGCTCCAGCTGCGGCAACGGCCACAGGAGCGGCGGCGCTCACGCCCCACTTTTCTTCGAGTTGCTTTACCAAGTCAGCGACTTGGAGGATGGTGAGGTTGCTGAGCTGTTCAACCAGTGCGTGTGTATCAGACATATATTTTTTTGGGATCGTCGCTTTCCGGAGCTCCGGAGAAATTAAGAGGAAGGGCCCCTCCCCCGACAAAGAACCTGTTGTTTTGTTTGTGTTGCAAGTTGGAACCCCCTTTCGAGGACTCCACGGTATCCCAGACTCGCGCCTAGGAAGATTTTACAGAGAACAGACCTTTGCTCACGCGCAGCGCGGCAACTGTCTGTACAGCTGCGTAAGTTTGTTGAATTTAGAAATTAAGACGCAACAGCTTCGGGCGCCTCCGGCGTGGCATCGGAAGTCTCGGCGGAAATCTCGGCGGGCTGGCCAGATTGATCCACCTTGGCCTGAAGCACACGGGCCAGAGAGGCGGCGGGTTCGTTGAGAACGCGCACCAACTTCGTTCCAGGAGCCTGCAACACGCCCAGGAGCGTTGCCAAAAGAACTTCGCGAGAAGGCAAGTCTGCAATTGCGTTGATCTGATCGGAGGACACCACGAGGTGATCCACAATCCCAGCCCGGAGAATAGGCTTCTTGAACTCAGCGGCGAAGGTCTTAACCACCTTGGCTGCGGAGGCTACGTCTTTCTCGCCCGTGACGATCGCGCTTTGTCCCTTGAGTCCGTCGATCTCGGGAAGACCGGCGTCCGTTAAGGCGCGGCGCAGAAACGTGTTTTTTACTACGTGAAACTCTGCGCCCACGGCGAAGAGCCGGTTGCGGAGTTCAGCAAACTGAGTGACTTTGAGGCCGGTGTAATCGGCAACAAAAAGGAAGGGCGAGGAGTTGAGGCGCCCAGCGATATCTTCAACAATGGTGGCTTTTGCGGGATGCATAGATGTAGCCTAAGTGTGACTGAAATTGTGATCTGATTGGCTCAGGACGAACCTGATAAATTAGCCAGTGAGTGCTGGGTTAGTTTGGAAAGTTAAAAGTTAGCGGGTATTGAGCTAAGAAACGTCCGTGGACGATCCGCGAAGGCTGACCTGAAGTTCCCGCGAGAGCAGGCAACTCAGGACGCCTAAGCGACAGAGGGATTAGAACTTCAAGAACGGAGAAGCATCCACTCGGAGGCTAGGTGACATCGTAGATGCCAAGGAGATGTTTTCGACAAAGCGGCCCTTAGCGGCTGGCGGACGCGACTTCACAATGGCGTCAATCACTGCCGTTCCGTTTTCCAGCAAAGCTGTTTCACTGAAAGAAAGCTTACCAACGGGCACCGCAATGTTGCCGTTCTTATCAAGCTTGAATTCCACACGACCAGCCTTCACTTCGCGAATGGCCTTGCCTGTGTCATCGGTGACGGTGCCGGTCTTTGGGTTCGGCATCAGGCCGCGTGGCCCGAGTACTTTGCCGAGCTTCCGAACTTCGGTCATACAAGCTGGCGTAGCGATCGCGACGTCGAAGTCCTGAAAACCGCCCACGCACTTTTCGATGAGATCGCGGTAACCGACGTGTTCAGCACCCGCTTCACGGGCGGCATCGGCGGAAGCGCCTTCAGCGAAAACCAGCACGCGCACTGTCTTACCCGAACCGTTTGGTAGAGGGCAGGTACCCCGCACCATTTGATCCGACTGCCGAGGGTCTACCCCGAGGCGAAAAGAAATGGTGACCGTCTGGTCAAACTTTGTTCCGGGAAGCGCTTTGAGGGTAGCAAGGGCTTCCGCGAAGGGATAAGGATGTGCTGCTTTGATTTTCTCAGCAGCAGCGCGATAACGTTTTGATCTGTGAATAGCCATATAAGGGAGCAGTGCAACCGAACCAAACTTTATGTCTGGATCTCCTGCGAATCCGCGGTGCGGGGTTTGATAGAATGTCAGCAAGACGGCTGGTGACAATATCAATCTGAAAAAAAATCTATTTTTTCTGATTGCACTAATTTTCCCAAAGCAATCCACCTAGTCCAGTTTCGCAGATCTTTCACGCAAAGATGCGGCAGGAAATAATTGGAGGTGAATATTTTAGCGCCACATTTTAACTAAAACTCGCCACTTGCTAACGACTCAGGAATCAGACATCGGATCAAACCGATTTCGCTCCGGAAAACGATGAGCCATTGATGAATGAATTCACCACGCTCCTCGTTGCAAAGTCTAACAGCTCTTTAGCTAAAATACTTAAGTCGCGCTACTTGGTTCACGCCAATGAGGCGGTGGTGGCGTTTTCGCTCACTATTCGTCCGGATGTGATTCTCATAGACTGCGACACATGCGGAGCGGAACCGTTTGTGCTTTGCCGTGAGTTGCGAACGCATCCCGAACTGGATGCTGCCTGCGTGGTTTTATTGAGCAAAATTCTAAACCGCCCCTGCGATCGAGCGCATGCCCTGCGCTGTGGCGCTTCTGAACTGCTTTCTCTTGATTCCGATCTCGATCAGTTAAGGCCGACCTTATTGTCGATTATGAATCAGGCACGTATGTCGTTGCCGCTTACTGGTTCCGAGTTTCACTTGCTGGAGGCGGAGTACTATCAGGAGTGCCATTCTTATTTACTGTCTACTTGTAATCGGCGGATGGAGGACGCAGCCGAGACGAGGAATGAGGCAAATCAAGAAGGCCAACTGCGGCGAAGACTTGAAGCGAAGCTAAATCATGCTGGACGCCTAGAATCCGTGGGAACCGTGACAGCCGCCATCGCTGACGATTTTAAGAACATCCTCACCGGAATTATTGGGTTTGCGGAAAGCGGCATCCACCTTGCGGACGCTCCGTCGAGTTGCACTAAACGGTTTGACTCCATATTGAAATGCACTAGACGCGCATCACACCTTGTCGGATCCATCTTGGATTTCAGCAGGCAACAGGAACGGCCTCACGAGCCTTTCGATCTAACGGAGGCCATCTCCGAAACATTGGGAACGCTGCGTGCGTCTGTGCCGCCTAGCGTCCAAAAGACGGAGAACCAGGCAGTGCCACAAGGAAAAGGCGAGCGGATCTTGTTCGTGGATGACGAAGAAGTTTTAGGACTTGTGATCTCGGAAAGCCTGTCCTCATTGGGCTACCAGGCGACCTTCGCGCCGACGCCTGAGGTTGCTCTTGCAAAGCATCGCACGGAGCGTTTTGACGTCGTCATCACGGACCTGAGCATGCCCCGTATGAACGGCATGGAACTCGCCAGATCACTTTGGAATACAAAACCTCAACAACGCGTCATCCTCACCACAGGACATGCTGGAAAGCTAACTCCGGAAGCTGTGTACGCGCTCGGCTTTTCGGGGTTACTCTTGAAACCATTCAAGACTGCATCACTCGCGAATCTGCTGCAAAAAACGTTGACTTAGTCGCTCAGCTTTTTAAGCAGAATGCGGCGTTTTACTTTCCGCCCTTGTGCTTAGCGCGCAATAATTAGAGCCGAGTTTATTCAAGGCACCCCCCACCCCGACCGCCGATGAAAATCCACCACCCCCTGATCTTACTGAGCACCCTTTGGCTGCTCGCGCCCCTCAGCTACTGCGACTGGCGAAGCGACTACGCGCAGCTCACAGATCGAGTGCCTGCCCTCACATTAAACGGCACGGCTGGGAGCATTGCCATTGTGGGAAAGCTCGCTTTTCCAATCGCACAATCCTCTAAACGCGAGATTTTTATAGCATGCGGTTACTTTAATGACAAGGACTCCTCGGGGCGCGTGGTAGCCTTGGCTCACACGAGTCTAGGAAGCAACGCAACGCCTGAAATGCACGGCTGGTTTGCAAATCTTAGCAAATGGGCTTCCCGGAGGACGCACCCCTCTGTCCTCGTTCTCGCCCAGACCAATCCTGAGTGGCCGGATGCCAACCTTATAGCATCACCCAAAACTTGGAATTCAAATGCTTTACAGAATGTACACTGCGTTTTTATCAATCTCCACAACATCACTCCCGAATTCGCAAACGCCGCAATTCCAGACTTAGTGCGCTTTGCAAATTCAGGCGGCGGAATTGTAGTAAGCACAACCCCTTGGGCGGCAAAGCCTGCGCTACTTGAATTCGCCGAAAAGCTCCTTGTCCCTGCCGGCCTTGCCTTTTTACCCAACGGGCCCAGCGATTTGCGTCTCCCCCTAGGCGTAGAACCATCTCCTCTGGCAAGCGGCCAAAGGGCGGCAGAAGCCCTAGAAGCAGAACTAACTGGAAGCAAAGCACTTTCCTTGGCAGAGCAACAAGAAGCGGCCATAAGCATCGAAAGCTGCCTGGCCGCGAACCTCACCTCCGAACCCCTCAAGCAGACCCTCCAGCGTCTGCACCAGCGGGCCGGTTGGAGCAAATGCACCGCCCAGACTCCTCTAAGACGTAACCTTCAACCTATGAACGCGTTGATGGCGCGTTACGAAAGTTGGTGGCTCAAGCAGCAACCCGCTTCACAGACGCCACCCCACCCGCTCGCTTCTGATTTTCCCGGCATGCCCTCTGCGGGGCCGACACTAAAGAAAGCAATCAACTTCAACGCCAAAACGGGTCCGGACCGACTCATTAACCACGGGGAACACACACGGATTTCGACTGGCTTGTACGCCCGACCCGGCCAACCCGTTCGCGTAACATTACCGCCTGAGGCTGTTGCCGCCGGCCTGCAATTGGAAATAGGAATTCACACCGACAAAAACTGGAACCTTGCCCAATGGCGCCGTTTTCCAGAAATCAGCACAACCACAACGCTCAAGACTACGGAAACAGCTGCAGCAAATGCTTTTGGCGGCCTAATCAGCATTCTTATTCCGGCGAATTGTGCATTGGGTACCGTGGAAGTCACCATTGACGGTGCCGTCGCGTCGCCACGCTACGAACTGGGAAAAACCACCGACGCTCAATGGCGCGAGCTCCGAAACGCTCCGGGAGCTTGGGGCACGTTGGAAACGCCACTTTGGACCGGTTATTTCCCAAAAGCCCAACTTCAGTCAATGGACGATCCCGGACGTATCGCCAGCTACTGGCATCGGGCGGTGGAAACTACGGACCAATTTCTCGGCTACGGGAGATGGCGAAAACGTGGCGAGTCCATGCTGGTAGACCGCGATATTTACGTCGGTTACGGCCATGCTGGGTATCCTGTAATGATGGCCTACGGAGCAGAAGCCGGCGAGGCTCCCTCCGCGCTAACTGCGCGCGGTCCAACTCGGGGCGACTGGGGTTTTCTTCACGAATTGGGACACACGTTTCAGGACAGTTTTGACGGGAATTACACCATCGCAACCCATGCCGAAGTTGATGTGAATCTGGTACCCGCTCTGGTGCTTCAAAAACTCCATAACCGCACCTCTTGGGACAACAATTCCCACGGAACATTCGACGCCAAGACTCGTATCGCCGACCTCGAGACTTGGGCTCGACTGCCTGCCGCGGAGCGAACTTGGGAAAAAGCCTGCAAGATGAACGTCGCTTATGACTTCTATTTTACTCTGGCGGAATGCTTCGGCTGGGAACTGTATCAGCGTGCCTTTGGGCGCTGGATGAACTGGCTTCAACAACCTGGCTCAGACCCTGCGCTGGATGGTCTTCCATCGAAAGAAGCCTCGGCCAAGCGGGATCGGTTTCTGGTACTTTTCAGTGAGGAATCAGGATTTAACCTCACCGAATATTTTGAAAAATACGGTTTGGGTTCTGGTAAGTTTCCGCTGAGCGCCGCCGCCCTTGCCCGAGTAGCCCGCCTGCCGACCTGGACCGGCAACCGCCCCATCGAACGCCTCGAGGGCCCTGATACTTTGAAGATCGCCGCAAACCAAATTCCCAAGACTCCCTTGGCCACGTTCTCCGCAAAGGATCCGGATCCCGGCACGATTTTCAGCTATAAAATTACAGAAGGTAACGAAGACGAGGCCTTTCATATCGAACTCCGCACGGGAGTGCTCACACTAACCAAGCCCAGCAAAACGTTCCGAAAACTCTTAGTGGAAGTGCAGGACAACTGCATACCGCTCAGCAAAGCTACGAAGTCGCTCGCGGTCACTTTTGAACAGTAATTTCAGTTTGGAGCCGCGTTCCTCTCTACTCCCTGTGAACCGAGTCTGAAGTTTTGCAGGATCCAGACGCACTTTGAGTTTGCATCGTTTGCGTCGCCCACGGAGTTTGTACTGTTCGAGCACCTATGAGTATATCACGAAGAGTCGTCATTACAGGAATGGGCGTGGCAAGCCCGGTTGGGTCGGATCTGCACGCCTTCTGGGATAACCTTACCCATGGCCGAAGCGGCATCGCACGGATTACGCTTTTTGATACGACCGGCTACGACTGCCAAATTGGTGGCGAAGTGAAAAACTTCGAGCCGGCAAATTGGTTTAAAACCCCAAAGGATTCTAAACGGGCCGACCGTTTCGCACAACTTGGTATGGCCGCTGCAAAGCTCGCAATGGAAGACGCTGGGCTCCAAGGTGCCCCCGGAAATCCAGAGCGCTTTGGCGTCATCATCGGCTCGGGCATCGGCGGTTTAAAATCACTCGCCGACCAGCACGCCAACCTCATTACCAAAGGGCCGGGACGCATCTCGCCCTTCATGATCCCGATGATGATCTCCAACATGGCCAGTGGTCTGGTTTCTATGGAGTTCGGTTTGCAGGGCCCCAATTTCGCTCCCGTCTCCGCCTGCGCCACCTCGGCCCATGCGCTTGGCGAGGCTTGGAGAATGATTCGGGATGGCGATGCAGACGCCTTTTTAGCGGGCGGTTCAGAGGCCGCGGTGATCCCTCTCGGCGTGGGCGGTTTCTCCGCAATGAGGGCCCTTTCAACCCGTAACGATGATCCCACACGCGCCTCACGCCCCTTCGACAAAGGCCGCGACGGCTTCGTCATGGGCGAGGGTGCCGGAGTCGTCGTCCTAGAAAGCCTCGAACACGCGCTTCAACGCGGCGCGAGAATTCATGGCGAAATCATCGGCTACGGCCTCACTGCGGACGCCTACCACATGACCTCACCTCCGGAAAACGGAGAGGGTGCTCAACGCTGTATGCGCATGGCCTTGGCTAAGGCGGGGATTACGCCCGAGCAAGTCGATTACGTCAACGCCCACGGCACTTCCACCCCAGTGGGCGACTTGTGCGAAGTGCGCGCACTCAAGGCCGTCTTTGGGGCTCACGCAAAAAGTCTCTCCATCTCTTCGACCAAGTCCATGACCGGACATTTGTTGGGAGCCGCTGGCGCAGTGGAAAGCATCGCCTGCACGCTTGCTATCAATAACGGCCTCATTCCCCCGACCATCAACCTCGATGATCCGGAAGACGAATGCGACCTCGACTTTACCCCGCACACCGCACGCGAGCGTAAAATTTCTATAGCCCTAAACAACAGTTTCGGTTTCGGCGGCCATAACGCTTCCCTAGTGCTGCGTTCCTTCCAAGGCTGAACCTTCTCCCGATTCTTAACCCTATTTTCAATTAATTTAACACTCCGCTATGACCTCGGAACCGTCCGCTTCAAAACCACTCGCCGCAAACGAAACAATCAAAGCCGCATCCAACCTGCTGCGCGGCACTCTAGTAGCCGATCTACACGATACCTCCACAGGGGCGATCTCCGAGGACAACGGCCAGCTTACTAAGTTTCACGGGCTTTATCTTCAGGACGACAGGGATTTGCGCAACGCGCTAAAAAAAGAAGGTAAGGAAAAAGCGTTCTCCTTCATGCTACGCGTCCGCCTGCCCGGCGGAGTTGCAACGCCCGCGCAATGGCTCGTTCTCGACAAATTGGCTGGCGACCTTGCGAGCCCTTCGTTGCGCTTGACCACTCGCCAGACCTTCCAGTTTCACGGCATCCTCAAGGGCGACGTCAAGCCGCTCATCCAAGAGATGCACAAGGCGCTGCTAGACTCCATTGCCGCGTGCGGCGACGTGAACCGCAACGTCATGGCGCCACCCAACCCGGAGCGTTCGGCCGCGTTGCAGGAGGTCTACAACCACGCTCGCGCCTGGAGCGAATTCGCGTTGCCTAAAACTCGCGCTTACCACGAAATCTGGCTGGATGAAGAACTAGTCGCGGGCGGCGAACCCGAGCGCGAGGAGATGTACGGTCCGACTTATTTGCCGCGCAAGTTCAAGACTGGATTCGTCCTCCCCCCTTCCAACGACGTGGACGTGTACTCTCAAGACCTCGGCTACATCGCAATTTTAGAAGGCGACAAACTGGTCGGCTACAACGTCACCGTCGGCGGCGGCCTCGGCATGAGTCACGGCAATGCGGAGACCTATCCCCGCCTCGCCGACGTCCTCGGTTTTATCACGCCCGAGCACGTCAACGTCGTCGGAGAGGCCGTTCTTTCCACGCAACGCGATCACGGCGACCGCACCAACCGCAAACACGCCCGTCTCAAATACACCATCGAAGACCGCGGCATTGCTTGGTTTAAGGAGCAGGTCGAACAGCGTTCCGGCGTCACCTTTGCTCCAGCGCGCGCCGTCCATTTCACGACGATTGAAGACCCACACGGCTGGCACGAATGCGCCGACGGCACCGCTTTCTACGGTCTCCATATTTTGAGCGGCCGCATTCGCGACGAAGCCGGCTGGCCGATGAAAACCGCCCTTCGCGAAATCGCCGAAATTCACACGGGCGACTTCCGTCTCACGCCGTCACAAAACGTCACGATTTCCGGAGTGTCGCGTGAGCAGCGCCCAAAAATTGAAGCCATCCTCGCCAAACACGGATTGCACCACGAAAACGAACGGTCCCGTTTGCGCCTCAACTCAATGTCCTGCGTAGCGCTGCCCACGTGCGGTCTCGCATTGGCGGAAAGCGAACGCATTCTGCCCCAGCTCCTCGCGCAACTCGAACCGCACTTCGTCCAAGCGCGGGTTGAAAGCCAGGCCGTCAGCCTGCGTGTCACCGGCTGTCCAAACGGTTGCGCGCGGCCTTACCTTGCGGAGATCGGTCTGGTGGGACGCGCCCCGAACAAGTACGCGCTTTACCTCGGAGCCAAATACAACGGCGAACGCCTCAACCGCCTCGCGGCGCCAAGCGTCACCCTCGACGCTGCGGTGGAAATGCTGGCCCCGATCATCAAACGCTACGGTCAGGAACGTCTCCCCGAAGAAGGCTTCGGCGACTTCTGCGACCGGGCCGTCCTCCCCGCCGATGCCACATTTCATAGCGTCGGAACCTTGGCTACCGCATAGTGCGCAACCGAATTCCCCCGGCACAACACGGTCCTTAGCCTTCTCTCTTCCTGCGAAAAACAAGGAGAGAGATTAGAGTTTTACAATACATTCCGCGCCACCCCGCATGAGCCAACCCACTACCGCCATCTCCCCCACCCGCGCCGCCGACTTTTCCGAGTGGTACCAACAAGTCGTTCGTGCTGCTGAACTTGCTGAACCCTCTGATGTGCGTGGCTGCATGGTAATTAAACCGTGGGGCTACGGGCTTTGGGAAAATATCCAGCACACTCTGGACGGAATGTTCAAAGCTACTGGCCATAAAAACGCCTATTTTCCGCTGTTCATTCCTCTCTCCTATCTGGCGAAAGAGGCCGAGCACGTCGATGGCTTTGCGAAGGAATGCGCCGTGGTCACTCACCACCGCCTCGAAGTCGGCCCCGACGGCAATCTACGCCCGGCCCCGAGTTCCCAACTCGCGGAACCCTTGGTCATTCGTCCCACCAGCGAGACCATCATCGGGGCGACCTACGCCAAGTGGGTGCAGAGTTATCGCGACCTGCCCATTCTTATTAACCAATGGGCGAACGTGGTTCGCTGGGAGATGCGGCCCCGCGTCTTTTTGCGCACGGCAGAGTTTTTGTGGCAGGAAGGACACACGGCGCACGAGACGGAAGCCGAGGCGATCGAGGAGACAAACAAGATGCTCGGTGTTTACGCCACGTTCGCAAAGGAGCATCTGGCACTGCCCGTTTACACCGGAGAAAAGAGCGCTGGAGAACGCTTTCCTGGCGCGGTCCAAACGTTGTGCATCGAGGCCATGGTGCAGGATCGAAAAGCGGTTCAGGCGGGTACCTCACATTTCCTCGGCCAGAATTTTGCCAAGGCGAGCGAAATCAAATTTCTCTCACGCACCAACACTCAGGAGTTCGCGTGGACGACGAGTTGGGGCGTAAGCACGCGCCTCATTGGAACGCTCATCATGGCGCACGGCGACGACGACGGCGTCATTCTACCACCTCGTGTGGCCACCTCTCACGTCGTCATTCTTCCCGTCGTTCCAAAGGAAGAAACCCGCGCAGCCGTACTAGAGGCGGCCCACAATCTTGCAAACTCATTAAGAGCAGTAACTTATCACGGCTCACCTTTGCGCGTAGAAGTCGATGCCCGTGATATCAGCGGCGGCACCAAAAGCTGGGAATGGATTAAGAAGGGCGCTCCCTTGAGGGTCGAAATCGGACCGCGAGATTTGGAAAAAGGATCTGTTGCCGTGGCGCGCCGAGATCGCGCACACAAAGAGAAGACGTTCCCAAGCATGAGTGATTTCGTCTCTCAGGTTTCCGACACCTTGGACGATATTCAAAATACGTTACTCACCCGCGCCACGGAATACCGCGATGCCCACACCGTGCGGATCGAGTCCAAAGAGGAGTTTTACGCCTTCTTCACTCCCAAAAATGCCGACAAGCCTGAGGTGCACGGAGGCTTCGCTCTCGCGCACTGGAACGGTTCCGCCGCAGTCGAGGAGCAGATCAAGGAAGACCTCAAAGTCACGATTCGCTGTATTCCAACTCCCGGCCAAATCCCTGGAGCCGAAGAACCTGGACTCTGCGTGATCACTAGCGAACCAAGTCCACGGCGCGTTCTTTTCGCCAAATCGTACTAATTGCGTCTTTGGTTTTTTCTGCGAACGACTCGTTATTTGTAATCCCCATCCCTCTCATGAGCGCCATCTCCATCGAACACACAGACCCCGTAAACGCTCAAATCCTTGCAATCTCCGAGGACAAAATCCAAGGATTCGTCCGCGAACCGTTTGAAGAAATTGCCCGCCTTTCCGGAGTGGCGCTCGACACCGTCCTCTCGCGGATCCGAGCGATGCTGGAAGCAGGAACTATCCGCCGCGTCCGCCAGACGCTTATCGCTCCGAACCTCGCGGACGGCGCCTTGGTGGCCTGGCGTGTGGCCGAGGAGAAGCTCAATAGTGCCTTCGACTTCATGTTCCAGCACGACCCCTTCAGTGGGCATGTGGTGGTGCGTTCCACTGACCAGCAGACGCCTGGTTCGGAGTACCGTCTCTGGACCACGCTGAAGGTACCCGTTGGAACTTCCATGGATGCTCACTGCGAAGTGTTGATGCATCATACTGGATGCGAGAAATATAAGCTCATGCCTGCGAAGGGAATTTTCGCCTTGGGCGTGGGGCACGTCCGGCGCAAGACGGTGGAGCCTGGCGATCGTATCGAGCACCCAGCTCAAATGATGCCGGTTCAAAACGTCAAACTCACGGACTTGGAGTGGCGTGTTTTGCTGGAACTTAAACGTGAGTTTGAGCCTCACGAATTAGTTCAGAATCCTTGGAAAGCCCGCGCCGAGGCCGCTGGAGTGGACTTGGAAGAATTCTTCCAAATCGCGGAAAGCCTTCAGTCGCGAAAGGTCATCGGCCGCTTCTCGACGTTTTTAGAACACGTAAAGCCTTCTCAATCCGGCGTGCGCGTCACCCGTTTCAACGCGCTATTCCACTGGGCCGTCCCTCAGGGGCGCGAAGTTGAGGCAGGCGGTGAAGTCGGTCGTCATGAGGTGCTCACTCATTGCTATTGGCGCGAAGGCGGCACGGACTTCAACAACGTCAATATCATGTCCGTCGCGCACGGCACCGAAAAGGGCCGCGTTCTCGAACACAAAGCCGCCATTGATGCTCACCTCGCTGCGTGCGGGATTCCTGTATCGTACACCAACGTTTTTTGGGGAGGCCGCAGCGAGATCAAGCCGTCGGAAATTTCCCCGCTCATCCATCGCGAATGGATGGCGAAAATGAAGTCTGCCGCCCCCATGGCGTGAGCTCATCCCAAAATCCCGAGCACGTTCTGAGCCGTCTCCAGTTCTGGTCCGACGTCGAACTTCGCTCGCCCGCCCAACATATGGCGTTGGATCGTGCGCTTTTAGAAACCGCCGTATTTCCGATACTCCGGATCTATCGCTGGGCTGGGCCCTGTGTGACCATCGGCTACTTTCAAGACATGGAGGCCGCAGTGGCCGCCAATCCCGACCTCGAGGTAGTGCGCCGCTGGACGGGCGGAGGCACGGTCTTGCACGGGCAGGACGCGCCTTATTCGCTCATCGTCCCACGCAATGAGCCCTTCGCCTCAAGGCGCCCTGCGGACTCCTACTCTCTTATTCACTCGCGGCTTGCGTTCGCGCTCAGCGAGGCATTTCCAGAGCTGAAGTGCGCCGCTCAGGACGCACCAAAATCTTCGGCGGCGTGCTTTGAAAATCCTGTGAAGGGCGACCTAATACTCGGTTCGCACAAAATCGCAGGAGCTGCCCAGCGCCGGACCCGCCAAGGATTGCTCCACCAAGGCAGCGTGCACTTGGGTAGACCCGAGTTTCCCCAAGCGTTGAAATTTGCGAGATCCCTCAGCGCGACCGTGGAGGCGTTTGTTCCCAAACTCTAAAGCCCTTCCCTACCCCCAAAACGCACGCTGCATTTCCTCGCGTTTTCTGTCTTTCTTCTTACGCAACTTCTGCCTCACTTTAGCTCATCCCTATGAGCAGAAAAATTCGTTACGGAATGGTCGGCGGCGGACGCGGCGCTTTTATCGGCGCAGTTCATCGCATAGCAGCAAACATGGACGGGCAGATCGAGCTGGTCTGCGGCGCGTTTTCCTCGGACCCAGAGAAATCAAAGGCGTCTGGAGGTGACTTTTACCTCGATCCGTCTCGCTGCTACGGTTCGTTCGCCGAGATGATCCAAGCGGAAAAAGCCCTGCCCGCCGAGCAGCGGATGGATTTTATTTCCATCGTGACGCCCAATCACATGCACTTTCCTCCGGCTAAAATGGCCTTGGAAAATGGCTTCCACGTTCTTTCCGATAAGCCCGCTACATTCAACCTTGCCGAGGCCAAGGAACTTTCAAATCTCGTTCACCACTCCGGTTTGCTCTACGGCCTGACCCATAATTACACCGGTTATCCACTGGTGAAACAGGCGCGTGAAATGGTTCACGCGGGGGCGCTCGGAAAAATCCGTAAGGTCGTTGTCGAATATCCGCAGGGTTGGTTGGCGACGCGTCTTGAGGAAAGCGGCCAGAAACAGGCCGCCTGGCGCACAGACCCAGCACGTTCTGGAGCAGCAGGTTGCGTTGGAGATATCGGCACGCACGCTGAGAACCTCGCTGAATATATCACCGGCTTGAAGATCAGCGAGCTCGCCGCGGATCTCACCGCTTTTGTCGAAGGCCGCCTTTTAGACGACGACGCGAATGTGCTTTTGCGCTTCGAAGGCGGGGCCAAGGGCGTGCTGCATTGCTCCCAAATTAGCGTCGGGGAGGAGAACAATCTCAACATCCGGGTTTACGGCGAGAAGGGCGGTTTGGAATGGCATCAGAACGAGCCCAATACACTGCTCGTAAAGCACCTCGACAAGCCGCAGGAAATCTTCCGCACCGCCAACGGCTATCTATGCGCCGCAGCAGCCGCCAATAGCCGCACGCCTGCATCTCATCCCGAAGGCTACCTAGAGGCGTTTGCCAACGTGTACCGCAACTTTGCCAGCCACATCCGAGCCCGCCTCTCTGGCGTGGAAGCAGACGCCTCGATTCTGGACTACCCAAAAATCGAAGACGGCGTGCGAGGCATGGCCTTCATCGAAGCCGTGGTGGCCTCCAGCAAACACAACGCCGCTTGGACGAAAGTAGACGCGGGACACTAGCGCAACGGCCATCACCCGCTCCCCAGTTCCCATCTCCCCCCTTATGAAAATCCTCGGCTCCCTCCTTCTGAGTGCCCTTGTTTTGGTCGGCTGTTTGCAAAATTCCGCGCAGGCGGCTGAGCCAAAAAAAACGAACGTCCTCTTCATCATCGCAGATGACTTAAACAACATGCTCGGTTGTTACGGCGACCCGCGTATAAAGACCCCAAACATCGACAAATTGGCGGAGCGCGGAGTTCGCTTTGATCGTGCCTACTGCACCTTCCCATTGTGCGGTCCCAGCCGTAATTCATTGCTCACAGGCCTTTACCCGAACACCACTGGCATTCAGGCCAACTCCCTGATTTTCCGCCAGACCTGTCCGGAACGAATCAGCCTGCCACAAGCATTTCGGCAGCAGGGTTACCTCGCCGCGCGAGTCGGTAAACTCTATCATTACGGTGTCCCAAACTCCATTGGAACGGATGGCGCGGATGATCCGGCTTCGTGGGAAATGCAGGTGAATCCTGCGGGAGTCGATCGAACCGAGGAGCACCCCAAGATTTTTTCGCTCAATCCAGGAAACTTCGGCGGTACGCTGAGTTGGTATGCCTCCCCCAAAAGCGATGAACACCACACCGATGGAAAAATCGCGGCAGATGCCGAATGGATTTTAGAACGCTGCGCAAAACAAAACGATCGCCCCTTCTTTCTCGCGGTTGGTTTTTACCGCCCACACACGCCGTACGTTGCTCCAAAGAATCCCTACTTTGATCTGTATCCGCTGAAGGATACGCCGGTGGTGAAAGTAACGTCTGAGGAGCGAGCCCAAATCCCGCCAGCAGCGTTGGCCAGTTACAAAAAGGAACAGGACAAACTGACCGATGAACTCCGCCAAGAAGCCTTGCAAGCCTATTGGGCAAGCATTAGCTTCATGGATGCGCAGGTGGGTCGCGTGGTCTCCGCTTTGGATCGACTGGGATTATCAGAGAACACAATCATCGTATTTACGAGCGACCACGGCTATCACACGGGCGAGCATGGGCTGTGGCAGAAGCAGAGTCTTTTCGAGGAAAGCGCGCGCGTTCCTTTGCTCATCGTTGAGCCGGGATCGAAGGCGAAAAAGGCCGTGGCAAAAACTCCAGTGAGCCTCGTAGACCTGTATCCGACCCTCGCAAAAATGGCCGGCATTGATGCGCCAAAGGATCTTCAAGGCCAGGACCTCGCACCGATTTTGAAAGACCCATCCGCTACAGGCCGCGGTTGGGCGCTAAGCCAAGTGGTGCGTGGGGGCGGCTTCCGCAGGAATGGTGCGAGTCCTGCGGTTGGAGATGAGGGACGCAAGAATTTCGGATACTCGCTGCGCACCGAGCGTTGGCGTTACACGGAATGGGACGAAGGCAGGCAGGGGCGCCAGTTATACGATCACGACGCGGATCCGAAGGAACTGCAGAACCTTGCGGAAAAGCCCGAGCAGGCTGCGACGGTGGCGGCGCTCACAGAACAATTGCATGCAGCCGTGAAAACGACTTTCCCTGCCAACGGCATCACGCCTGTTGTAGACAAAGAAGGAACGCTTTGGGAACCGGAGGCGTTCCCGCGCTAGCATTCACTCAGCGTTCGTGTTTCCCGTTAGGGCTGTAAAGACAACCACTGCCATTGCTGGAGGAACCGCACCAGATGCAACGGGAACCGTGGCCATGGCGGTGTTTTCCAGTGGGGCTATAGAGACATCCGGAGCCGTAGCTCGCAGAGTTGCAAAACTCGCAGTGATGATCGTCAGCGATGTGTTCGTGTTTGCGGTGAGGACTGTGCAAGCAGCCTGAACCGTAGGAAGAGGAGTTGCAGAAACGGCAATGGCTCATAAGGGGAATAATGTTTTCCTATGAAGCCTTATCCGGCTCTCAAAAACCACTCTGATTTTAGGACTGGGCCCGTCATCCTCTGATCGTGCGTTATTGGGAAAAATTTCAGACTCCCTTTGGGTGGGTTGCTTCCGTGGCAAGGGCAGCCTTCCTTCTTTCCTGAGCGGTTTGAGAGTGCTACGTTTCGAGGGTGAGCCCGACTGTCTTCCGCTAAAAGCAGTATCGGTTTTTCTTTTTCTCGCGGGAAGAAGCTCGCATCCATGTTCATGTCACTTCTCCAAATGGCGAAGCCGAATTCTGGCTGGAGCCTGCTGTTGAGCTGGCACTGAACAAAGGTTTGCGAGATGTTGAAACCCACGAACTCTTTCACATCATTCAGGAGCATCACCATGAAATTAGAGCCCACTGGCAACGTCACTTTGGACCTTGAAGTACTCAACGTTTCTCCCCGAGGTTTCTGGCTCTTGGTTGACGGTAAGGAGCATTTTCTGGGATTTGAAGATTTCCCTTGGTTTCAGTCCGCCAGCATAGCGCAAATCTGTAACGTGGAGCGAGTAAGTGGGGCTCATTTTTCTTGGCCGGCATTGGATGTAGATTTGGATTTGGAAAGCATCGAGCACCCCGAACGATTTCCACTCAAGTCTCTGGCTGGCGCGCCCGAAGCGGTGCAAAACGCCGAAGCGAACTGACTGCTGATCGTGCCTGGCGCCATGATGCGCCGCGCCAAACCAACGGTTTCTGCTAGCTGGCGATCCACCAAAACCCGCCCTAGCTGGTGGAACACAAGGGCAACCCAGTGCCGTTCCAAGGAGGTCCAATGGGATCCGTCGGGGTCCCTCTTCACGGCGGTTTGGATGCCGTTGACTCCGCCGATGGAAAGATGGGAATGCAGGGGACAGACACTCTGGTAATCCCGCCCAACCTTGAGTAAACCGAGCAGAACAACTCCTACTTGTCGTCCTTGGCACGCCTCTTTTGAGAGGCTTCCGATTCGGGCGGGGGCAAGCTTCCAAACTGTTTGCGGTACAATGTCCAAAACGGATTTTCAACTGCTAGCGGAGCCGTCTCATTGACCATCATCGGCACGACTGTCGGCCACCATTTCTCAAACGCGGCTTTTAATTCTTCGAAAACAGCCCCGTTCTCCGCTGCCACGTTGTGCGCCTCTCCGAAGTCGTTCCTGAGGTCGAAGAGCATCCACTCAGGCTTGTTTTGCTTTGAGATGTTCACCAGATGAAAGTCTTTCGTGCGAACGCTGCAATTCATGTATTTACCCGTCTCTGGGGAACTGTCCTTTGCCCAGCGACCGAGGTGTGTAAAGAGCGTACGAGTCGGCCATTCCGAGGCTGGGTTTTCGAGAATCGGCACAAGGCTGCGTCCCTCGATCTGGGCAGCGGCTTTTCCGTCGAGCGAGGCACCTGCGATCTCGGCCAAGGTTGGGAGAAAATCGATGTGCGCGGTGAGTTGACTCGCATCGGCCGGCTTCAAGGTGCCGGGCCATCTCCAGAACGACGACGCTCGAGTGCCGCCCAGAAAAGGCGTCCCCTTGGTGCCTCGCATCCCTGCGTTAAACACTTTGCATCCAGCGGTCCCGCCGTTGTCATTCATGAAAATCACGAGAGTATTTTTCTCGATTCCCCACTCTGAAAGTTTAGCCAAAAGCCGCCCGATATTGTCGTCGGCATTTGCAAGCATCCCGAAAAACTTTGCCGCGTCCAGATCAGCAACCTTGTCCTTGTAACGGGCCAGATCCTCGTCCCGAACCTGTAGCGGGCCGTGAGGGACGTTGGTGGCGATGTGCACGTAAAACGGTTTTTCTCCCTTCACTTTTTCGATCCACTTCGTCGCCTGCGCAAAAAAAACATCGGTGCAGTAACCCTCCGTTTTTTCAAACTGCCCGTTATGTTTAATCAACGGCGAGGCGTACATGTTGCCGGGAGCATCTCCGCAGGAACCTGGATAGTGCTGGCCGATCCCACCTGCGCCATGGATGAAGACCTCGTCGAAGCCGCGGTTTTCAGGCTGGTAGGCATCCTCATCCCCCAAGTGCCATTTGCCGAAAATCCCAGAAGTGTAGCCCGCTTTTTTGAGCACTTGTGGAAGAGTCGTGGCGTCCAGAGCCATTCTTTCTCTTTCGAGAATGGTATGGGTCACTCCATTTTTAAATTCATGTCGCCCCGTTAAAAGCGCAGATCGCGTAGGCGAACAAGTGGGGCTGACGTGAAAATCAAGAAAGCGAACCCCCTCGTCATGCAAGCGATCCATGTTCGGAGTCTTGAGAACGGGATTACCGTGGGCGGAAATATCTCCATACCCTTGGTCATCGGTAAGAATGAAAATGATGTTCGGATGTTTCCCAGCCAATCCTGCCGCTTGAAGAGAGAAGCAGGTCGCGAAAAGAAAGACGAAATGGAGAATAAGTTTCATAGGGGGAGAATGATAGTTTGAGCGGAAACTGCGCTTGTAAACAAAGGATATTCCAACTTCTTGGAAAAGCTTTGAGCGGAGTTTCAAATCTCTAAAGCTGAGTCGCGCATCTTCGGGAAAAATCTTCTCACACACAAAACATAACGGCAGACAACTCCTAGCAAATAGCCATGTCCTATCTTTATTTGTTCTAGATCAGCATTTTGCGCGCCTATAGCAATACCTTTCAGACATTGAGTAGGTCACCCTAAATCAAGCCCCGACAGTATTGTAACGTTAGCAAATCTATCGCGACTTTTATCTTCGACATATTGCGGCAGGCATTCAAAAATGGCCAATCCCCCCTTATGCCAAGCCTTCAATGTACCTTGTCTGCCCCTGTTTGCGGATTAAAAAGGGTTGCTCCTGATGGAAAATCGCCCTCGTATCGGCTCAACGCTCTCCATCACAAATGGCCCATGCTGAGGGCATTGAGTGCATTAGCCATCCTGCTCGTAACGATCCTGCATCCGAGCGCCCTCTTTGCAGCTGACTTGGGCCCTATGAACGGGACGGTTACAATCGGAAGCGTTTCCGATATATCGAACTTTCCCTATCCCCCAAAGGTCCGCTATCAGAACAGCTCACTGTCGGGCAACTCTACATTAAATATTGCGGGAACTGTGATTGTTGATGGCACACTGGATTTAGGTAGTTTCAATCTGAATGTTGCTAGGTCGGATCCAACTTTCCAAGGATGGTTGGCACTTGAAGATTTACGTGCATCGACTAGCGGAGGGAGCATCACGGCGTCGGGTTCTTCTGTAATTGGGGTGCGCCGAGTTACGAGTGGTGCCGTCACAATCAACATCGGAGACTCGCCCGCTGAAGTTAGAGTCGGATCTCTTTCGACCTCAGGCGCCACAAGGGTGACTTTAAACCTCCAAGGCGGCACGTTGGGACTGAGACTACCCAATCCTTACAATCCGAATACGGACATTAATTTCTCGAGTACCATTAGCGGCTTTGGAACAACGCTGAACCTCGTCAAAGGAACGCTGATTGGTAGCGGGACGAATTCTGGGCGCGGCTATGTCTCCTCCGATGCCACAGTAAACTTAGTGGGCGATCCAAGTGGGGCTACAGAAAATGCTCTTTTGAAGGACGTCGTTAGTCAACTCCGCGACCACCCCAACACATTTACAGTAGCAGACAGTGCTTATTTGAAGAACAGTGCTTATTTGAAGGATGTCGTGATTCAGAGCGCAGTGAATAAGGTCGGTGCTGGTGCCGTGTATTTGGACGGCTCAAATGCGGTGATTTCAGGCAGCATTATCGTGGGCGAAGGGGCACTCGTTCTCGGGAACATGAGCCTACTCGGCTCCGGCACGAACCCGATTATCCTTGCGCCGGCAGCCGATGGCCTGAGATCCACCATTGTTTTTACCCAGCCAGGGGAGAACACAAGGCCTGTCATTCTTGGCGCCGGCCCGTTTGAGGGACTTACAGTGCAAAATGGCGGGCATTTTGTTAATATATCATCTGGGACCGTAACCCAATCTGGTAGCATGACTTTTCGGACTTCCACCACCGTGACCTCAAATACTGGGACGGTTCTTCGGATAACGGGGAATATTTCTGGAGCGGGAGACGCAAACTTTGGTGCTCCACTCGGATTGAAAATCTCCGGTGGCGCTTTGAGTACTGATTTGCAAGGCACCGTTGAGTTGAGTGGAGTGAACTTTTTCCGATTCCCAAACCGCCTTAGTGTTGGCTCCGGAGATATCGGCGTCAATGGAGGAACCCTGAAACTACTTAGTTCACAAGCACTTGACGGGTCGGGCCTTGTTAAGCTTCATAACGGCGCAACGCTTGATCTTGGCGGCTTCACGCTGTTTAAAAACTTTCCCAACGAAGGCGTTGGAGATCACATAACCCCACAATTAAGGATCACCAGCATTTTAAGTTCAGGCTCAGTGGATGCACGAACGGACATTGTATTTGGTCATAACAAGGACGAATATGAGACCCGAGACTACCTCGAGTCCGACACTTACACGAATGCGACCATCTCCAGCGTGCAGTTTCTGGGAGGAGCGCGGATGGACAGAGCCTTGAACCTTACGGTCCCCGGCGGAGGCGATAGTCGGGTTTGGGGTACGTTGAACGCGGGTTCTTACGCATTTACCAAACTGGGAAAAGGGACTTTGGATGTAGGCACGCTCAGCTTGAACGGCGGGAACGTCACGGTTGCCGAAGGGAGTTTGACAATGCAGACCATCTCCAACACGGGGACCGTCAGCTACACCGTAAACACGCTCGCCACACTGAACATGGGGCCCACTCCTTATGTGTTCTCCTCTGATCGGAATTTCATCCTCAACGAGGGCTCCAAATTCAAGGTGACAGGAACGGGGGCAAGCACCTTTGCAAATGCAAACGTGCAACTAAACATTAGCGCGGCGAACATCCAAGCCAGCACGATTTCCACCGTCAAACTGTTCGTCTCAGGCGGCACCTCGGGGCTTACTTTGAATCCCCATGTTCAAATTTTGGGACTGAGCGGCACCTCCGTGGTCCTTAAAAACTCACCCCTGTTGTTGAGCGATGTGGTCAACTGCTCTGACCCACTGGGCGCTGCTCTAGCAGTATCAGGCACCTTGGCTTTTGATCGTAACGCGTTTTACACAATCACCAACACGGACAAACTAATCGCCACGTTCAATGGGACGCTTTCATCCATAGACAAAACTGAGGCTGAAGATTTGTCGCTAGCGTCACGACTGCGCTCCATTGGGAAGGTTTTTGATTCCTTAAACATGGGCGGGACGCTCTCTTCGGAGGTGATTTCCGCTGTGAATCAGCAGAATAACGCGATTGCGAAACTGGGGGGCAACGGCGATGCCAAAGCGCGCGTGCTGAGTCAAATGGCACCGGGCCTTGTGGCGGATTCAGCGCGCTCAGGGATTGCTCGCTTGGGAGCATTGGGTGAGACGATTGAAAATCGCGTGGATTTGGTCGCGGCCGTGGCAGCCAGCAGTGCGACTTTTAGTTACAGCAGTGACACCGTTTTCTTTGATCCCAACAATCAAGTGCCCATGCGCATCTCGAAAAACGAGGAGCCTAGAGAATGGGAAGCCTGGACCAGCGGCTACACCAGCAGTGCGAATCAGAAGGCAGAGCCTGCTGAGGGCATTTTTTCAGGCAGTAGCACTCGTGGAATCGGCGGTGCGCTCGGGGTCGAACGGACTCTCGGTGGTTTGCGGCTTGGTCTGATGGGGGCGACTGGCACGATGCGGGCTTCGGGAGACAACGCGCAGGTGAACAGCGATTCTTGGCATTTGGGACTCTATGCTGTTCTGCCCATGGAGCAATTCGTCGTGGACTCTTCGGTCCTTTTTGGACTGTCTGAAAATGATTCCAAGCGAACCGATTTCGGTGGCTTTCAGTATCAATCCAAGTTTCAGAGTCAGGATTTCCGGGCGTCGTTCGGATTCGCGATCTTTTTGTTGCCAGCGGACAGCGCCTTCGAGACCGCCTCGGTTTTCCGTGTGAGTTATTTGAGATATTCTCAGACAGCATCGAACGAAACCGAGGCGAGCAATTTGGGATTGCCCACGCATCTGGACGCCTTCTCGGATTATCAAATCACAACAAAGGTGGGGCAGCGTTTTCGCGTCAAGCTGAGGGCGAAGGACATGGAATACTCTGCTGATGGCGGCGTTTATTGGCAGCACAACCTTCCCAAGGATTCCAAAGCGGTGGGTGCAAACTTTGTGGGAATTTCAAACACAAGTTTCACCATCCAAGGGGGCAATCGAAGCGCCGACGACACCGTCTTGGACGGCGGCATTTCGGCTACCTTCAAAGATAAACATTCTGTGCGCTTAGGGGTGACAAGTACGTTTTCAGGCACAACGGGCACCAGCACGACGGGCTTATTGTCCTTCTCGACGAAGTTTTAAACTTCTTTACCGGGGCCAAAGACTTAATTAAGGGAGGCGGAGGCCTGCGGAAGATTAGGTGCGCAGCGAGAGGACGGGGAAAAAGCGGAGGGATCAGAGTCATCTATTACCTCGCCACGGAGACTTTTATTTATCTGGTAACCGCTTACTCAAAAAACAAACAGGAAACCCTGACTACCAAACAATTAGCCACACTTAGCGAATACGTAAAAAAGGAAACATTATGAACGAGAAGGATTTTAATAACCTGCTTCAAGGTGTGAGCGAAATGGGGGCAATCATGCGCGGTGAAATGGAGCCTTCACGTGAGTTTGTTATTGAGAAAACTGCTGCTTCTGAACCCTTGACGACTCCCGACGTGAAGGCTCTTCGGGCAAAGCTCGGCCTCACACAACGACAGCTTGCTCTGTTTATGAGGGTGAATCAGCGTACCCTTCAAAACTGGGAACAGAAGCGGAGACACCCTGATGGTCCGGCTCAGGTGTTACTGAGCATGGTGGAGCGGCATCCGAGACTTGTTTTGGAGGCGCTTCACGGCTGAACAATGCCGCTGAGCGTGTCACTGAAAGCCCGTGTGGGAAGGTAAAGCACAAATTCTATTTCCCCGAGTTCAGTCTGACCTCATGAAGACTGTCAGATTCGCTGCCAAAGGTGACGTCGTTAACAAATTGCCAGAGAGGCTTTTTAACAATTATTTAAGGCAGCGCTTACCGAGCGCTTTGGCCTCCCCTTTTGCTCTGCCATAATTGAAGGCCGCCTCTTTGTAAGGGCGATTTTTGGAAAAAACTTTTTTCCCTTTGCGCTTCGGTTGAAGGCAAAGAGAATCCCACGCTATTTCTCTTTTTCGATATGACCATACCTAAAGTCCTTGTAGCAGATCCCATCTCCGAACGCGGCATCGCAGAATTAGCCGAAGGCAAACTCCTGCAAGTAGATGTGATCACCGGCCAAACCGAGGAACAGCTACTTAAAATCATCAGTCAGTACCAGGGGCTCGTGGTGCGTAGTCAGACCAAAGTCACCGCCCGTCTCTTGGAGGCTGCGACTCAACTCAAGGTCGTGGGCCGTGCCGGAGTGGGCGTAGACAACGTCGACGTGGAGGCCGCCACCAAAAAAGGGGTGATCGTGATGAATACTCCCGGCGGCAATACCGTTTCGACCGCCGAACATACCTTCTCGCTGATGATGGCCATTTCCCGCAACATCGCTCAAGCAGATGCCTCGGTGAAGGCCGGAAAATGGGATCGCAAAAGCTTTGAGGGTGTAGAGTTACACGGAAAAAACCTCGCCATTTTAGGAATGGGACGCATCGGCACAGAAGTGGCCTCCCGCGCCATCGCCTTCGGAATGCGAGTGCTCGCCTACGACCCCTACCTCTCGGCGGGACGGGCCAAATCTTTGGGAGTGGAACTGGTGGAACGGCTGGATGAAATCATCCCGCAGGCGGATTATATCACCGTCCACATGCCGCTCACGCCCGAGACCAAGCACATGATCAATGCGGAAAGGTTGACCAAGGCCCGCAAAGGCGTGCGCATCATCAACTGCGCCCGCGGTGGCCTTGTGGACGAGGATGCACTCTTCAACGCCCTCAAAACACGCCACGTCGCCGCCGCCGCACTGGACGTCTTCGAACAGGAGCCGCCCCCCGCAAACTGTCCGTTGCGCGAACTCAACAACGTCGTATTCACGCCCCATTTGGGCGCGTCCACCGCCGAGGCTCAGGAGAGTGTCGGCATCGAGGTCGCACAACAAATCCGCGCCGCCATTTTGCAGGGTGAAATCCGAAATGCGGTGAACATGCCCAGCGTGGATGCCAAGACGATGGTCCAACTTTCCCCGTACGTGAGTTTGGGGGAGAAGATGGGCCTTTTCCTCTCGCAGATCGTTTCCAAGCGAAGCAGCGCCATCAACATTAACTTCCAGGGCAAAATTAACGAGCTCAACACCAAGCCAGTTACCCGCGCGGTGCTGTTGGGATTCCTGCGTCAGGCTGGCGGAGAAGAGGTCAATATCGTCAATGTCCCGGGTTTTGCGGAGCATTTAGGACTCAATGTCACAGAATCCAGCGAGTCGCTTTCCCCCGATTTCGCAGAACTCATAGAGCTGACAGCCACCGGAGAAGGCGGCTGGTCTTCTGTCGCTGGCACCTTCTTTGGCAGCACGCCCCGGATCGTAAAAATCAACGGGCGCCACGTGGAAGCGCGTCCTGAGGGCGTGATTTTCATTTTTGAAAACAAGGATCGCCCCGGGATTGTGGGCGAAGTCGGCACCCTTTTCGGCAAACACGGAGTCAACATCGCAAGCATGTCGCTCTCTCGAAACGAAGTCGGCGGGCGCGCTCTGACCGTGCTGAATCTCGACTCCGTCCCTGGCCCAGCCCTAGTGGCGGAACTGCTCGATAATCCCGACATCTTCTCCTGCCAAACCGTGAACTTGGGGAAATAATCTAGTGAAACTGCGCATCGTTTCGGAGCCACCCGCCGGTTCATGGACCACCCTCAAGTTCATTTGCAAAGACGAGCGAGCCTCGTTAGTGCCGCCGCCCTCTGATGCCGAATTCTCCGGCGACGTCGGCGCACTTCTGAGCGAAAGAGCTGCGTCCACTCTGTACGCGGGTTTGGGGGAGAGCGCAAAACTAGACGATGCAGCAATCCGTGAAACCGCAGGCGCAGCGGCGCTGGCCCTGCGCAAACGTGGCAAGCGCAAAGTGCTGTTGCTCCTCAATGAGCATCCCAAATACGTGGCAAGCGCGGTGGAAGGCTTCGTCTTAGGCGCTTATCGCTTCGAGACTTTCCGCCCCAAAAAGACTGAACCCGTTGCTGAACTGGTCGTCGTTGTCGCCAAAAAGGACCTCGCCGACGCAAAGAAAGCCGCCGAACACGGTCTCATCCTCGCGGAGGCCGCAAATGCCGCCCGCGATCTCGCTAACTCCCCGGGCAACCTTCTTTACCCCAAAACGCTCGCCGCCGCCGCGAAAACTGTCGCCGCACAATGCGGGTTGAAGTGCCGCGTGCTGGATGAAAAGGAGTTAAAGCTACGGAAATTCGGCGGCATCCTGGCCGTTGGCTCCGGCAGTTCGAGGGGCCCGCGGCTGATTGAATTAATCCATGCAGGCGGACCGAAAGGCCAAGCTCCCTTGGTGCTTGTAGGGAAGGCCATCACTTTTGATACGGGCGGCATTTCCATCAAGCCGGCGGGCAATATGGAGGAGATGATTTTCGATATGTGCGGCGGCGCGGCAGTGCTCGGCGCGATGCAGGCGATTGCTCGCTTGAGCGTTCGCCGGAACGTTGTTGGAATTTTGGCGGCGGCGGAAAACATGCCCAGCGGGACGGCGTATCGTCCGGGGGACATCGTGACGATGCACAACAAGGTGAACGTGGAAATCGTCAACACCGACGCGGAGGGGCGCATGGTTTTGGGAGACGCACTTTCCTGGGCTCGTTCGGAGCACAAAGCGGCGCGCATTATCAATCTGGCGACACTGACGGGAGCTTGCGGAGTCGCTTTGGGGGATTCAGCGGCAGGCCTTTGGTCCAACGATGACGCGTTTCAGGCGGACGTGGTGCGGGCGGCTGCTGAAAGCGGTGAACGCGTCTGGCCGATGCCGATATTTCCTGAGCACATCGAGCGTATTCGCAGCGACGTGGCTCAAATTAAAAATAGCGGTGGCCGTTTGGGAGGAGCCTGTACGGCGGCCGCCTTCTTAAAAGTCTTCGTGGAAAAGACCCCCTGGGTGCATTTGGACATCGCCTACACCGCCCATTGCTCGAGTGACAAACATGGACTGGCTTCCGGTGCGACAGGCTTTGGCGTGCGTACCCTTGTCCGGCTCGCCAGCGGCGGTTAAAAACGCGCGGGGCAAGGTTTCGGGGAACAAACGTTTCTGGGGGACTTGGCCCGCTGGCTTAACAACAGCGGTTCACGCCCTCAAACCGGCGCTTAGAACTGAGTAAAAACGCGTTCGCCCTCGGGTTCGTATTGGGAGGACACTCGCACTGAGTTTGCTGCACCAGACGTTCTCGCTCCACTGCAGCCTGACCGGATAATTCCTGGATCAACGCCAGTCCCAATCCCACGATTCCTGCCACTGGCACGCCATTGCGCTGAGCGTCGGGCGCCGCCAACCAGACGGGCTCCGTCTCGGAAAGCACCGCCTCTTTCCGCCGCGACAACAGCAACGCAGCCTCCCAACTCGTAATCCCTAGGAGAACCGCCACCAGCGTCAAAAACCCAATGGTCACCGCCGCATCCGTGCGCATGTTAAGACTCACCCGCCGCGCAGCTCTCATTTTTTTCCCGACCGCCTCCGCCGCAGTGGCGTCGTTCGCTACCTTCTCCAATTCGAGCTGTAACTGGACGTAGTCCGTGTCCGCCTTGCGAGCTGCGGCAAGGAACCCGATGCGAGGGTCCGCATGACCAATTTTCTGAACAGCCGCAGTGGTCGTCACCGTCAAAAGCCATACCAAGGGCAACGCGGTCGCCAGAGCAATTGCAGGACGCCCATCAGGCAAACGCAACTGACGTTTCAGCAAAATCAGCGTGCCAAAGCACAGCGCGATGCTGGCGAGCAGTTGGTTGGCGATTCCGAAAATCGGCCAAAGCGCCTTCGTGCCTCCCTCTGGATCCGCAACGCCGTTTAACAGAAAAAAGCCCCAGGCGCTGACAATCAGACCGCTACAAAGGAAATTAGAAAGCGTGTTAGAGGGATCCCCCAACGGCTTCCAAACAGAACCTAGTGCACCTTGCAGAAGATAACGCCCCACCCGCGTTCCGGCGTCGAGGGTTGTGAGGATAAAAAGTGCCTCAAACATCAACGCAAAATGGTACCACAAACCCAGCATTTGGTCGCCGAAGGCCGACGCAAACAGACGCGCCATCCCCACCGCCAATGTGGCTGCCCCACCCGTTCGCCCGAACAAACTTTCCTCCTGTACCGTCCTCGCAAGCTCCTGCATTTGCGCCACGCTCACATTAAACGGCCCTCCAAACGCGTTGATTTTCGCCACCGTTGCCTCCGCCACCAGTGCAGGCGTCGCGCCGGCCGCCTTCACATTGATCGCCAAATACACCCCGGGCTCCAAGGTGCATGCCGCAATCAGCGCTAAAATCGCCACCAAAGATTCTAAACACATCGCTCCATAACCCACCGGGCGAATGAATCGCTCCCGCGTAATGATCTTGGGCGTGATCCCACTGGCGATCAGCGCATGGAAGCCGCTGATTGCACCACAGGCAATAGTGATGAAACAAAAGGGAAACAACTTCCCCGGAATCACCGGCCCGCTCCCATCCACGAACTGGGTTAAAGCAGGCATATGTAAGTCCGGCAACACGATCACCACGCCGAGGGCCAAGGCAAATATTGTGCCGAGTTTTAAGAACGTGCTCAAATAATCCCGAGGTGCCAGTAACAGCCACACCGGCAAAACAGAAGCCGCCAATCCATACAAAATCACACTCCAAGCCAGCGTATGGGCCTTGAGCCGAAAGATAGCGGCCCACTCCGGATTCGAGTGTACAAACTGCCCGCCCCACACCGAGGCCAGCAAAAGCACCGCACCCATCACAGACGCCTCTAACACTTTACCCGGCCTGATGAAGCGCATGTACCCGCCCATCAACATCGCCGCGGGAATCGTTGCAGCGACCGTAAATACCCCCCAAGGACTTTCCGCCAGCGCGTTGACGACAACCAGCGCCAATACCGCTAACAAAATAACCATGATCGCCAGGACCGCCACAGTGCCCACAAATCCCGCGGCCCGCCCCACCTCATCGCGCACCATCTGAGCCAAAGAACGCCCGTCCCGCCGTGTAGACGCCGCCAAAATCACCATGTCCTGCACCGCGCCTCCAAGCACCACGCCAAGCAGAATCCACAAGGTCCCCGGCAGGTATCCGAATTGCGCAGCCAGCACGGGGCCAACCAACGGCCCGGGACCAGAAATTGCGGCGAAGTGATGGCCAAAAACCACCCACGGATTCGTGCGCACAAAGTCGCGTCCATCTTCATTGCGTTCACACGGGGTCGCCCGCAAATCCTCCAAAGCCAGAGCGCGTGCAGCGAGCCATTTGGAGTAAAACCGGTACCCAATGGCGTAAGTGCACACAGCCGCGGTTAACAAATAGACAGAGTTAACTGGCTCGGCCCGACGTAGTGCGATAACCGCATAGGCACCGCCACCGAGAAGAGCCACGGCGAGCCAGAGAAGGAAGTGAAGCGCTTTTTTCATAAGGGGGAGGGAGTGGCTGGATGAGTCGTGATGAGTGGAACACGGAGGCAAGTTAAGGGATTTCCCTAGACTCCCGCTCTTGAGGCGTTCCCACTTTTGACTTAGTCTAACAGCATGAACAAGCTCGTGGTACCTGTGGAAGTCCGTTCTGTGTTACCACTCAACACGGGGCGCGCGGTGTTCTTGGGAAACGAGGAGAAAGTTTTTGTTATTTATGTGGATGAGACCGTGGGAGCCTCTATTTCCGTGCTGATGAAGGGGGTGCCTAGGGAACGCCCAATGACCCACGATTTAATGTGCCACCTGATGACGGCGCTCGGCGCAAAGGTGGACCGAGTAATCATCAACGAGGTCAAAAGTGAAACCTACTTCGCCCGCTTGATCGTGAGTTGTCAGAACGAACTCTTTGAGCGCAAAATCATCGAACTCGATGGCCGTCCAAGCGATTGCGTGGCGCTGGCAGTGGCACAAGGTGCTCCAATTTACGTCGCCAAAGAAGTCTGGGACGAGGTAGAGGACCGCTCCGAAGTGCTGCGGCAAATTCAGGAGAATGAGGGAAACCTGCCACCAGAACCCCCGCCAGGATAGAGTAGATCAAAGACCCTAGACGGCCTTGCGCGCCCTCGGCCCCTCCGCTTTTCTCCCTCTAGCAGGGATTTTCCTTCCCTCACCCGGCTAAATGTCCGCTATCTTTGAGTTCTATTTTCACGCCTGAATTTACCGACTGATGAACTCTGTATCGAACCACCTCGTATCCGATGCTTTGAACTGGCGTTATGCCACAAAGAAATTCGACTCCACCCGCAAAATCCCCGCAGCCCAATGGCAGGAGCTTGAAGCCGCTATGGTGTTGGCACCGTCCTCTTTCGGACTCCAGCCATGGCGCTTTATTGTGGTGCAAAACCCAGAGATACGCGCTCAGTTGCCGGCAATTTCCTGGGGCCAGACCCAGACGGTTGATGCGTCGCACATGGTGGTGTTTGCCTATCGTAAAAACCTTTCGGTGGCCGATGTAGATCATTTCATCAAGCGCACTGCCGAAGTTCGTAATGTGAGCATCGAGTCGCTGGAGGGATACCGCGGCTTTATTTTAAACACCCACAAACAGGCCACGGAGCAAGGCTGGGTGGACAACTGGTGCTCTCGCCAAGTCTACATCGCTCTAGGTCAGACCATGGCGGCGGCCGCGCTCCTAGGAATTGACTCCTGCCCGCTGGAAGGCATCGAAGCACATCACTACGACGCGCTTCTCGGGCTCGAAAAGGAAGGCTACGCCTCTGTCTGCGGATTGGCACTCGGCTACCGCGCTGAAGACGACAAGTATGCGCACCAGCCCAAAGTTCGCTTTCCGACAGAAGAGGTCGTTAAGTATATTTGACTCCGAGCCTGACTCTCGCTGCAAATAACGGGGCAGGCACCGTGCAGTCTGAAGGGTGATGCATTACTGGAAGATGCCCTTTACAGGCACTCGCGGGAGCTAAAACGCCAGTTAGAATGTGTTAAATCCAGAGCGTTCTGATATCTTCAAATCAGAAAGGCTTTGGGAAGTTCATTGACGTCCCTCGCTGTATTGTTTGTTAAGGCTTTCCCGCTACAGCGCGTTGTTCGGCCCACAATCTGTTGAGCTCCCTTTGCCGTTGCGTTTGACTTAAACTAATGTCGTTTCGTACTTGGAGCTCTTCACGCTCCAACTCGTCCAGCTTTTTACTGGGCACATAAACGAGCTGGACTCGTGGGTATTCGGTTTGGCGTTGAAATAAATCCGCTCCCTTTGGGCGGCTCATATTTTCATCGGAGAGTGGCACTATAGTTTGCTTGGCAATGCGATTTTCAACTGGGAGCCGACTCTGTTTATTCTTCATCGCCGCCAAACTGTACTGCGTAGAGTCTCCAAAAATGTGAACCGCATTTCCTTTCGAAGTGATTTGAAAGAGCCTCCGTGCAAAAGCATGGGGAATTCGGATACAACCATGGGAGGCAGGCACCCCAGGAAGGGCGCCAGCGTGAATAGCAAGCCCATCCACAGTAAGTCTTTGCATAAACGGCATCGGTGCATTATTGTACAGATTGGAGTAATGCACGGCGTCCTTTTCTAAAATACTGAACACTCCATTGGGAGTTGAACGATGCGTCCTCCCAGAACTGATGCTCGAGCGAGCAATTAGGATTTCTCCACGATAAACTTCGAGAATTTGCAAAGAGAGATTCACATGAATCGATACCTCTCCCTCGGTTGAAAGATCAGTTTGCCACTCAAATTTCCCCGGTAGCAAAAACTCTGAGGTGGTTAAAGGAATGACCAAATCAGTTTTCTCAGGCGGATCGGCAAGCGATCTCGACTCTCCACATACGATAAAAAAAATGATCAATGTAAGCTCTCGAGCTTTCATGCAGACATCTGGGCCGACTTAGCGTCAAACGATTCAATTGGCAGGAAATTCCTACTGACCAATCTTTAATCAACTGCCACACTTTGACGCAAGCCACATTCCACACTCAACCGCTGACATCGAAGAATGTTTGCTTACGGGGCCACATAAACTCCCGCTTAGCACTGGTCCGCACTAAAGTTTAGGCAGGCCAATTACTTTGGCAGCTTCCGCCGGAGAGACACTCTTCTCCTCTAAACTACTCAGAAAACTATCACGAGGAGGCAAATCGAGCACTGATTCTAGACGCTCGGGATGTTCCAAACGCGAAAACACCATCCGCTTAATCTTAGATCGCGCGACAGTCTTGTTCCCATAACCTCCTGGCAAGTTACTGCTCCAAAACGAAACTGTCTCCTCTCCTTTCTCCATGCCCGTGCTGGCAAAAATAACGGAGTGCCCCTTTTCGGCTGCCCCTATGGAATCATTCCAAAAAATCTTTAGGAAATCTCCCGCCTTGGCCTTTTGAATATCAGTAAAATTAGTCCCAATTCCCGTTTCCTGAAAGAGACGCGCAGTGCCCGGCCCATTCGCATTCCAGCGCCCCCACACGCCCTCTCCGTCGCCCTGCCCCTCCACGATCAAGGCGCGCCAAACCTCCGGTGACAACTTTAACTGAGCCGCCTTTTGCTGCTGCGCCAAAGCAACCAGCCAAACTAGATACGTGGCTCCGGAACAAAAACTGGGCTGCGCCAGCGCCGGTCGCAACGCGGGACGCCCATCCTCCCATGCTACCGCGGATTGCAGCGCATCCCTCGCCACCAGCGTGGTCGCATAGCCGCCGCCCAAGGGCAGCTTTTCCAGAGCAGTAATAATGGCATCGTTCCACGGAGCCGCCTCCAATGGGGACGGTTCGGGAGTGGCCTCTGCTTTCGCCTCCTTTTTTGAATTGGCCTTGGCATCGGAAGTTTTTCCCGCAAGGGCCGCACACCCGCCCACCCAAGGCAGCAAAGCCAACAGAGCAAGAATGGGGTATTGCATAAAACGAAAGGGTTGCTGCATGAGAAGAGAAAATGCAACAGACGACGCGTCCGTGCAAGCGGAGGAATCAAGAAGTCTGCTATAGCGAAATTCCTATTCTCGACTAACGTTTGCTGTCTCCCGCAATCTTTATGCGTGCCTCTGTTTTTGGACTTTGCCTCCTGAGCTTCCATCTGCTCTCCCCTGTTCCTCGAGCCCATAGCGCGCCGGGATTCCTCGAGCGGTTCGTTTCCACAGAAAAAAATGTAGCCGCGCAAAAAACGCAACAAACAACCGGCGAGCACAGCCTCATCCCAGCCCCTGAGGTGTATTTTTCACCGCGCGGCGGTTGCACGGAAGCGGTGGTGCGTGAACTTAACGCAGCGCGCCAAACCGTTTTGGTACAAGCCTATTCCTTTACCTCAGCTCCCATCGCCACTGCGCTGGTGGCGGCGTCGCGTCGCGGGGTGCGAGTGGAGGCTGTTCTGGATAAAAGTAACAAAACCGGCAAATACTCCGAAGCTGACTTTCTGCTGAATGCCCGAATTCCGACTTACATTGATGGCAGACATGCCATCGCACACAACAAAGTGATGATCATTGACGGGGAAACTGTCCTGACAGGCTCCTTCAATTTCACAAAGGCGGCAGAGGAAAGCAATGCAGAGAATCTGCTGATATTACGCAGCCCTCACCTCGCTAAGTTGTACTCGGACTCTTTTCTGGAGCACCGGGAGCATTCTCTCCCACACACGGGAAGATGAGCGTGAGCCACTTTCTCTGTTCACAGGCCAAAGACCTGTTTCCCAGTACATTGCTAAACACATTGGAATTCTCTGATGAACCCAGAGTTTGAAAGCAGCAGGCTCTCTAATTTTGGAAAATCACAAATCAGTTGAGCTTTGGCGCGATTCAGAACTTAAATTTCCACCCGCATATAGTTTTACATTCGAGTAGTCCAACCCGATACAATCTTAGACGCAAAAACCGAACCTAAATGAGTAACTCAATCAAAAAACCGTCCGTTGGATTATGTTTCATTGACACCGCCGCACCGGTATTGAGCAGAGTGGCCGTCAATAACTGTATAAACGGATTCTCATTCGACAAAGTTACCGTTTTTACTGATACCCCCGAGTTCTACAACGGAGTTCCCTCAGTTCAGATTCCAACGCTCAAATCAGCCCTTGCCTACGGTGAATTTGTCATCAGAGAACTTCCAAAGTACATTGAGACTGATTTCATTTTAATCGCGCATTACGATGGATTCATTCTGAACAAAGACCAGTTTTCGCCGCACTTCTACCATTATGATTATATTGGAGCCCCGTTTGGAACGCCCAGCGGACCGGTAGTCGGAAACGGAGGCTTCTGCTGGAGATCAAGAAAGCTTTGCCTTGGAATTCAGTCTATCGTTGAGAATGAGATATTAACGGAATACGAAGACTTGGTAATTTGCACACGAAAGCGCGGCCTATTGGAAAGTCAGTACAACTGCCGGTTTTCATCTGTGGAGTTGGCCTCGCACTTTTCTTTCGAAGCCGCCATTCCGCCCTACCCAACCTTCGGGTTTCACGGCGCATTTCACCTCCCTGCATTGTTCCGGGAAAATCTTCCCTTTCTTTTGGAGAATGTGCCGCCACGTTTGCTGACAACCGAAGACGGCATGATCCCGATCTTTATGCACCATCTCAACATGATTTCACCGAGCGCAGTCACACAATACGAAGAGATCGTCTCACGGAAAAAAGAGAGCGCCCGCGCCGCAAGATTGTAAGAGAACAGAGATGAAGCTGATTGAAGTAAAATCAGCGAGCCATTTACCGAATGAAAATCGAGAAGGAACTGCTGCCAGGAGCTTGGCTCGTAAAACTTATCCACCATCAGGACCGACGCGGTAGTTTCGTTAAAAAATTCACGAAAACGTTTTTTCAAGCCCACGGGATGGAGCATGAATTTACCGAATCTTTTTATACCACTTCGCAAAAAAATGCGGTCCGAGGAATGCATTTCTTTGCACCTCCAAGAGATCACGTTAAGACCGTTTTGTGCGCCGCCGGCTCGGTGAAGGACGTCTTGCTAGATCTCCGGACTGGACCGGGATACGGAGCAGTTGCCGAAGTTATTTTAGAATCCGCTCAGCCAAAATTAATTTATATTCCTAAAGGCGTCGCCCATGGCTTTCTGTCTTTAGAGGATAATTCAGTCATCGTTTACAACACGACCACGGAGTACGACAGCGAGTGCGACATGGGCGTTCATTGGAATAGCTTCGGCCATGACTGGAACGTGAACAAAGAAGTAATAGAGTCCTCCCGAGATCAGTCGCTTATTCATTTCAAGGATTTCAAGAGTCCCTTTTGAGCCATGAATTTATTTGTCACTGGCGCCACTGGTTTCGTCGGCAGCAACTTTCTAAAACAGGCGCACGCTCTTGGTCATAGTATCAAAGCCCTCCGCCGCAGCGGCAGTCACACGAGAATACCTCTGGATTTTGAAGTAGATTGGGTCGATGCGGAACTAGATAACGATCTCTCAAATCATTTTTCCGGAATTGATTGCGTAGTCCATCTCGCGTCCCACACTCCAAATCCGCCCTACGACACATTGGATAAATGTCTCTACTGGAATGTGTTAGCGAGCGCAAACCTCTTTCAAGCCGCCGCTAATTCGGGCGTGAGAAAATTCGTCGCCACTGGAACATACTTTGAATACGGCTCCGCGGGTGATCTCCATGAGCGGATTCCGCCAAGCTGCGAGTTGCGGCCTACGCTGAGTTATCCCATTTCCAAGGCGACTGCGTCCGTTGCGCTTTTAGGATTGGCTCGTGAATTAAACTTGGAGTTGCAGGTGCTCCGTCTTTTCCAAGTCTACGGGGAGGGCGAAGCAGAAAAGAGATTTTGGCCCTCGCTCAGAAAAGCGGCCTTGGCCGGTGCGGACTTTCCGATGAGTGCTGGCACGCAAATTCGCGATTTCATCAACGTAAGCGACGTAGCAAAAAAGATTTGCGAAGCGCTAAAATTTTCAGAGGTGAAGCCGGGGCAACCTCATATTCGCAATATCGGCACCGGGGAGGGCCAATCTCTACTGACATTTGCTCAAAGTTGGTGGGAAGTGTGGCGTGCCACAGGACGCCTTATTCCTGGTGCCCTACCGTCCCGACCTGGGGAGCGCCCCAGGCTTGTAGCCAATATTGAAGACATTCACGTCGCCTAACTGGCTGAATTCCAGCTTGGCCTAAAGTACTTTGCCCATTTGATTTGCGAATGGAAACGATTGCCGCCTCGCCCAAAACAGTTTCCGCTAAAAAATACGGTGCGCTGATCATTTCGGCTCTCGGCGTCGCAATCGCCAGCGGTTCGCTGAGCGCCGCGTTCCTTCGCAGCTTGGACTACGTGACAGCCCTGCGGTTTCACTACCCCAAACTGATTTACGGCCTCCCCATCGCCGGGGTGTGCATGGTGGCAGCCTACCGGCGCTTCGGCGGCATGGCAAACCGAGGCAACGACTTGCTTGTAGAGCGTATCCGGCTACAAAACGGCCCCGCGGAAGCTCGCATGGCCCCGCTCATTTTTTGTAGCACACTGCTCTCGCATCTGTGCGGCGCATCGACAGGCAGGGAAGGCGCGGCCGTGCAAATAGGCGGGGGAATTGCGGCGCTCCTGATTCGAGCGACCCAAGTCCAGGCCTCCTCACACCAAGCTCTCCTGGTGGCCGGCGTCTCGGCTGGCTTCGCCTCCATTTTTGGAACGCCACTTGCCGGGGCAATGTTCGCGCTGGAAATCGCTACACCCCGGCAGCCGATGTGGCGTCATCTCCCTCTCGCCGTTGGGAGCGCCCTCCTTGCGGATTGGACCGCTCGCATGTGGGGCATCACCCACGTGGCCTACACCATCCCGATGCCCGATTGGAAACAATGGTCACAACTCTCTATGCTAGCGGTTCTTGGAGTCGCTGCCCTCGCGTTCGGTATGGCGGGTAAAATGTTCCTGCGGATGCACCACGGGATTTTGGCATTGCAAGAGAAGGGCCAGATTGTCTGGTGGCTCCCCCCATTTTTGGGAGGATGTCTGCTGGTTGCTCTCAGCCAGTTACGTGGCACGAGCGATTATCTTGGGCTTGGCACATGGAGTCTCAACCCGGCGGCCGTCACCCTCTACAGCGCGTTTTCAGAGCACGGTGCCCTCGCTTGGAGCTGGCTGGCAAAACTGACTCTAACGGCTCTTTCTTTGGGCAGCGGTTTCAAGGGCGGCGAGGTCACTCCGCTCTTTTTCACCGGCGCGACTTTGGGAAATGTGATTGCAGGGCCACTCGGTTTACCAGTCCCACTCTGTGCGGGCCTCGGATTTGTCGCGGTATTTGCTGGAGCTGCACACACACCGCTCACTGGAGCCTTGTTGGCGGCTGAACTTTTCGGGTGGAGCGCTTTCCCCTTGTTTTTAGCGGTCTGCTGGCTGGCTCATTGGACTTGTGGACGTGCAGGATTGTACGCGAGTCAGGAGCGTTAAAAGCGACGAGCTTCCAAAGTGAATCAGTAAACACGCACTGAGCAAAGAAAGCGGCTCTGAGCATACTGCTTTGCCCTTGCGTGCCACCCAGAAAACCACCTATAGATTAGGGCTCACCTTTACTTTATGGGCCAACAAAATAACAAAATTGAGAAACGTCGTCGCCGCGCAGCCTACCTTGAGCGCCTCAAAACCCGCGCCAAAGAAGCCGCGCTGAAGCACAAAGTTCGCCGCCCCAAGAAGGAAGCTGCCGCAGTGTAAGGAGCCGCTCACCCGCCGAGCTGCAATCAGCTCAACCACAAAGAGTCACTGCGCCAAAGAAGCTCCCGGGCAGTGACCTACGCGGCGAGTGACAATACATTTTCCATCTTCTAAACCACGGAAAATTTCATTGTTCACCCGCGCCTTTAGACACTAGCGAGACTCAAAGGGATAACTTTTACAGTGAATCCCCACCTCGAAATTTTACACACGAACTCTATGAGTTCGATGTAGATCACTTCAGGTCGCAATCTGTTCGCTTAAGCCTGCAGACGTCCGTGCCAACGACAAGCACAGGAGAATCGCAGCGCTGGTGACTGCCAGCAATTGCCAATTTCTAAGAAGACGCGGCACGGATCGTGGAGGGTGATCACCCCCCCTCACAAAACTGTTACTCTAGGAAAGAGCGGGCTGCGCTTCCTCTCCAACTGAGAACTGCAACCGGAACAGTCGCTCATACATAGCGCATCGTAGGACGAGCTCCGCATGGCTCCCTCGATCGACCACCCCGCCCTGATCCATCACCACAATCTGGTCGGCTTCTAGGATTGTTGAGAACCGGTGCGCGATCGCCACCACCGTCCTGCCCTGACGCAAAGCACGCAACGCGTCCTTAAACGCCTGCTCGGTATCCGTGTCCAGATTTGAGGTCGCCTCGTCCAATAACAGAATGGGCGAATTACGCAAAATAGCCCGTGCGATAGTCACTCGCTGCAACTGCCCACCGGAAAGATTGCAGCCCTTGTCGCCAACCAAAGTTTGATAACCTTGGGGCTGCTTCATGATGAAGTCATCTGCGTGCGCAATCTGAGCCGCCGCGCGGACCTCTTCCAAAGTGGCTTCCAACCGCCCGTAACGAATGTTGTTTTCGATGGTGTCGTGAAACAGAAATAGATCCTGATTCACAATCCCAATGTTCTCGCGCAACGACGTCTGTTGAACATCCTTAAGATCATAGCCATCAATCAGGATTCGCCCCTGCTGCGGATCGTAAAAGCGAAGCATCAACGACATCATCGTGCTCTTTCCTGCGCCACTTTCCCCCACGAGCGCGTAAAACTTGCCAGGTTCAAACTCGAGACTCAAGCCCTTCACAGCCGGCGCAGCCCCAGGTCGATACGCATACGTCACGTTTTCAAAAACAATCGCTCCCTTGGCCCGCCCCAAATGCAACGCAGTCGGGGAATCCTCAATTTCCGAGCGCTCGTCCAACATCCTAAACACCTGATCCGAGGCCGTCGTGCACCGTTGAACCACCATCTGAAGCCGGCTCAACGCCTTAATATCCGGATACAACAGCACCAAGAGCCCCACGCGGAACGAAAAATCATCGAAGCGCACCCCTCTCCACCAGCAGTAAACTAGCCCGCCCGCAATTCCAAGGGATGCAGTTGTTTCCACCAGCGGCCCGACAATCTCTACCATCCGGTAAATCCGCATCGTCGTGCTGTTGACATCCTTTGCCGCCTCGGTAAATCGCTCAATCTCATACGCTTCACGCGCATGGGACTTCACCACGCGAATCCCTGAAATCGACTCCATCACGATCCCCGAAATCTTCGCACCCTGCTCCTGCTCCCTCTTGGCACCTCTCAAGACTCGCTTGCGCAACAGCAACACAGGCAACATACAAAGTGGAAACACCACCAAACTAAACCCCATGAAAACCGGGTCTTTCACCGTCAAATACACCAGCGTAGAAATGACCGCAGCCGGCCTCCGCACCAGATCCTGCGCCAATGTCATCGCCGCACTCGCGCAAGTGGAGGTCATCCCGAACGCCGTTTGAATCAACTCAGCTCCGCGTTGTTTGTTAAAAAACTCCAACGAACGCCCCATGATTCTCGTGAAAACCTTGCGTTGAAGATCCAGAGTCAAACGCTGTTGCACCCAAGTAAGCTGATAGTTAGCAAGAAAATCCAACAGTCCGCGTAGCGCCATGAACAATGGAATCAGCGCGCACACCGCCGCCACGCGTGACAAGGTTCGCCAATCCCCTTCCGGCCACCACTGTCGAATCCAAGGGGTAAAATCCACCTCGCCGACCAAGGGCAGCGTTTTGGTAAAGTTCAACTCCCCGCCCAGCACCAGTTTGGAGACGACCGTGAGCACCGCCATGAGCAGCGTCGAACTCATCCCGGCCAAAAGTGCGGTTACCAGTCCGCCGAAAAACCGCCGCCGATACGGCATCAGATAAACGAACAAGCGGCGATAAGCCTGAGTCGCGCCCATGAGGAGCGCCTTGGGTTGTGGACTAGATTCCATGGGTCATTAGAGCGAAGCGGGCCATTCTTTCAGACTCGCCAGATAAAGCAAAGCAGGAGGCGCGACGTCCCAGCCCAGCCTTCACTCCCTGCGCCTTCCGAGCGCTAACCTCCCAGCAGTCCGCTAATCCGAGCGCAAACGTGCGCCGCAAACGGAATGGCGCAAGTCCATCCAGGCGACACCGCGTTCAACACATGAAACGACTTCGCATCTCCCTCCAAGACGAAGTCCATCTCCAACTTTCTCGTGCGAATATCCATCAACTGCGCCCGAATCCCAGGCCGCCCCCACTTCCGATACGCCGATGCCTCGACCTGCGTCGCGAGTTCTCCCGCCAGCTTCACCAAATGGCGTCTATTATACTTCTGCAACTCCTCCACCGCCAACCGCCGGAAATCGAACCCCGCAAACGCGATCAACCCCAACTCCCTTGTCAGCGTCTCCACGCAATCCACCAAATCAAAATTTTCCAACCCTCCATACTGCTCGCGCCAAAACGCGGGTATCGCTGTGGGGCCGATTTTTACGTGACCATCCACAGTCAACGTAAAGTGAACCCCCAGAAACGGATTCCGCAAATCTGGCACGGGATAAATGTTCGTGCGAAAAAGACCAGCCGTCTCATCCCCATAAAGGTACAACCCCTTAAAAGGAATGATGCGGTAATGCTGGGAAAACCCATATTGCCGCGCGATGGAATCCGCGTGAAGACCCGCCGCATTGATCACATACCCGCCGGTTGACTTGCCCGTCCTCGACTCAAACCTCCCCTGCCCCTTTCCGGCGAAGAGCGTCCCCAGCGTAAACTTCACCCCTTCACGCTCGGCCTCCACGCGCATCGCTTCCAGCACCGCCAGCGGATCCGCCGTGGACGTGCTCGGCGAAAAAAGTGCCCGCTGAACCGTCTTGACCCGAGGCTCGATTTCACGCGCCTGCTCTTCCGTGATACTTTCCAAAGGAACCTGATTCGCCTTGGCGCGCCGCAGCAATTCGTCCAATTGTGGCAAGTCCGCCTCCGAACGGGCCACCACTAATTTTCCACACCGGTGGAGCGGCAGTCCGTGCTCCTCGCAAAACTGCGTCAGCGCAAGGTTCCCCTGTCGGGTGAACTGCGCTTTGAGAGAATCCGCCGAGTAATAAAATCCCGCATGAATCACCCCGCTATTGCGCCCGCTGGAATGCATTCCCAACGCCCTTTCCTTTTCCAACACCGTAACCGACGCCCCCTCAAAAACGGCCCTCAACCGGCGAGCAATGCTCACCCCGATGATCCCCCCACCAATTACTAGAAAATCCGGATGCTTAGACATAGAACCCAATCTCTCTAACCTGAACATCAGACATCCCCCGCTCAACCCTCATCTTTACCCCGATTGGATCACGGCGCAAATCCAACACCCGCCAAACGGAAAGCATCACATCTAAGCACTTTGTTCATCCATGGCCGGTGCTGTTTTTGATTAGCACCTTCAGTTTTCGGCATTGGACGGACATCCGCAACCTCGTGCGGCCTTTTACAGACAACTCTTTACACCCATGGGCGTTATGATTTAGAGTGATCCCTCGAGCACCGTCGAAAAAATCGAGTCTTCCATACGACGCCTTTCGCGCCATGAACTTGCGACTCCACGCAACTGGTTCAAGCAATTTGATGCCTCGGCATGGGATCACAAATTTGAACAAGACGTGAGTGAAGGTAGATTGGATTCGCCCGACGTCGAAGCCCTGAAAGAGCTCAAAGAGGGCCGCTGCTCGAAACTGTGATTCACTATGCCAGTTCAAAGTTTTGGCGGTTCTATTCAGAACTTCCCACGTAAATTCAAAAGCTTGCAGATGAGAACTTTGAATTACTTAAAGGAGATTTGAGACACCCCTCAATCCATTTCAAAAAGTAGGGAAATTTTGGTCTGCGAGGATCGGCATTCATTACAGGGCAGTCGCTGTAGAAGACGGTGCGGACATGGTCTGGTTCTGGATCGGTCACCATAGTGAAAACGATCAAATCATTGGCATTCGGCGTTAACCTTCGTTTTATTCGGCCTTAACGCGCAGAAGCCCATGACAACTCTGCCACAAGCGATTTGAGCAACGCCAAAATAGTAACCGTCCCTGTCCCGTCAGGTTTAATCTCTGAACTCGCCTTGTACAAAACCCCAGAAAGATCCTCCATTACCAAAGGTTGAGGCGTTTCGTGCAACCATCGCTCGATCACGGCTTCCTCCTGTGCGCCGGAAACGTTTCTCAAAAGCTGCTCCAGTTCGGAGATCTCCCGTTGCATTCCCTCCATGATAGCGACGTCTTCCAGATCGGGAGGCAGACTGTTTCCTGGCCAAAGCACATGGAAGGCGCGCACCACAAGTATATCAAGAATAAGCAACTCCTCCTCCTTGAGTAACGATGACGTCAACTCCGACACCAAATCCATCAACCAGGGAACCACTCGATCCACGGCGTCAGCCGCGTCCTTAAATTCCGAGAAGCGCCGGTGCATGGATTTGATACCCGCTGCTAAATCTCGCTCGGAAAGTTTTTTGACTGCTGGAATCCCAGCACGCCTTTGCAAATTCTCCTCCACCTTCCCAAGCGGTGGTGCTACCGAGATCAATTCATGCAGGCCAAGTTCTACAAGTTGCGGATTAAGATCGAGATCCAGCCCCTTTTGGCGTCGCTCGGAGTCGCATCCACGAATATGCGTTTTCATCAGCCGCACCAAACGCGTTCGATAAGCGGGATTTGCAGCAGCCTGGCGTGGGGTCAATCCGTCAAGACCTGGGAGCGAGGAATCCACTAGCGCGACGAGTTGTTGGCGACGGATTTCGAGGACGCTCAGCTCTGAATCAGCCCCTTTGGCAAGGCGCATTTCGCGTTGGATACCTAGCTGAATTGGATTCTTAATCAGCTTGGGAGGAACCAAACTGGCATCATACCGGCTGACTAACTTGGTGCGCGCTTCGGCCACCAAATCCTTGTGTTGCTCCCCTAAAAACTTCACTCGGCCTGCTGCAAGTTTTTCAAACCGGTTCCGCAAAACACCGTGCCTTTCCTGAGATTGCGCCTCCAAGCGAAGCCGCTCGCCTCCTAATAAAATGCGCCCAAGCACCAACCGACTGGGCAAATCGACGCTAGAAACATCCGGCGAAGACATTGTTTGCCCCTGTTCAAGCGAGGGCGCCGCCTCGAGCCACACGAAGACTTGGTCAAATCCCTGTTTCATATCCTCCTCCTCCAGACTGTCGGAGAACATATCGCTCTGCTTTTCAAAAAGTTCCTCAAGGCCCGCAGACGGAAGAACACCGTATTCCGTCGTAATCCATTGCATGTCGGTTGCCCCAAGCATGGCTTCCAACCGCGCTTCGCTAACCGCTTGAATGGACTCAAGAACCCTCAGAAAATGCTCCGCCAACCAATAGGCTTCCTCCCTGCCTCCCGATGGACCGCCCAGATGCGCGATGATTTCCCGCAACCATTCCTGGGGCTCGATGTCTGGCAAATCAGGGATGAGCATCGCCGTCCCGCTAAGCCGTTGATAATGAGGCATTGGATACAACCACACGAGCACCACAAAGTACCGCCCCATGCTCCCGGCTGCCGAACGGTCGAGGACTCGCAACGCCTCGCCCGTAAGGAGATCAACTCCCTCGATAATGATATCATCCACAATGCGATTTATTTCCAGAAGCACAGGACGAACCTGATTCATCTGTGACAACAAAAAACGCTCGTCGTTCTTGAGGCCGCTGGCTTTGTCCTCCAACCAGCGTTCCCCAAAAGAGCGCCCCTCCACATCGCGCTCGCAGTGGTACGCCCAGGCTAACTCGGACTGGATCGCAGTTTCTTGATCATACGCCCCAGTACGTATCCTAATTTTTGCCGACATCCTCGAGCGCGCCACCTCGCTTAAATGCCTTTCCCCGCGCGAGTGCGCAGCCCCAATGAGGCCTTTTTCCAAGGCGAAATGCTGATCGTAATTCGCCGGTGTAAACGGAAAATACACACACTGCTCAGGACAGGCGTAGGCGGTTCCACGTCCCGAACCGCATTCTGCAGACGAAATAAACCGGCCAAGCACAGGACAATCACGCTGATGCTTCTTAACTTTGCTCATACCGTATTGATATAGTTCTCGTGACCGCTGGCAAGTCGCCGCAACCGCTCCTTTCTATGCACAAAGCGCACCAAAATCAGCCATCAGGAGTCCACCGCGATGCAATCTTTAAGATGGTCGATCTTTGCCGTAAAGTTTTGTTCAAAAACTCAGCCCCACAGACTTTGTCTCGCATTGAACAAAGCACAAAGCACTAATAACCCTCATGAACCTCTCCCGCCGCAGTTTCGTTCAAGCCCTCACTTCAAGCGCGCTCGCAGCGATGGCCTCTCCCCTAACGTCTCCCACTGCCTCCGCCCTGTCCCCTCGCCCGACCGCCTTGGGCATGGACAATTTCGCAGTTCGCGCAATGGGCTGGAACGCTTTTGAACTCATCCAATACGCCTCGAAACTCAAACTCGACACCCTCTTTCTCTCCGACATCGACTGCCTGCCTTCCCTCGAAGACAGCGCCCTCAAAGAGGTCAAAGCGCAGGCCGACGCCGCCGATTTACGCCTCTACACTGGGTCGTGGAGCATTTGCCCCACTTCGGTGCGCTTCAAACCCAAATGGGGCACTGCCGAGGAGCACTTGCGCACTGGCATTCGGGTTTCGAAGGCCCTCGGCTCACCTGTGTTTCGAGTGATTTTAGGCAGCATGGACGACCGCAAAACTCCGGGCGGAATCCTTGCACGGATCGAGGACACCGTCCAGGTACTCAAAGCGTGCAAGGGAGTTGCTATGGATGCAGGCATCAAAATTTCCGTCGAGAACCACGCTGGAGATATGCATTCCTGGGAGTTGATTCAACTGATCGAAAAAGCCGGCCCGGACTTCGTTGGAGTCAACATTGACTCAGGAAATGCGGCTTGGACGCTGGAAGATCCGTTAGATTTGTTAGAGCGCCTCGGCCCATACACGAATTGCTCCAGCCTGCGTGATGATATGATTTGGAGCTACGAGGATGGGGCGATGGTCCAATGGACAGCCATCGGCGAGGGGCTCGTGGATTGGCCTGCGTACATGAACCGGTGGCGGGCGCTTTGCCCTGATGTTCCGTTCCAGATCGAAACGATCTCCGGTTTTTCGAAACCATTTCCGTTCAAAAAGCCCAGCTTTTGGGATCATTACGACAGGCGCCCCGAAGTGCTGGCAAAGTTTGAAGCGTTGGCAGCAAAAGGACACGCCATTCCCTCGTTCAAACCCGCCCCGGATGTGGATAAGAAACAAGCTGAGCAAAGCTATCAACTCGCCGAGCTAGAACGCAGCGTCGCCTATTGTCGACAAACGTTAGGCTTAGGCCGCAAAGCTGTGTGATCATTTGTAAGCCGAGTCGTCAACCCAACGGTGGCGCATGCATCTGATGAATTGAGGCCATCAAGTTTGCGGCGGTTAACGCATGAATTCAGACTGACTGAAGTCTCAGAAACTGGACGATAAGCCAGTGCAAAATGGTGAAAAGCGTCTGTTCCCTTCCGCAGGGCAAGTCACCGAAAGACAAATCTAATTCAGCGCAGCACACAGATACCTTCGATTTCAGCAGCATCTGCGAGACGGCTGTCTGCCGTTAAAAAGGAAACGGACGATCGACTCTCTTGCGCAAAGAACAAGGCGGCGGCCAATTGCAATGCGTCTGCTGCGCGGAGCGGATGCGTACGTAAAAGGCGGATTGCCAGCGTTCGAATCGGCGCGGAAGGCAGGAGTTCATGCCAAGCCGAGCTGAGGACAGACAGTTGTTCCCGGGCAAACCGCGCACCCAGAGAATTCAAACTGCCGTCTCGAAAGCGTCGCTGGATGGCCGATTCACATTCGATCGAACTCCCCCACCAAACTATGAGGGTTGTGTCGGCCATTAGGGACTCCGTCCTGCGTACGGAATCGGGTTCGTTCACCAAAAGAGGTACGATAGCTGAGCTATCCCAGAAGTTCATCGCTCCTCCGCCCGCTCTGCCAAAATGGCACTGCGCAGATCTAAGGACTCAGCAAGAACTGCCCGAGGAGCGGCTAAAAAAGAGGCCACGTTCAGAGGAGCCCCGCTCGGAAGGGTGAGAATTCCAGATTCATGAAGAGCACAGAGCGTTGCGTTTTGGCCGTCGGTTCCCGCCGCGACAACCGGCTGTAGAGTGGCCACTGGTCTGTTTCTTTCGGTAATGAGAACAGACTCGCCGCGTTTGACATGCCGCAACAGACGGGACAATTCATTTTTAGCAGTAGCCACACTGGCCGTAAGCATGATGGCTAATATAGCCTATTTTGAGAGGGCGCCAAGTCAAAAGGGAATTTGAATGGCGAATGACAGGAAGTTGTCGACTTGCGCGCAAAATGTTGACGAAGTCGCAGGATCTCGCACTACGTGAAGCATTTTCGTAAATCGCCGAGCTTTCACAAACTTGGTAAACAGACTTCGTTCCATCTGTCGCGCCAATCGCTTGAAAAGACGCTATGCGTCTTGACGATGTGTGAGTTTCAGCGTTACTTAAAGAGATGGATTATGTTTCCATGCGTCCAACTCCTGAAGAACTTGTTGGCGAGGAATGGGCGGTCAGGCCTGCGTATTTTTGAGGCGGCAGAATTCAGTAGGGATTCTGATTTCGCGATTCTGGCGGACGCTGAAAACTTGGGCAGGTTAAGAAAAGCGCTCACGGAGTTGCGAGCAGAAGTCATTGCTGTGCCGCCTTTCGATGTTGCCTATCTTGAGAAGGGTCACGCTGACTTCTTCAGTGGAGAAGTCTTCCATAGGGACGCCGGTGCGCCGGGCTCGGCGCAAGAGTTAGCCGAGCTGGGGAAGGTCTGCGTCGAAACGGTCGACGACGAATTTGCCGCAATGGTTGAGAGGCAGTTGGTGCTCTTCGCAGAAGCGCGTCAGGGAGCGGTTGCCCTCGCGGGTGAAGCGCGCCTTGAGGCTGTCGGCGGTGTAGTAGAAGCCCACGTGCAGGACGCCGCTGTTACGGCCGCTGGAGTGCATGCCGAGCGCGCGTTCCTTTTCGAGGACGACGACATTGGCATTGGCGAAGCGGCTTTTGAGTTCACGGGCGATGCTGACGCCGATGACGCCGCCGCCGATGACGAGGAAGTCTGGATGGTTCCGAGGCGCAGCAGCGTCAAACCGTCCATTCACCCGACATTTTATGTTGGGCTCCCGGAAGTTGAAGGGGGTCGTAAGGAACGAAAAAGCGTTCGAGCAGGTGCAGGCAGGCTTCGGCCACCGCGCGGTCGCCACCTGGTCGGGCCGTGACGTAGTGGGCCGCCTGCTTTGCCATGGGGTCAGCGTTTGCGGGCGCGAGGGCGTACGCCACCTTGCGCATGACGTAGTGGTCGAAAATCCCGTCTCCCATGTAGATGACGGAATCCAACGGATATCTTTCGGCGATCCAGTCGACGCGGCGGATGGTGCTGACAAGGTCGAGTTCGAAACCCATGTCGTCGACGATGCGCTTCTGGGAGATGGCGAATCCCTTGCGGTCCCCTGTGACGAAACGGATTTTCATGAAGGGCTTCAACAGGGAGAGGGCGTCATGATCGTCGGCGCCGAAGACCTTCAGCATCTTGCCCTCGGCACTGTAGAAAAAAGTGCCTGAGGTCATGACACCGTCCACGTCCAAAATGAAAAAGGAGGGTTTCGGCGCGGGGTGAGGGGTGGAGTCAGACATTGGGCGCGCAGTTTTAGGCAGACGCCGTGTGGGATTCAAGCAAACAGGAATGGGCAGAGCAGATCAGAGCAGACAAAGAGCCACCGAAAGCGATAAGGGAGAGGATCTCAGGGGAGGCGTGATTTTTTGTGACATTCTCTCGACGCCTGTTTCTGCTTTTAGAAAGCTGAGTTTCGCACAGAATCACGCCAAGCACATTCTGCGTTGCTTTGAAATCGCCCTCGATGGAAGACAGACTGCTCGCAATCTCTGATTAGTTTTCCCAAACATATATGAATCAAAATTACGGAGGAAACGTGGTGGCCAGCCACTCGCTCGAATCCTTTTCTCGCCATACGTTTGCCTTAGCGCCCTATGTTTATTTTCATCTCCGCTTGAAAGCAGGCGAGACGGTGAAGCTCCCCACGGAAAAGGGCTTTTATAGTGTCTTCGTGTTCGCTGCCCAAGGCGGGGCTTCCGTCGAGTTCGATGCTCTAAGTCATGCAGTGCACGCCCGAGAGGCCGTTCAGCTTGTGCACCAGAGCGCGAGCGTCACCGCTGAGGGTGGAGACGTTGAACTCCTTGTCGCAGGGTCTCCCGAGGCGGCTGCGCATGCCTCGGAGGCGAGGCATTTCAAGGCGTCTGAAATTAAAAAAGTTTCCAAACCTTGGGGGCATGAATTGTGGTTTCATGCCGGCCACTCGCAGTACGCTTTCAAAGAAATTTTTGTGAAGGCTGGGACGAAAACCAGCCTGCAGTACCACCGGCACAAGCAGGAAACCAACATCCTTTTCGCAGGTAATGCGATGTTGCACTACAAGGCGGATCCCAATGTATCAATCGATGCGCCTTCGCTGGAAAGCATGGTTACGCTACCTTTGACTCCCGTTTCATCCGTGGATGTCACTCCTTTTGTCCTGCATCGACTGGAGGCCGTTACGGACATTCTTTTGTACGAGGTCTCCACCCCGTTTCTCGACGATGTGGTGCGTGTCAGCGACGATACGGCCCGCCCTGACGGTCACATTGAAACCGAACATTCGAGCTGATCCATGGACGCTCCGACGGTCTGCATTTTAACGGCTGGAAAAGGCACTCGCATGGGCGCGCTTGGCTCCGGATTGAACAAGGCTCTGCTTCCTCTTGGTCAGGAGGCTGTGATTTCGCACATTATCAAGCGCTTTCCCCCGGAGGCGGAGTTTGTGATTGCGTTGGGGTATCATGGAGCGCAGGTCAGGGCTTATCTGTCTGCGGCCCACCCCGCAGGGCGCCTTCACTTTGTCGAAGTTGACCGTTATGAGGGGTCTGGCTCCGGCCCGGGTTATTCCCTCTCGCTCTGCGAGCCGCTTTTACAGAAGCCGTTTTTCTTTGTTTCGTGCGACACTCTTTGGGATGGGGATATCCCCTTTAATGCGGACCGGAATTGGTTTGGAACTGCTGTGGTTCCGCCGGAGGAGGCTCCGAGTTACTGCAACTTTGCCCTCGCGGCCGCGACGGCGGATTCAGCGCCGCTGATTCTCGATATTTTCGACAAGACCACCCCACCAGCATGCCGCGCGGAGGCGTTCATAGGTCTCTGTTTCATCCATGATTACGGAGCGTTCTGGCCGTCGCTTAAAAAGGACATTCTCGTAGGAGGGGAACACCAGATCTCCAACGGCATTCGCGCTCTCGTGGAGAACAAGACGGCCGAGGCCCGAACTTTGGAGTGGACGGATTTGGGAACCGAGGCGCGTTTCCACAAGGCGGCGGCAAAGTTTCAAGAGTACGACTTCAGCAAGGTGGGCGAATTTCTGTACATTGTGAATGGCAGGGTGGTTAAGTTTTTTGAAAACGCCTCCATCGTGCAGAAGCGTGTGGCGCGCGCGCGTTTGAATCCTTCTGTGTTTCCTGAGATCGCGTTCTGCTCCGGGCAGTTTTACGCGTATGATTTCGTACCCGGGAAAACGCTCTATCAGGAGAATTCGCCCGCGATATTCCGGAAACTTCTTTCTTGGCTGGAACAGAATCTGTGGAAGGCCGAAGGGGTGACTGCTGCTGGGTTTGAAGCGCATTGCGAGGCATTCTATCGAGCCAAGACGTTTGAGCGCATTGCTTTTTACCACCAGAAATATCCCGGGTCCGACGTAGCATCTGTGATCAACGGGGAGAGCGTGGCGTCGGTTTCTTCTTTGCTTGGCGGGGTGCCGTGGCCTCGGTTGTTGAACGGGCGCAGCACTTTCTTTCACGGCGACCTCCAGTTTGACAACATCATCTACGACAGGGCTGGCGACGCCTTTCTGCTTCTGGATTGGCGACAGGACTTTGGGGGCGACGTGAACTCTGGAGACCAGTATTACGATTTAGCGAAGCTCAATGGTGGGATTTTGCTGGCCTATGATTTTATCAAGAAGGGCCTTTTCGCATATGAAGAGAGCGGCGCTGAAATTACCTTCGACTTTGCCTCGCGGCATCTGGCCGGCGAGTACTTCGGGATTTTGCGTGCGTTTGTGCAGGAGCAGGGGCTCGATTGGGAGCGTGTGAACTTGATGACGGCGCTGATTTTCTTGAACATGGCGCCTCTTCACCACTACCCCTTTGACAAGCTTCTCTATGCGCTGGGACGGCAGAGTTTGCAGGGCGCCTTGCATGAATCCGCCCGTTAACAACCAAACACGGCTCTTCCTTTCGGTTGCAGCTCAACCCGGTAATTTCGGGGCGACGGTTTTTAACGCCTTGTTTGCGCATTACGGCGTGAACGCCGTTTACATTCCGAGAAAGGCACCGGGAGCCGGGGTGCTTGCGCGCACATTGCGCACATTGGACGTCGCGGGCTGCTCTGTAAGTATGCCTCTCAAAAGCGCCATCATCCCGCATCTGGACGAGCTTTCTCCGGAGGCTGAGGAGATTCGCTCCGTGAACACCATTTTGAACACTGCGGGGGTGTTGAAAGGATTCAATACGGACTATTCGGGCTGTCTGGAGGTGCTGCGGCAGCGGCCCGTGCATTCGGTTTTGATTTACGGCAGTGGTTCCGTGGTGAATTCCGTTGTCCGTGCTGCGCAGGCGGCGGGCGTTTCGGAAATCCGGATCGGTGCGCGCAATCTAGCCCGGGCGAAGGCGAAGGCGCGTTTGCTTGGCGTGCCCGCGTTGGCGGGCAGGGAGGCTCGGCGAAAGTCTTTGGAGCGGGTTGAATTATTGATCAATGCGACCCCTTCCGGCGATGCTCCGGAGGATGTGATTCGGGAATGGCTGCCGTGTTGCGGCGGTCTTTTTGACCTGAGGGTGCGCGCCGAGGCTTCGCCGCTGGAGACGTCTGCACGTCAACTGGGACTCTGGACCGTGCCCGGCGTTGAGATGGCCAAGTTTCAGCTGCAGCGTCAGTTTGAGATTTACGCGGGCATTTTGCCTCCCGTCGAACTGTTGAACTCTGTGATCGCCGGAAGCTTTCTGCAAAGGAAGGCGTAGCATGCCCTCAAGCGTTGCGCGTTTGGTCGTCTGTTTGGGGGCCGGTGCAAGTCCGCTAAAGCGCCCTAGATTCGGAACGGCTCGCATTCCGGGTGGAACGCGAAGAAACTGTCGTAGAAGCTTTTGACATACTGCTGCATGGACCAGCGGCTGTTGAACCCGTATTTGTTGCGCATCCAGCGGCGGCCTTCTTCCACGTAGAGCTTGAGGTTGAGTTCGTACTCTTCGGTTTTAATGACGTCGGCTCTGTCGAGGAGGTGCGACTCGTTTTCGCTGGCCCAGACGTCTCGTGTGATGGCCGCTGCCCAGTCGTTGGCGTAGGCCTTGGCAATGAGTTCGCTCTCTGATCCGTAGCCGCGAAAATTCGTGCCGTCAAAGACGAAGCCCATGGCGTCAGGCGTTTCAAGATTGAAAATGGATTCGATGAAACTCCGCCTCAGGAGAAGGGCGTTATTGTGGATGAACCAGAAGTAGCGGATGGAGTGCTCTTGAAGGAGGAGCCTCTCGCCCCAGCGCGGGGCGCAGGGGGACAGGATGCCGACCTTGGGGTGGGCGTCGAGGATGGAGGTGAGGTGGGCGACGCTGGGGCGTTCCTGCAATTCGGTGTCGTTGGTCAGCAGAAAGAAGGCGTCGTACTGTTCGAACCTGCCTTCTTTCCAGAGCTGGCTGAGGCCGTAATTCATGCCCCTAGAGTAGCGGAGCCCGAGGGAGCGGGCTTCGGGTGATGTGGCATGCCATGTGGCGAACTTGGAGAGCCGGTTGTCGTCGGAACCTGCCTCGACCACGTAGACATCGGTGCAGTCGCCGTCGTTGCGCTCCAAGTGTTCGCACAGCCTGTCGGTGACTTCCGGCAGGTTGCGGTTGAGAACGATGGTGGCTACGCGTTTCATTGAAGCTTCTCCAAACGGAAGTGACGCATGTATCTGCGAATGGAAGTTTTCACCGCATTTTTGAGCACGCTGTCTAGGCAGACCCCCTTCGACGCAAGTGAGCGGGCCGCTTCCGCCTTGATTTCAACGCACTCGGGCGCTGCGAAAACATAGTGACCGGCAATGATGCCACGGTCGCGGTCCGTCGCCTTGGTTTCCGGCAGCATCCATTTGTCCCACTTTCCGGACTGGAAAGAAAGGCTCAGGAACCTTTCACTCAGCTGGCCTAGGGCGTTGGATTCGAGGCATTCCACCAGCGCCCGAGTTTCGGCCACTCCGAATTCGGGTGCCACGTTTGCAGCGTGGATCCCCAAGCGCGGGTGCCACTGCAGGCCATCGTCGGAAAGGTAGTCCGTGTTGTGGGCCTTCATGAAGATCTGGTGGCTGTTGCAGATTTCAATCATCTTCGGCAGCTGGATTTCAGCGGGAATTTCGTTGGCTACCCGCACAGGGCTATCGAAGGAGCCTATGTTGCGTGTCTCCATGACGCGTGTTCCGGCTTGAATGACTACAAATGAGGGCGGGGGCAGCCGATTTTTCGAGCAGAACGACTGCACCGCGTTGAGAGTGTAAGAGAGTTCCTCTTGGGAGTTGGTGCTGCCACTTTGTTCCTCTGTTCCGATTTCAAAGATCACCTCCTGACGCAGTGCCTGCGCCTCCCTCCAGCAGTACTCGTAGAGTTCAGATACGCGCTCCAGCACTTCGTCGATGTCTGGCTTGCTGTGAATGTCAACGCTTGGATCGATGTGCAATATTTGAAAGCCTGACTGCAGGTCTGTCAGATAGGAAGACTTGGCTGACTCCATGGCTCTCCGCAGCCCGAGTCCCGCCTCCTTTTCGGAATTGTTTTGCCAGGGCCCGCCGTGGTCGCGCGCGAGCAGGATTTTGCCCTTCTTGTCGCGCTCGATCACGTATTCGGCGAACTGTTCCGTTGTCCAGTGATTGACATAACCACCTCCAAATTCCTCTCCGTCGATTTGACGTCGACTGGCGATCAGGATGAGTGGAGCCTCGTGTTCATTTGCCAGTTCAATAGCTGCATCCACACAATGGACGCTCATGGGCCCCACCCCGAGAAGAGTGCAGCGCCGTTTCCTTAGAAAAGACTCCAGTTTTTGGTGAATCATATGCGGTTTTAACCATTCATCCCGTTCGCAGTCGCTTATCCGCTATTATACCTCAGCTCTGCTGAGGGTAGTTTATCCGGAGCCGCATTTTTTGCATTACTCCGGCTTTGGCGTCGAGTGTCTAAACGTGACGTTCGCTTCGTAGCCGTCCGGCCCGATGGCGTCGTGGTTTTGTGTAAAGATCCAGCTCTTGTTAAATATATAATGGAACAGCAGTACGAGCATTTCTCTCACCTGTCGGAAGGCCCTTACATTGGATACTTGGTCTGTTTCCCTCCAGGTGATTGGGAAAAAAGTACAGTTCCATCGCCAATGGGCATAGGCCAGGGTGAGAAAATAATTGAAAGTGAGATTGTTTTTGAACCCTGTCCAATGGGCAGATGCAAGAGACCGAACGGAATACACGTTTAATCCGGACCCCAGATCGGAAATCCAGCGGCCGGTGACAAAAGAGAAGAGGCCATTAAAAAACCAGTTTCCGAGCGTCCTAATGGAAGAGTAACCGTGGAGTCGTGAGCCGCGCATAAAGCGCGACCCCAACCAGCAATCCGCTGCGGTATCCACTTCAATGTTCTTTAGCAAGGGAAGCACATCCTTGATGTCCGCTTGATCGTCGCCGTGAAGGACGACCAGAAAATCAAAGCCATTTTCAATGGCATATCGGAAAGCAACTTTGTGAGAACCCCCGAGGTTTAAATTTTGCCTGTTTTGGACAAGGGTAAAAGCGGTTGGAATCTGTGATGCTGCTTTTATCACCGCTTGGACGGATCCATCCGTACTTCCGTTGTCGACAATCAGTACCTCCTTAAAAATGGCGGCGTCTTTTGCCACTGCATTTAGCACCCGTTTTAATTGATGTTCGCAATTGTAGGCCGGAATAAAAAGAAGCACTTTGGGGCGGGGTGGCGAGGGCAGTCTCATGTAGAAACAAAAAGGTGCGGAAATTATAGAAGAAAGACCACCAACAACCCAAGCACGAATTAAGCTGTTGATGCTTGTATTAATTCTTGTTACACGCTCACCGCTACATGGAAAAACGTGACGTTTCTCTTGCCTCGGTGGGGTTTGTTCTCGCTTTTATCTTATCCGCTGCAGTGTGGATTGTGATCGGATGGAGACCAGAGGGGGCTTACATGAAGCAACTGTACACGGAGGTACATCATATTTGGTCGGATCCTGCGCATGGTTTGCCTCGGATTTGGTCGGGCAATGTGAGTCCGCTTTCTGCGTCATTATGCGCGGCATACATGTTTGGTGCGGCATTTTTAGGGGCTATTCTGTTTGTTCGGCCTGTTCTGGTTATGAGAAGCGCGAAGATGGGTACCGGCCTTTTGATGGCTGGGTTTTTGCCAGGCTATCTTCTGCTTGCACCGTGCAATCGACTGCTCACGATCCTCTTTCCTAATCGCTGGGCCGCCTGGATAGAGTTAGGCTCGCTCGCTGGATTTTGCGCGTGGAGGTTTTTCATTCGTCAGCGCACAAATTTAAACACGGACGTTAAACAAAGTATTGGATTTCGATTCACACTCAGGAAAATCATACCCCTTTGGCCCATTCTGGCTTTGTTTATCACTCTCGTATGGGGAATCTGCTGTGCAACCGGTGATGCAACAGGTTTTACATTTGTAACGATATTCGGAGACTTCCATAGATTTCCTGCCCCCGCGGCGAAACTACCCCTCTTTGGGCAGCATTACGATGAGATCTGCTTTCTGCACCCTATTCTGTTTTCGGGACTCTTCGACCAATACTCCGACCTACTGACCCCCTATTGGATGATGGTAGGATTTGCTAAAGTATCTGGCTTACTTCTGTCTGTCTTGTGCCTTCGCCGTCTCGGGCTTCGTCGAATCGAGGCTGCTATCGTTGCCAGCTTGTTTTTTTTAAGCACCTTATCGATTAATCCTGGGGCTGACTGGGCAGTGTTTGATAGTGGTCACCCTTTGATCATTGTGCCGCACCCGGCTAGGCTGATAGGTGCGCTCTCTCCGTTAATTCTTGTAGTAGCTTATGCTCGTTCTCGGAAAGGTGGAGGAAGATCACCGAAAGTTAATTCCTTGATTGTAGCCGGTATTCTGGGCGCAGGGCTCGTCTCTATTTCGCTCCATGTTTTTGCAACGTTACTACTAATGGCCGGACTTAGCGGTATGTTTTTTTTGGATAAATGGGAGATAGCCCGTCGAGTGCCTCTCTTTCTCGCGCCCTGTATGTTGGCGTTCCTTCCTCTGCCTTACATGCAATCGTTAAACTATGGATTTAATCATATTCTATTTCTCGTCGTTTTTACAGCTATAGGTCTTTATGTTGTAAAACGAAATTGTCCCAGCTTGAGAACTAATGCGATGTCTGGATGGCCGCTTCTGAAGTCACGGGTGAGTGTTGCTGCAAGCATCCTCACCGGAGCGGTGGTCGGACTGACCGTCCTAGGGAATATTCTTGCCCCAAAGACTGGGCTCTTCAAAATCCTCGGTGTTGATTTACTTATCAGGGGTGTTCCGCCCGGGACATTCAATCTCGGAATCATTAATTCAAAACTTCCGGTCCCGCAGGGAGCGAACGTTCTATGGAGTGCTTCGTCACCATCTCATTTCATAGCCGCCTTTGGTTTGCCGCTTCTTTTAGCTGCTCTTGTCTTTTTGCTCCACGCGATAGCGAAACCGAACACACGTAGGCAATGGCTACTTATTTGCTTAGTTGAGTGCATGCTTCTGGGGTTCATGTGTGGTCTTTATGGGTATCACTTTCTGGGTGGTAAAGTTGATTTTTGGCTTTCCGTCTGGATCCGCAGCCGCTTAGTTGAAGGGTGGTTTTATGGACTCAGCGCCGCTGCCCTGTGTGCGCTTTTCGGTGTCGTCACCACTTTTCAGCGAAAGGTCCTCTCTTGCCTCGTAGCCTTTTGGGCAATCGTCCCATGGACAGGAATATTTGGTAGTGCGATGGGATTTCAATGGGCTTACAACTTGAAGTGGGCGATCGGTCAGATTATGGCGAAGCCTTAGTAACCTCTGAGTGACCGTTTTGGACACTCTCGGGGAGATAGTATCCGGGAGTGGCCAGACAAATGCCTTCATTACGGACGAAATCAGCCCGCGAAAGGCCGCTCTGATGGAACCGGCCCACCAGTTCGCGAATTTCCGAGGCGCTGCTACGCCGCTTAGATGGGAAAGATTGCTGCATGACGGCAACAGTGCCGCAGTCAGCCGTTCAGTGGTAGATGCAGATGGCTGGGCGAATACGATTTTGAGCCGGTTGCGCTGGCTGTTAGTGAACACAAAAAGATGGCCGGAGCGGGGATCTTCGCCGAGGTGATGGGCGACCAGTCCATAAAGGCCGTCGTAGCCTTTGCGCATGTCGACAGGTTCGAGCGCCACGAAAACGCGGGTGGCAGGGCCGAGGGGGATCATTGTAGACCGGCCTTGGCGAGAACCGCCAGGAGGACGACCACCTCCTTGCGGGAGAAACCCCTGTGAAGCTCCAAGACGAGGCCGCCGGTGAGGCACAGGCGGTAGGTGGCTTGTTGGGAGCCTGTCAGGGAGCGAAGTGTGTCGGGTTCGAGTTCGAAAAATGCGGGAGTTCCCAGGCGACTCGTCCGAGCGGTCGCAGAGGATTCGCGTTTCAAATACGAACAAAGAGTGGCTAGGCAGATGCCTTCATTACGGACGAAATCAGTCCGCGAAAGGCCGCTCTGATGGAGGCGGACGACTAGTTCGCGGATTTCCGAAGCGTTGCGGCGCCGTTTGATTGGGAGAGATTGCTGCACGACGGCAAGAGTGCCGCGGTCAGCCGTTCAGTGGTAGATGCAGATGGCTGGGCGAATCCCCTTCAGCTTCGAGCATCTCGATAATTTCATTTTGGCTCTTACATTCGAATGGAAGGGTCATGCGCGGGTAGGAATTCGGTGTGATATAATCATCCGTGTCTATCTAGTTAGAGCTGATTTGATGCGGGTCAAGCGTTATCGTCTCTTGTAAATAAGCACAGGCCGTCTGGACGGGTGTGTTTGGGTGGATCCTACCAGCGTATATTCGGATTGAATCCAGCGGGAGAATTCGGGGAAGGTATGGTAGCGGGGTTGGGACCCCGGAGAGGATCCCGGAAATGTGAACTCATCGGAAGCATCGACAAAAAAGGCGGGCTTGGACGTTTGGACGTCGGAAAGAAATGCTCTGAGAGTTGGGTTAACCTCGGGGGCTGGATCAGCCTCTAAATTGACAGCGGCAAATCGGGTTGCGGGGCGCAGCTGAGTGAAGACGTGGAGTTTTGCATACCAGCCCCAGATACACAGCGAGTCGCCTGGTTTCGCCATTTGCTTGATAGCATCGGCGATGGAGTTCGTTTCCTGCCCCCACGAAGCGAGAAATTGTTGATTTCGAGAATAGATCACGAAGGTGCTTCGAGCCTGAAACAGGCAAAGAAAAACAGTGACGAAAGCAACTCCCAAGCCGAGGCGTTTATTTTGTAAAGCTTCTGAACTCGGGGCAAAACTTGGCGGTGAGGTTGTGTGGGTGGCAGGCGGGGCCTTTTTAGCTTTTTTGGGGGTAGCGGTTAAGACGAATTCTCCAAGTGAGGTCTGAACTTCCGAGGGTACCGTATTAAGCAGAGATTGCTCAGTAAAGAGATTGGAAGCCAACCACCCGAAAACGAGGGTCGAGGGGCCAATCAGGAGCATCAAATAATGTGGAAAGCCAAAGCCCGCACGAAGTATTCCATACAGCATGACACCGAAAAGAGAGAGGAGACCGGCACCCTGTAACAGATTAGCAGGGGAAAAAAAACGGTGGGGGCGCCGCACTAATTGCAGGAGGAGAGCCCCAGCGGAGGCTACTATAAGTACTGTTAAAAAAGTACTGAAGTCTGGTACGCCCTTAAAAAGGAAATCGAGGGCGGAGATTCTGTGACCGGAATTAGAGTAGCGGAGGCCCGACTGAATGTAGAATTCCATGAAGTCACGCCAAACACCCGCCGCTGCAGTGGGTACGAGGATGAGGGCGGGAACAGTTAGGCCACCGAGGATCTGTACGAATATGTTCCGATACTTTGCGACTGTCGTACCAGTCTCGAGCGATAAAACGATCAATGCAAAAACAAACAATAAAACTCCTGCTGGTGCGACTTGAATTTTTGTAAAAGGAAGCGCTCCGGTGAGGAAACCGATGAGATAGGCACGGGTTTGGGATAATTCCTCACGCTGTCTAACAATTAAATAGACGATCCAAGCGCATAGTGCTGACGGAAATTGTTCACTGGAGAAGTGAAGAAAATCGAGGTTGAGAGTGCTTAAAAGTAATGTCGTTGCGGGCATTGCAGCGACTAAGGCTATGCGTCTGCCAGCAATTTCACTCAGGCCGAAAATAGTCCCAGACAGAAGTGCGAACGTGCAAATTAATCCTGTAATTCGCGCCGCTAAGTATCCGAGCTTAATCCCAAGCAGTGGGGCCCAAAGCAGAACCCACGTATTAAGGGGACCGCTGGATCCGCCGACAACAGAACGCCAGGGCATTGGGTCGGAAAGATACTTCAGCGCCTGTGCCAAGATTTGGCTCTCATCGACATTAATTTCGCCGTTGTATAGCAGACTGCGAATTCGCCAGACAGGGAGCGCCACTGCGAGTAAAACCAGAAACGTGGTCACTGTCCTTCTCCACCACACATTTGTAAACTCCCCCTTCTTGAAGATCGGGAAAAACGCTACGGCAAGCAACAAAAGCCAGAGTAAAACTGCGGAACTCAATCTCAGATCCATAAAATTAGCTTAAACAAAAATTCGTGCGCCTCCGTGATAGTTTTCAGGATTACAAATTAGGGCACCTCTGGAAACCCCAAAGAT
>CAIXGS010000004.1 GCA_903919125.1 uncultured Spartobacteria bacterium | reverse complement strand
GTTCTTCTCTCCCGGGAACGCGGAGCCCTAGCTCCGCTTTGACGCCCCAAAAGCTCGGACAGGCATTGCGGAGCTGGGGCTCCGCGCTCCCAGGTGCTGAGGTCTCTTGAATCATCCAGAAAACTTAAATAGGTGGTATAAGATAGTCCCGTCCCGGGAATACCGATTGTCGTTTGACTCCCAGCCGTCCCAAAGGTGTACCGCGCGCCTCTCCCTCCGATGCTCAGGGAGGTGCTCTTCTTACCGAGATTCAAACGAATACCGGGGAAGATTTTGAAGCTACGTCTGAATCGGAAGAAGCCCATGGATTATACCAAGTAAGAGCGGGAAGGGTGTTCTCCCATGAGGATCACACATTCATAATCGTGCGGAATGGCAATGAATATAATAGAGATAAATATGACGTTATCGACTTGTGCGCAATATTAAGCGCAGGGGACAGACACTTTTTCCCACGAATGCCGCGGCGACTTGCGCGGCTAGGGCCTGATAACCTTCGGGGGTGAAATGAACGTTCTTGTCCCGTTGAGGAGGGGGGACAAGGTTTTACCCAAGTGTCTGTCCCCTGCGCTCGCAGTACAGCCGGCGCATCGCCACCGTGGAACCGGTCTTCGCCAATATCCGTCACCACAAGCGCATTAGCCGCTTCACCTTGCGCGGCAATACCAAGGTGACCACCCAATGGCAGCTCTATTGCCTGGCGCACAAAATCGAGAAGATTGCCAACAGGCCGATGCCAGCGAGCTGATTGCCAGGGCGCAGGGAGATGCGCCTGCGCAATGGCGTCTCACCTGGACGCATTGACGCGAAGTGCGCCTTCGGGGTTCAATTCAAGCCAATCAACGCGCTGCAAGAACAACATGAACCGTCATTACATCCGGCCTTGCGCCGTCGTCGCTTCTTGCCTCAACAAACGGGTTATTGCCCAGTCTTGTTAGGCCTCAAACCCCAACGTTCTCAAGACATGCTCTTCCTTTCGTACCCACGGAGAATCGCGCCTGTCGCGCTGTCGCTGAAAGCTGAGCTAGAGAAGCGAGGGTACACCGTATTCCTAGACTTAACGGAATTGGACGGCGGACTCTGGAGCGACCAGCTGAAAGTCGCCATCGAACGGTCCACCGACTTCCTGATCATCGTCAGTGAGGATACGGCTACTAGCGAAGCAATGCGTAAGGAGGCACAGATGGCCCTTGCTTCGGAACTATCCATAGTTCCTCTGTTTGTGCTTTCTTACGAGCCGGTGGCCAGCGCACCAACTTGGATGGCCGAGATACTGCGGTATCAAGCCGCCCGACTCGATCCCCTCGACCCGTCAGTAACTGTGGATCGTGCCGTGCGCCTGTTTAAGGGGCACCCGCACATCTTGCTGCGATTGAATAAACAATTTTTAGTATCGCTTGTTCTCGTACTCTCGGTGGCGTTTGTAGCCTCAATATTTTTGGCACCCACACCTCAGCGACCCTTGAAGCCGAACACAAGCAGTTCAAAGGCGCCCTCCGACGGTCCGGACGTGAGCGAGTCGGCAGTAGCGCGCTCCACTACTGCTGCTGAGCGCCCGGTACTTGCACCATCGCCGACCGCCACTCAATCACTTCGCCGCCCGCAGACATCGCCGCCCTCCCTACCTCACGCCACCCAACGTTCCGTGGCATTACCATCAAATGCACCAATTGGAGCGGGTCCACCGCTAGCGCCACCCGCCACCGATGTCCGCTCAGCCCCGACCAAGTTCGAATTTCATGATGGCTACTTCGAGTGGCAGCAGGCTGGCTCATGGGCTGAGTTTCACATCAGGAACGGAGCGCCACAGCGCTTCACAAGCTACAAGGAATTCTCGCGCGACGAGCGATACATATATCTCGAGGACGCCATCAGGTCCCGCCCCGACTCACAATCGATGGATCCCATGCTAGTAAGGTTACCTATCCTCGGAGGCCGGTTTGAATGGACTTGGCGCTCCGAGCGCGAGGGTTGGAGAGCGTTGCACAGTGTGCGACCAATTGGGCGTTGAGGCCTAACCCCTCACGCAAGGTGCGACAAAGGCGGCGCGCCCCTTAACTACACGTTAGGCCGCGCAAGCCACAACTTGTGACATTCCAACCTGGGAGAACAAGGCATGTTCGATCACGTCGGTTTAAGAGTCACCAACCTTGCGGTGAGTAAGGCGTTCTTTCTAAGTTCACTTCAACCACTTGGCGTCACGTTGGTCATGGAAGGTCCTCATGGTGGAGCGGAGCGAAAAGTGTCTGTCCCTGTCCCCTGCATCGAGGGGAGATTGTACGGGGGACAGGCACTTGCTTCTCTCTCTCGCCGAGAGGGCCGAGAATATCAGCGCTCCGAGTCGATATTGAACCAGGGACGCCAAGTTCCTACCAGCCTGTCCTCTTCAAAAAACCGCTCTGCTATTGCATTGTCACCAAAGTTCGTCTGGTAGGAGAAGCCTACTGAATCTCGAATAAGATTCAGAGGGTTCTCTTCGCTTGGAAAGATATGTTCAATACCCCAGCGAAGTTGGCAAGAAGTGGTTTTTGGGGTTGCCTTATGGTTATCAACGCTAGGCTTGTGAAGGCGGCCTTGACTCTTGCTCTTAATGTGGAGCCCGAATCGCTTTCGGAGATTGGTCGACTTCCCTACGTAAAGGCAGGGATAGACTAGGTCTTCGGGCCACCAGTCTCGATATTCGACGCTAACCCTAACATCATTTGGCCCCTTAAGTACCACAGTCCGGTTTGACGACAACAGTTTGGCTCGATCGCCAATCCACCAGAACGCGTATACACCAGGGCCGTCCGAAATGAGGGATGGCCGCGTCTCAGTAATATGTCGGACACTCTGTATGGCTGATAGTGTGTGCATTTGAGATGTTTGACGTTTCAGCGGAGAAGACGCAGGGGACAGGCACTCTACAGCACTTTACCAAAGCTCGCTCCGCACACAATCGCCGACCAAGGAAGCGCCAGGGCCCGCCAGCATACCTTCCAACCAATAAACCAGTGCGACCGTCAGAAACGCCCGCATCCCAACTCCCCGACGGTCTCTCGGAAGGACGCTCATGTGACACTTGGGTTTCAAACCCGAGGATGTCTTGCGTCGTAGCACCCCCTGCTTTAACCCAAATGGCGCACTATGCCAGTCACTGCCTCCCGTTTACACGGTTTCACTGAGTCTGTTATTCGCGGGATGTCTCGTCTTGCGAATCAGCACGGCGCCATCAATCTCGCACAAGGCTTCCCAGAAGGAAACCCGCCCGAGGCACTCGTCGAAGCCCTTGAGCGCGCGGCTCGCGGGCCGCATCACCAGTATGCGATGACTTGGGGAGCGCCCCGCTTTCGCCAAGCGCTTGCCCGTAAAATAAATCGGTTTACCGGGCTCGAGCTCGATCCCGACCAAAATCTCGTGGTCACCTGTGGCAGCACCGAAGCGATGATGGTCGCCCTTATGACGGCGTGTAATCCGGGGGACCGCGTGATTGTCTTTTCGCCGTTTTACGAAAACTACGTCGCGGACACCATTTTGTCGGGAGCGATTCCCATCTTTGTTCCATTGCGCGCCCCTGATTTTTGTTACGACCCGGAGGAGTTGCGCGCTGCTTTCGCCCAAAATCCCAAGGCGATTATTGTGTGCAACCCGTCGAACCCGTGCGGTAAGGTTTTTAGCCGTGAAGAGTTGCTGGAAATTGGCGGCCTCGCGGAAAAACACGACGCCTTTGTGATCACGGATGAGGTTTACGAGCACATTGTATTTGCGCCCCATGTTCACACGTCGACTGCGGCCTTGCTGGGGCTTTTTGATCGGACCATCACATGTAACTCCTTATCAAAAACCTATTCGATTACGGGTTGGCGCCTCGGCTTTGTCCAAGCTGCACCCGCCATTATCGCCCAAGCAAAGAAGGTGCATGATTTCCTGACGGTGGGCGCCGCAGCTCCATTACAAGAGGCAGCAGTAACCGGACTCGAGTTTCCTGACAGCTATTACGAAGGCTTAACGAATGCCTACACGCGCCGCCGAGATGTGTTCCTCGAAGGGCTTGGGGCGTCAGGGTTGACTTGGACGGCGCCTCAAGGTGCTTATTTCGTCATGGTCGACGTTTCCCCGCTAGGGTTTGCAAGCGACGTCGAGGCCACCGAATGGATCACCCGCGAAATTGGCGTGGCGGGCGTTCCTGGATCGAGTTTCTTTCGAGAACCAGAGACCCGGTATGTGCGTTTTCATTTCGCCAAGGAGGAGGCCACGCTCCGTCTGGCTGGCGAGCGGTTGAGTTTGTTAAAGAAAAACGGGTATGTCCGCTAAGCTTATCGATTTTAGGACGATCCGTTATCACGAAGGGATTGTGGAGATTCTCGACCAGACGCTTCTGCCACATTCTGAGACGTATTGCACGTTGCGCACCTTAGAGGAAGTTGCCGTAGCGATTGAGAAAATGCAGGTGCGTGGAGCGCCACTCATCGGGGTCACGGCGGCTTACGGAGTCGTTTTGGCCATGCAAAAGCATGCGTCCGACGCGGCGCTGGGCGTTGCCATCAATCGCCTCTCGCATACCCGTCCCACGGCGGTGAACTTACATTGGGCACTCCAATCCATGAGGGATGTGCTCGAATGTGTCCCGGCGGAGGCTCGCTTGAAGGCTGCGCAGGATCGAGCAGATGCAATTTTCAGCCAAGAAGTGACCGTCACGGAAGAGATCGGAATGCACGGCCTTGCGTTGCTGCGCTCGATGAGTGCTGCCTTGCCCGTTCCCAGAGAATTACGGGTCATGACGCACTGCAACCCAGGGAAATTGGGCACTCCGGGTTTGGGCACGGCGACGGCACCGCTTTATTTGGCTCAGCAAGAGGGCCTTGCGGTGCACGCATGGGTCAGCGAGACGCGTCCACGCTGGCAGGGAGCTTTAACGGCTTGGGAATTAAGCCGTAGCGGAGTGCCGCACACTGTAATGGTTGATAACGCCGCAGGCCACCTCTTGCAGCGTGGCCTTGTGGATGTGGTCATCGTGGGTGCTGATCGCATTACCAGGCGGGGCGACACGGCGAATAAAATTGGGACGTATCTCAAAGCGGTGGCGGCTAAGGCGCACGGCGTACCCTTTTACGTAGCTGTCGCGGGGAACACTATCGACTTCACTCTAAACGATGGAGTGGCGGAAATTCCAATCGAACAGCGCCAAGCGGACGAGGTCCTTCACGCCGGAAACTACTTCCCTTTCCCAGCGGGCACCCAGGCTCGCAACGATGCGTTTGACGTGACCCCTGCCTCGTGGATTACCGGCTTCATCACCGAGCGCGGAATTTTGAGACCGGAAGAACTGGAGAGTCACTTTAACCCAAAACCATGAGCATGATCGCCGAACATCGCCGCGCGTTTGAGAGCGCAAACCCAGGCCTATTTTTTTTAGATCCAAACGAGCCTGATAAACTCGAGAAATATCTGGAAACAAGGGGCTGGCTTCAGCCTGAAGAGCACATTGAGGCGGTGAGAAAAGCAGGCGAAGGAAACATGAACTGCACCATGCGGGTGCGCACTAATCAAAGGTCGTTTGTCGTCAAACAAGCCCGGCCTTGGGTGGAAAAATATGCGCAATTCGAAGCTCCCGCAGAAAGAGCGCAATATGAAATCGGCTTCTACCGTCTCATCAGTGAATCGCCCGAATTGTCAGCGCAAATGCCCGCGTTTTTGTTTGCGGATGAACCGGCGTACTTTCTTGGAATGAGTGATTTGGGTGAAGGAAACGATTTCTCCACCGTTTACAGCGGAGATCGCTTTAGCCCTGAGGAGTTTTCGCAACTCCTGAAGTTCCTGCTCACCTTGCACACCGCATTCCGTGGGCGACAAAATGAACGCGACTTTTCCAATCATGCGCTTCGCCGATTCAACCACGGTCACATTTTTGTCGTCCCGATGGATCCTGCCAACGGCTTGGATCTGGACGCGATTACCCCCGGTTTGGCCGCTCTGGCTACCGAGCTTCACCAAGACCATGACTATCGGGCGAAAGTCGAGGAAATGGGACGCTACTATCTGGAAGACGGCGACACTTTGATTCACGGGGATTTTTTCCCTGGAAGTTATCTCAGGACAGCGAACGGTTTGCGCGTGATCGACCCTGAATTTTGCTGCTTTGGCCGGGCTGAAGTGGAGCTGGGGATATTCATCGGCCACATGCTTCTGGCACAGCAGGAGGGCGCCTCGATTCTTGCCTTCTTAACCGGCTACCAAAGTGCTGCACCGCTTGCGATCGACCCGGTATTGCGCCTCGCTGGCGTCGAGATCATGCGGCGTCTAATCGGCGTGGCTCAGTTACCGGTGACGCTTGATCTGGAAGGGAAAAGCCGTCTTCTTGCGAAGTCCAGAAAGCTAGTGCTCGAACCGGCCCTATCCCTGCTGACGGACTGACGGACCACCGCGACTGACTTAGCCGAGCCGACCTGTCCTCACTCAAGAACGCACTCCGCGAAGGAATGGATTACGGGGTGCGTAGCGTTGGTGACTGGGACGTTTCCGGGGCGAATGACCAGCGCCGTTGCCCAACCGGCTTCTCTGGCGGCATCGAGTTCGGCGGGGACGTCGCTGAAAAACAGCGGTCTCTCTCCATTGTCAGGAAGCGAAAGGCGGATCGTTCGATAGCTCGCGACGTCTTGCTTGTGTCCGCTGGTGGTGTCGAAGTAACTGGTCAACAACGGAGTGAAGTCGCCCTGCGTGGTGTGTGAGAAGAACAACTTCTGGGCGGCGATGCTGCCCGAGGAATAGATGGAGATAGCGATTCCACGCTGGATCCATTCGGTGAGCGCAGGCTGAACATCCGGAAAAAGCGGTGCCCTCAGAGCGCTGTCCTTATATCCGTGGGCCCAAATCAGACCTTGCAACGCTTTGAGTCCAGTTTTCTTGGAGTTTGCGTCCATCCATTCGTGCAGAACCGGTAAAACCCAAGCCACCGCTTCCTGGCTCTGCCACGGATAGGGACACCATTCAGAAAAAGAAGAGGCGCCCGCATCTCGAGCAACTTGTTCCATGCACTCCTGAACGGGCCCGCTTGAGGAATGCTGCATAAGAAAATCCTCCAGCGCCCGCCTAGCGTAGGGGAACAAAACTTCATGCACGAAAGCAATCGGAGCGACCGTGCCTTCTATATCCAAAACGATGTGACTGCCGGAAGCGATCCGCATGGTTAGGCGAGGGAGATGGACGGTATACTGGCGCGTTCAGGAGTGTAACTGGGGCCGAAACACAGCGGTTCGTATCCCGAAGCGACTCCGCTCTCGGTGTATTCTGGGGTCCACCCGGCTTGTTCTCTGAATAAGCGAATGGCCCGAATGCGTCTGTCTGAGCACAAGTCGAACCAGTGTTTGGTTCCAGCAGGCACGTTAATAAGATCTCCGGCAGCGACTTCGATGGCAAAAACCGGCCCGTTCGGAGGGTGAATGTGGAAAAGGCCACGCCCTTCCACGATGAACCTGACCTCGTCTTCAGCGTGCGTATGCTCCTTATTGAAGCGGTCGAGCATAGCCTGGAGGTTTGGCGTGTCTGCGGTGACGTCGATTACGTCCGCTGTAATGTAACCGCCGCGCTCTTTTAACTCCGCGATTTCCGGCTCATACGCCTCAAGAATCCCCGTTGCAGACGCCCCTTCCCCGATGCGCCCCGCAACGGGCCATTGTTCGAAAAAAATGCCGTAATCCTTCAGGAAGAGGGCGATCGAGTCGGCTTCGAGAAGCAGTTTGTCTTCAGCGGGAATGCGTAATGTGGCCATAATCCAAGGGAAAGTTAGCGGGCGGACGGGAGTTGTTCACGCTGAAGAATGACCTCCAGCAAAAATTCGAGCACTTCGACGTGCCGTCGTGCTTCGGCGACATCCTCGCCCCACGTGTATAAACCGTGACCAGAAAGCAGGAAACCGTGGCAAAGAGGATTCTCCGGATCCAGAAGGCGGCCTTCCACCTCTTTCGCGAGAGCGGCAATGTCTTGGGTGTTAGGGAAAATCACGAGATCAAAAGTGGTCTCATGGGTTTTAACGCCTGAGAGACCCTTGAGCATTTCGTATCCTGCAATTCGCAGAAAACCTTTGTCGCAATGTGCCTGCGAAAGAACGGTAGCCGCGACCGAATGCGTATGAAGGATTGCACCCGCACCCAAAACTCGGGCCAGCACAGTGTGAAGCGCGGTTTCTGCCGAGGGCTTGTGCTCCGAAGGGATTGCAAGATTTCCGCTACCATCAACAACCACGAACTGCTCTGCGGTGAGGTTCCCCTTATCAAAGCCGCTGGCCGTCAGGAGCAGCTGGAGGGGTTCGCGCGATACCACCGCGCTGTAGTTGCTACTTGTCCCCAGAGACCAGCCTCGACGATAGAAATCGCGCCCCGCTTCGATGAGTTCCTTTGTATTCACAGTGAATTAACAAACTAGCGGAGTAGGCCTGTGGCAGAACAAGGGCATAAAGGTTAAAATCAGGTGTCAGCGGAAAATTCAGAGCGCGTAACGACATAAGTGCACGCCAACCATTGAACACATTTTTATCGATGAATTAAGGTTCTAAGAGCGCCCTTAAGTCAGCAGGGATGCGATCATTTCCCGTCGCTCTTCCAGCAACGCTTTCTTGGACTCCGCGCGACCGGCGCGCTCATACCAGTAGCGAGCGTTCCACAAGTCGCCTTCCTCCCGATGGAGATGCGCGTGTACCCAACTACCCTCTTTATTATGAATATCTTGTGCGACATTGTGAGCTGCTTGCCAATCTCCCTTTTCCGCGTACCACAAAGCAACTAACGGCGCGGCCAGTCCGGAGGGCGGGGTTTCGTTGACTGCGGCGGACTGGATGAATTCGTCGAGATTCATGCGTGAACCTTGGCCGATTCCAAGACGTTTTGCCAGTCACACTCAGCCAGAATTAGTTTCTCATATTCGGCCCGCTTTCCTCGCTAGTGGCAAAACTCGGCTAAAGGGACAAAGCTGCGATGCGCTATCCCACCGTGTTCGTCAACGCCGTCGCGACCTCTGCGGCAACCGCTTCGGGATGCTCGCCGCGCGCTTGCGCCAAACGCGGTTGGCTGACGCCCTCCTCAAAAAGCACCGCGTCAAGCTCCATGCCGCGAGCGGTCAGTCTGGTGCGCACGCCCACAGGTAAAGTGCAATCCCCCGAAAGTAGTCGCTGCAATTCACGCTCCGCCCGTACCGCCAGCCAAGTACTGGCATGGTTAACCGCTTGGAGCGTATGGCGCACTTCCGGCCGCCCCACCTCACTTTGCAATGCTATGACCCCCTGCCCTATCGCCGGATACATCCTGTCCCCCAGCGACGCGGCTTCAAAACGCCAGTCGTCAAATACGACCTGATTTCCACCTTGGTAAAACCCCAGCCTGAGCAGGCCAGCCTCCGCCAACACGATTGCGGCAAACTCTTGAGATTCGCCAAGCTTTCGCAGGCGCGTCTGCACATTCCCACGCCACTCAGCCACCTGCAAATCGCCCCGTAACCACTGCAACTGGCGCGCCCGGCGAATACTACTGGTTCCCACTAATGCTCCGTGAGGAAGCCCGTCGAGTCCCCCAGGAAATTTGGACACCAACAGATCCGAGGTCGCCGAACGTTCCAGCACCGAAGCGATTTCGAGTCCCTCGGGCATGTGACCCGGAAGATCCTTGAGGCTGTGCACCGCGACATCAATGCGCCGCGACAGCAACGCCTCCTCCAATTCGCGAGTGAAAAGCCCTTTCCCGCCTCCGGGAGAACGTTGGAGCAGATTTAGATCCAGTTTTTTATCCCCCTGCGTGACGAACGTTTCGACACGAACCTCCAACTGGGGAAATGCCCAGACCAAAGCCGAGCGGGTCAGTTCGGTTTGAGCCAGCGCAAGCGCCGAGGCGCGGGTACCAAGAATGAGAGTCTTCATCATGAAATTTTCTAAACACCATGGACGGGCGAATCCTCCGAGCGCCGCTGGAACTCGGGTAAACCTTGGCTGGCGCGCTTCGCCTCGGTGTCTAGCCAAGCGCGGAAGTCTTGCACATGTTTTTGAATCAGCGCCTCACACACCACCAACTCGCCCCGACGCTCCTCCAAGGATTGATTGGCAATCGCCTGCAAGGAGTCGATGTCGTAGAGATAAACGTCGTCCAGATGGTTGACCTCTGGATCAATGTCCCGAGGCACAGCCAGATCAATGCAGAATAGCGGTCGCTGCCTACGCCTGACCATGAGCGGCTCCAACTGAGCGCGAGTCAGTACAAAGTGTGGCGCCGCCGTCGAACCAATGAGAATGTCGACCTCACTAAATTCGTCGTGCCATTCCTCGAATCGCACAGCCTTTCCCCCCATGGTCTGCGCCAGAGTGACGGCGCGTTCGTGGGAACGATTCGCTACAAATATCGAACGCACCCCGCGGGCCTGAAGTGCCCCCGCAGTCAGTTCGCTCATCTCTCCCGCGCCCAAGATCATCACATTGCAGCCAGAGAGTTTGCCAAAAATACGTTCAGCCAATTCGACCGCCGCAGATCCCACCGATACGCTGCCCCTAGTGATGTTGGTGCGGGTGCGCACTTCTTTGGCGACGTTAAAAGCCCGTTGAAAAAGTTTATTGAGATGCTTCGAAGTGGCCCGCGCTTCCTGCGCCGCAGAATACGCTTTCTTGACCTGTCCCAAAATCTCCGTCTCCCCCAACACCATAGAGTCTAAACCGCACACCACCCTGAAAAGGTGCCGTACGACGTCGTCGCAGGAACGCTGGAAAAATGCGTCCCCGGAAACCTCCATGCCACGCTGCGCCAAAGCGGCATGCAACGCCTCAAACCCAAGGCTCGAATGCTGCGCTAATGCGTAAAATTCGACTCGGTTACACGTTGAAATCACGACACTTTCATGCAGCCCCGGGACGCTTGCAAGTTCGATAGAAAGCGGTCCCTGCTGGATCTCTGGAATGGCAAAGCGCTCCCGTAATTCAACAGGCGCGGAGCGATGGCTGAGTCCTAGGCAAACGAGTTCCATACCTCTAAGATTTCCCCACCAACTGCACTGCCCAGACGGTGGTTAAAAGCACAAGAAACGCTCCGGAAGCCAGCCAAGCGGCGCGCTTCGGACTGATCCGACGCCAACCCAGCGCCAGACTCAAGAATAGGTACAACACCCAGACCCCAAGCGAAACGAATCGCAGAAAACTGACGTGCGCAACCCCCTGAAAAATCCCAGCAACCAATCCCAGCGTCAGTAGGGCAAAGCCAATATAAACCAGACGCCGATTTGCCGCCGCAAGGTCGTGAATGGGCGGAAACCGATAAAAAAACGAGTGCAGTTTACGCGTTTTAAGTTGGCGTTCTTGTACCAGAAGCGTGAGCCCAGCGATGCCCGCTAGTGCAAAAGCTCCGTAAGCCACCACCGACACCGCTGCGTGCAACTCCAACCAGGGGTTTACCGGTACAACACTTTTAGCCCCTGAAGGCATCGGTATTACGAGTGCAATACTCTGGAGCAAGAAGACCAGTGGAGAAGTAAACACCCCCAAAAGCGAGAGCCTGTAAGTCGTGCCCGTTCCAAGATAAATGAGAGTCACGGACCAAGCGAGGAACACCAACACGTCGAAGAGACTGGTCAGCGGGCAACGTCCAAGAAGCTGCCCTCGCTGATACAGCCAGAGGGATTGCAGCAAAAAGCCTCCAAGCGTCACCCAAAGCGTTGAGGCAGACGGTCCCTGGGCACGCGCCCTCAAGGCTTGCACCGACAGTGCAAAGCCCGCCAAAAAACAAAGGGTGGATGCCACCAGCGCTGTGCGGTCCATAATCGGCTATTTCCAGGACCACACTAACTGGCATCTGCTCCCGTGCCAACGTTGGAATCGCACTCCGCATTCATTGCACTCTCGAGATGATACACCGGCCCGAGCCCCAACCAACGAGCCAAGAGTGACGCCGCAAACCCCAGTCGCATCCTTTCAAAGGAGTGTACCGCCGCGTCATACGCTTGGCGGGCGTGGAGAACACGCAGAGGCAAGGCGCTCTGTTGTGGCAAAAGCCCCTTACGCAAAGCATGTTGCCGCAGGCAATCAGTCCAATGAACCTGATTACAGGCTAACTCAGCTGCCGCCTGTCTCACACAGGCCATTACCAAAGAATCCTCAAACCCTTTACCTACGTCGCGGGTGAGCAATTCAAAGCTCTGCACCTGCACTCCACCCGCGTCCTCTATCTGTTTAAGTAATAATTTTTGTAAACCAAGGTACGTATTCCAACGTAATTCCACTTTGCCACGTAAGGCATGCAACGCAGTGGCGATGATTACTGCGGATTGCACAGCCAAAATAAACAGACAGATAAGTAGGACGATCCAGAAGCTCATTCAAAGTTTGGTGAATAAATTTAGGACTCACCCATTAACGCAAACAGATCTGCATCCTAAGCTGGCGGTGAAAAATGGTTTGGAAACGCGTGGAATACAGGAAATAAAATCAGGCGTACCGCACGTTGTGAGCTGCAATAAATAAGCCAAATCTCGTTGTTTTAATTTAACCACCGAGCGGCTCAAATCAGTATATTTCCAAAAGAAAACCGGCAACCCCTTACAAGGTTGCCGGCTTTCTTAACGCTGCGCACATCAGTTTTTAACGCAACGCAAAGCAGAAAGGAAAATCTGCTCGTATCGATTGAAGTCGACCTAATTCCCGACAGCGACGGAAACGTCGAATGTTCTAGGGAGCACTAACCGTTTCCGAAAGGCAGTCTACTCCACTGAGTAGGTCATCGCACGCTTAGCGCCATGCGTCTTGAGGAAGCCCTTATTGGCTGCCTTAAAATTGGCGAAACGCGAGGCTTTGATTCCGGTCTTCTTCAAAATATCTGCGCCAGTGTAATGAGTTCCATGGTGCATAAACCCTTTGAGCAAATTCTTAATTTCATCGTCCGAAATACGCGCCCGACGCTTTTGCTTCGGAGAATGAGAAGAGTGCGAACCAGGAGACTCATGGCCTAGTTGATGAAGCGCACGATCGATGTCGTCTAATTCAGTCTGCACTTTGGAAAGCACTTCTTTCCGCTTGTGAAGAAGTTGATCCACTTGAGCTTTAATAAGCTGGTGGATACGGCTTTCTTCACTGTGATGTTCTGTACCGTGGCCGGCACTTTCATGGTGTTGTTGGTGTTCCATAAAAGCTTTTTAAAAGATGGTTATACTAATGTCAAAAAAAATTTAACGCTTCAATTCCCAGCTTTAACTCCAACCACCATCGTTCTCGTTCGTCAACTCAGGTAATAACTCCTCCCTTTGCTTCATTAACGCGTCCACTCAAATGCCAAAAGCAACGAAACTTATTATTTGAGAGCCGAAAGACATTCCCTCCGTGCACGAGCATTCAGAAGGTCGGCCAAAGTTAACGCTCAATGGTTCGGTGCGATGCGCCCCGCCCTTTTCACTTGCTCCAACGCTTCATTGGGGATCAACCCACCCATTGCCGGGCATTTCGGAAAAATCGAAGCCACGGGGCGTCTCCATCCCATCCTGGAGGCAACCAACTCTGTTGGACTGCCCTGAAAACCCGCTCCGGGTGCGGCATAAGGATAGTCACTCGGCCGTCCCTCGATGTGAGAGAAGTCATTCCATGTGCTGAACCGTTGGGGTTTAGGGGATAATGCTCCGTGACCTCATGGTGATTATCCACGAAGCGAGCAGCCACCAAACCGGAGCCATGCGCGGCCTCCATGGCAGCGCGCCCAGCAAACTCCACCAGACCTTCGCCATGCGCCACGGCCACCGGCAGCACCGCGCCCGCCATTCCTTGAAATAACACGCTCGGACTCGATTCGATACGCACCGAGGCCACCCTCGCTTCAAAACGCTCCGAGCGATTCTGCACAAAGCGAGGCCACCAATCCGCGCCCGGAATCAGAGAGCGCAAATTGCTCATCATCTGGCACCCGTTGCACACCCCCAGCGCAAAGGTGTCCTGACGCTGGAAAAATGCTTCAAACTCCGCCCGAGCCTTCGGATTAAACAGGATACTCTTCGCCCAGCCCTCCCCCGCACCCAAAACATCGCCGTAACTGAACCCGCCACAGGCCGCCAACCCACGGAACGAAGACAGCGACACCCTCCCCGAAAGAATATCGCTCATATGGACATCCACCGCTTTGAAGCCGGCCTTCGTAAAAGCAGCGGCCATTTCCACCTGCCCGTTGACACCCTGCTCGCGCAGAATCGCCATAGGCGCGGGATTGCTGAAGTCGGCTCCAAAGCGGATGTCAAAATTAACAAGAGGAGAAATTCCGGGATCGTGTGCATCCAGCTTCCATGCCATTTCCTCCTGCGCACACTGAGGATCGTCCCGAAGAGTGGCCATGCGATACGTGACCTCCGACCAAATGCGCCTCCATTCTGGCAGAGAACCTTCCAGCAAAATGGCCCCTTTCTGCGTCACTCTAAAATGATCCGAAACCACGGGACGGCCTATCTCATGGGTCAACGAGGCGATTTGATGCCTTTCCAAAACGGCTTTTACCGCCTCCAAATTGCTCTCAAGCACCTGCACTACGGCTCCAAGTTCCTCGCTGAAAAGCGCCGCAAATGCGTCCTGGTCTTCCTCAAGGGCGAGCTCCACACCAACCCTTCCCGCAAAACACATCTCCAACACACACGCCAGAACTCCACCATCCGAACGGTCGTGATACGCGAGAAGCAACCCTTTTTCGGACAGCTCCTGAACCGCATTCCAAAACGCTTTCAGCTCCGCAGCAGAATCCACGTCCGGAGCGTTCGCCCCAGTTTGCGAACAGACTTGTGCGAGAATCGAGCCGCCAAGCCGGTTCTGTCCGCGTCCCAAATCGAGCAAGAGCAGCCGCGAGTCTTGTACCGGATACAGTTGCGGGGTGAGTGTCCGGCGAATGTCGCGGCAGGGAGCGAAGGCTGAGACAATCAGCGAAAGCGGCGCTGTGACCCGCTTTTCCGCGCCGTCCTGTTCCCAAACAGTGCTCATGCTCATGGAATCTTTCCCAACCGGGATGGTGATCCCCAAGGCTGGACAAAGCTCCATACCGACAGCCTGCACCGCTGCATACAGGTCAGCGCCCTCACCGGCAATAGCGGGCGCGGCCATCCAGTTAGCAGACAAGTTTACCTGGCCGAGGTCGCCGATTGCAGCCGCAGCAAGATTAGTCAGCGCCTCTCCCACGGCAAGCCGCGCCGAGGCCGCCGCCGAATTCACCGCCACGGGCGTGCGTTCGCCCATGGCCATTGCCTCGCCCGTGTACACGTCAAAAGCAGCCGCCGTGACGGCACAGTCGGCGACTGGCACCTGCCAAGGACCGACCATCTGGTCGCGAGCCACTAACCCCGTGATCGTGCGATCCCCGATGGTGATGAGAAAGCTTTTGTCAGCAACCGTGGGATGCCCCAGCACTAGAGTCGCGGCTTCTTTCAGAGAAATGCCCCCAAGTTGCAGCGGCGAAAGCGGGCGTTTTAGCGTAGTCGCCTTGCGGTGCATCCGAGGCGGTTTGCCCAGCAGCGTCTCAAGCGGCAGATCGATGGGACGGTTTTGGAAATGAGCATCATCCAACACGAGCGTCCTCGCCGCCGTCGCCTCTCCAACCACGGCGAAGGGGCAGCGTTCCCGCTCGCACAACCGCACAAACTCCGGCAAGCGCGCCGCCGCGACGGCGAGGACGTAACGCTCCTGGGCCTCGTTGCACCAAATCTCGAGCGGACTCATGCCGGGCTCCGCATTGGGCACCTTACGCAACTCGAAATGGCCGCCTCTGCCCGCATCGTTCACCAACTCGGGTAACGCGTTGGAGATGCCACCTGCCCCCACGTCGTGGATGAACAAAATCGGATTCTCCGCCCCTTGCGCCCAGCAACGATCAATCACTTCTTGCGCACGCCGCTCCATCTCTGCGTTGTCGCGCTGCACGCTGGCGAAGTCCAAGTCCGCGTTACCCGAACCGCTCGCCACCGAACTTGCCGCGCCCCCGCCGAGCCCGATCAACATCGCCGGCCCGCCCAATACAATCAAGGCGTCCCCCGGAGAGACGACGCCCTTTTCGACGTGCTCCGTTTTGATATTACCCAACCCACCTGCGAGCATAATGGGCTTGTGATACCCACACCATTCCGCACCTTGCGCACTGGGTACTTCCGCCTCGTAACTTCGGAAATAACCGCACAATGCCGGACGACCAAACTCATTGTTGAAAGCGGCGGCTCCAAGCGGCCCCTGTAACATAATGTCTAGCGCAGAGACGATTCGCTCTGGCTTGCCAGGCGTTTTCTCCCACGACTTTTCCGCGCCGGGCAGGCGTAAATTGGAGACTGAAAAGCCCGTCAAACCCGCCTTTGGTTTGGAACCGCGACCCGTGGCGCCCTCATCGCGAATCTCCCCTCCCGAGCCAGTGGCTGCTCCTGCAAATGGCGCAATTGCTGTGGGATGATTGTGAGTTTCAACCTTACAGAGAATATGCACCGCTTCCGTGTGCGCGGCATACTCACCACTTTGGGCATCGGCATAGAAACGACCTCCGTCGAAACCCTTAAAGACGGCAGCGTTATCTTTATAGGCAGAAAGAATGCCTTCGCTGTGCAGTTTGTACGTATTTCGGATCATCTGGAACAACGAAAGATCGCGTTCCTCTCCATCAATTTCCCAAGTAGCGTTAAAGATTTTGTGACGGCAATGTTCGGAATTCGCTTGGGCGAACATCATCAACTCAATGTCATGAGGATCGCGTTCCAATGCTGTAAAACTGGCAAGAAGGTAATCAATTTCGTCCTCGGCGAGGGCCAAACCTAGTGAGCGGTTGGCGGCTTCTAGGGCAGACCTTCCTTGGGCAAGCACAGGAATGACGACCATCTGACGAGGTGACTCACGTTGGAAGAGAGTCGCCAGAGCATCAAAATCCGAAAAAACTGCTTCCGTCATACGGTCGTGCAGCAGTGCCTCCACCTTCGTGAGTTGCGTAGGCGTGAGCGACTCCGTCCCAACGTCCAGCGTGTAAACAACCACGCGCTCGATCCGCTCTACGGCGTCCAAACCACAGAGGTGCGCGATGTCGGTCGCCTTGGAGGACCACGGAGAAATCGTACCGGGACGCGGGGCAACGATTTTCAGAAACCCGCTAATCACCGGCGTGGATCGCGTCGGGCCGTAGGTTAAAATCTGCTCCAAAACGGAGTGCTGTTCGGGAGACAGACTCTGGTGCGGCGTGCGCGTGACTACGAGATGAGCAAACGCAGCGCTTAAAGACGCGATTGGCAGCCCCGCTGAGATTAAGTTTTGGCGCAGCGCTTGAAGGCGTGAATCAGAGAAAGCTTGGGAACCGCGAAGGAGCAACATGGATGAGGGCTGTTGGAATGAGGTTTTTAAAGCGCGAAACTATGTCAGCAAAACAGCCAGAGTAGCCAAGAGCCAGACGCTTCGACAAACGTTTGCTCAAGAATCCCTCAGTCAACCTCCATATCTGGAAGGGAGCGTTTGTTTGAGCCAGCACGAACGCATACCCGTCCCCAGTTCTTAGCAAACGAGCTCTAGGGCCATTTTCTTAACTCACGCAAAACCCCAGACCACCTAAAACGCTTCCCAACGCAGAAACACCATGAGGATTCTCGTCGGTGTACGGGTTCCGCTTCGTCTCCTAATTCCCAGTTAAACCCACTTCAACTAATGCCTTCATCATTAAATCAGTCACGCCGAGTTCATTGGCGTTGGATCGCATCACTTCTAGATCCAACTGCTTTGAATTCACTCTGAGCACCCCAAGAACATCTCCCCACTGCCGCTCGGAAAGTTCTCCTCCAGCTCGGTACCATTCCAGTTTAGCGATCACAATGTCCTCTGGCGAGCATATCGGAATTTCGATGCCGCTTCCCTCAACGATCGGTATCCGTTTCGCCCTACTAAATTGCTCTCCTTCGAAACGGCGCAACTTTGGCACAAAAACATCCACCTTCATCGCTGAACTAAAGTGGATCAAATTAAAGGAACTCCGCTCGGCAATAGCCATGCGGATCGCCCCTTCCTCCGCGTACCAATCCTCGCCAAGTGCCTTTAAAAGCGGGAGAACCGTTACCAACCTCAAATCTGCGACGATATCCGCATCCAAAGTAGCGCGAGGGATCCCATGTACTGAACTCGCCAGCGATCCCCCAAGGAACCATCGCACTTCAAGCGAGTCCAGAATCCCTGCAATTGTGAGCGTAACCCTGAGGCTCTCATCCATGACTATCCTTCCGACCGTACACCTTTGAGGCCAACTCGACCCCCAACCAGCGATCGGCTAAAAGTCGGCGGCGGAACTCCTCGGACTCCTCACTAAATTGCTGTTTCAAGCCAGAGCGTATCAACTCGCGTAGAGAGTTACTCCAACCTGCCGCCATGGCAAATCTTCGCGAGGGTGACATTTTTTGAAGCACAATCAACCTAACGGCGTCGGATTGAGGATCGCTATCATTCACAGCACCAGCATCTCACAATGCGAGGGTTTAATCAAGGTCATCTTAAGAGGCGGCACTGCATTTGGGAATATTGCACACGGTGTGGTGGTCCTCCCCATAAGGGAATAGTGACGGTTATTTGCAGTTGCCTCGGCGGACTTTATGCCGCACTCGACCTTTCACCAAAGAAGCGCCTGCAAATCAGGATTGTCTATCCCACCCAGCATCCAGTCTACTCGTCCCCCACCCCATGGAAGTTTCCCCAACCTATCATCAGCAAATCAGCGTTAATTGGGAATTCCCGGTGGTTTTCACTCGAGATTTGTTTGCGCTAGAAAACCCTGTGCTAGCCCAAACCGCAGGCCGCTTGAACGAGGCCCGCCGGCATCGGGCCATTGTATACGTGGACTCTCGAATTCTGGAGCGGGACCCGGGCCTGAGCGCTCGAATCGTGGCTTATTTTGAGGCGAACGCGGCGACGCTTGAACTTGCCGGCGAAGTGCAGTCAGTGCCCGGAGGTGAGGCCTGTAAGAACGACCTGCGTTACGCGGAATCCGTAATGCGCCAACTTTTGACGCTACGTATGGACCGGCAATCCTACGTCGTGGCGGTAGGCGGCGGGGCGCTGTTGGACGCGATCGGGTTTGCAGCGGCGCTAGTACACCGAGGGCTGCGTCTTATTCGGGTGCCGACGACGGTGCTGGCGCAAAACGATGCCGGTGTTGGTGTTAAGAACGCGATTAACTACTTTGGAAAGAATGCACTGGGCACCTTTGCGCCGCCCTTTGCCGTGCTCAACGACTTTGAATTCCTGCGTACACTGCCCGATCGGGATTGGTTAAGCGGGATCGCCGAAGCTTTTAAAGTCGCCATCATAAGAGACCGCGCCTTTTTCGATGATCTTTGCGAGGCCGCCCCGCGCTATCCCGCACGCGACTTTGATGCCATGACCGAACTGGTCACTCGCTGTGCCACGTTGCATTTGGACCATATCCGCTCCAACGGCGACCCCTTCGAATACGGCACCGCACGTCCGCTGGACTTCGGTCATTGGTCGGCGCACAAGCTGGAGTTGCTTTCGGACTTTGCGGTGTCCCACGGGGAGGCCGTGGCGACTGGGGTTTTACTGGATTCCATTTATGCGCAACGCCAAGGCTGGCTCACCTCGGATGAACTGCAACGCATCGAGGTCGGCCTGCGCCAAAGCGGCTTTGCGCTCTGGTTCGATACCCTGAGTTTGCGCGACGACTCCGGGCAGCGCCTCATTTTCGCGGGACTGCGCGACTTTCAGGAACATTTGGGCGGCGAACTTTGCATCACTCTCCCCAGAGGCATAGGAGCGCGATTTGAAGTGAACACCATCTGCATGGAGTCTATGGAGGCGGCCCTTTTGGAACTGGAGCAACGGGCAATTGCAGCCGCGACGCTCCCGTAAAAAGCTCACATTCTCGTGAACGCTCCCACCATCACCCGGCGCGACCTATTGAAACGCGTCGCTCTCCTCCCCTTCGCCGCCGCGATGGGCACCACTTCCTCGGTAGCCTCAGCCGCCCTCGCGCCCATCCAACGGGTTGGCGGGGCACATTTGCGAACGGGGTTGAATGTCTACTCCTTCCTCGAACTGCTCAACGCCAACGCAAAAGATGCCAGCAAGGGCGTCGATCTTTTCGGTGTGTGCGACTTCGCGGCGACGCAGAACTTCGATGCGGTCGACCTCACTGGCTACTTTTTCCCCGGCTACCCAAAGCCGCCGACGGACGCCTACATCAACCGGATCAAGCGCCACGCGCACAACCTCGGACTCGACATCAGCGGCACCGGCGTGAGCAATGATTTTACCGCCGCCGACAAGACTGTGCGCGCCACTGGTGTGGAAATCATCAAGGACTGGATCGAAGTCGCCGCTCGGCTAGGCGCGCCATCCGTGCGTGTGTTTGCCGATGCGCGTGACCCGTTCAAAAAATGGCAGGATGCCTCCAGTAATGCGAACCGCGAGGACGTGGAGGCCTGGATGGCCGAGGCGCTTCACGGGTGCGCGGAGCACGGAGAGAAATTCGGCGTCGTCATCGCGGTCCAGAACCACGGCGACTTTATCACCTCCGGCACCGAGCATCTGGCGTTGCTTCAGCGCGTCGGCCACGACTGGTGCCGCGCCCTCGTGGATACTGGCAAATACATGACCGACGACCCGTATGCCGACATCGCGCTCATGGTGCCGCACGCAGTGAACTGGCAGATCAAGGACACGTTACGGAGCCGCACCGACTCGCCGCGCACGGACTTCCGCAAGCTCGTGAAAATTATCCGCGGAGGCGGCTACCGCGGCTACCTCCCGATCGAGACGCTCGCAATGCGGCGCAAGGACTACGATCCCTTCGTGGAAGTCGCCAAGGTGCTCGCGGAGCTGCGCGAAGCAATCACAGACACCACCCCACACTGATCCGTGAAACACACGTTGTTTTTCCTCCTCGTCTTGCGTCTTTGCGAAAGAACCCCACAAAACGACGAAACTCTTTGCCGTGCTGAAGGCTGACATCGCGATCGGAGGGAGTCGCTGAAACCCAAAACTCCTCTGGTATCCCTTCGTCTATGAAACGCCTCTTTTGCCTCTTCGCCCTTCTTCGTATGCACAGATTCAAAACGCATCTCGCAATCCCACCAAGTGACCGCACCGAGCATGAGCACTCGGAGATTTTAACCGCCATTCGTGAGCGCCAAAGTGAGGCGGCCAGGCAAGCGATGGAGAACCACCTGCTCCGCGCAAGCGAGGACCTCGGGTTCTCGGCAGAAGACATCTCAGAATAAATCCTTCACCTCTATGAGCGCATTACACTCCATGTCCCGTCGTCAACTGCTCCGTGTCGGAGTGGGCAGTTGCATGAGTCTTTCGCTAGGCCAGTACCTTTCTTTGCAGGCGGCGGAGGGTCCTGCGGCTCCGGTGGCGCGTGCGAAGTCGGTGATTCACATTTTCCTGCCGGGAGCGCTCGGACAGCATGAGTCCTGGGATCCAAAGCCAGAAGCGGCGGCGGAGTATCGCGGGGAGTTTGGCGCGATTGGGACAAAGGTACCCGGGATGCAGCTCTGTGAGCTGCTGAATAAGACGGCAGGCGTGGCGGACAAGCTGACACTTTTACGCGGGGTATGGCACACGGAGTCGGCGCATGAACGCGGGCAGATGACGATGCTCACGGGCTGGAGGCCGAGTCCAGCAGTCATGTATCCGAGCATGGGCAGCATCGTTTCGCATGAGCTTGGTTCACTGAAGGATCTACCGCCTTTTGTAACCATTCCGTCAACGCCAGCGCAGGCGGGCACGGGTTATTTGAGCCCGACGTTTGGCGCGTTCAGTGTCGGAGGCGACCCGAGTGCGCCCGGATTCACGGTACAGGACCTTGCCTTACCGACGGGCGTGGATGCGGCACGGTTCGACACGCGGCGCTCGCTGAAGAACGTCGTGGACGCGCACCATGCGCATCTCGCGCGCAGCGGGGCGGTGGAGCCGATGGGCAAGTTTTACCAGAATGCCTACTCGATGATTTCATCCCCAGCGGCGCGTGAGGCTTTCAACCTCGCTTCGGAGTCCGAGGGAATGCGCGAAACCTATGGCAAAAATCTGGCGGGTCAGGGCTTGCTGATGGCGCGACGGTTGGTGGGCGCGGGTGTGCGTTTTGTGACGGTGTCGTACGGCTCTTGGGATCATCATCAAAATCTAAAGAAGGGCGTGAGCGATCAATTGCCGCAATTTGATCAAGCGTATGCAGCACTCATCTCGGACCTCGCGGCAAGCGGACTGCTCGATGAGACGTTAGTGGTGGTGTCCACGGACTTTGGCCGCACACCGAAAATGAACAGCGCCGGGGGACGCGACCACTGGGCGAAGTGCTTCAGCGTGGCCTTGGCCGGCGGCGGCGTGAAGCGTGGCCTCGTGCATGGCGTCTCAGATGCGACGGGCGCTGAGCCGATGGAAGGCGCGGTGGCTGCAGAAGACCTCGCGGCGACCATCTTCCACCTCATGGGTATCCCGCCAGAGAAAAGGCTGATGGCGATGGGCACGCGGCCGATTGCCATCAGTGGCGGCAAGGTGGTGCAGGACATTCTAGCGTAACTCCGAACCTCCTCGCGTTTGCTTGAAGCGTTACCTCCTTCCATTTCTCACCCTCGTTGGGTTCAGTTTCGTCGTGTCCTCATTCGGGGCGGAGACGGGCTCTCCTATTTTACTCGGGGTCGAGCCGCCATGTGCACAGGCGGGCACTCGCCAGGAGGTCGTGCTCCGCGGCGTGCGATTGAGCGACATTGAGGAAGTGATGTGCCGCGACGCTCGCGTGCGCGTCCTGCGCATTGGTGACAAAAAAATTCTCTCCGGCAACGACAAGACGCCTGAAAAGGACGAAGTGCGCGTGGAGCTCGAGTTCGCGGCGGATTTGCCTGTGGGAAATGTAGCGCTGCACGTGCGCACTCACACCGGCGTTTCCAATCCACGCACCCTGCATGTCAACCGACTCCCTATTATTGCGGAGACCGAGGCGACGGCGAAGCGTGAAACGGCGCAACTCATTCCACTAGAGCAAACGGTGTGGGGTCACATTATCGGCGCGGAGACGGACTGGTATGCAGTCGATCTCGAGCAAGGGCAGCGGTGTAGTTTGGAGGTGTTGGCGTATCGCATCTCTCCCACGGACCTGGATGCTGTGCTCCAAGTATGGGCGCCGGATGGGAGTCTGTTGCACGAGAAGGATACGTCGCAGCTGTACTACCATGACCCGGTGTGCAGCTTCGTGGCACCGCAGGCCGGGCGTTACACGATCGCATTGCGCGATTCGCTCAACGGTTCCCACCAAAACGATGCACGGTATGGCATGGGGAGCGAGTGCCTCTATGTAATGCACGTCGGCGATTTCCCGCAAGCGACAAGCGTCTTTCCGCTCGGCGGCACTACTGGGCAAACCATCGATTTGGAAATCCAGGGCGATGTGCGCGGCATCATCCAACAAAAAGTGACGCTGCCCGCGCTAGAGACCTTTCATTATGCTCCGTTGAGCCGAATTTCTTATTCAGGCTGGATTTTCGACAAGCCCGACATCGTGCTGCCTACCGATGGCAAGAGCCTCGGCACTGGGCCTCTTTTTATCATGGCGAGCCCGCAGCCCAGCGTCCGCGAAGTCGGAGAGCATCGCACGCGCGAGACGGCGCAGGCACTGCCGCAACCGCCCTTCGCAGTGGAGGGACGCATCGAAAAAGCGGAGATGGAAGACTGGTACCGCTTCCCTTTGCCGAAAGGTAAATCATGGCGCGTGGATGTCTTCGCCCGGCGTCTGCGTTCGCCAATGGACCCGAAACTCACGCTATATCCCGCCGACAAAAACACCACGCTTCTGGAGAGTGATGACCGCTCGAAATACGACATGGATTCCACACTGATCGTGAAAGGCACGGACGAGGAAGTTAGCGTGCGAGTCGCCGATACACGCGGTGAAGGCGGGAGCAACTTCGGATATCGACTCGTGGTAGACGAAGCGGTTCCACAGGTCAACTTGACGACGGCTTCGGTAGAAGTGATGACGCTCCTGCCGCTTTTCAAAACAGGTCACAGCATCAGCGTTCCGCGCGGAGGCCATGGGTTGCTTTTGCTCGAGAAACAGGGGGATGCGACGATACCGCCCGAACCTTTGGACATTCAAATCACGGGGCTCCCTCCTGGAGTGAAGGCGGACGCGGCGAAGCTACCTCTTGCGAGCGGTTATTATCCCGTAGTACTCAGCGCCGGGAGCGATGCAGAACTCTCAGGCACATTTGCCAAACCCACGGGCAAGGCTCCAGGCAGCAACGGCACGGAGGTTCCTTTCGAGCAGCGCCTTGGCATGGTTTACAGTCATCCCGCCTACACCGCTTGGCATACAGAAAGATTCTCCTCTGTGCCCGTTGCGGTAGTGGAGAAACTGCCGTACACCATCAACGTCGCACCAATATCCGAGGGCGTGGAAGCCGGAAAAAAAGTTGCACTGACACTCACTGTCGCACGCAGTCCCGGCGAACCACCGCAGCCTCTGACGGCAATGTTTCCGGCCCTGCCTCCTGGCGTCGTGCACGGCAGAGTCGAAATCCCCGCCGACTCCAGCGAGGCTTCCCTCGAGCTTGAAATTCCGGCCACTTGTCCGCCGGGCGAATGGCCTCTTGCGGTTGTTGTGTGCGACTCGGACGCCGCTCATCTGCGCAAAGAAGGCTGGCCTTACTACCAGTACGTAGTCGTGAAAGGCCACCACTGGACCTGCGCTCCACTCACTTACCTGCGCGTGCTGCCCGCCGCAAAGCCCTGACGTCTTCACCCATCATGACAGCCCACTCGCGAATCATTCGTTCGATCGTCCTAATTTGCTTATTTGCCCTGAGCCATGTTGCGGGTGCAGACGTACTGCGCATTTTTCCCGAGCGCATCGACATTCATCCACTAACTGCCAGCCAACGCGTGGTTGTCACGCTCACCGATGCGCGCGGCGTGACCAGCGATGTTACGAGCGAGGCGAACGTGATACTGGAAAATGCTAACCTCGCCCGCTGGCAGTCGGGCACGCTCGCACCCTTGGCGTCAGGCAGCACGCGACTCGTAGTGAACCATGCGGGACTCTCTGCCACCGCGGATGTGAAGATTGCGCGCGGTGCGGAGACTGCAGCGCCGTCGTTTCAAAACGAAGTCGTGCCCGTCCTCATGCGCTATGGTTGCAGCGCGGGCGGTTGCCACGGTGCGACGCGTGGGAAGGATGGCTTCCGCCTCTCTCTCTTTGGTTATGACCCCGATGCCGACCACTTTCGACTCACTCGCGAATTTGTGAATCGCCGCGTCAATGTCGCATTGCCGGAAGACAGTCTGTTACTGAAAAAAAGCGCGGGTACAGTGCCGCATGGCGGTGGCAAAAAGCTCACTCCCGCTGATCCGAACTTCGACCTTCTGCGGGACTGGATAGCCGCCGGCGCACCAAAAAGCCCAGCCGATGAAGCGCATATGAGCAGCGTGAGTGTGTATCCCTCCGATCTAACGCTGGATGCTGCTGGCCAGAGCCATCGTCTCGTCGTGATGGGAGCATTCACCGATGACTCACAGCGGGATGTTACGCACCTGAGCATTCTTGAAAGTTCCGACGACTCCATTGCGAGTGTCACACGCGAAGGAGTCGTCACCAGTCATAGGCGCGGCGAGGTCTTCATCTCCGTGCGCCTTCCCGCCTTCATCAGCGGCGTGCGTGTGGATGTCGTGCCCGGCCAGCAACCGCCCGCCGCTCTTGCGCAGGGTTGGAATTTCATCGACGACGCCGTCTATGCCCGCCTCTCGAAGCTGCGCATGACACCCGCCGAAGTGTGCAGTGACGACGACTTCGTACGCCGCGTTTTTATCGACACCATCGGCCTGCTGCCAACCTTAGCGGAATACGAGCAGTTCCAAAACGATGCGCGCCACGACAAACGCGCCCGCCTCGTCGATACCCTGCTCGCGCGCCCCGAATTCACCGACCTTTGGACGATGAAATGGGGCGAGCGCCTTCAAGCCCGGAGCATCGTGTCAGCCTCCGCTTCGCATCAAAAAGCCACCGTGCGCTACACCGCGTGGCTGCATCGGCAAATCGAAAACGAGACACCGATGAACGAAGTCATTCATCGCCTCGTGGCTGCGAAAGGCACATGGATTGAAGACCCCGAGACTAATTTCTACCGCGAGCGCGACCCAAAGCTGCTCATGGAAAATATGGCCCAGCTTTTCCTCGGCGCCCGCATCCAGTGTGCCCAGTGCCATAACCATCCCTTCGACCGCTGGACCCAGAACGACTACTATGGCATGGTCGCCTTCTTCGCACGCACGCAGAAAAAGAGCTGCGAGGACATGATGGACGTGCTCGTTTATGAAGCGCCCACCGGCGAGACCAGCCACCCTGTCACACAGAAGCAAGTCGCGCCCAAATTCCTCGGCGGTGCGCTCGCCACCACCACCGACCGCGAACGCCGCACCATCCTCGCGGACTGGCTCACCGCGCCGGACAACCGCCTCGTCGCCCGCAACCTCGCTAACATCTATTGGCAGCACTTTTTCGGCGTCGGCATTATAGACCCCGTGGATGACGCCCGCGTCTCGAACCCGCCGTCAAACCCTGAACTGCTCGACGCCCTCGCCGCCCGCCTCATCGCCGTGGACTTCAAACCTCGCACCTTCATCCGCGACATCCTGCTCTCGCGCACTTACCAGCATTCGTCGGTGGAAAACGAAAACAATCGCGCCGACACCCGCAACTTCTCCCATTCGTATCCACGCCGCATCCTCGCCGAGGTTCTCTGGGACTGCCTCACGCAGGCCACCGGTTACTACGACGACGGCTTCTATTTCGAGCGCCCCGGCACCCGCGCCGTACAAATCGGCGATGGCGGCATCACCACCACCTTCCTCTCAACCTTTGGGCGCTCGAAACGCGAAACGCCCTGCACCTGCGAGGTCAAATCACAACCGACCCTTTCGCAAGCGCTCAACCTCATCAACGGCAGCAGCATCACCCACTGCATCGAGCGAGGCAAAAACCTTCCAGCTTGGACCGCGCAGCAAAAAGACCCGCAGCAAGTCATCCGCAACCTTTACCTGACCAGCCTCTCCCGGCTGCCTTCCGAGAGCGAAACCGCCGCGTTCGCTGACACGATCCAGAAGCACGCTGGAGGTCCTAAGATAGCGCTGCAGGACATCTTTTGGGCCGTCCTGAACTCGAATGAATTCATCTTCAACCACTAATTGCGGATGCACCTCGCCCCTCGCATTACATCCTGCCAAGCCTCAATTCCAAAAGTGTCGGCGTTTATCCCGGCTGACTTTGAAGCAACTGGATTCGTTAAGGTCATGAAAGCGTTTCTTATATGTATCGCGATCCTCACCACGCTCAGCGCAGCACCCGTGCAGGCCGAGGAGCCGCGCAATTTTGAAGACCACATCCTGCCGCTCCTGCGCGAGCATTGCGCCAATTGCCACCGGCCTGGCAAGACCCGTGGCGGGCTCGATGTGACCACGATAGAGACTCTCGAGAAAGGCGGCTCGGCGGGGCCATCCGTCGTTGCTGGACTCGCGGAAAACAGCCCACTATTCCGCGCCATCTCTCACATCGGTGGGGAAGAAGCGATGCCGCCGGAGCAGGACAAATTGCCGCCCCACATCCTCGCGGCTTTTAAGTCGTGGATTGAAGGCGGACTCAAACCCAATGTCACCGGCAAAGCCCGCGAAGCCCGCGCCGTGGTGCAGCTGACCGTCGATGCCGCTACGCTCGAAGCGCCAAAGACCGCGCCTGATTTCATCCGCAGTCTGCCGCCGCTCGCGAACAGGCCGGAACTCGTGCGCGCCCTGCCTGTGATGGCCCTCGCCGCAAATCCGTGGGCACCCGTCATCGCGGTCGGCGGACATAACGAAACAGTGCTCCACGATCTCGCTGACGGCCACCGCATCGGTGCGCTGCCATTTGCCGAAGGTGAAGTGCGCGTGCTGCGTTTCAGCCGCAATGGTCAGGTGCTCCTCATCGGCGGCGGACGTCCCACCGCGTCCGGCAAAGTGCAACTCATCGAACTTAAGACTGGGAAACTTCTTACCACCGTTGGAGACGATTTCGATGTCGTCCTCGCCGCCGACCTTAGTCCCGACCAAAGTCTCGTCGCTACCGCTGGACCGGAGAAGCTCGTTCGCGTCTATCGCGTGGCCGATGGGGCACTTGTGTGGTCGATGAAAAAGCACGCCGACTTCATCACAAGCCTCGACTTTTCTCCCGATGGCAAACTACTCGCAAGCTCCGATCGCGCCGGCGGCATCTTTATCAGCGAAGCCGCCAACGGTAAAAATCCGCGCCTCCTCGCCGGATCGACCGACGCCGTGAATCAACTCGCTTGGCGAAGCGACGCCCGCTCGCTTGCCGCCGCCTGTGGGGATGGTCAAGTTTTGCTCTACGACCCCGCTACAGCCCGTCTCGTCGCCAAATGGCCCGCGCACGCAGGCGGCGTTCTGAGCATCGCCTACAGTCGTGAAGGCAGCCTCCTTACCGGCGGCCACGACGCAACCGCCCGCCTCTGGGATGAGACTGGCAAACAGATTTCCCTATTCAAAAAGTGTGACACCGCCGCCTTCCGCGTCGCCTTCGCCAGCACTCAAAATCCCCTCGTCGGTGACTGGTCCGGCGCCGTCCACGAGTGGACGCCAGAAGGAAAAGAAATCCGCACCCTAAGCACTCGCAGGGCAAACTGAACGCCTTCTCGAATATGCCGCGCGCGCCCGGCTAGTCCCCTCGCCTACCCCTGCGCATGCCAGTCTTGCGGAGACTTGCCCAGTTGGAATGAGCGGCCTCAGGTAAATTGGTTTGATACCAAGCGAGGGAGATGTTTACAAAGGGCATGTCGCTAGCGCCCCTATGACGGTATTCTTTTCATTAATTCTCGAAATCTTAGGCGAAGTAATTCTTCAGATTGCGTTCCAAGCACTGGCGGGAGCTGGACTGCACCTCTTTGAAAGAACGCCCCCAGCGGTACCGCGGTCTCCCTGGCTGTTGGCGTTTGGCTACGTATGTCTCGGACTCGCCGTTGGAAGCGTCAGCCTGCTCTTTTTTCCGCACCCGTTCCTTCACTCAAAGACCCTCCGCGTTGCCAATCTGATACTCACGCCCGTGGTCTCAGGTGCCGCGATGGCACTCATTGGAATGCTTCGCACGCGCCTCGGGAAACCAGTCATTGCCATCGACAGATTCTCCTACGGTTTCGTCTTTGCGTTCGCAATGGCGGCAGTCCGATTTTTAGTGCTTAGTGCTTAGTGCTTAGTGCTTAGTGCTTGGTGCTTGGTGCTTGGTGCTTGGTGCTTGGTGCTTGGTGCTTGGTGCTTGGTGCTTGGTGCTTGGTGCTTGGTGCTTGGTGCTTGGGGTGCTGGAGGTTTGGGGTGCTGAGCGATTGGCCAAAAAGCCGACGGTTAAGGCCCTGTAAAACGCGGGGCACAGACACTTTCCGTCGCGGAACTCCGTAAAATGTCGGAACTTCAGCAAACGCAATTGCCATCTGCAACCTATGACTGAAAGAAAATGAACACTGACCCCTATTTTAGTTTTGTAGGGTTATGTGGGATGGAATGGTGGTTGTAATCGCTTTTAAGATCGGGATCCCGCACAAGTCGACAACCTCGTGCATCTACCGACTCCCCAGCGTTAATGGCGGTAGCAAGAGGTTGCTGCAAAACGCAAAAAGTACTATCGTTCTCCCAATGATCACTCAGCGGCAAATCGAAACTTACGCGGCAGACGTGGCCCGAGAGTTCAGGCCGCTTAAGATCGTTCTGTTTGGTTCCTACGCATATGGAAATCCCACCGAAGACTCGGATGTCGATTTGATGGTGGTTATGACCAAGGATGACTCCGGTGTACGGAATCGGGAGAGGGCGCTGGCAATTCGCTCAGCGATCCCTAAATCCTTCCCTCTTGATCTTTTGGTGCGTGATCCCGAGGACATTGCATGGAGATTGGAGGAGGGAGATTGCTTTCTTCAGGACGTTTTTTCCAAAGGTCGCGTCCTCTATGAAACGACTCACAACTGAGTGGATAGCGAAAGCGGAGGAGGACCATCTCGTAGCCATCGAACTGGCGTCCTCACTAAAGCTCACTCCTTTCAATGTGATTTGTTTTCATTGTCAACAGGCAGGCGAAAAGTGGCTAAAATCCCATCTTTGTGAAGATGGGATCCACTTCCCGAAGACACACGATCTCAGCAGTCTGCTCCATCAATTAACGCCGACGTATCCTGAATGGATTGATTTGATCCGAGCCGCTGAGAACCTGAGCAGCTACGCAATCAACATGCGCTATCCTGGGGACAGCGCAAACCGTGAGGATATGGAACAGGCGCTGCTAGATATGTGTGCTGTTCGCGATCAAGTCCGTGCATCCTTTGGCCTCGAATAAAGTCAGGGATCAAACTAGCAAATTAGAGGCAGTGTTCATTTTCTCTCATTTTCTCAGAAACTGCGGAAACTGCGGGGGACAGACACTTTTTGGTTCTTGGTTCTTGGTTCTTGGTTCTTGGTTCCGGGGGTTCTGGGGGTTCTGGGTTCTGGGTTCTGGGTTCTGGGTTCTGGAGGTTTGGGGTACTAAGCGATTGACCAAAAAGGCTTACGGCTCAGGCCCTGAAACTTTTTGGTCACGCTGTAAACTTTAGGAAGGCGAGACCAAGCAGACCAGACTTGACCAGACCCAGATTGCAAATACATTTCTCACATGATTGCGATCAACATTTACGAGGCGAAATCTCAGCTTTCCCGCCTTGTCGCGTCTGTTGAGAATCAAGGTGAACGCATTGTGCTTTGTCGCAACGGGAAGCCTGTTGCTGATATTGTGCCTCACGAAAAAGGCCTAAATACAACCCTCCAACCCGACCCAGATCTTATCGGCGCTCAGTTTTTGAGCGATCCCACCGCACCTCTCCCCGCAGAGGACTGGCCGGAGGTGCTGAGATGATTCTTTTGGACACTCACACCTTGGTTTGGATGGCCTCAGACCCAGAGAAGCTTTCTAAGCCTGCATTTGACGTTATTCAAAAATTTCATAGCAGCCTACTGATCTCAGCGGTTTCGGCTTGGGAGATCGCTCTACTTTACAAACGCGGACGACTTTTGCTCCCAGTCCCGCCAGACGTGTTCATAGGCAAGGCTCTGGCACGCCACGGCATACAGGAATTACCCATAACTCGCGGTTGCACTTTAGCGGCCGTTGCTCTTCCCGATATCCACAACGATCCCTTTGATCGCATCCTGGTCGCCGAAGCACTCGAAAGAAGGTGCCGAATTATTACCAAAGATGCGATTATCCCGACCTATCCTGGCATTTCCGTGGTTTGGTAATGAGCCCGCTTAGGTCTATTTCCAGTTGGCCTGTTTTCTGGAAATCTCAACCCACTTCACTAGGGTTTTTGTAAAATTATAACAAAAGCCTTAAGCCTTTCACCTCACTGTAGAAACGCGCCTCGACAATTGGAGGCGTCACTGGTATGACTTTAGTATGAATGCCGCCAAAGTCGCCATTTCCCTCGATCAGTCTCTCCTCCAAAAGCTCGACGCTCTGGTTGCCAGTCGCATCTTCCGATCCAGAAGCGAAGCCATTCAAATTGCAGTCAAAGAGAAAATTATACGCCTTGAGCACACCCGTCTCGCCCAAGAGTGCGCGAAACTCGACCCGATCCAAGAACAACAACTGGCTGACGAAGGCCTCAAAAACGAACTTTCCGAATGGCCAGAATATTAAGAGGAGATATCTATTGGGCGGAACTGGATCCAACTCAAGGCCAAGAACAATCTGGACGACGCCCCGTCCTCATCCTCAGTCGTGATGTTTTCAATCAACGCTCGGGAACAGTCATTGCCATCGCTCTCACAAGCCAAGAACCGAAGGCAGGCTTTCCTCTAACTTTAGAGCTCAATTCCCCGACTCTACCAAAACGCTCTTGGGCCAAAATTAGTCAGATTCGTACACTTTCAACATTACGCTTAAGCACAAAAATTGGAAGCACTTCACCGGAAGAGCTTAATCAGATAATCGAAGGACTAAACGAAATAATAGAATGATAGAAATTCATTTATTTTAGATAGTCATCCTGCGGCCTATTCAAAAAAGCCAACAAGTGGCTGAAGGCTCAAAATACGGCACTTTCACCGCTAAGCTTCCTTGGTTAACTTTTTATCCTTAGCCCATTGCGTGATGCCAAGGCCACTGAGAATGCGACCAACAATGCAAGCAGAGGGACTGCGAAAATTGTGACCATAGTTTTCGTTAAGATCCATTCAGAGGCTATTTCGATTGTTGGGACCCGGGGGACAGACAATTTCAGTCAACGCATCACCCAAGCGAACGCCAGCGAGAAACGATGTGCCTCATTTGGTTTTCAAGATTTTCGCAGGCGCATCCTGCAGCCGCTTCCCATCCAGCGTGATGCTTTCCGCTGCCTCCAAGCCGAGCAACTCGCTTTTGCTGACAGTATCCGGCCGCGCGTGTCTTTCGGGATCACTAAGCATATTGGCCTTCAACTCCACGCCCGTGCTGTGACGGAGCATGATGGCGTGGCGCTCGGTTTGATCGGAGGAACGCGCAATGGCGGTGGCTCGGATGGGTGAGTCGATGCGGTTACCCTCAATACGTGAGTCTTTGATGCCGATGAGGTTCATCGCCGGGCCGCCGCTGCGAGTGAAGGTGTTGCCGGTGATAATGAGGCGCTCGATAGGTGGGACGCCGTCCTGACCTTGGGCGTTGTGGGCGCGGGCGTCGATGGTTGCGCCGTGGGGGCGTGGGTTCACGTCGGTAAAGGTGTTGTCGGCGATGGTGATGTCGCTCGGAATGCCGCCCACCAGGCCCATGCCGGTATTGAGCGAGATATTGCTGCCCATGCGGGTGAAGGTGCAACCGCGCACGATCCCCGGGCCGGACATGATGAGCAGGCGCTGAAAGTTGTCCTCCCAATGGCAGTTCTGCACCACCCATCCTGCGCATTCGTGATCGAGCCACTCAGCCTGCGCTTCGGAAAAGGGCGTGGCGTCCTGATCGAGGGTGAGCTGGAAGTCTTTAAGAGCGATTAATTTCGCTTCGCCGAGAAGCACACCCGTCTTGCGATGGATGAAGCGCAAGCCGTCGCCGGGGCGGGCGTTATTGAGCGTGGGACGCAATGAGGGATTTGTCTCCAGCGTGACTTGATAACCGGACACGGCTTTCACTTTGCCCCAGATGCCGTGGAAATTTTGCAGGTCATCCCCGGTGTGTCGAATGGTGACATTATCAAGCGTCGATCCGTAACGCGTGGAGCGGCACAGGTAGCCATCCGCGCCCTTCCACTGGTTGGTGCCGGGGCGCGGACCGAAGTAACAGTCCTTCCAAAGATGCGCGCCATCGCCGCCGCTTTCGCTTGGGCCACCTTTGGCGACATAGACGCTCACACCATGCAACGTGATGTTTGCCGAGTCTTCTAGCGCGATGGCTCCGGCGGTTGTGTAAAGACAGGACAGCCCATCGCCCACACGCACCACGCCGAGTTCGCCATAAGCACGCTCCCAGTTCTCGTCGTGGATGCGCTCCATCAGGTCGGGGTCCTGCATGTTGATCCAATAACGCCCCTCAGCGGAAGGCGTAATGTCCTTGTAACGAAGCTTGCGGATGCCCGCCTGCAAATCATAGAGCGGCACGCAGAAGCGACCATCACTCTTGAAAGGAAAGAGACGCTGCTCCTCTCCGCCCTTGTAAGTCGCGGGCACGACGATGCCGGGTGAGAGCTGGATTTCAAAACGATTGGCTGCGCGGTCGATGCAAGTGATGCGACCTTCGATGCAGCCGCGCGTGCCGCGGTCAATGATCGCGCCACGGAGCACGATGTTACGGCAGTTCTGAAAGCCCACGCAACGATGCCCCGGCGGCATTTGCTTGTCATCTAGGTCGAACCAAAACGTCGCGCCCGTCGCGTCGATAATGAAAGGATGCTCTGCGTCGCGCTGCATGTTCTCAAAGCCGAGCGGATAGATGACCTTGGCACCTTTATAGTGTTCTTGACCGAAACGATAATCACCCGGCGGAATCCGCACCTGTGCGGCACCTGTATCAAAAGCGTTTTTAACCATCGGCATCACGCCCTTGCCACGTTCACGCTGCGCTTCCTTTTCTTCGTCCGTGAACTGCGGTCCAGCGGGAGCATCGAAGCTAAAGGTCGCGTCCACTGGCGCTGATGATTTGGATTCAAGAATCCCACGCTGATGCGGCGAGAGGGCATCATGGGCATTGGCGACTGAAAGCCCGAGCAGAGCCGCCAGCAGAACTGGAAGAAGAATTCTGATAAAATGCATTTCAGGAATTGGTTCGTTTAATATCCCTACGATTTTTCTCAGCTTATCGCCGTGCACGATCCCTTCTACACCTGCGAAGCGATCGGAGCACACGATGTGCCTTTAGCCCGCCTCGCGAAAAGGAAAATTCGGCTTCGAAACTTGCGTTGTGACGCCATCGGGCGTTCATTCCACGGCCAAGCGCAAGTACTCGGTGCGGAGCCGGGTGCTGATGAAAAGTCCGTTCATCGTGATCCCGTCGAGCGGCCCCCGCGTCTAGGCTGAAGGAATCCTGCCGGCGGGTAAAAGCCGAGTTTTAATGGAGTCGTAGGATACGGTTGATTGGGATGGAGTGGAGATTGTCATCACTTTTAAAGTCGCGGAGTCTCTCGCAAGTCGACAACCTCATGTCATCTACCCGCTTATGATGCACCCATCACGACTCATGCGTTTTCTTTCGCCACTGCTGACTTTGCTCTTACCCATCACAACGCTCCAGAGTGCGGATGCACCAAAGCTTCGTCGACCAAACATTGTCTTCATTCTTGCGGATGACCTAGGGGCGCATGACCTGGCCTGTTTCGGCAGCACCTTCTACGAGACACCAAACATTGATCGTCTCGCCAAGCGCGGCACTCGGTTCACGCAGGCCTACGCCGCGAGCCCGCTCTGTTCGCCTACACGCTCTAGCATTCTGGTCGGCCAGTACCCGGCCCGCACTGGAATCACGGCCCCAGTGTGCCATATCAACGAGATCTATTTGGAAAAACAAGTCACCCAAGAAGGCCCCTCAGTAAGGGTGCAACAGGCCAGAAGTATCTCCCGACTCAAACCCGAATACTTCACTTTGGCGGAAGCACTTAAAGAAGAAGGTTACTCAACGGCGCACTTTGGCAAATGGCACCTCGGTCACAACCTCGCTAAAAATCCCAATGACCACTACGAGCCCATGGATCAGGGATTTGATTCTGACTTCCCACATGCTCCAAACGCCGCCGGGCCGGGCGGTGGCTACCTTGCGCCATGGAAGTTTATCAAAGACCCCACCATTACAGATGAAGTGGGAATGCATATCGAAGACCGCATGTCCAATGAAGCGGCCAAGTACATTCAGTCCCACAAAGATCAACCCTTCTATCTGAACTACTGGGCGTATTCCGTGCACTCCCCGTGGAATGCGAGACAGGACTACATCGACCATTTTCAAGCGAAAGCTGATTCAAAGAATCCCCAGCACAATCCGCTCTATGCAGCGATGGTGAAAAGTCTCGATGACGGCGTTGGTCGTATCCTGCGGGCCATTGACGATGCAGGTATTGCCAACAACACGATCATTGTCTTTTTCTCGGATAACGGGGGCTATGCTTACCCACCAAAGGCAACAATCCCGAAAGGTTTTGAAGAGATTCCCGCCACAAGCAACCTGCCTCTACGCAGTGGTAAGGCATCTCTTTACGAGGGTGGAACACGGGAACCCTTTATTCTTGTTTGGCCTGACAAAGTGAAAGCGGATGCCACCAGCGACATCCTTTTCCAATCCACAGACTTCTATCCTTCACTCCTAAGCCTGACCGGATTAAAACCACGCGCCGGACTCAAACTTGACGGATACGATCAATCTCAGGCCCTGCTAGGTGGGGCGTCGCCGAGAGAGCGCCTTTTCTGCCATTTTCCCCATGGCAGCGAGAATCAATCCTCGCACATGGATGGGCTCTATCCCGGCACTTACGTTCGAAGGGGGGATTGGAAATTGATTCGGTTCTATGCTCGCAACGGGGATGGCTCAGACCGGTTGGAACTCTACAACTTGGCAAGTGATCTTGGCGAAACGCACAACCTCGCCCAAGAAAAGCCCGAACTCGTGAACGAACTCAACGGCCTCATCAGCGATTTTCTCAAAGACACAGAGGCTGTCATTCCCGGCCTGAATCCGAATTACGGTAAAATTGCGGTGACCAAGAATGAACCGCTCGCAGGCTGGAAAAACCGCAATTGCTCGGCAGCCATCACGGACGGAATTTTGAACGCCAACGGGACTGGCCCAGCACCCTTTCTGGGAGTCGGGGCGGGATTGACAGGCCCAGCAAAGATCAGCTTCAGAATGAAAAGTGCGAGCGGTGGAGAAGGCCGTATCGAGCTTGTGCCGAAAGCCGACGCGAAAACGAAGGACTTGCAGAGGTTCGTTTACAACGCGAAGGGAGGAGACTGGGAGGACATCACCGTGGACCTTCCCAGCAGCGACGGGGCAGGAATTCTACGCATCTACCTTCCGCATCCGACGGAAGCCGCAAGTTTTGACTGGATTGAGATCAAGCCTGAAGGGGGCAAGACCCAGCGCTGGGATTTTTAGGGACCACGCAACACGCAATTGGTATGGCTGAAAGAAAATAAACACTGACCCCTATTTCCTGTTTCCCTTCCCTGCAACCACGCTGGATTCTCCCAAACGCCTCAATCAAAGGCGCAAGGGTTCGCTTGAAGCCTCCTCAGCGCCAAGGCGTCGAGACGATCTTTATCGCGTACCGATTTTTCCTTCCACGCGATCAGAGCGTCCTTCGAAGCGTATCGAACCTCCAGCCCGTTAAGCGTGAAGATCTCAGCGTCCCCGACAACGTCTTCGTAACGTCTTCCCGACATGCACGTAAACAAGTCGACATGGCAACTTTCAGTCTCTTCAACAATGCGAATGGCTCCCTCCGAATCGTCAAAATCTGATGGTTGAAGCTCCGAAGCATATCCTTCGCCAAAGTGCTTCAGCGCGGCCAACAAACACTCTAAATTACCTGCTTCAGCGGAAACCAGCAAATCGACGGCTTCAGTCAAGCGGACATAGCCATGTAGCGTCACGGCAACACCGCCGACAACCACGAACCGAACTCCGCTCTTAGCGAGCAATCCCAACAATTTTTCGAATGAGGGTTCCATCTTCCTTAGGAGGCGTCCACTTGCCGCCCCGCAGCATGAGGGCATTGCGCCGGAGCATCTCAAGCCGACGCAAAGGCGAAAGCCTGGAGAGACTCCCTCCCACGCGTTTTTTCAACGGCTCGAAAAGTTCGGTACTCGACACGGAACTACCCTAACGTCGGCGCTTTCGGTTCGCAACCTCATCTTTTGCTCCGCCTGTGAACGAAAGTTGTCTGTCCCCTGCGGTCACTGCCAGCTCCGGTCTTTAGCCGCAATTCTTACGTTTGCGTCTTGGGCCTGTAATCCCGTGAATCCAGGCATGCGTCGTACATGGCCCTATCAATCCGAATCCAGTCCGTGCCGTTGATTCCTCGCCGATTTGTGGAGGTTGGGCTTGATGGAAATGCGGACACCATCTTGATCCACTTACTCTGACCTGCGGATATCATCCGGAGCTCATCAGCAACCTCAGATAAATCTTGGTCTTGGCTGAATACAAGAAACACGTCTGCTGCTCTCTGGTAGGCGGAACCCACGATGTCGAGAGCAAGCCGGACGTCCACGCCTTTTTCCTGACCGACAAGAGTGGCATGTTCAGAGCCATCAGGGAGACGGAAAGTCTGGTTGCGATAGCGAAGCAAGCGGGAGTACGTGTGGACGCCCTGACGACTCATTTGAAGGAGTTTTTTAGTCCAGAAATGATTCCACCTGGAATCGTCGGCTGGATCAGGAACTCCCGTATAGAAGCGGGTTTCGATTAGTTTCCACCCTTGTTTTGCACAAACAGCTTCGGACAGAGCCTGAACGTCATAATTTGGATAGGTGTAGCCAAATGCTGTTTTCGCGCAGCGGAAGAGATTCTGGCCGTCCACAAACGCAATGGCTCGCTTTTCAGTGGGGTCAACGAGCACGATTTTCCGCTCAAAAATAACCCCGCCCGGGCCTTGCGGCGTGTCGGACGGGGAGTAAGTACTCTACTATCTCTTCAGACGCTCATGCAGTCAACAGGAAATCATGGTTTTCGCGAGAGTAGGTGCGGAGGGGACAGACACTTTCCGCCGCTTTTCCTCACACGTACGCAAAAAGAAATTTTTTATCGGCTCGGCTCAAGGTTTTGAGAGGGTGCTCTCCTTGGAATTTGGGTGCAAAACGCTTCTCAGCGCTCGGATGCGCTCTTCATTCGGGAGCCGGTCCACACCAAGCGTGGGCTGCAACCATCCGCCCTCGTCGTGCTCGTTCCATGCGTAAATGAGCACGGAGTTGGTGATATTAATGTCGCGGTTTTCCTTGGTCCAAACGACGGCCTCACGGATGTGCGCCGCCAGTTCCACAGGAGTGGCTGTTACGGAATCTATCAGCGGCTTTTGTTCAGCAAAGGGCGTCGGATCGGGCAATGGCTGGATGTTTATATCGTTAATCCAGAACGGCGGACGCTCCATGCGCGGCCGCGTATCCCAACCGGCACTGGCGAGAGTGATACAGGGAACTTGTAATTCACGCCACCTCTGCCAAAGGCCTTCCCGAAGCAACTGGCATTGCCGATCATAGTTCGGTTGATCCCAACTGTAAGATCCGCCTCTCGCGTAGGCTGAAACAGCGTCAAATCCAAGTTCCTCCATGTCTTTGGCGGTTTCCTTAAGATTCCACCCCATCAGCACGAGGTAAGGATTGTTCAGTCCAGCGGCGGTGGTCTGACGCCTTAGTTCGTCCCAGTCGCTTTTTTCGAACTTTGTCGGTTTGATGTACACAAACAACAATGGCCGGCCGCCGAGCACTGTCTGGTAATCGGGATGCTGAAAATTTTCCACAAGCCTACTCCAAGCCGTGATCCCCCTTTCATCGAGCCGCCCGCCCTCTTCTATCAGGCAGTAGCGAATTCCTTTTTTATCTTGTGCCGACTTAAAACGCGTAAGAGCGATTTGCATGGAGGGCACGTCATTCCAGTAGTCGATAAAGGCCCAGTAATTCAGCCCAGACTGTGCTGCGTACGAAATCTCTTGCTCCACAATGGCCTGAGAGTCGCCGTTAATCCTGACCTTATCGTCTCCCATCAACTGCGCAAACCATGGTAGACGAAAATGATATTTCGGCTGTCCAAGCGAAGCCTCCACAGCCCGAACAACCTTCCCATCGCCATACCAGGCATCCCAACGGATGGCACCAACGAGCAGCGGTTCGTCCACCTCCGAAAAACCAATTGAAGAAAGCTGAGAAATTCCAAGAAGAAGTGGAACGAGGATTCGCACCTGCTCACCTTTTTCATTTCCAACGAGGGTGCAAGTAAAACATCTCAGCCACTTCTGGGTGTTGGCTCCCTACACTGTTTAATTTGGCGCTTCCACCCGCTGCCCCTCTTCGCTTACCAGAAACCGCAAGTGGCGGGGAAAAGTGTCTGTCCCTCCCCTGCCCTCCCCCGCGCTTCCTGACCTCGCTACTCGTACAGAAACTCCGCACTGGCCTTGGTCGCGCTATCGCTCACCAACCGTACCCATGCCGCGGAGAAAGATTCAGGGAAGGCATGCTGATGGGTCTCTCCCGCTTTTACTGTGAACTCCTGGTAGGGAAGCCATGTGCCGTCGCCCGTTGGGTCAACTTCCACGAGGAATCTGACCGGGCTAGCGGCGCGATGAGAGAGGGTCAGGCTTTTGCGATCGTAGCCGTGGATTAGGTAGGCGTCGCTCGGGGTGTTGGCTTGAATTTCCGTGTCGTGCCAGGGACCGCCGTGGCCGCGAGGTTTGCCTAGAGCCCAAAGGTCGTCAATGGCTCCCAGCCAGAGGGCGCATACACCGTCTTCGGAGCGTACGACGTGGGAGTCGGCTTTCGCGTCGGCTTTGAGTCCGCTGAGTACGAGCATTCCGCGGTAGGAGGCGTAATCGTGGATGCGCAGATTGTGAGTGGCCACAGGACGAATTTTGGAGAAGCCGCCCGCGTTTTCGGCCGGCAGCTCATAAAAAGTGCCGTGCATGTTAAATAGGTCTCGCTCTGTAGACACCTCGCGGCAAATCCGTTCCTTTCCATAGGGACTGGGTTTTTCCATCTCGGCGTTCCCCTTCGGAAGGCGCCAACGTTTTTTTCCGTCCTCGTACACAACTGAGGCTGCATCGGTGGAGATCACGCCCTCAGGTATGGCGGTGGCTTTGGAAATTTCATCCAACACGCCGGGATCGGCAACTGGTTGGAATTGGAGATTCCCGTCGAGGTCGTAGCACGAGGGTTTGCCAGCTTTATTCTTGGTCAAAACACGCAGGTTGTGCGTGTCTTTGCCCGTGGTCAGTAGCAAGCCGCCGAAGTCGCAGGAACCGCCGTCCTGTGCGATGGGAGCGAACTGGGGGGCGTTGGTTTGCGGGCGCGTATCTGAGTTCCGGTACACAAAGGAGGCGCTAACGGATTTGGCCTCCGACTCTGGGCGCACGCGGATCCAAGCGGCGGATTCCTTCGGGTCAAAGGGAAGGGTGAGAGCGCCGGAGGCTGGTACTTCCACGATTTTGAGCGGGCTCCAATGGTTAGAACCGTCGCGATCAACCTCGAGGCTGAAGCGAACGGGGTTCGGGGATTGGTGGGACAAAAAGAGGCAACGATGGGCGTAGCCATTAAAGAGATAGGGGTCGGAGGGCTGGTTGGCTGGAATGGATTCGTCGACCCAGACGTTGCCGCGGCCCACCACGGGGCCGAGACGGTCGAGTTGATCGGGTGCAACAAACCACAAATTCGACTGGGACTGGCCCGGGGCAGCGAGATCGCCCTTGAGTTTACGTTTGTTCAGGAACTCGCTTTTGGCGGTGTCGTCGCAGCCGAATACGATGCGGTCATTCCAGCGTGCGAAATCGCCGATGACTTTGAGGTAGTTGGAGCGCGGCGTGATCCCCCCAGAGTGGGTAGAGTCGAACGTTTTCGGGAAATCCCAGAACGCGCCGTGCATCGTCATCAGCAGGTTTGTTTCGCCGATGTCTCGGATTCTGGGCCACTCGGTGTTCCACCCATGGGCGCCGTCGTAGGAGTTACTGGATTTCGGAAGCCGGAAGGTCTGCCACTCGCCTTTTTCCAAAAGCATGAGGAGAAGCGATTTGGAGTCCCAGCCCACGCTCCAGATGGGGTCCGTTTCGGGGGAAGAAGAACCGAAGATGCCTCCCGGACCAGTGACCTCGGTGAACTGGTTGCGGCGGACGAGGCTCCATTCGCCTTCGCCCTTCCATTCCCCGAGGGCGCCGCTGGGGATGGTTGGATCCATCCGAGCGAGTGGAGAATTTTCGCCGTTGTTGGCATACACGACTCTGCCTTGGCCGGAGTAGAGACCTTTCCCGTGATAGCCGGGGAGGGTGGAGGAGACGGGGGCCGGATGGTCTTCGGCGGTGGAGACGCTTTTGGGAACGGGGTTGCCATCTTTAATGAGGCCGCGAACTTGGAGAGAATGTATATCCACCTCGTATAGGGCTTCCTCCATGGTGGCGTAGTAGAGCTTGTTCGCGGGATCGGTGAGATGTCGGGCGGAACCGGTGAGGCGACCCGGCATTTTTTGCCAAGGAATGACGCGCACATTGCCTGTGGAGTCGATGAGGTAAGGACCGATGGCGAGTTGGTTGGATTCCTTGTGGATCATCCGGTTGGCGGGGGTGCCGCCGATGCTCTCGGGACGGATGATTTGGGTGAGTTCTGGGGTGATTTCGTAGAGTTTATCGGAGGAGCCGAAGGGGCGGTGCGGTCCGTAGGTGATGACCCAGAGACGTCCGGCCCAGGGTACGACTGCGCCAGTGCCGCACTCGCCCTCTTGGTTAAACATGGCGAGGCTCGGGTAAATCCCGGAGACGGATCGCGGCGGTGGCTCGGCGTGGGAAAAAGAGAAAGGAAAAAAGAGGGGGAGCAGTAGAAAGGAGGCTTTCATGAATGAGGGGGAACTTTAAGAAAATTAGACTGAGGTCTGATGGGGTTTAACAAAATGCCGCCGCCGATCAGGTCGCGAGTCCCTTTAGTGAACCCGTGCTTGTCGCAAACTTGTCCGTCTCGACGCCAAGTCGCTGGAGCATGCTGACGTACAAGTTGGCCAGAGGGGTGTTGTTTAAAGGGTCGAATACAAGGTGTTGTCCGTGGCGGAACCCGCCACCAGCGAGGATCAGGGGGAGGTTGTGATTGCTGTGCGAATTGGCGTTACCAAGGCAGCTGCCATAGAGGACTTGAGTGTTTTCCAGCAGCGTACCTCCCGATTCTTGGACCGCTTGTAGAGCACTGAGCACCTCTCCAAATAGGGTCATCTGAGCCAGCTCGATTTTGTGAAGTTCAGCGATCTTCTCGGGCTCGTTGCCGTGATGCGTGAGACTGTGGGTCTCGCTTTTGACCCCGGGCAGGTGCGGCACGACTGAGAACGTGCTGAGTGTAAGGGTCACTACGCGCGTGCTATCGGTCTGTAGGGCGAGACGGATCAAGTCGAACATCAGGCGAGAGCGCGCTATGACCTCGTTTGCATCGGCGATATCCTTTGGTTGCGGATAGTCAACCTCTGGCTTGGGGCGGTTCTCCCATTCAATGCTGCGTTGAAGGCGGCCCTCGAGTTCTCGGATGCTTTGGAAGTACTGATCAAGGCGGCTTCGGTCCGTGGAGTCATAGCTCTTCGCCAAGCGTTTGGATTTATCAAGAAGAAGGTCGAGCACGCTGCCGCCAGACTCGATGCGCCGCATCGTCGCGGCCTTTTCGCCCGGTGTGCCGGCTACAAATAGACGCCTGTACATAGTTTCGGCGCTGCTTTCTGCCGGCAAAATGACCCCTGAGCGGGACACCGCGACGGAGTCGATGTATTGCTCGCTTTTGCGCACCGACAGCGCAAGCGACGGATAGCGTGTATCGGCCCCGATGTTTTCCGCCGCCAGCTGGTCGAGCGAAACGGTGTTGCGGAAAGTGGGCTGGCCAGGGTGGCGCGCGCCTGACAAAAAACACTGGCCCGCATGATGGTTGCCGTCGACGCCCGGATGGGACAGCCCTGCAAAGGTGGTGAACTGGCTGCGGTGCGGCGCAAGAGCGTCCAAGTACGGGCTGGAGCGTTCGCCTTTCTTGGGAAAGAAAAAGTCTGGCATCATACCGAGTGGCACGTGAATGGCGAGCAACCGGCGGGGTGGTTGCTTTTCGGAGGCCCGTCCGTGGAAGGGAAGAGCGATGCAGGCTCCAGCGGTCAAAAGAAAATCACGACGGTTCATTTCAAAGCAGGGTTTAGGGGGTTAAATAATGGGCTTTGAGCCAGAGCGTGAATCATCGAGCGAAGGCCGTAACCAGTCGTTTTTGTGCTGTCGACGATGCTTTGGATTTTCGAACGATCGGAGTAGTTCACCTCTGTACCGGTGGCGTAGCGCGAAAGGTGGGCGACAAACGCGCGGGCAAGTTTCTCCTCATCGTGTGCGAGCAATGAAACAAACTCTGCGGTGCTACCGAAGGGGCGTCCGTCGCGCAGCTTTCCACTCGGATCAACCTGCGGACCGAGCTTGTACTGAACTCGCCAGGCCGTGGTTCCTTTCTCGGGCGGCACCTCTCCTTTGCCGTTGGAGCGGTAGCGTTCGCGTAGACCACCCACCGGATCAAATGCTTCGAGGGCGAAGCCTGGCGCGTCGATTTTTGCATGACACGCCGCGCAACTGGGATCGCTGCGGTGTCGATCCAGCTGTTCACGCACCGTTGTGGCGCCGCGAGTGTCGGGGTCAATCGCCGAAATGCCGGGGGGCGGCGGGGGCGCGGGATCGTTGAGCAGACGGTCAGACACCCACACGCCGCGTTTAACCGGTGAGGTGGTGGTGCCGTTTGCCGTGAGCTTGAGGATGGCTGCCTGGCCGAGCAGCCCGCCCCGGAGGCTCTCGGGCGGCACCGCCACCTTGCGGAGTTCCACTCCTTCCACCCCTGGAATCCCATAATGCTCGGCGAGACGCTGGGTGAGCATGGCGAATCCGGGCTTGAGTAGCGCGCGGACTGGCAGGTCGTTCGTGACCAATTCACGCAGAAACGCAGGGGTCTCTGCGGCCAAACCCTCGTGGAGCAGAAAGCGGTACTCGGGGTAAAGCAAAGGGTCCGGTGTCGTCTCGTCTAGGCGGCTGAGCTCAAGCCATTGGCGGGCGAAATCTTCGTAGAATGCCTGACTGCGAGGGTCCGCAAGAAGACGGTCGATCTGGGATCTGAGTACTTCGGGTTTACAGAGCAAGCGAGAGCGCGCCTCGGCAAGGAGAGCTTCGTCTGGCGGCCCGTTCCAGAGCCAGTAAGAGAGACGGGAAGCGAGGGCGAAGTTTTGATTGCTAGCAAAAAACGTTGTCTCGTCTTTTGCATCGCCTGCGAGAAAAAGAAATTCCGGCGAGGTGAGCGCCGCACCATAAACTCGGCGCATGGCGTCCTCAAAACAATCGCCTTCCCGAAGCCGTTTCTGGAGCAATTCCAGATACGGTTCGAGCTCCGCCTCCATGACATCCCGGCGGAAGGCGCGCGGGAGGAAACTGGCAAGTAAACGGCTAGCATCCTTGACGGGGTTGTCAGAATAAACCGTCTCCAGAGGAGGGGTGCGGTCTTTGGGAGGAAGGTCTGTTGTGTAATTGGGAAGATAGCCGCCGACACTCCGGATTTTTTCGCGCCGGGGTGGGATAACACCGGTTCCCGCTGAAAAGGGCTTAATGGGCAGGTCTGCAAAGACGCGCTGGTGACTGGAGGGGGGCCATTGCGGGTTCAGCGGGCCTTCGATCTCAAACCAATCGAGCGCCACTCCCGGCCCAACGTGTTTCTGTGCCCGGCCCGCAATCTGGCCGATACGCAGTCCGTTCCAAGGGAGAGACACTGGGTCGAAAACGATGGACTCGTGGGCGTCAAGCCAAGTGAGGATTTCGCCTTCTTTGGATTGCATCGACGGGGCGGTGAATGTTGACAGCACGCGACCGCCCTCCTGCTGTTTACCTTCTTCATGGGCGCGTAGTACGGCGGCTTGGGGTGTGGCACAAGGATTGGGGTGAGCGTCCTTCCATTGGAACCCCCAGATGGATAACTTCAAGCGGTACATACCGGGGTAGATCGCTGAGACGTTCATGCCTGCCTCGTAACCCCCAAGATTAGGATTGAGCAGGCCAACTGCGCTCTGGTTCTGGCTGACTTTGAGTTCCTTGACCAGCTGGTTGCGTTCTGGAAGGTCCGCGCCTTCGAATCCTACATGGCCTTGCTTATCTTCCTCCCCCCCTCGCACCGGCAAGATGGGGTCCGGCGCCTTGTCTTTGAGGAGTACATACTGACCGTGCGCAAGATTGGGGCCAAACTTGAAGAGCCCCGCGGGATAGATCCGTTTTTGGTAGACGGGTGGAGGCGTGCTCCGAGTGGCGATGGCCGCATCCAGAGCCTTCTCAATGGCCTCTTGGTAGGCCGCGAGATGGCCGGGCGAGAGGTCAAGACCACCCGCTATTTTGTCGTATCCAGCCACTCGCCCGTCTGCTGGAAGAAGGTGGGTGATTTCGAGCCGGGGCAAAGCAAGGAGGTCCTGCAGGGAATTCTGGAACTCTTTTCGGGTGAGCCGCCGCAGCTGGGTGCGGATTGGCCGGGCGTTCGAGGCGGCTTCGTTCAGGCGTGCATCCAGTTCAGAGAGGAAGAGCGCTTGCTCTTCAACTTGCGGGCGGACTTTTTTCTTGGGGGGTGGCATCTCCCCGCCGGCAACGACGTCGTGAATGCGGATCCAACGCTCCAATTCCTGCTGTTCGGAACCGAGTTCCGTCAGATTAAAGCCGCCTTTTTTGGTGTCCTCGTCGTGGCACTCGGAACAATGCTTTTCCAAAAAGGCACGCGGTTGTGCCGCCGCCAGAACGACGCACTTCAAGGAAAAGAAGACCATGAAAACCGCAAAAAACTTAGCGGGCGGTAGTTTTCGCATGGGACGGACGGGTGTGAAGCATGAGGCGGATGTCGGTTGCAAATTGCTCGCCGAGTCGCGGGGAGTGCCGATCGAAGCGCTCGGCACTTCCGGCGCTGATCTGTACAACGAGAAAGCCCGCAGAGGGTGGCAGCACGCACCGGGTGCTGACGGTTTTCCAATCGGAGTTTGCCCGTGGTTTACTGACGTAAAATTGGGCGCCACTCCCGATGGTTTGATCCGCCGCTGAGGGCCAAGACTCAGCGACATCGGTCGGTGCACCCTCAAAGACGTAGACCTTGCACATGAAGCGAATCGGGGCTCCCTGCTGTGTGCGCGCGTCAAGGAAGCTGGCAGTGAGCTCAACGAACGCCTCGCGTGAGCTGAGGAGTTCGGCTTGGCAGGATTTCAGGTCTATAATCTGAAAGATATCGCAGGATTGTTGCGGGCTGTTTGGCACATTTGGTTCGCCGGCAGCCGCTTGGAAGCGGAGGGCGTGCGGGTGCGCGCTGTCGGGGGTGGTCGTGAATTCACTTGGATCACCACCCCAAGTGAAACTCGCCCTTGGGAATCCGGTCGGAGTCGCGCCGCGGCGTTGCTCGAATTGACCGTCTTGGATGCCAATGTGGCGCATCCGAGGGATCTCCTCTGGAGATGCGAGCAGCCATCCCAGAGACATTGCTGTGAGCCCAACAAAAAGGAGAGCCGCGGCCATTCCGAGTGCCCGGGAGCGGGGGGGGAAGGTTGCGGTCCTGACAGGCGACAAGGCTTGCTCAAGACTGAGTGCGTTGATGGCGGCGTGCAGCTGGCCGTGGAACGCTGCGGCTTCTTGAAAACGAGCGCGCGTCTTGGCGTCAGCACGCAGGAGGGCGCTAAGTTCGGCGGCCTCCGATGATTTAAGGCGCGATTCTGACCACGCTTCAAAGAGCGCCTCCAAAGGGTCGTGTTTCATGAAAGTTCGGCGCTCCCTAGCGAGCGGGCAACGCAAGTGCGTAGGATTTGGCGGGCCCGGCTCAGGGCAACGCGCACGGAATTGGGCGTCCATCCGATTGCTGGTGCGATTTCTTCTGGCATCTGCCCCAGATAGTAGCGCTGGCGTATGAGCTCCAAGGCTTTTGGTGCAAGGCTGGTCATGCAGTGTTTCAGAGCGCGGGTGCGGTATAGGAGAGCCTCGTGTTCAACAATTTCCCCACCGTAAAGCAAGTCCATTACATCCTCATCAAGCCGCTCCGTCCGGCGCTGGCGGGAGCGTTGAAACTGGAGGGCCTGGTAGCGGGCCACGGTACAGGCCCAGGCTGGAAAATTTGTACCGAGCGCGTACGTCTCTGCCTTGTGGCTAACGGCGAGGAAGGTGTCCTGGACGATATCCTGTGCGTCGCCGAGGTTCGGCTCAATGATAAGGATATAATACAAAACAACCTGCTGGTGCTGGACGAAGAGTCGCTGCACCTGAAGGAGGTGGTCGGAGGGGGGCGGGGAATCTGCCATGCGTACAAGACCGCCGATGTTGGCGACTCGTTAGCAGGAATTATATTGGAAAAGGATAAGAATTCACGCTTTGCCCCTTAGTACAATTTTTCCAGCCTGGACGCGGGGGGCGTTAAAAGGAAACTCAGGGACCTAAGTGACCGCGGCGATTCTGGTAGTCAGGGCGATGGGAAGAGGGACAGACCCGAATGGCAATTAGTTAAGACGCTTTTTCGGGTGATCGCGGTACGGCACTCCTCCTTGTTGAAGTAAAAATCCCACGAAAGACGCCCTTAACTCAGTGCCATTCGGGACAGACACTTGCCTCCGCAAACCGCGCGCTGGCCGCTCAATCGGCCCGAGTACACAGGCGTGTTTAGCCCCAGTTTACAAGAACTATCCGGTTTCAGACAAACTAAGGATGTCAGGCTCGGGATGCGCGGCCCGAAATGCATGTGGCGAGAGCCGAAGCCGAATTGCGCTCACCTACTTTGTCTTCTCGACTTCAAAGCTACCATTTAAGCGAAGGTCCGCCGATGAGCTGCCGACCATCACCTTGAAAGTGCCTGACTCGACCACTCGCTTGCCTGCGCGACCGATAATCTCCAGCTCGGATGTTGGCAGCTTGTAGCTCACGGTTTTGGTTTCACCGGGCTTGAGATGCACGCGTTCGAAGCCGCAGAGATTGAGCTCATAGGTCGTGACACTGCTGGTTTCTTGGTGGAAATAGAGCTGGGCGACCTCATCCCCCTCGCGGTCGCCCGTGTTCTTGATGTCACAGCTGACGGTTACTTCGCCGTTCGCTGGGATCTGCGCGGGAGTCACCTTGAGGCCGCTGTACGCGAACGTGGTGTAGCTCAAACCAAAGCCGAAGGGATACAGCGCCCCCTCGGCCATGCTGTTGCCGAAGCCGTTTGGATCAATCGTTTTTGATTGCGAGGCGTGGCTGGCGGGCTTGAAAGGGAAATTGAAAGGCAACTGGCCTACCGTCTTTGGGAAGGTGGCAGGCAGACGGCCGCCAGGGTTGTAGTCTCCGAACAAAGTCTCGGCGATGGCGATGCCACCGGACTCGCCGGGGATGCCGGCGTTGAGCACGGCGGGCACGTGGCGGTTGATGTAGTTGATCGATGTGGGTTTACCAATGAGCAGCACAGCGACCATGGGCTTGCCCGTTTTCACCAACTCGCGCACAAGATCATTTTGGTAGCCGGGCAAGTCGAGACTGGTGCGGCTCTTCGATTCACCGATGGTCGCATCCGAATCACCCACGAACACGATGATGGCGTCCACGTTCTTCGCCTTGTCCACGGCTGCGGCGATCTGCGCCGCTTCATCGCCCGAGGGTGGTTCGGGGAACAGTTCAGACTCTGGCCAGCGTTTGTCGGTCACCTCGCAACCTTGGACAAAGACGACCTCGGTGCCCGTGTTTTTAAGGAAGGTCTGAATGCCTTCGAGTGGTGAAATGACTTCGCCGCCATTCGATCCGTAGCGGTCGTACGAAGTCTCCGTCATCTTCGCCGTCGGGCCGCAGACAAGCACGCGTTTCAGGCTTTTGCTAAATGGAAGCGTTTGCTTGTCGTTCTTCAGCAGCACCATGGACTCGCGCGCGGCGCGCAGCGCGACTTGCTTCGACTCGGGGGCTCCGATCTCTTTACCTGCTGTTTCAGGATTGATGTAAGGCGAATCGAACAAGCCTTCGATGAACTTCACCCGCAGCACATCGCGCACGCGAGCATCGATGACATCCATCGAGAGCCGCCCCGCTGCAATCTCCCGGCGCACGGGCAAGATAAAGGTGTCTGGCGTCTTGAAGTGTGTGCGCACGTTGCCTCCTTCACGCAGGAACATCGCGGCGGCATCGTCTGCGGAGGATGCCACGTGATGCTTGGTGAAGAGATATTCCACGGCCTCGCTGTCAGAGACAACGTAGCCATTGAATCCCCACTGTTTGCGCAAGCGATCGATGAGGAAGTCAGAACTTCCGGAGATCGGCACGCCGTCGTAATCGTTGTAGGAGCTCATCACGCCAAGCAGTCCGCCTTCGCGCACCATGCGCTCCCACGGCCGCAAATGCAGCATCTCCATCTCGCGCGGTGCGATGTGAGGATCGGTGCGCGCATTGCCATCGCGGCCGCCCTTGGGCTCGCTGTAAACTCCGAAGTGTTTGCAGGTGTTCACCAAACCGGCGGCACGAATCGCGCCCGCCATGCGCAAACCGAGCTCCGCTACGAGATACGGATCTTCGCCGTAGCATTCTACCACACGGCCCCAGCGCGGATCACGAGTGAGGTCGAGCAAGGGCGCGTAGACGTTGCGATAACCAATCGCCTTCGACTCGCGCGCCACCACATCGCCTATACGACTCACGAGTTCACGATCCCAGGTTGCACCAAGCGAGATGTTCGCCGGGAAGTTTACCGTCTTCCGATAGTTCGCGCCGCGAATCCCTTCATTTGTGTATTCGACCGGAATGCCCAAGCGCGTCTCCTCAATGAACCAGCGTTGCACTTCGTTCAGAGCGCGCACCGTTGCTTCGGGCGTGGCGATGTGCGGATTGTCCGCAGCGCCAGATTTGCCCACGCCGTTGTGCATTTCATCAATGTTCGCGATGCCATCCTTCCAAATCTCGTCCTTCCACTTCGGCGTTGGCAATGGGTCCTTCAGTACGCGCCTGTAGCCGTACAGCGTGGCGAGCTGACAAGTCTTCTCCTCGACATTCATCTTTGAGAGCAGATCGTCGATTCGCTTGTCTTGAGGCTGAGAGGGGTCTTCGAAGACGTCCTTCTTGCCATCCTTGTTAAAGTCGATCCAACCCTTGTGGTAAATGTCCTTCGCTGAGGCTAGGCCGATTTGCTTCGGTTGCAGAGCGTCAGCCGAGAGCGCTAAACGCGTGTTGAGAGAGAGGGCGATGAGGGTGGAGCAGGCGAGGAGTGCGCGGTTCATGCAGTGCGTAGAGTATTGGTTAATAGACGGAAAGCGAGGCAACGGTTAATTCACCTGCTTCAGTTTTGGGGTGTCAATGAAGTAAGCCATCTTCGAGTCCGCCAGCGGGTTCCGTTGCACTCGCACAACCGTTGCCTATTTCCCAATCAAATCCATCGAGGCTCATTCATAAAACACGAAAAGTAGTGAGGCACTTAGGTTCCCTCTAATGCGTGGGGGCGACTATTGATTGTCTTCCAGTCAGACTTAGTTCTCTTATGAAGCAACCTCGCTTAACTCTTCTGTGCGCTACCGCGCTTTTTCTTTCTCATGAAATCCAGGCTCAAGAGGTTCTTCTCTTTCAAGACGGCAAATCCGAGCCATTACACGAGAAGCTCAAATTTCATCATGGTTCCTGGAAATTCGCCGATGGGGCGATGTTGGGAGAGCAGGTTCCAACGGAAAAACACACAGCCACAATTAAGGGACTTATTCCCTTCGACCGCCTAAAAGTGGAGTGGAAAATGAAGTTTGCGCAGCCCAAAGAAAACTTCCTGTTCGTGGCATGGCCCGCTGATTCAGGTGCACATGCTATTGATTTCACGTTTAACCCCGATGCAGGGAAGTTTGCCATTATCCGTCCAAAGTTTAATGATTTGCCGCGAGCTATCCTCAGTGAAGGCCAACTGAGTAAGCTGGACACGGAATGGCATGAGCTCGCCTGCGTTCATGACGGTCCTAACGTAACGGTCACTATCGACGGGGTCAGTATCACAGCTGCAGATGAAAGCTTTAGCCGTCCGATGGGGCCATTTTATCTCAATGGCGGTGGTTTTGACGGAGCCCAATTTTTGGTAAAAGATCTCCGCGTCACATCTCTTAAATAATGAGGGAAGGGGGTAATTGGCAGTCATTTTCCAAGTATCCTTCGCGCCGTTTTAAATCCGCACAAACCGCTGTAGTGCGCTGCGTGGCTGCACCGCGAGCAGCGAGCGCGAGCTTGAGAGCATGGTGCGAATTCGACCTCTTGCCGTTTTAAACAACAATGAAAAATCCCATCCCCCTCCTAGCCGCTCTGCTGCTAACGCCGCTGGCTAATTTAGCTGCTGCTGATTCCCGACCCGTCTTTGCTCCGGGCAACGACGCCAGTTGGCTTCGCGAGAAAGGTCGGCTCCTCTTTCATGACGCCTTCGAGCGTGAGGAGACCGGCAACGACATGAAGGCCATCGGCAACGGTTGGGAGAGCGCCACGGCAGATCGCGTGCCGCAGATAAAACAAGCCGATCTCGACGACGGTATCCTCAAGGTCGCCAGCGCCACGAAGGAGGCCGGTCACGCCGCACACATTCACCACGACGCAGGCTTCGCAGATGGCGGAGTCGTGGTACGGTTTCGGTTCCCGGGCTTAAACGAAGATGAGTCTCTCCAGCTCGGTTTTGTGGACCGTGAGATGCAAGGCGTCCATGCAGGCCATCTCGGCTACGGCACCCTTTCGCGCAGCAGCATCACGCTCAGTGACAGCAAGACCGGCGTGATGAATCTGGAGATTCGTAGACGCAGACAGGAGTATTTGGATCGGAAAGAGAAACTGCCCGCAGATCTCGACGCGCTTTTGAAGTCGAAGCAACTCACCGTTCCTTGGAAAGCCGACACCTCCTGGCACGAACTTGTCCTTGTCACCGAAGGCGACGAGATGCGACTCAGCCTCGATGGCCAACTTCTGGCGCATCACCGTTCCGAAGGCTTCGCGCATCCGATGAAACGTTGGTTAAGCTTTCTTACGCCGAGCACGGTGTGGATTGACGACGTGAAAATTTGGAAAATCAAATAGGCGTAAAGCGCGGGGAGGGACAGGCACGAATGGCACTTAGTTAAGGTCGTCTTTCGTGGGATTTTTACGCCAACCAAAAGGAGTGCCGTACTGCGATCACTCGAAAAAGGGAAGAGCGCAGGGGACAGACACTTTCCTTACTCCACGAAAAAGCGCCTTAACTAAGTGACATTCTTGCCTGTCCCCCTGGCGCTATCGCTCACGCTTTCAGGTTGGTTCCGATGCCGGAGGCATCAAAGCCATTAGCCGGTCGGTTGAGCGAAGCGACACCACCGGTTGCGATACAAAAAACGCCACGCATCCCATAGGGATGCCAGCCCTTCCATGCTGCTGTGCCATTGTGATATCGCGCCGACGCACAACGTGTTTCCCACACAAGATGGCTTGTTTTGCCCTCAACGCCTCGCCGCTAGCATCCCTCTGGGATGCGGGCCGTTACGGCCTGAAAAACCGGTGGTGTCGTCGCGTCGCTCCTCAACCTCCGGCTAATGGCTTTCATGCCTCCGGCATGGCAAACCGCAGCATCCCCACGACGACTTTGGGCGACTCACCTAGGGTTACAGAGACGCGGGGGACAGACACTTTCCTTACTCCACCGCAGTGGGCCTGAATGTGCTATAATTTCGGTTTTCTGAGGCGACCCCTATTGCTCCCCGTGTTATTCTTCACCTATGGAAATTGTATTCAGCATTACGCAGGAAGCTGACGGAGGGTTTGTAGCGGAGTGTCTTTCAGAAGATATTTTCACCCAAGGTGATACATGGGATGAATTACGGGTAAACGTGAGAGAGGCCGTAAGCGCGTATTTCTTCGATCAGGTAAAGCCATCGCTCATTAGGTTACATCTGGTTCGCGACGAAGTTTTGGCGGGGACATGAAACTGCCGCGAGATCTAAGCGGTGTGGATTTGATCAAAGTGCTGTGCAAGCACTTTGGGTATGCGCACGTAAATCAGGTAGGAAGTCATGTCATCCTTGAAACCAATAACCCGCGCCCACATCGGATTTCTGTTCCTGACCATTGTCCGCTTCGAGTAGGAACCCTGAACTCGATTTTGCGAGTAGTCGCGACGGCAAAAGGAGTTGAAAAGGAAGATATTTTGAGTTTTCTCTAAAAAGTTGAGGAGCGTGTATTCGTTGCGCCAACACTCGTTTGGCCCAACTGGGGTGGAGAGTGTCTCTCTCCTGCGTCTCTCAGTGAGAGCAAAACCGGCGTGATGGATCTGGAGATTCGTAGACGCAGACAGGAGTATTTGGATCGGAAAGAGAAACTGCCCGCAGATCTCGACGCGCTTTTGAAGTCGAAGCAACTCACCGTTCTTTGGAAAGCCGACACCTCCTGGCACGAACTTGTCCTTGTCACCGAAGGCGACGAGATGCGACTCAGCCTCGATGGCCAACTTCTGGCGCATCACCGTTCCGAAGGCTTCGCGCATCCGATGAAACGTTGGTTCAGCTTTCTTACGCCGAGCACGGTGTGGATTGACGACGTGAAAATTTGGAAAATCAAATAGGAGCCTCACTGAGGAGGCATACACTTCTCGTGTGTGATGGCGCGCTCCTTATTGTACTACTTGCTCGCACCGCTGGTTGCGATGGTGCGCTTGCGGTGTTCCAATGGCGTCATGCCGGTGTAGCGCCGGAAAACGTTTGCGAAATACTGGCTGGAAGAAAATCCGACGTCTAAGGCGATGTTCGTTATCGCGCGCGAAGTTTTGGAGAGTTGTTCTCTGGCATGTTCGATGCGCTGGCGCACAAGGTAGTCGTTGGGTGTAAGGCCCGTGTCTTTTTTGAAAACTTCAAACATCCTTGCGCGGCTCAGACCGAGGTGTCGCGCCAAGTCGGTCATTTGAATGGGCTCGGCAAATCGCTTCGCCAAATAGTCGCGTGCTTCGGATGCAATGGTGGCGGCGTCGGCGCGGACTGGGGTGGCGAGTTGGCGCAGGAATTCGATGATGGCGAGACACGCAAGGGCGCGAATATTGGCTTTGGCGAAGAAATCGCGGCGATCCAATTTGAAGGCTTCGGCGTATTGCATCAGCCGCGTGAGGATTCGCATCAGTTCGCGATTAAATGGGCGCACGGCAAAAGGGTGCTTTTGGAGTTCCAGATCCATCCGGTACAATTCTTCGCGTGTGAAAATCGAGTTCACCCAAGCTTGGTGCCCGCATGGCTGAAAAAGGATGCCGCAAAGAACCGACGGCATGCGTACGTCATCGCGGCCACGATGAACTGCACCTGGGGGCATCAGCAGCAGATGTCCGCCGGCCAAAGTGACGGTGTCCTGCCCACGGATTTCATAGCTGTTGGCACCTTCAAGCATGAATAGTAGCTCATAATCGTCATGGGAATGCCACACGAGCCGACGCACGGAGCGGGCGCGGATCGCGCCAAGCGCTTTGACCAGCGGTAAGTCTAGTTCCAGTCCGGCGATCTGTTCGCTGTGTCGCGGATGCTTTCCTGACATAGATGTGTAATATCGTCCAATGGATTCAATTGAAAGACAAAATCAAAATAATGGACCATTCTAAAAACCTGATTCACGATCCTTCACAATCCCAATTAAACCCCATAAATCATCAAACCAAATGAAGGCATCCCTCGGTCTCGATTTCGGAACGGAGAGTGTGCGGGCGGTGCTTGTGGATCTGCGGGGACGCGAACTGGCGTCAACCGTGGCAAAGTATCCGCACGGGCAAATCGTTGAGTCGCTGCCCGGCTCGAAGAAGAAGTTACCCCAGCATTACGCGCTACAGCATCCCCTCGACTGGATCAACTCCGCCGCGAAAGCGACGCTGGCCGCTCTGCGTCTGGCGAAGGCTCTCCCTAGTGATGTGCTGGGTATCGGCGTAGATTTTACAAGCTGCACGATGCTCCCGACGAAGCGCGACGGTACGCCGTTGTGCGTGCTGGAGGAATTCGCCGCCGAACCTCTTGCTTGGCCAAAACTCTGGAAGCATCACGGCGCGCAGGTGCAAACGGACCGCATCAATTTCGTCGCTCGGGAGCGCGGTGAACGTTTTCTCCAACGCTACGGGGGAACCATCGGGTTGGAGTGGTTTTTTCCGAAGATGCTCGAGACTCTCGAACTCGCCCCCAGCGCCTATGAGGCCGCTGAGGTCTGGCTTGAAGCGGGAGATTGGTTGGTCTGGCAGCTTGTTGGCGGTACGGCGGAGGGACTTCCTCGCTCGACTTGCCAGGCTGGCTACAAGGGCATGTGGAGCGCGACGGACGGCTATCCGTCGGAAGATTTTCTGCGCGCGGTGAATCCGAAGTTCGCTCGCGTGGTGAGAGACAAGATGCCCGGCCGTTTGCTAGCGCCCGGTGTTTCTGCAGGCGGCCTTACTAGCGCGATGGCGAAGACGCTCGGGCTGTCGGAAGGCACGCCCGTTAGCGCGGCTATTATTGATGCGCACGCAGGCGTTCCGGGCGCAGGCGCGGCGGAACCCGGCACGCTCGTGATGGTGATGGGCACGAGCTCGTGCCACATGCTCAACAGCGAAGTGGAATGCAGCGTTCCCGGCGTTGCGGGCGTGGTGAAGGATGGAATTCTCCCCGGCTTCTACGGCTATGAGACGGGTCAAGCCGCCGTCGGCGATGCATTTGATTGGCTGCGTAAACTTACGGGCCAGTCTGATTTCACCCACCTTGCCCGCGAAGCCGCCGGACTGCCCCCCGGCGCAGAAGGTGTGATGTGTGTGGATTGGTTCAATGGCTGCCGCACTCCGCTGATGGACGGCGCGCTCAAGGGCGCTTTCACCGGACTCGCGCTGCATCACCGCCCAGCGCATCTCTACCGTGCGCTGCTTGAGGCGTCCGCCTTCGGTGTGCGCTGGATTGTCGAGTTGCTTCGCAACGGCGGCGTGCCGGTGAAGAAGCTCGTGGCCACCGGTGGTCTGCCGCATCACAACCCGCTCGTCGTGCAGGTCTACGCCGACGTACTTGGTGAAAGCATTATCGTGAATCCGAGCAAGCAAGGTCCCGCGCTCGGTGCCGCTATTCTCGGTTCACTCGCTGCAGGGGCGTTCAAAGCGCCTCGCGACGCCATCCGTGCTATGGCCGTGCCGAAGCCAGGCACCGCCCCCGTCTTCAAACCGAATCGCTCCCACCGTGCCGCCTACGAAGCGCTTTACGCCGAGTATCGGCGGCTTGGCGACTTCCTCTCTGCCAAACGTAACTCCTGACCGTGCCTGTAAAATTTCATAATGAATCTCCCAAAATATCACGGAATAGTTCCGCCTATGGTGACGCCATTGCGCGACCGCGATGCTCTCGACGTGCCCGGCCTCGAACGGCTCATCGAGCACATTCTCGACGGCGGCGTGCAGGGGCTTTTCATCCTCGGCACCACCGGCGAAGGCCCGAGCCTCAGCTACCGACTGCGCAAGGAACTCATCGAGCGTACCTGCCACCAAGTGAACCGCCGCGTGCCCGTACTCGTAGGGATTACCGACACGGCATTCCAAGAATCCCTCAAAGTCGCGTGCTGGGCCGCCGATGCCGGCGCAGATTCGCTCGTTGTAGCGCCGCCTTATTATCTCCCCGGGAGCCAGTCGGAGTTGCAGGAATACCTCAGCCACCTTGTGCCTGCTCTGCCGTTGCCGCTCTTCTTATACAATATGCCTGCGCTGACCAAAGTAGCGATGGAACCGGATACCGTGCGCCGTGCAATGGATGAGCCCCGCATTATCGGTTTGAAGGACAGTTCGTGCAGCATGATCTACCTGCACCGCATCCTCGCATTGCTGCCACATCGCCCGGACTGGTCTGTGCTTGTCGGCCCGGAGGAAATGCTCGCCGATGCCGTGCTTGCGCGTGCCCACGGCGGAGTGAACGGCGGTGCTAACATTTTTCCGAAGCTCTACGTGAAGCTCTACGAAGCAGCGAAATCCGCCGACATGGTACGCGTTCGCGAGTTGCAAGGGCTCGTAATGCGTGTGAGCGAGACACTCTACCGCATCGGTAAGTACAGCTCCGCCATCGTTAAGGGTATTAAGGGCGCGCTTGTACTCTCAGGCATCTGCGATGATTTCATGGCCGAGCCGTTTCGACGTTTTCGCGAGCCTGAACGCGAGCGAGTTCGTCAGATTCTCGATGAACTCAACCCACTCCTGAAAAACCTATGAGCTCGAAAACAAGCATACCATTCCTCACCTCCCTGCTGCTTGCACCGCTGGCCGCTCTGCACGCCAAAGACCAAGTCACCAACGCCCCAAACACTGGTGATGTCCGTGACGTGCGTGTCGTTCGCACTGCCGACCAAGAGCCGCGAGCTTCCTTGTTTGGGCAACCCAGCATCGCCTTGTGGAAGGAGAAGCACCTCGTCGTGGCTTATCAGAAAGGCATCGCCGGCAAGGGGGACATGGGCAGCATCGACGCCATCGTTTCCAGCAACGACGGCGATTCGTGGAGCATCCCCAGCACGATCTTTGATCACGAACAGCGGCATGGCGCCTTGCAGTTCGCTTACTGCAATGGGGTGCTTTACCATCCGCCGGGGCAGGAAGTGCTGTGGTGCTTTGCCATGCGGTGTCCATTGAACTATGCCGACAGCGAGGACTCGCATCTCGCAGCGGCCTACAGTGGCGACGGTGGCCGCTCGTGGAATCCAGTCGAACTTGCTATGCACTACACTGGCCCGCTCGTGATTCTTGGTGAAATCCAGCGCATTATCGAGAATGGCCAGCCGATTTATCTGCTGCCCGCACATCGGAACACGAAGCGAGCCGATCCGCTCGGCCAGCGCGAGCAATTTGTGCTGCGCAGCACCAGTCTGCTTGATTGGAGCCTAGGCGGTTATGTGCCGCAGCTAGAGCCGGGGAAAATCTTCCTACACGAAGGCCAGATCGCCGTGATTAACGAGCAGCAGCATCTCAAGATGGTCATGCGGACCGCCGAGGGACGAAAGGAGGGCGGCGCGCTCACTCCTCCCCGCGCGTGGTCCAGCACAAGCATCGACGGCGGCAAAACGTGGAGCATCGCCCAAGAGGAGCCAGAGCTTTGGAACACCGTATCGGAAGGATGGTTCGGCCAGTCGCGCACCGGCACTCAGCTCTACGTTTACAATGACGGCCCCGCATGGAGTCGCATGGCGCTGCGCTATAAAGTGAAGCCCGCGAGCGGAGTCTGGAGCGACGAGCACAGCTTCTTCGACGCTGGCATCCACAACTCCTATCCCACGCTCATCGAAACAGCGCCCGGCGAGTTCCGCGCTGTGTGGGACAGCGGCGACGAGAAACGCCACCGCCGCTCAATACGATTTGGAAAACTCACGCTCAAGTCATGAAAACCATTCTCATTCTCCGCATCGCGCCATCGCTCACGCTTTCAGGTTGGTTCCGATGCCGGAGGCGTCAAAGCCATTAGCGGTGGTTGAGCGTAGCGACACCGCTGGGTGCGATACAAAAACCGCCACGCATCCCATAGGGATACCAGCCCTTCCATGCTGCTAGGTCATTGTTATTTCGCGCCGCCGCACAACGTGTTTCCCACACAAGATGGCTTGTTTTGCCCTTAATGCCCCGCCGCTAGCATCCCTCTTGGATGCGGGCTTTTTCAGCCTGACAAACCGGTGGTGTCGTCGCGTCGCTCCTCAACGACCGGTTAATGGCTTTCATGCCTCCGGCATGGCAAACCGCAGCATCCCCACGACGACTTTGGGCGACTCACCTAGGGTTGGCGGTGTCTGTCCCGAATGGCACTGAGTTAAAGAGCTTTTTCGAGTGATCGCGCTCCGGCACTCCTTTTGGTTGGCGTAAAAATCCCACGAAAGACGACCTTAACTCAGTACCATTCGTGTCTGTCTCCTGCGTCTCTCCCCGTCCCCCTCATTTGCCCTCACCCAGCAAAGTCGCATGGCGGTGTAGGATCCATAGGGCCCTGTTCCGGTTTCGCCGCCGGAGTCACTTTGAATGTTTCTACTGGATGCTTTCTTGAAGCCGCTGGATTCCAAGTACGCCTAAGGTCGAGTTGCTTGTCCGTCGCCTTTCGTCACTTCAGGGCTGATCTTACTTCGCGATGCCCGGTCGATGTCGCTGCACCATGTCGTGAAAGTCGCCGAGGTTCCAGGGGCCGACGAGGGGTTTGGATAGATCGGCTTCTGAGACCACTACGGCGCCGTTTTCCATGGCTTGGGCGACTACCTTTCCGGCTGGGTCGATCACGCCTGAGATCATCCAGTTACTTTTGGGGTCGGAGAAAGTGCTACTAACGATATAAACGCGGTTTTCGCAGGCGCGCGCGCGGGCGAGCAGCGGATCGCACCCCCACACGGGCCAAGCGATGACCTCGGCCCCGTTGGAGACAAGCGCACGGGCGACTTCGGGATAAAACCCGTCGTAGCAGATCATCAGGCCAACCTTGCCGAAGGCGGTATCGAACACAGGATAGTCCTTGCCGGGCGCCACTCCTTTTTCGACTTCGCCGTGAGGGAGGCAGACCTTGCGATATTTCCCAAGCAGCTTACCTTCGGGACCAACCAGCACGGCAGTGTTGTAGACGAGATGGCCTTCGCGCTCGTAGAGACTCAGTGCGATGTGGATGTTGTTCTGTTTGGCGATGGCGCCGAAATATTCTGTGGTCGGACCGGGGATCGGCTCGGCGCATTCTACCGGCTTGAGCTTGGTGCGCACATAGGGGACGGTCTCCCCCAGCACAATGAGGTCGGCCTTCTGTTTCATGGCTTCGGCGATGAACGGAGCGTATTCTTCGCAGTTCTGCTGGGGCGACTTGCCTGTAGGAACGTATTGGACCGTGGCGAGGCGGACCTTCCGGGACACCGGTTCGGTGGTATTCGCGAAAACAATTTCACTCCATTCGACGCGTCCCTTCGGAGCGTGCTGGAGGTGCAACTCAATCGTCGCTTGGGTAGCCTTGGGAGGAACCTGATAAATGCCTGTTAGGATAGAACAGCCCTGCGCGTCTAGAGGGCCGTCAATCGGATGCTCGGGTTCAGCGGTGGCACCGGGTGTCGTCGAGGCCACGCTTTTGCCTTTGTCATCCGTCCAGACGATCCGGGCCAGTCCGCTGTGCCGTGGGTTATCGACGCCAGTCGTCTTGCGCGTTGCGCTGAACTTCATGAAGTCGCTGCCTTTGACGGCAAAGGTCTGTTCATACCATCCATCGAGCCCATCTCGGGCGTCGTGTGTGATGAGGAGTGACTGGTTCTCTTGCGAGAAGCTTGGACGTATCTCATCGCGCGGGGATTTCTCCGTCCACCTAGTCAGATCGGCGGCATGAGCAAATGAGCCCCACAACATCAGGGAGACGGCGAGTAGATTGGAGCGAAGCATGTTCTTAAGACGATAAGTGAGTGAAAGTCGGTGACGCTTAGCAAGCATCCAATTAGATGATTTGCGGGCGTTTGTCTCGACGAGATAACCATTGCACGCGGGTTGCTGATGTCAGCGATAGATGACACGAGGTTGTCGGCTTGCTGGTTTTCTCCACTTTTTATCGGAGGAACCAATCGGGACAGACACTGTACTCCGCTCTCGTTTATGCGGACCCTGAATGGTCGTTTCGGGCGTGGATAGGATAGTCTTGAGCATCGCTTTTCAGGAACGGCTTATCTACTTTCGAGTATGGATCAGCCAACTCTCCCCATGAAAACGCTCGTTCCTCAAAGTGGCTCACCCTCCAATAAAAGAGCTTCAATCCACGTGTTTACCCCTATTGTCGAACTACTTAAAAAATACTACAAGAGAGGTCGACCTCTGGGAATGACAACTCACTGTGGACTCGGAGCATGCGCGTTGACCCTGCTCGTGACATTTTTCACGGCCCCCTCCTTCGCTAGGGCGGACGTTCGTTTCAATCGCGACATTCGCGCGATCCTTTCCGACAATTGTCTGGGCTGCCACGGCCCCGATGCTGAACACCGCAGGGGTAAGCTGCGCCTAGATCGGCGCGAGGACGCCACGAAACCTGCGGAGTCGGGGGATATCGCGATTGTTCCGAGCCAAACGGAAAAGAGTGCATTGATTGAACGAATCAACACGACGGACCGGACAGATCTGATGCCTCCGCCAAAGTCGCACAAGGCTCTCACGAATAAACAGCGTGAACTCCTCACACAGTGGGTCGCCGAAGGCGCGAAATACGAGGAACATTGGTCGTTCACACCGATCCAACGCCCAGCACTTCCTCTCGTAAAAAACCTGCAGTGGCCACGCAATCCAATCGACACCTTCATTCTCGAACGTCTCGAAAGCGAGGGCCTGCAACCCGCACAGGAAGCCTCTCCCGAGACGTTGCGCCGTCGAATGTCTTTCGCCATCACTGGGCTCCCGCCAACTGCGGACTCTCAATCCACTCCCGATCTTGATGTCGAACGGAAGGCGTGGCTGTCCTCGGTTCAACACGGGGAGCATCTGGCGCGGCATTGGATGGATGTCGCGAGATATGCAGACAGTGCTGGGTTTGAGCTGGATAACCCTTTTACCCACGCGTGGCAGTATCGCGACTGGTTGGTCCGTTCCTTTTCAAGCAACAAACCACTCGACCGTTTTATTCAGGAGCAAATCGCGGGAGACGAACTCTGGCCTCAAAATGACGACGCAAAAGCAGGAGTTTTGTTCCTGTCGGTGGGGCCGATTAAAATTCAATCGGCGGGCATCAGAAGACCCGAGGAAGAAGAAAACGATCGGCTCACCGATTTGGTCGATACTTCTGGTTCGGCTTTTTTGGGGCTGACCGTGGGGTGCACCCGATGCCATGACCACAAATTCGATCCCCTCACGCAGAACGATTACTACGGAATCCAAGCGCTTTTCTCCGACAGCAAACGCGTAGTTTCCAAAACGAACAGCAAGGAAAACACGACTCCTATTGCGATCGAACTCCAGCGAAATACGGCTCCAAACCTCGTTAGGGTGCTACGTCGAGGAGAGCTTGAAATGCCCCTTCGCGACGCGACGCCTTCCCTTCCTTTGGTTTTCCCGGGCGGCGGTCCGGTTGAAAATCCGACACAAGGCCGTTCGGCACTCGCACATTGGCTCACGCGTTCCGACAACCCGCTTACCGCTCGAGTGCTGGCGAATCGAATCTGGCAATGGTACTTCGGCAAAGGATTGGTACGGACAGCCGGAGACTTCGGCCGACAAGGGGAGTCGCCTTCGCACCCCGAACTTCTCGACTGGCTGGCTTCCGAACTGATTTCCAGTGGCTGGGATTTACGACAAATCGAAAATCTCATTCTCAATTCAGCCACCTACCGTCAGTCGAGCATCCCTTCGGCTGCGGTGAAAGCCGCCGATCCTGAGCAGCGACTACTCGGAGCATTTCCCAGACGCCGTCTCCAAGCCGAGGAACTGCGAGACGCCCTGCTTTCTGTGTCAGGCAAACTAAACCTGACCTCCTTCGGGCCACCGATCACGCCGCCCGTCGAACCCTGGGCGCTCGCCGCTTTACGCAATAAGAATTGGTCCCCGACAAAAGACGAAAGCGAGCTCGTGCGGCGCAGCCTTTACCTCATCGTTAGGCGTTCGATCAAACTTCCGTTCTTCGATGCCTTCAATAGCCCCGACACCGTAAATAGCTGTTCGGCACGAGAAAGCACGGTCGTCGCGTCGCAAGCGCTCACGATGCTCAATAGCGGGGATTCGCTTCGTTTTTCACGAGAGCTTGCCGCACGCCTCTGGTCCGAATCCAAAGGCGACGCGACGCAAGCGATTGTTCTCGCCTGGCACTGGTTGTTCGGTCGTGCGCCCAGCCCGTTGGAAAGCCAAAAAGCGACCGCATTTCTCAACGCGAGAGAGTCTGTTTGGAACAAAACCGCGCCCGATTCCCAAGCCCTTCCTCCTGGTGTTCACGCAGCCCACTTCATTCCTCCGCCAACCGGTGCAGCCTGGGTGGAATGGTGCCTCGCACTGATTAACTCCAACGAATTTGCTTATGTCGACTGAGTCCCATTCAATGCTCCTAAACCGCCGCGACTGGCTTTCGCACGCAGGCGGAACACTCGGTAGTGTCGCGCTCGCGGGACTCCTCGCACGGGAAGGTCGTGTGTTTGCTAATGGCGAAACCGTTGGAGCCGGTCCTCTAGCGATAAAGACATCTCATTTTCCAGCCAAAGCAAAGGCCGTAATCTACCTCTTCATGCACGGAGGGCCAAGCCACATGGACATCTTGGATCCCAAGCCGATGCTGACCAAATTCGACGGGCAGACGCCGCCCGAAGAGTTTCACAAAATCAAATTGGAGTTCACTGACGTCAAAAAGCAGAAGCTCATGGGGAGCGCTCAAACGTTCAGCAAATGCGGGCAAAGTGGAATCGAGATCTGCGATTCTCTTCCCTATCTGCAGCAGTGCGCGGACGAGTTGTGCGTGGTTCGAAGTATGCATCACGAAATCTTCAATCACACCCCAGCGATCTGGCTTGCCAATACGGGCGCCCAATTGCCGGGACGCGCCTCTCTCGGGGCATGGCTGTCTTATGGGCTAGGCTCCGAATCCGACAATCTTCCATCCTTCGTGGTAATGCACTCCAAGCCGCTTAAACCGGGGCCCGGAGTTTGGGGGAACGGATTTCTCCCTGCGGTTTATCAGGGCACCCGCATCAGTACTGGTGCCGCCCCAATCCCGTACCTGACTCCGCCTTCGGCATTAGCAGGAGGAAACCAACGCGCGGTTTTGGATTACGTTCAGGGCCTCAACCACGATCACGCCCAACTCCGGAACGACAGCGTACTGGACGCGCGTATCGCCTCTTATGAACTCGCGTTTCGGATGCAATCCGCTGCACCGGAAGCCGTGAACCTGAGCACCGAGGATGCCGCCACACTCGAGATGTACGGAAAAGGTTTTGGGGAACAATGCCTGACTGCTCGAAGACTGGTGCAACGGGGCGTGCGTTGTATTCAAATCTATCACGGCGGCGATGCGGACGATTGGGATTCCCACGGGGACAACGACAAACAGCAAGGCCGGCGGATGGCTGAGGTGGATCGGGGTTGCGCTGCCCTTCTCAAAGATCTGCGTCGCCTCGGAATGCTCGAAGATACGTTAGTTATTTGGGGCGGTGAATTTGGGCGTACACCGACCACCGAGGGGAAAAGTGGGCGCGATCATAATCCCTACGGTTATTCCATTTGGCTCGCGGGTGGCGGAGTGAAAGGCGGCATGACCTACGGAGCAACGGATGACTTTGGATTTCGGGCTGCGGAAAATCCGGTCCATATGCACGACCTCAATGCCACGATTCTCCATCAATTCGGATTGAACCACGAAAAGCTGACGTGGCGCCAGCAAGGCCGCGACTACCGACTCACCGATGTTTCAGGAAACGTGGTAAAAGGCATCCTGACTTAGTCGATCCTGCGCGGTCTCTGGACCATGGACCCATGAGCGTTAAAACCAGACGTGCAGGTTTTCAAGAAGGTCCGGTACTTGAACTGAAAGTCAATTTTTTGCTGGCGGAGGAGTGTTGCGTGCTTCGTCGGTATTCAGGTTGCGCACCCAGATATTGCGGAAACGCATTGGTTCAGATGATCCTGCAGTGCGAGCGTGCCCTCCTGAACGTTGCCTTCGAATTCGCGTGCATGCTGCGTGAGCACGCCGTTATGGACGACCGTGATGCGGGCCTTGCGGACCGCCTTGCCGCCGATGAGCTGGGCGCGCTCAACGAAGATATCATAGCTCTGCCATTCGCCTGGGCCGCGCGATGCGTTCACGTAGGGCGGATATTTTCCGTAAAAGGCGCTGGCCGAGCCATCAGGATAAGTGTCGTTGTCATAGGAATCCAGCACCTGCAGTTCCGGAAAACCCGTAATGAAAACACCGCTGTTACCGCGCCCCTGACCATTGCCACGGACTTCGGCCGGCGTCGCCCATTCGATGTGCATCTGAAAATCTCCCTTGATCACCTCCTCGCAGCGCAAAGTTCCCGTACGGGCAACGGACGTAAGCACACCGTCTTCATAGAGCCATTTCGCAGGTGCGGATTCCTTAGTGTCCTTACTTGGATCGTGTCGCCAGTTGGAAAGATTTGTGCCGAGTAATGCATGCGCATCCGATGGCATACTAGCGGAATCAGCGGCTCGAACTACAGGAGGACGGGGGCGATCCAGCGAGTGAGGCACCCAAGCAGAAGTCACTGGCATGTCAGCAGCAAGAAGACCTAACGAGAGAAGCAATGAGAACATAGTGGATAGACTGATTTAAGCCGTCGCAGTTTATTTGATTAGGTAAAAGTTCGTCCCAGAAAAACTCGACGCTCCTGCCGTAGTCCAACACCACCAAATTGCTGACTGTGTGCGCGAGAGAGGAATTATTCGGACTTACGCTGGAACGATGCCGAGTTCCCGAGTGCCTGTCCCTCGCGTCTCGCACCAAATGTAAGGACGCGAAGCACCGCCAATCCTCGCAACATATATGACAACATGTTCCGCAAAGTATAGAGATAGGTGCTCATAAAGCCTTGGAATTGAGGTGATCCTGTCGACTTTGGGATACTCTCGACTTCCTAAAGACTTAGCGGAAGTGCCTTTCAATTAGCTTATAACGACAAATAGTTTCCGGTAAAACTTCTGCAAGAATCGTGAACTGACTATTTCTCGAAAACCCAGTTGACTTATTTGAAAAAAATCAGTTATCAAAAATGAGTGATGAATCCAAAGCAGCAAGCAGCAAGCAGCAAGCAGCAAGCAGCAAGCAGCAAGCAGCAAGCAGCAAGCAGCAAGCAGCAAGCAGCAAGCAGTTTGACACTGGTCAGTCACCGTATATTCAAGTCTTAATTGGTTACGATTGGGGTCGTGGCCAATCAGGGGAAACAAAAAGTGGACTGAATAGTCACTGGTGCTTTTTGCGCGATGAGGTCAAGGCAGCGGCTCAAACTCTTGAGCAGTTAGCGAAGGATCGAGAGCCGGGAGTTATCCCATTACGAATTTCCGTAAAACGGCTCCGAGCCCGTCATGGGGCAACAATAGTCGGCTCTATCATGCGCCGAATCAAAGAAGCAGATGTTCTGATCTTTGACGTCTCCGGGGGCAATCGGAACGTTTATTTCGAGTTAGGCTGTGCCTTTGCCCTTAAGGGCGTGGACTCAGAAAGAGTCTATGTTTTTTCAGATTCTCTGGAAATTGCATCCGACCTTTCCGGTTTGATGCTGTCAAAATATCAACTGCTCATCGACGCCAAGGAGGAGAAAAGCAATAAGAGCTTCGGAAAACTTGCTGACCTTCGCGGTTTCCGAGCTGCACTCGTTAGTACGCTTAAAGAAATAGCGTCAGAACGGAATATGATAGGACAGTCAAAAGCATCTTTCGAAGATGAGGACGAAAGTGAAAATCAAATTGATTAAAATAATCACCGCCACAGCCTTGTAGTAAAAAATAATAAATACACCTAATTTATGATAAATCGAAAAAAAACAAATACGCCAGCATATTGCAATTGTGATGTATTCTCATGGTTTGCAGCAATTTTATTATTCATTGTCACACCGGCTCCTCAGAGCTATGGAGGTACCGATGAATACGGGAATCCATCAAACTTTATTGGTCCAAAGTATTTCGACATGTACTATGGACCGAAACAAAACAATACTATCACAGCTGTGGAGGGAGATTCATTGAAATTAGATCCCTACGCGGGTATTGATGTTTCTTTCGCTGGCTGGTCAGGGTCCAGATATTACAGTTATTGGAAGAATTGCGACTATATACTTAACTATAGTTTTTTCAAAAACGATTTACTTGTAGGCAGCTGCAGCAAGTATAATTATGTCCCATTCAGCATTCCGAACCTGAAGGTCGAGGATGCTGGCGCGTACAGGTGTCAGATCTCGGCCACACTGCCAGCCGGCGCGGGCGAGAATGGATGCGCAGCCTTCAAGAAGGTTGGAATTTCTACGGGAATGTGGACTGTGAAAGTGGAAAAAAGACAAGTTCTTGTCTCTCCCAAATCCTACACTGCTGATCAAAAGGCGCAAGTGATCTTCAAGGCAGATGCCGGTAAACTTGTAAATCCGCAATACCAATGGAAGAAAGACGGAGTTATGATTCCCGGTGCCACTGGAAACCAATTATTAATTTCTTCTGCGAAATCCATAGATGCTGGATATTACTCCGTTACTGTATCTAGTGCTGTGGGTTCTTGGTCTAGCACTCCCTCTCCTCTGACTGTCAACCCACCGAAGGTTTATCCTCCTTTTATCAACCAGCAGCCGGGATCCCCAACTGTAGAAGTAGGAGAAAAAGCTAGCATGGCTGTATCTGTTGTGGATGAAACTTTGATAAATTATCAGTGGATGAGAAATAGCGTAAAAATTGAAGGTGCGACACAGAAGACTTTTACAGTGCAAGGTGCCCGACTCACAGATCAAGGCACATATTGTGTAACCGTTTCTAATCCTGCGGGATCAGTTACCAGCGCAAATGCCGTATTAAAAGTGGGAACGCTTCCGTCCGTCTCAATTGCTCTCCCTAAACCGGGTGAAGTTTATTTTGATTTTACTGTTCTGAAAGCTAAGGGATTCTCAGTATTCCCAGTCTCACTAAAACCCATCGATTACAGTTCAAAACCTAGAAGCTATGATGCAGCGGGCTGCGTAATCGGCAATGGCGCTGGTTACTTTGTCATAGCATTGAAACCTAACATAAGTAGTAAGACTCCTCATACCGTTTCATGGTCGAGAGACGGAAAGCCGATGCTTAATACTGAGAGAAAAAATGGGTACTTTATTAGTTCCGGTGAGGAGTACTTGAGGCCAAATGGGTTCCGCGGGAACCCTATTGCGCCTAGTGGCCTGTACAGCACTGGCCACCCTTGGCTTGGTGCTTACTATGAGAGAGATCATAATTTACCAACCTATAGCTTTGGCGGCAGCACGCCTGGACTTATGGACGTTGTTTTTAGCGACGACATTGGCAGCTACTATGATTGTAAAGTAACAAACGCAGCAGGCTCCACTACCATTCGCGTAACAATTTCTGGGAAAAAATAACACTGTAATCTGAGGAATAAATTATCTTGGTAGGCAATGAAATGCGATCTAAACAACAGTATTTCATTGAAAATCAGACTCGGTGGGCACCCTTAGATTTATTGCCTACCAGGATATAAATCTATTATAAAAATAGCGCGAGCTGATGAGAAGTATTTTTGACCTTGAATTAGAGACGCAGATTCCAACCAACAGCTCCTACATAAGATCATATCCATATATTATCAAATATTTCGAAAGTAGAGCTTGTTTGGGTGTTGAAGAATTGATTTGTGGTGCCCACATGATTTACGGATGGATGCCTACGATTCTGGATATAGATTTTTGGTCGGACAGAATCAATGTGCAGGGAGCCTGTGATATATTAGAAAAAGCGAGGGAAACTGGTTCATTAGATAATGAAGAAATATTGTTATTAGCAGAGATAATTAACCACTCACTGGTAGGAGCATCGAAATTTCTTCACTTTGTCGCGCCGAATTGTTTCGCTATTTGGGATTCCAAAGTCTATAAATTTTTATATAAACGAAAGCCCCATAATTATCGTCTTAATGATATTAGAGCGTACCGTTCGTATTTGGAAGGAATAACCGTCCTGAAGCAGGATCCAAGAATTGAATCATTCAAGCGTTCGATAAATGAAAAATTAGGCTACTCAGTTTCCGACATGAGAGCCTTGGAACTTATTATGTTCCTGAGGTCACCGACACTGTCTTGAGTCTTTGCTCTGGAAATCAACTCAAAGAGTCGATTTTAAAAAACCCACCCCTGCGCGCCGGGTAAGCCGTGCCTCGGGAGAAATCGCGCCCACGAGTAACGGGTAGGGGCGAGGGGACAGACACTTTCTTCTCTGGTCGCGGATTCGAAATCTGGAAGCAGGAGGGCTTGTCGGTAGAGACGTGATGATTTAGAATCTTTAAATGAGCACCGTCGAAGAAATCGAGTCTGCCATACAGGGGCTTTCGCGCCATGAACTTGCGATTCTACGTAACTGGTTTGAGCAATTTGACGCCTCGGCTTGGGATCAGCAATTTAAACAAGACGCAGTTGCTGGAAGATTAGATTCGCTCGCCGACGAAGCCCTGAACGAATTCAAAGCGGGCGGCTGCTCGAAACTGTGATTCATCACGCCAGTTCAAAGTTTTGGAGGTTTTACTCAGAACTTCCCACGGAAATTCAAAAACTTGCAGATGAGAACTTCGAAATACTCAAAGGCGATTCGAGGCACCCTTCAATTCATTTCAAAAAAGTAGGTAGATTTTGGTCTGCAAGGGTTGGCATTCATTACAGAGCGATCGCTGTAGAAGACGGTGCTGATATGGTGTGGTTCTGGATCGGTCACCATAGTGAATACGATCAAATCATTGGAACTCGTCGCTAATCTTCGCTCTACTTGGCGCGAGTGAACCGCAGGAGTTCGCGAGTGTCTGTCCCTCGTGTCTCGCGTCGGCAGTTTCGATGTTGCCCCAACCATCAGTCGCCTATTTGAAATGGAATCCCTCGGGACCGAAGGGCGTGTCCTTGAAGAGTTTCTTGTACCCCGTCTCTGAAACTGGGAACACTCCGCAGCGCGTACCCCGCGCAACTTATTTAGCACAAGCGCTATTCTTGACGCATCTTATGCCTGTGGGTTCCTAATGAGACCCACTCGTTAAAAACTTGCTCCAAACCTCGCCTAAAATTACACCCTTTTTATTGTGACAACTCGCCGTCATTTTCTCACTGGTCTTTCCTCTGCCGCGCTCGGTCTTTGGACCCAAAAACTACCTGCCCTTCCGGCGAAGACCGATGTCATCATCGGCCAAGGGAAGCATAAGTATCGGGTTCAAAAGGAATGGGTCCCAAAAGGGCAGGGCAGAAATCATCCCATCCTCAACTGCCACGAAATGGTGCAGGTCCGTGACGGCCGTCTCTTCATGATTGGCGACCATTCGCACAACCAAATGCTAGTCTTCCGCAACGACGGTACCATCCTTGAGTCTTGGGGCACGGTATGGCCGGGGGGACACGGACTCACTAGGGTGGATGAGAACGGGGAGGAGTTTTTATTCGTTACCGACTCGGGCCTTTGGAAGTCCGGTACTGGCGCATATCGGCAGACGGGACGGGTGACAAAAATCGATCTGAGCGGGCGTGAGATTTTCTCGATCAGCCACCCGATGTCCGTGGGTGCCTACGAGGCTCAGATGCCGTTCAACCCCACTGAGGTTGCCATAGGTCCAAACGGAGATATCTACATCGCTGACGGTTATGGATCAAATTTTGTGCTCCGATATGATCGGAATGGGAAGTTCGTCTCCCGTTTTGGAGGTAAAGAGGGGGTGCCGGCTTCCGAGCGTCTGAATAGTCCGCACGGTATTGCGCTCGACACGCGCAGCGGTATGGAAAAGGCCACATTGCTAGTCACCTCGCGCGGTGACAATTGCTTCCACCGCTTCACGCTGGAGGGGGGGTATTTGGGAACGATTGCGACGCCTGGTGCCTACGTGTGCAGACCTGTAGTCTGGGGTGAGGAGGTTTACGCTGGGTCGTGCTGGTCGAGGGATGCGGCGGGCAAATTCCTTCCGATGTCCGCGGGTTTTGTGGTTGTGATTGGCTCCAAGGATGAAGTGATCGCGGCCCCGGGCGCGCTCGCGCCGGAGTATGACGCTGGAAAACTAAAGCCGTTACTTCGCAGCGAGGATGTTTTCGAACACGCGCACGATGTGTGTGTTCTTGAGAATGGCGATTTGATTGTCTGCCAATGGAATGCGTTTCAGACGTACCCGATCAAATTAGAACGTCTCACAAGTTAGCTCGGGGCGTGTCCTCCCTTCCTTTACGTAAATGGGCGCGTGGCGTTAATGGGACTGACTTGCGGACGTAGTCCACAAACCCTTATCAGACTGTGCCGAGGCCAGTCCTAGTGTCTGCGTATTCCAGAATGTGATCCGTGCCCGTTTTGGTATCTTTCAAAATAGCGGAGAGGATGTTGGAGCTGTCAGGAGCTGGGGTCGTATCCGGCTTCTGGCCGACTCACATCGAAAACGTGCGTCCGGCTTTTGCACGAGGAAGAAGTATAACAGTCAGGACTCGATTCACGGCGGCGCGGGAAGTTCCGGCTTTCTTCGTGAAAGGGGTCATCGCGCTTTGCGTGCCTCGTTCACGGCGTCGAGAGACTTCTGTATGTTCTCTTTCCACACACCTTGCAGGTTCTTAATGTCAGCGCGTTCGAGCGTCTTAACGGCTTCGTCAAACTTGCCGCGCCGAGTGAAGATTCGGGCGATGCCTTGCAGCGCGGCATACTCGTCCGCGCCACCGATCCGTGATCTTCCTTCGACGATGGCGCTGTAAGTTTCGAGCGCTTTTTCGTCGTCCTTAAAATTGTTTTCGCGGTTCTGAGCGCTGAGAAGCAAGATGGCGTCGCGGATGCGCGGGTCGCTGGTGAACTCGAGCGCAACTGTGAGGTCGGCTTCCGCTTGTTTGCTGGCCTTGGTGAAGGCGTAGGCGCGGCCTCTGTAGAGATAGCCATCGCCGCGTTTCCAAAAGGGCCACTTTGCGATGTCCTCGCTGCCGAACTGCTCGATGACTTGCGGTGCCTTGCCTTGATCGAGCAGGGCCTGCATTTGGACGGTTTTTTTCACTGCTTCGATGGGAATGCGCGCGGCAATTTGCTCGGTGACGTCGAACTTGCGCAGGCCGCGCGCGTTGGCAGCAGCTTGTTCAAGGGCGTGGGACTTTTGCTGATCCGTGAGTTTTCCTTCCGCTGCGGACGTGTAGGCTGCGAGAGCGTCCTCGCGTTTGCCGGTGCGGGCGAAGTCGGCTGCGATGCGCGTGGCTTCTAAGAAGTCGTCATCTGGTGGTCCGTGATCAAATTCGATATGGTTGCCATCGTAGAAGTTCGCGAACTTCATCACGTCGTGGAACCCGCTCGTGCCGGTTGGGGAGAACGCTGAGTACTCGGCCCCATCCTCGCGGATGCGTTGGCGGCAGATGTTGATGTGCCAGGGCAGGCTCTTGTTTGGCTTGCTACCGATGACTTGATGCAGGGGATCGTTTTCATCCTGCGTGATCGGTAGACGCATCTCGACGATCCAGTGGTCGTCGGCGATGTGAGTGGCCACTTCGGCGTTCGAATCCCAACTGAACCACTTATCCCTCGCTGTCCCACGGTCCGAGTCGACGACGGCTCCGCTCGGGCTGATTGCGATCTGGTAATACGAATGCGATTCGGTTTCGATGAGCACCTCGATCGCGTCGCCATACCAGAGGGCGTTGTCGTCTTTCTTTGTCGTGCCGATGTTAAGCTTTTCGCCGCGATGCTCCTCGCAGCGAATGGCAAAATACAGATCATTGCCACGCCACGTGGACTTCACGGTCGTGCCGAAAGTCGGCTGGCGACCCGTTTGAAGTTCACGCAGTCGGACGGTGGCGGAAGGGAAGGCGTTCGTCCACGCTTCCTCGTCGAGCTTGCCATCAATCACGATCTTGCCCGGCGCGTTACCCACAAGCCGCAGCATGGGCACTGGGCCGCGCACTTTCCCGAGTTGCTGGCTCTTGTTGCGCAGGCCCTTTAAAAAGTCGTCAATCAGCGCGATGCGTCTGCCATAAACACTCGCGGCGTCGGCCTTCGTCTTCGCGGCCGCGAATAGTTCCAGCGCACGGTCCGCTTTCGCTTTGTCCTTCTCCATCTCCTGCCAGTTGGCTTCGCCGTATTCAAAGAATGCCCGCATCTCCTGCTCGGCGGGACCGTAGAAGAGCCGGCAATATTCGCGGAACATCGCGTCCACATCCGCGTCTTTCCCGCCCCAATACATCCGCGCTGTGAAATAGACTAGGAAGTGATTGAAGCCGATGGCGACCTTGTCGAAATCCTGACGCGCGCTGAGCCAGATGTCTTCACCCGAAGAGATTCCCTTGATCGAGTTGATGCTCTCGCCCATTGCGTGCGGCGTGAAGGCGGGCAGATACCAACCGCGATCAGTGAAGGGATAGTTCTCGAAGTTGATGATTGGGTTTGCCGTCTTCGCCACCCAGGCCTCGCGCAGCTTGCGATACTCTTCCTGCTGCTCCGGCTTGTTGTTCCTCGGCAATCGCGCGCCGACGATGGACACGACAATATTCGGCTCCAACTTGTCGATCTTCAGCGGCGGCAGCGCATAGATGCCGTAGGCGCACGTGAGCACCTTGCCGTTCGGGTGCGTCTTGCCGACCTCCTTGGCTACGCGATTGACGAAGCCCCAGACATGGTCGGAGGCGAGGCCGCGCCGCTCACGCTCAGGCGAGTCTTTGCCTGCGCACAACGGGCACTGGCAAATCGCCGTGTAACCATCGGGCGGCATCACCGAGACCATGCTCATCTTATAGTGATCGAACTGGGCGCGGACATAGCGCACCGTTTCCTCGAACAGTTCTTCGTTCGAATAGCACAGTTGGTTGACCTCCCTGATGTTGAACCGTCGTTTGCCCCCATACATCGCAAACCACTCGGGATGCGCCGCGAAGACCTTGTCGCGCCTCGTCATGGTATCGAGCCCGTGGGCATCCTGAATGTCGTACGGATCGCGCACGCCCAGCCGCATAAACCACATGGACGTGTCGCGACCGTGCACCCCGCCGTGATAGTTGAAGCGGCGCTGAGCAAAATCGGGTCGCACCGTTTCGTCCAGTTTCTGCAGCGGGATCGTTTTCAAATCCGGCAGCACTTCGCCCAATTCACCTGGCAAATACCAACGCGCGCCGAGGCGGTGCAGAAATCCAGTCACGGCGTTAAACGAGCCGCGCTCATCGTGGTCCCACATCTGCAGCGGCACAGGCTTCTCCGCAGCTTGAGCCGTTGGCCTACCGGTTTCGCCCGGCAGGGAAAAGCGACTTTTATACATCAGGATGTTGGGCGCCCCCCAAAGCGCGCCGGTTATTTTTTCCCACTCACCTTGAGTCTTGCCGCTGACGATTTCCGCATTGTTTTTCGCCCATGGCTCAATCGGCGTGAACTCCGTGTCCTCGCCAATGAGCGCCAGCCAATCCGTACCCGAAACCATACGAAACGCGCCATGCTGCAAACCCTCCGCCGTGACTTTGAGCCGCTCCGTGTGCTCGCTCTGCCCCACGAACACATGCACCGCTCCCGAGGTCGGCTGCGTGACGATAGGCAATCGCGCGCTGCTGATTTTCTGAATCCCATCCTGCAACTCCTGCGCTGCAAGCCTCACCGTGCGCAGCGGCTTTTCTGCGATGACGATCTCCGCACGAGCGTGGCCGTTTTCGACGAGAAAGGTGTCGGCGGCGTGGAGCGCTGCGGGTGAAGTGAGCAGGAGCGCAGTCAGAATGTTGAGGAGTTTCATGGCGTAATTGCAGGTGGGATTAAAAGGTGTCGGTGCTGAGGCGGGGTGTTCTGTCGAGTTGTGGAAGAAAAGCACCACCGAGCGTGCCTGCGGTGCTGGCGATGAGGGGACGGCGGTTCATGCGTATCTTCTACTTTTTGATCTCGCCCGTGCTTTGAAACTGCTGCCAGTCCGCGGCGTAGGTCGCGTTTAGGAGCCACGAGGCGGTGGATTTATCGCCGGTGAAATCGACGAAGGGTGCGGTGGGGAGCATTTGATAGCCTCCGGGCTGAGTTTGCCAGTTTTGGCCGAGGTGACCGCTTTCGAGGGTGAGCGGTTGCAGCTTCACGGGGCCGTTTTTCGCGTCGGCATCGATGGGAACGCGGGCGGTGAAGGTGTGACGTAGAAAACTGAAGACGAGCGGCCAGGTCTTCTCGCCTGGGCCGTGTCCGGTCTTGGGCTCGACGGCGATGTTCCAGAGGGCGCGATGGTTTTTTCGCAGTGCGGGCACCACGGCGAGATTCTCTTCCTTGGAGGGCCGCGCTAGGAAGGGGTCGTCCTCGCCGAAGATGACGAGGCCGGGGACTTGCGCGGCTCCGGGCTGATAAACTTGAAACGTGATGCCTGGACGCATCGAAACCCAGCCCCAAACGCGATCCGGCACATACGACGTGAAAATGGCGGAGAAGCCGGTGCCGTTCGAGTGACCGTAGAGAAAGAGCGGCGCGTGCTGCAGCTCGAGATGGCCGCTTTTCTCGCCCAACTGGCGCAAGCGCTCGAAAAGCAGGCTTTGAGGCCAGAAGCCGCGCTGCATCGGATTGCCGGTGAACTTAAACAACGCGAGCTGCAATTCCTGCGCGAGCTTTCGCAGTTCAGCGTGCTTAAAGAGGGCTTCACCGCTGCCGTGGCCGGACATGACGACGATGCCGCGAGCGGTTTGGAGGTCCTTCGGCAGCCAGAGATCAAAACGCACCTCCTCGCGCTTGCCTTCACCTTTCTGTTTCACCGCCTCGTGCCACTGCGCCTCGCTCACTTTCCAGTCCCAGTTGCGACTCAGCACCTGCTGCGGATCAGGCGAGCCCCACTTCGCCTCGTCTAGCACGCCGTTCCAGCTCTTCGTGTCCTTCGTTTGTACATTCGCGCTCACCCATCCTAGGCTGTGGGTCTGGGGAAGCTGCGCAAAATCGGTCCACTCCGTGCCGTCGTTTGCCTGGCGCGGCTCTGTCCATTGTTTGGCGAGCCAAGGGAGCACCTCCTCGGCCCACTTCGCTCCATGAGCGCGCAAACCGTCGCCGCTGAAGTGAACGCCTTTGCCATCGCGCTCCCGGAGTTTGCCTTTCAACGCATCGGAGTCGGGACCTTCGAGCGCGATGCCATCTTTCCAAAGCGAGGCTTGCGCGGCGCGGATGTCGTCGCTGCCTTCATCGCCGGGGACGTGATAACTCGCCTGCGCCACAAACCACGGTGCGCTCCAGCCGATGTCGCGGCGCGAGTCGCGGATGATCTTCTCCAAAAATTCGCGGTAGAGATTCCCCGACAAGGTGCGAGTAACGTCCTTTTGATTCGCATCGCTCTCGCCCTGATGCCAGAGCACGGCGCGGAAGCCCTGCGGCCCCAAGGACTTCATTCGCGCGATGAACGCCTCATACGCTGCGCCTTTGCTGGCCCACTCGCCGTTTGGAAGCTGCTCCACGCGACTCACGAGCGTCGGTGGATTGGGAAACGTCGCGCCTTTCGGCAACCACTCGCGCACACTCGTCGCACCGATCCCACACGAGATGATTCCCACAGGCACGTTTTCCTTCGCCACCACCGCATCCGCGAACGGCGGAACGAAACTGCCGCCACCACCGCTCGCCCCCGGCTGTGGATCATCCGCGATGCGCCACGCCTTGCTGTCGAACGACGCCACTCGCCGCGTCGTCGTCGTCTGCTTCTCCTCACCATGATTTGCCGAGTTCGACTGCCCCGCAACCACAAACACCTCGCCGATTCCCACATGCGCCACGCTGCCGTGCGCAACTTCATTGCCACCTTGCGACACCCGCACTTCCAGCCCCCACCAACCACCCGACGGAGCCTCCACCGTGCCGGAGAGCTTTTTACCAGAAATCGAACCCCCAGCGCGAAGCCAGCCGCTCTCCAGTTTCTCTCCCACGAGCTTCGCTTCGATCGTCACATCCGCTCCTGTCACCTCCTCCGACAAATCACCCGTAATGCGCAGCAACCCTTTACTCGGACTGTTCCTCTGCACGACTTGATAATCGAGCGGCGAGGTTAGAGAGAGTTCCGCGCCATGCGCACCAACTAGGGGCGCGAGCAACAGGGCTACGAGTGTGAGGATTGTGCGATTCATCGGATGGTCGTGTTATCTGGTTTTAGGAAATCATCGTTTGGCCGTGTCATTGAGTGCCGACAGTGGAATCCTCAGGTGGCCCGCACGTGGGAAGTTCCAGCCTTTGGGCACGTTGTGGTAGCCGATCCAGAGTTCGCCGGGATCGATCTCGATCACGAAGGGGTAAGTGGCTCCTCCGGGTGTGCCTTGCGCCACGTTGAGGGACGGTGTCCAGGTTTTGCCTTCATCGGCAGACAGGGCGAGGTGCAGTTCGGTGCGTCCCTTGATCGCCCGATTCCACACCAGCGCGATGCGGCCGTCGGTGAGTCGGGTGAGGTGTCCGGGCGCGGAAGTGGCGTCGATGGTGGTTGCCTTGGCAGCGGACCACGTCTTGCCGCCGTCGGTGGAAAAGGATTCCCAGAAAGCTTTGTGCGTTGTGCGGATGAGCATCCAAACGCGGCCGTCCTTTAGTTCGATCACGCAGGGCTCCAGCGCGCCTTCGTGGTCTCCCGCGCCGCCGATGTCGATGTCATTGCTGAGGCTCCACGTCTTGCCGCCATCGGTGGACACAGACGTTTGGCTAACAAGTCGGCCGGGGTCGTTTATATAGTGCGAATACGGCACGATGAGATGGCCGTTGCGCGTCTCGATGGCTCCGTTGCTCGCGCCGGTGTAGCCTTTGAAAATCATCTGCGGCTCGCTCCACGTCGCGCCGTTATCGCTGCTGCGCGTGGTCCACAGGTCGCTCTGCGCTTCGTCGGTGGGATTCACGCCCTGCCATTTCCACTTCTTGAAGCCGAGGTAGAACGCATGGATCACGCCATCGCGCGCGGTGAGTACGGAGGGATGCGAGGGCTGACAGTCCGGATGCCGCGCAATCACGCTCTCGGGCGACCACGTTTTGCCGCCGTCCGTCGTCACGCGGCCCGCGATCCACGTCGTGCCGGGCTTGCTGTAATAACCGGTCGGCGTGGAATACACGGCCATCACCGCGCCGTCTTTCATGCGCGCGAGTCCGCAACCGAGCACGGTCGGGTTCGGCGAATCATGCGTGATGTCGGTGCAAAGCGGGTGGATCTTCACGAACTCACCACTGGCTTTCCAAAGCGGGCCCTCGGTGATGGCGAGGCCGTGAGTCTTCGCCAGCGCGAGGATGCGCTCGCGCAAGAGGTCGGCCTCGATGCGATGACCACCGTCGTTCGGGTGCATGCCATCAAAGAGCAGCGAGTCCACCGTCACGCCCCGTTTCTGTGCCTGTTCGACGAACGCCTGCTGTACATCCAACAACTCCGTACCTTCCTCTCGCGCGACTCGGCGGGCGGCTTCACAATACGGCGCGAGCGGGACGTTGAATCCATCCACATTCTCGGGCTGGTAAGGAGGCTTGCCATACATCTCCTTCAGCTTCGGCGTCCAGCGCAGCGGATTGGAGGTCATTAGCACCACGCGGGTGTTCTTGGATTTCAAAGTCTGAACGAAATGGCGCAAGTTCACTTCATAGCGCTCCAGCGAAACCCTCGGCTCTGTCGCTTGCGGAGTCTTCCACACATCCACCGCAGCGTCGTTAATGCCAAACTGGATGATCGCAATCTGCGGCTGATGCTTCAGCACGTCCTCCTCGAAACGCTTGCGACCCATCTCCGTCGTGTTCCCGCTCACTCCCGCATTGAGGACTCGGACATTGCGCAATTCCTCCTGCAGCACCGACGCATAAATCTTCGTCGAACCCCGCACCGCAGTGGTCGAGTCACCGAAGGCAACGATAGTGACAGGTTCAGTCGCTGGCACATCCGTGGCGTGAAGCAAGGTGAGGGGGCACAGCAGCAGTGCTGTGAAGAGTGTGCGTCTCATAATCATGTGCGTTTGAATTGAGCAATTAGGGGAAGAACGGGAACAGCACTTTGATCTCCTCCGGCTTTGGCTGGCGCCCGTATTCGCAGATTTCAAAGGCCTCGGCGAACTTCACGGCAGCGCCTTTCTCGGGGCCATACCACTTGATGAGGCCATCACGGAACCGGTTCGCCTCGCCGCCCTGACGCCTGACCCAGCGCTCGCGCAGCCATGCTTTGCGGCCTGCTTCATCAGTGGCCGGCGGGACTTTTGCTGCATAGGCTTCGCCACCATTGGTTCCACCTTCGTAATGCTGCGAAGGCATCTCGTGAATGGCGGTGACCTTTTGCTCGAAGACATCATCCACCGAGACCATTATATCTGCCTTGAATGGATAGGGCTTCTGGAAGCCATCGCTTGAATAGAGAAAGAGCGGGTTTTTGTTCAGGGGCGGCACATCGCTGCACACGAATGGCACGGTGACCATGAAGGCCGCGTCCTGGATGAGCACCCCGACATACCGGTGGTCGGGATGATAGTCCCACGGACGATGCGCGATGACGATGTCCGCCTTCCACTCGCGGATGATGCGGATGATCTTCTGCCGATTCTCCAGCGAAGGCATCAGTTCACCATCGTGGATGTCGAGCACCTGCGTCTCCGCGCCGATGAGGGCATCCGCCTTTTTTACCTCGGCGAGCCGTCGCTGCGCGAGCGGTCCACCCGCCGATTGCCAATGGCCGACGTCGCCATTGGTCACTGACACGAGTTTCACGTGATGGCCGAGCTTGGTCCACTTAGCCGCCGTGCCGCCGGAAGTGTATTGAGCATCATCAGGATGCGCTCCAAAGACGATGATGCGCAGCTTGCCGTCTTCGCCCTCGGCTTGGGCGATGGCGGGAATTAGGAGGGACAGCGACAGGAGCGCGATGGCGTAGCGGGGGAGGGAACTGAGTTTCATGGTGGGTGTTGGTGTTTGCGTTGGTGGCGGGTGATGGCGTGTTTCCGGGTCGTGTTACTCAACCTCGCGCTCCGCATACGACAAGGCCATGCGCAGGTAGCGGAGGCTGTGGAGTGGGGCGAGTTCGGGGGTGAGGATTTTGGTTTTCAGGAAGGATTCCACAGCTGTGAGGCTGTCGAGGTAGGCGGGGGATTTCTTGTCTTGGGCGACTTTTAGCAACGCAGTAATTAGGCGGGCGTATTTGACGCTCTCGGCGGCCATTTCGATGCGGGCTGAGGCGTGCATGTGGGCGGCGTCACTGCGATTCACCGCATTTTTTGCCGCGAGGATTTCGGACTCCAGCGCGGTGAGCGCCTCATCGCTGTAGTAGCGGCGCAGCCTTGCTGCGTGCGGGGACTTGGGAGCGAGTTGCGGGTCGGCGCGGACTTGGTCGCTGATTTTTTCGAGGCGCTCATGATAGCGCTGCATCGGAGCGGCGGCAGGACCGTAGGCGGCGCGGCAGTAGTCGGCGATGGTGGCGCGGACATCGAGCGTGGGATTCCACAGGGCTTTGCAGAGCACGTAGTAGTCGAGCCCGTGGGCGCTCCAGTTGCCGTGGCAGTTGTCGAAGTCGAAACCGATGGCTTTGTGTTCGACGGCGAACTTCACGGCGCTTGCGAGTTGCACGGCGTTGTTGCGCGGCAGGCCGAGGTCGATGGCGGGGCCGAGGTCGTTCGGACGAAGGTAGAGTCGCGGTGCGATGCGGGACCACGCTTCGATGTCGGCGGGATCGAGTCCGACGTAGCCGATGATGAGGTTTGGCTCCAGCGGCCCGAGCTTCACCGGCGGAGTGCGATACACGGAGTAGGCGTAGGCGACGAGATCGCGGTCAGGCATCTCACGTCGCACGCGTTTGGCGATCTCATTGAAGAATGTGAACACGCGGTCCGTGAGCGCGGGATATTCGGCAAAGGGCAGCCTCGTGGCGGGATCGATGAGGCTGCGGTCGTTCCGGAGCTTCGGTGCATCGGCGGGATCCAGCGCACGGCAGGCGGCGCACATGCACCACTTGTTGGCGCCTCCGTCATTCGGCGCGAGCGAGGCCATGCGCTTGCTCGGATCAGCCTTGAACTCGGCGATGCGCACCCGCGCGATTTCATTCCAGAGCGCGGGGTTGGATTTGCACAAGCGTTCGCGTTCCGGCTGCTGCGTGCGCGTGCCGTCGGGCTGGAGCGCGAACCACTCGGGATGTTCCTTCCCGTATTTCTCCCACCAGCCCGCGTAAGCATGACCGCCCTCGATCTCGATGCGTGCGCCAAGCCTCATGCGGCGAAACCACGCGCCCATCGCCTCGGGGCCTTGCGCGGACTTCCAAGCGTCAACGGCGACCCCCCACTGCTTCAGCACCGGCGCGAAGGTATCCTCACGCGTCACGGCTTGATTGCGCACCTTGCGCTTCTCGATGCGCGGCTGCTCGCGGCGGTCGAGATCGGGAATGGTGATCGTGGACCGCTTCGGCACCACCTCGCCATGCTCACCTGGAAAAAGCCAGCGCACACCGAGTTCGCGCTCGATGAAATCATACATGCCGAAGAGCGTGGCTTGGCAAATCAAGCCGCCGGGACCTTCATCGCCGCCGCAGATGTGCAAATCACTGCCCTTCGTGCGAATGACAAACTCCTCCGCCTGCACCGCGATGTCCGCGTTCGCCTTGCAGCGCCCGATGTAAATGCGCGAGGCCGCCGCCGCACCCTTCTGCGTCTCCGTGGCGATCAGCGGCCTCACCCCGCTGACCTTCTGCAAATAATCTGCCAGTTCCACCGCCGCCAGCGGCACGCTCATCGTCCCGCCCGTCAACTGCGCCGCCGGTCTCTGCACCTGCTTGGAAAGCCCCTCCGGCACGACGATCACGACCTGCGCCTTGCCCTCGCGCACGAGGGTGATGTCGGCGAATGCCGTGCCGAAATGAGCGAGTGTGAGGAAAAGGAGAAGGACGAGCTTCATGGCTATTTCTGCTGGGAACGATGTTTCGCCACCGCATCCGCGATGGCCTGGACCATGCGTTTCTGAATGCCTGCCGCCTGCTGCATCGCGGCATCCACTTTCGCACGGCCCACAGCGCGATTTTCGTGGATGGGTTTGAGTTTGTCCCAGAGTTGCTGACCCGTGGTTGTGCTGCTTTCGAAGACCCAGTCGCCCAGGCCGAGGTCGCGGAACATCTGGCCTTTCACGGTGTCGGCCGGATTGCGCACGTAGAAGGCGGGCGTGCCTTGCGAGAGCGCGATGATGGGCGAGTGGCATTCCGCGCTGACGACGGCGACGGCGCGCGCATAGAGCGAGCAGGCTTCGTCAGCGAGCCAGAAAGTGTCGCGCCAGATGACGCGCGGCTTCACATCGTCAGGGAGCGGATCAAAGAGATGCTCCTTCGCCACGGCGATCTCATAAGTCATCTCGGGACAAAGAATGACCTTTAGCCCCGTCTCGCGCACCCAGAGCGTGATGAGGTCGCGCAGCGGCGCGTGATCGCGGGCCGCGTGCCGTACATTGATGGCGTCGATCTCGTAGTCGCCCTCTTCGCGCGGCAAATTCTTCACATGGTAGTAGGGCGTATAGCGCAGACGCGGCAGCACGCAGATAAATTTCCCCTCCTCCACGCCGATGCGCCGCAGCCAGCTCTGCGCCCGCTTTTCATCGCGCACGGCGATGCCAAACGTACCATCCAGGGCAAACTCCAGAACGGGTGTGTGCAGCTTTTGCCTCTGCAAATACAGGAGCGAATAGGTATCGCGGGCGAAGAGGAAAGCCGCGCCGTCATACACCTCACGATGCTTGAACAAGCCATCGAAATGATCCGCTGGCAGCACGGCGATGACCTTTTGCAACTCATCCAACGTATCGCCCTGCGGTCGGTCCTTGCGGTTCGATACAGGATCGAACGACGAGCCAAAGAAGCCATACGGCCTGCCGGATTTCGTCCAAACCTCGAACGTCTTCGCATGACGCGCCGGGGTGATGAAAATGTCCGCGCTTTTCCAAGCCTCCGCCAGCGCGGGCGTGGAGGCCGTGCCCGCATCATCCACCTCGCCCTCAGCGATGCGCAACTTCGGAAAAGCCCGAGTCAGCATCGCCCGCTCGCGCTCATGCAGATGCCACGGCCAAAGCGTTACCGTCGCCTCCGGCAGATGCTGATACAGAAGCCGAATCGTCCCCGGCACCCGCCCGCTGTCGCCGATGTTCTCAAACTGCAACGCCTCGCGGATGAGGATGTGCGGCGGCTCGGCCGCGTGCAGCGCTGCCAGCGGGGCGAGCAGCAGGGCGGTCAGAAGTGTGATGTAGTGTTTCATCGCTAAAATTCCTCGGCCATCTGATCGAGCTCCTTGTTGATGCGATCATTCCAGGCGTCGGGGATGCCGCTTTGGAGCAGCGCGTCGAAGGCCTCAATGGCTTTGATTTTCTTGCCGGCGGCGAGGAGGGCGCGGGCGGAGGCCTCGAGGAGCTGGCCTCTGGCGTTGGTGTTCTCGACCTTGGAGAAATCCATGTCTTCAAACAGCTTCACGGCTTCCTTTGGGTGTTGATTCTTAATGAGTAGGCGCGACAGGGCGATGACGCTCGAGTTGCGCCAGGCGTAGTTGGCAGGGGAGATGGCGAGCGCCTGGCGAAACATATCCTCTGCTTTGCGGGTGTCGCCTTGCTTGAGGTAGAGCTGCGCTGCATCCGTTGCGGCATTCCCGCGCACGACGATCTCCGCTCCTGGCGAGGCGATCGCTTTCAACCGGTGCTCTTGCGCGGCTCCGTCATCGCCGCGGAGTCGGTAGATATCCGCGAGGATCCCATGGGCGCTGCCGCGACACCGCACAGGCCATTCGTCGATTTTTTTGTCACGCACTCGCGCGAGGGCTTCGTCATAGCGTTTGAACTCTGATAACACGCGGAGGTTGGCATAGTCTCGCCGTGCGGGGTCCTTCACTTTATCAGCGAGTGCGAGAGCGCGTTCCGCATTCTTCAAGGAACCGGAGGCGATCTCGATGGCCAAGTCGAGGTAGTGGAAGTTTTCGTCAGCGTCGGCGGTTTGAGCAGCCATGGCTTCGAGTTTGTGAATGGCATCATCGAAGCGCTTCTCGGAGCGCATCAGCTTCACAGCGTTCAATTGCGTATAATCGAGTGCCGATGCTGCTCCGAGGTGGACGAGGAACACGATGATGGCGATGGTGGCGATGCGTTTCATCTGGGAGCGGTTATTTGAAAGTTGCCTTGCCGAAGGAGGCATCGCCGGGAATGCGAGAAGGGTTGAGCTTTCCAGTCCACACGGAGTTTTCCCGTTGGTCCTTTTTGTCCGAACTCTCGATGTAGTGAACGCGACCGACATTGAGATACCACATGTCGCCCTTCTTTGGCGCTGCCGTGCGGAGGGTTTCAAAGGGAATCACCGCCATGGATTCCCAGCGGTTCTTTTCGGGCAGGAGCTTGGTCTCGAAGGTCCAGTTGCCGTTCCAGCTCTCGTCATTCCAGCCGTAGCGGGGATGCAGGAAGTCTGTGATGAATCCGTGCTCGGCGTCATTGAAGGAGGTCGGCTCAGGTTCATAGGCAAAGTAGAAGTAGCGGCTGCGATCTGCGAAGGGCGACACATTCACGATCATGCTTTCCTGGAGCCATAGCTCGGCATCGCGTCCACGCGCCACGAACTTCATCCTGGCTGCAGGCTGCTCACCGCTGACGCGCACATAGAGATGACTTTCGTCGCACAGCACGCGGAAGGTCGTCTGTGCTTGCAGAGCCGGCGCTGAGGCTTCCACGGGGCCGAGCGTATGCTCCTCGGCGCTCTTCCAAAGCGGCGAGTCCAGCGTCAATGGCGCGGACATTTTCGCGATCTCCAGCGACTTGTTTTGTTGCGAGAGTTGCGCGGGATTGGCCCGCATCTTCGCGATGTCCCAGTTAAACGGAGCGCGGTCCAGATAACGCCCAGCGTATTTGAGCCTAGGCTCGTCGAAATGGAGGTAGGACGGATTCTTCTTCTTGGGATACTTGTCGTCGCCATTGATGACCTTCGCGACAAAGGCGTTTCGCGCGTCCACGGCATCGAGTAGTTGGTTGAGCGAATGCGCATCATTCATCGCCTGATAATTGCGGTAGGCATGGATCACCAGCGCGAGGTGTTTCAGGAAATCAAGCTCATAGCGCACGATGTCCAGCCGCCGCTTCACCTCAGGGAGAACGGCAGCCTTTTCTGCGACGCTCAAATCTTCCTCCAACGAGTTCACGATGTCTGGCGGGTAGAGCGTACCCAAGGCAAAGATCGGGTCGCGCCCGGATTGATAGGCAAACTCGCGGATGGCAGCCCAGAGTTCAGCACGCTTCTGGAGGTTCAGGAAAAAGCGCCGCATCGAGTGCTCGCACTCGCGGAACGAAGCCTGCAAGTATTCGTTGAACAGCTCGTCGGCGGTCTTCGAAAAGGGATCAATGCCGAGCCGCACATAGGCATAGATGTTCGGTCCTTCGAGTCCCCACTGGCCGCTCATTGGGCTGCCATTGACTTGCACCATGTGGACGTTGTTCGCGACCAGCAGTCGGTTTTGTTCCGCGATCTTGCTGATGGTGTTTAGCGGTGTCAGACCGACGAGATGGAAGTTGCCCCAGTTATAGAGATAGGCCGAGTAGCCGCCGGGGACTTTGATCTGCTTCCACGCTTCGAAGGAGGCCGCGCTAGAGTCCATCATCTCGATGACGGTGTTCTCGGGGAACTCGGTGAACGTCTGCGGCGGACGAACCGTCGGGCCGTAGGAGGTCATCATGAGCTTCTTGCCGGGCCGGTCCTTCATGAGTCGCAGCGCCATGTCGCGATGCATGATCCAGAGCTTCTCGCCCCACGCGCGGTCATTGTGGAAGGCGATGCCATCAGCGGGAGTCGTCGTCACTTTGATGCCATAAAGAACGGCGCATTCCTGGCACTGGCAGGGTCGGAAGCCATCGGCCTGACCAAGTTCAATCACATCAAAGCCCTCGTCGCAGCGCGCCAGCAGATGCTCGTAAATGAGTTCATGCACCTCTGGATTCGAGAGGCAAAGCTGGCCCTCTTCGGAATTTACCTTGGGCTGGCGCACGGCTCCGCTGAGCATGAAGTACTCGGGATGCGTCGTTCCATACTCGCCCATCGGCACCGCCCTCGGATGTTGATGTCCGTAGTTCGACCAGATGCGAGTGAATCGACGGCAATGATTTGCTGTGTAGAAAAGCTCGGTGGAGTTCCGGATGTCGTGTTCCTCAAAGTGCGGGCTTCCCTGCGTATTGAGATCCGGTGGTACGTGAATGATGGAGCGAGGGAGGAATGTTGTCCCGGTTTCGTCGGGGGAAAGAAATCGAGCGCCCACAAACCGATACAAAAACTCAGCCGTACCGAACAACGTGCCTTCATAGGGCAGTGGAGACTCCTTGGCTGAGTTACGTTTGCCCACCAGCGTATCAGCCTCGTCATTACCCAATATAATGATATGAGTGCCAACGGCTTTATGGACGTATTGCCATCCGGTAAGCCCTCTCGCATCTACTCCGTTTGCTGCGGCAAGCTTTGTCGCACCAAGGTAAAATCCGGGCCGTGCCACGTCTACTTCCGACTCCTTCGTCACCTCCAGCTTGATTCCATTTGCGCTGAATGCCGCTTGCAAAAGCTCCGCTGCCCGTTTCACCGAGACCGCCGCCGCTGCGTTTAGCACCGGATCGGGAACCACGATTTGGTATTTCGATTTCCCCCTGAACCCCAAGATCAAGTCCTCAACCTCAGAGGTGACGTTCTCGCTTTTCGCTTTGGCCTCCGTTGCAGCAGTTGCAGCAGTTGCAACGGGGGGCAGCGCAGTCAGCAGGAGGCAGGATAGGAGGGTGAGGGGGTGTTTCATCGGGGGGTAATCATGGCTGAATGCGCGCCATGGAACGGGGCCTAATTCACATGGCGGCTTCGGGCTTCGCCTTTTGGGGTGTTGAACCAGAGGCGGTTGCCGTTTAAAAAGCGGCCGATAAAATTGTAGCGTACGAGTTTGTCGTAAGTCAAAAGCATGGCGGCGCTGACAAACAGAGATGCCAATAAGAACTTCACCAAAGCATGCATTACCCAGTTACAGATAACCGTCTGCGTAATAATCACCAAGGGCAAATGCGCAAGATAGATCCAATACGAGGCGTCCGAGAGGTAGCGGACCGCCCTGTCTTCTCGCGAAAGGATCGAGCGAAACAGTCCTATGCATGCGAACGACATCGTCCAAGCATACAGCGCTTGGAAAACAACGCTGGCCGCGTGATGCCATCTCGCTGGGAGCAACCTGTCGCGGAAGGCAAATGTTCCAGTAGCGAACTCCAGTGCCAAGGGGAAGACCACCAGCAAACTGACTGGAAGGGTCCAACGCCAGGAGCTTGCGAGCTGACCACCCGAACCGGCACATTCGAAATAGAAGACTCCGAATCCAAAGAATAGCGCATAATAACCAAGCACATGGGGCGTCGGGATGATGCCCATCGAGGTATCCGGCCCGAAGTGACCGTTGCCGTATTTCATGAACCAGGCGGGGGCGACGGTGAGGGGAACCAACCAGAGGAGGCTGCGTTGCGAAACGCTGAGGGGACTTGGGCGCATCCTCCAACCGAAGCGCTCGGCGGTGGCGGCGTAGACACAAAAAGGAGGTAGTAACCAAACGAGAAACCAAAGGAACCAGAGCAGACTGAAAACAGGGGTTTGCGTTAACTTAGTAAATGCCCGCGCAATGGGTCTGCCTTGTTGAGCGGGTTGTGAATTAGCAGCTTGCGCCCCCAATTCTTCGAGCCTCTTTTTGATTCGGGGCCTGCCTTCCAAAACCTGCTTTTTCTCCACCTTAATGCCGAGAAGTCCGGCAATGGTTTCGACTGCGGCATAATTGGTTGATGCACTGTGCATCGGTTGATCTCCAGTCAGGCTTCGGGCGTTGATGTCGGCCCCGTTGGCGAGAAGCACCTCCGCTATGTCAAAACGGCCCAGAAAAGCAGCCCCATGCAAGGCGGTGTGCCCCTCGGCGGAACGCCAGTTCACATCGGCACCCTTCTCAAGCAGGACTTCGACGATTTCCTTGCTCCCACTCAGCGCAGCCCATGAAAGAGCCGACAATTTGAAAGCCGGATGAAGATCCGTAAGTACAGTCGGCGTTTTCGAATGTTCGGTGAAGCCATTAAGATTTCCGCTTTTAATGGCCTCCCAGACACTCTGATTAATCGCGATATTTTGTGAGGTGGTCTGCCTCGTGGAATTGCGGGCATTGGTTGCGAACCCAGCAGCCCATTTTATGGCGGGCACCACCGTGATCAGTCCGGCAAGACACGGCAGTAGGACTCGTTTGAGACGGTTTCGGAGAAGGCCCATCAAACCGATCTTTCTCCATAGCATGGCAGTGAAAAAGCCGCTCAGCAGCATAAAGAGCTGCATCCGGAAGCCATGAACGAAGGCCTGAAAAACGTAAAGCACCTTGCTCTGGTTCACGTCTTGCACCACCCAACCGGGCCCGAGGGAGAAGGAAAGGGACACGTGAAAGGCAACACCCAAAAGCATCGCTGCCGCACGGAGAGCGTCCAGATCGTGCCTTCGTGAAGGTTCGGAGCAGTCTTCCTCTGAGCGGTTGGACTGGATGGGAACGGGGGTTGGTTGCACGAAGCGAGTGGGGATTGCTACAGCTAAAGTAACTTATCAGAGCTGATTCGCTGCAGGACACTCCTAATTCACGGATCGCTTTGGGCAATCGGTCGACGCTGCGACACAGGGCACATATCCATTGTTCGAGAGGTGAGGAAAGAGTCTGTCCCGTGCGGTTTAACAACCTTAGCGGTTCTCTAACAGGCAAGCTGATAAGCGATGGGATAGAGCAACGTCCACCCTAGCTCGTGCGCCCTTGCTGCGTCTAAGGCAGTGAAGTGTGATTCCCCCATGACCTGTCACACCCCAACTCGACATGATCACGCTGCTGCCCTTTGTGAGTGCGGTGGTGGCGGGCTGCTCGAAACGCGTCTTCATCGATGTGCTAGGTCAGTATGGCATCCCAGTCGTGGACTATCCGGCCTGCGAGCTTGCCAACGAGGTCGCTTGGTAAAGATCGCCTCCGTCTTGGATAGCACCTGCTTGATCGGGGAGCGCATTGGGCGTCTAGACCTGCTGCCTGCATTCGCTTTCAGGTGGCTGGATTGAAGTCTCTTAGCGCTTTCGTGGGCCGATTTTCTCAATTGGAATCGGCTCGAATCCGAGTGCCCAAGCTGGGGACTCTGTTTTGAGTCGGTAATCGTCCGCTGCAGCGTCCACAAACAATGGATTCCCGATCGTGCTTTCCTTGTCCCATCCCGCAGACTGCCACTGCTCCCACGGAGACTGCGGTGCGGCTTCTGTGACGCGGATCTCTGCGATCTGAACGGTGCCGCTGGTGGGGGCCGTCTCCAGAACAAGTCTTGCGGAGGTGAGGTTCGTCTGGTGTCCCGCAGTGCCTTCGCCCGGCCAAGTTGCGGAGATTTCGACGTCTTTCCATTCCTTACCAACCACCACCCTTTTTGCAAAGGTGCGTGGGAGCGAGGTCGTGTCGGTCCTTTGCATGGGATTAAAAAATAGGGACAAAGCTGTGCTTGGTTTCTCGGCGCGCACTCGAAGTTTGGCGCGGATTCCTTTGCCTGGGCTGGTTGGGAAGGCGGGGCTTCCGATGGTAACAGTCTTGCCCGTTGCGTTCCCCTTGAGGAGCTTCCAACTCAAGGTCGAATCTTCAACGGAAAGAGACGAGGGGGCCTTTTGTCCCTGAAGGACCGCCCAGCCCTGCGGAACCTCTCCCGCTGAAAACTGGCCACCGCTTCCCAAAATTTCCGTGCCGAGATCGGCTCCGGCACTGCTTGCGTCGACTCGAAGAGGGGTGCCGTTAGCCCAAATCAGGTTTTTCTCGACGGGATTTAGCTTCGGGTCGGCGTTGACGGTCCAAAAATAGCGGGTGACTGGATTGTCCCAGGCGATAATGTTACGACGAATGGCGTTTCCGGCCATGCAGGTATCATCGGGAAGGATGGAGTTTTCGGGAGAAACGTCCATTCCACGCATGCCTTTCCAGGCGGGCGACTCTGCGACAGAGGCGTATTGTTTTACCATGTCGGCGAAGAAACGCTGGAGGTGGTCTTTGCCAAGCCATCCTTGGTAGTCGAGTTGCCACTCGCCTCCGCCCACAAAGATGTTATTCTCAATCCGGCAGTCTCGGGCATTGTGCATGTGCAGTCCGCCCCATGATCCGCGCACGCAGATGTTTCCCGTGATGTCCACTCCGGCGGTGTTGTCGTCCATGTAGATGGACCATGCAAACCGCCCGACTTTCAGAAAATCACGGCCCGCTGAAACGCCAATAATGTCGTGTATGAAATTGTAGCGGATGACGCTGCCCCTCGACAAGAGCCAGTCTCTGCCGCAAGTGTAAATGCCGCCCCCATCCATGGCTTCCAGCATCGTATGATGGATATGATTGTATTCGATCAGAATGTTTTGCCCGCGAAATTCAATTCCATTTCGAGGTACATCGTGGATGTGATTGTGACGGGCGATCTGGCCGACTCCCCCAAGTTGGATGCCTGCTGCGTAAGTTGACAGCGCCCCCGTGTGGTGAATGTGGTTGTCCTCAGCAACGTGTCCTGCGGGCTGCAACGTCAGTTGGTCGCCTCCGTGTAACGAAATTCCTCCGCCAGCGCTGCGCGAAATTTCACAGTTTGATATCCGGCAATTGCTGCCTCCGTAAACTTTTATCGCGGCTGCGCCTCCGCTTCCAGTGGACTCGAAACGACAGTTCTCCACGACGCACCCTGTTGAATCGCCCATGGAGATGGCTTCGTCATCGCACATGCTGAATTCCAAGCCGCGGATTTGAACGTCGCTGGAGCCTTTTTTGAGTCGGAAGAAGCCTGCTCCGGTCACTGCGCGAACTTCTTGGGCTGGCTGGCCATTGCGCGTTTTGGGCGGCCAGAAGTACAAGGTTCCACTGCTTTTATCGAAATACCATTCGCCGGGAGCATCGAGTTCCTCCAGCGCGTTTTGAATGTAAAAGCGGTCGGTGAGGATGATCTCCCTTTCGCGGCTTCTTGAATCTGCGAGCGTAATCCTCCCAACAGAGGGATCTACGGCAACCACGGATTCCGTCGTGGACCACCAGCTGTGCTCGCGCCAAAGGATCACCTGCAACTCTTCTGGCCGCGCCCAAGGGCGGCGGTCTTGGGGCGCGAGGTAAAACATCCCTCTCGAGTCGTGGCCGTCATAGCGATCCAAAGGGATATCATGAACCCAAGCCCAACCGCCGTAACGCGGGTTAGCTGGATCGGCGTTTGGATACCGTGCTAGAGTCGCACGCTCTGATCCGAAGAAAACCTGCTTCAGAGAGCCGGAGCTGATGAGGCCGGAAACATCAGCCTTCAGAATCTCACCGCGAAAAGGCTGCCAGTGCGCCACCTCTTGGGAGCTGATGAGACGGGGTGTTTCCCCCGGAGCCGCTTCAATCGTTAGCCCTGCGTCCCTGGTATTGAGGTCGAGAGGAGCACCGACTTCCAGTACTGGACCGTGGATTAAAATTTTTGCCGGCGTGTTATCCCCCTTGGATCTTAAGGCACGAACGTAGTCGCGTGCCTTGACTAGGGTTGCCAATGGAGCCGCGTCTGAACCGGCGGCGGCATCGGAGCCATTGGGAGCAACGTGTACATCTAGAGCAAGCGCGCTGGAGGCGATCGCGAGAAAGAGGAAGCGGCGGAACATAAGGACGATTTAGTGTTTTTCGGAAAAAAGACAGCGGCTATTGAGCGGAAATAGGGGGTCAGGGAAATAGGGAAATAGGGGTCAGTGTTCATTTTCTTTCATTCCCTCAGAGCCAAACCGCTCTAAATTCCTTGAAACCTTCTCCTGAAGCTGCGATAACTCCATGCGGCGCACGGCTCTACTCGCATTGGCTGCATTTCTCATGCCCAGATGCTCCGCGATCCACGCTTGGGAGACCGTTGTCTTTTTCCATAGCAACCCTCTGCAGGCAACACCTTTCCCGGCTCCGAGGCAACTCGAGGGGACAGACACTCGGGTAAAACCTATTCTTACTCGCGTCCGTAGCACGGTGTATGAGGTGCTGTAGGGGACAGACCTTTTCCGCGCTCGAGCAGGTCGCGTGAATTCTTATCGGAGCGCGCTGCGTCCAGAGGTCCAACCATCCCGTGGCAGATTAGCCGTTCTCCCGACCATCTCTTGAGGTGTACCGCACACCCGTCTTGCCTTTGAAATGGACGTCCTGAGTCCAGAGTACCGCATTGTGTCGCCTCGCAACGGCGTAGATAACCGAATCCGCAAAGGCCAGCCGCTCTTCTAATCCCAAAGCAGCAGCCTCCAAAGCAAGATCCCCGTCCAAGTTTACGACTAATCCCGCATGCATCGCTGCCGCCGCGGTGAACGCCGCGTCTTCTCCACGTTCACGCAAGACCACTCTGAAAACCTCGTAAACACAGACCGACGGCACAATCAGCAATTCAGAATCCTCAATCGCCTCGGCGAAGAAGTCGGCCACAGACTCATCGGCAAAGTATGCCAACCACCCTGAGGAATCCACGACGTTCATACGCGGTCTTCGTCACGTTCAATCGAGGCGTCTATGCCTTTAAGATAACCGCGCAAACTGCGCACATCTCGCACTGGGAGGAGCTCAATGCGGTTACGAAAAGAAACGACTTTGATCTTCTCGCCAGAGCGAAGGCCGATGGCCTCGCGTACTTTCTGAGGGATGACCACTTGAAATTTAGGTGAGACCGTTACCGTTTCCATGCGGCATACGGTACAACGATCGATCAAAAAGTCAACGTTAGTGCCCGCCAGCGGCGCCCCGGCCCTAAGCATTTATTTGCCCAGCCACAACGTGGCCCCGAAGCTACAAGGTAGTAACACTTCAGATGACGGAGGAGCAGAACAGCAGGGAGAACAGCAGGGGACAGACACTTCCCGCCTGCGCTTCCCGCCCCACTCGTCCCGCCGAATTCACCTGCGGGAGGCCTAGTCTGAAATCAGGCAACTCAACTTGACACCTCCCACGGTATATTTATGGTGGTATTGTGGGATTTGAGTTCGATCCAGAGAAGAGTCGGAGTAATCAAGAAAAGCACGCCATTGATTTCCAAACAGCTCAATTTCTGTGGCTTGACGAGAGACGAATCACCTTTGATATACCGTTTGATGACGAGGCGCGGAGCGGCATTATCGCTGCCTATCGGGAAAGACTGTGGTGCGCCATTTACACAATCAGAAATCAGAACATCAGAACAATCTCAGTGAGGAGGGTCAGAGAAAATGAAGAATCCATCTATTTCAAATTCTACCCAATTTGATCAATATTTCGATGAAGGAGGAGATATTACATCCTTCATTTTACCTTCATCTATTAAACGTCTAGGCCTAGAGCAAAAGCGTGTAAATATTGACTTTCCTGTGTGGGTTATTAAATCGCTAGATTTAGAAGCAACGCGTGTAGGTGTCAGCCGCCAATCCCTCATTAAAATGTGGATTACAGAAAAACTGGAAGATAAAGTACACGCATCATAGTTGATTAACAAACGAAAGTCTTTCGAGTGCTTCAGGCATGCCTAAAAGCCTCTGGATTCGGCATCTAAGGGGGCAGCAACTCTCAGGGAGACACGCGAAACGCTTAAGCATGAGGGAATAAGCATTTGCTTCCGCAATTTCTGATTCGTTAAGAATATTTACCAGAATATAGATATATTGTAACGAGGATCAATCCAGTGCTCATCATTAGTAATAGCAGTGAGTTTTTCGGCTTGGCACTGTGATATTAGTAATCTGTCGAAGGGATCGCTGTGAACTGCGGGAAGCGAAAACACCCCAGACGCGTGGTGGAACTCTATTGGAAGTATTTTAAATCCGGAGTTTTTTAATTTGTCCTCTAAAGAATCCTGAAAGCCAATTGGAGTGGTTAGCTTTCCAATAGATGCTTTGATCGCTATTTCCCAAATGCTAACAACGCTGACGAATGCGTCTGTGTCAGGATTTTCAATAAGCTGAGCGGCCTTTTCTGATAACTCAGGATCATCCCTGAGAAACCATATGAGTGCGCACGTATCGAGGAGAACTTTCATTGGTACTCAGCAAAAATCTGCAGAGGATCGTTAAAGTCAGCAGGGATAGGGGGAATGTCTGATTTCATCATGCCACGTACTCTTGTCGCTCTTTCGGGTTGGACAGCACGGAGTTCAGCCATCTTCTGGCCATTTCGTGTAATGATAAAAACCTCACCGGCAGCAGCTTGTCGAAGAATCTCTGAGAATCGGGATTTGGCCTCGTAAGCGGCGATTAATTTCATGGAGTCACGATAGCATGACCGGTCGAACCGGTCAATGTGTGTCCTTGGTCTAGCAAGCCAATTCCCGTGGGCGGAGCGCAAGACGAGGAGGGCAGACATGATGACCTGCCGAGTGTCTGCGGAAAGTGTCTGTCCCCTGCGGTTCCCGTCGTATGTCGGGAGGCTGCCTTGGGTATCTCCGAAGCCGGATGGATGATCCGATTTTATAACCGAGCGGGCTGGGTGCGGAAAGTGTCTGTCCCGTGCGGTTCTTTTCCGATGGGACGGGGATTTCCTTTTTGCTAACGTGTTCAAAAAGAGGTGGAGTCTGAGTGGCGTTTAGCACGCCATCCCAGCTACCCGCTTTAACCTTCATGAAATCGACCTATTCGCTAGAACAAGTGTCTCTCATCATTCGCTACGCGTGGGAGGATCGCACCACGTTCGAGGAGATCGAGCAACGCACTGGTCTCGTGGAAAAACAGGTGGTCGAGGTCATGCGTCGGGAGTTGAAGCCCTCCAGTTTTCGGATGTGGCGCAAGCGTGTCAGCGGGCGGGTCACCAAACACCGCAGGTTGCTTGAACGGCATTTAAGCGGGCCAAGCATTGAAGAGTGAGCTAGGTGACAGTCTTACCTGAGATGCAGAACGCCATCCATCGAAACGCAGACGTGCTCGTGATTGGTGCGGGTATGGCGGGACTCTCCGCAGCAGCTGCCTTGCGAAAGGCTGGACTCGAAGTCCTTGTCCTCGACAAGGGCAAGCAAATAGGCGGCCGTATGGCAACTCGACGGGTCGGCGGGGCGACGTTTGATCATGGAGCGCAGTTTGTTACTGCACGTGACCCACGTTTTGCGGCGCTGCTCGAGGAGGCTCAGACTGCCGGTGTGGCGGTTGAATGGTGCCGCGGGTTCACGCCGGAGGCTGACGGCCATAAACGCTGGCGAGGCACTCCGGGAATGTCCGCGTTAGCGAATTTCGGGAGCATTGGTTTGGAAATCGTTCAGGAAAAGCAGGTCGCAGCCGTCAGCCTGATGGGGGATCATTGGTTGATTCGCATGGCGGACGTGGAAATTTATTCGGCGGGAGCGATCATTTTGACCGCGCCTGTTCCACAGGCGCTGGTGCTTTTGGAAGCGGGCGGGATCCAGCTCGAGCAGGCTTTGAAGACGCGTCTTTCGGCGATCCAATACGAGCGCTGCCTAGCAGTGATGGCCGTTCTGAAGGGCCCTTCGCTCATGCAGGCGCCAGGAGGTTTCGCGCCGACTCACGGACCTATCGCTTGGATTGCGGATAACCAGTTAAAAGGCATCTCGGACGAGCCTGCGGTGACGATTCACGCCACGGATGCGTTTAGCGTCGCCCAGTGGGATCAGAATCGCGACGAGACCGCCCGGGTACTGCTTTCTGCAGCGGAGAAATGGTTGGGGGTCGGGATCAAATCGTTTCAAATCCACGCTTGGCGTTACAGCAAACCCAAACAAACGGACCCGCTTCGCTGTGCCGTAGTGAGCCTTAGCCCTCCATTGCTACTGGCCGGAGACGCCTTTGCGGGTCCACGTGTCGAGGGCGCTGCGCTCTCTGGCTGGGCGGCTGCAGAAGCGGTGATCCATGCCACCCGTCCCGTTCAAAACCTATGACTACCCAAGCTTCATCCCCGCGCTGGATGCGAAACGTCCTTTTAGCGGCAGGACTCTACAACGTGTTTTGGGGAGCCTGGGCCGTGCTGTTTCCCAGTGCCATTTTCAGCTGGCTGGACATGCCTCAGCCGAATTACCCGCAGTTTTGGCAGTGTATCGGGATGATTGTGGGTGTCTACGGCGTTGGGTATGGCATCGCGGCGTTTGATCCCGTTCGGCATTGGCCCATCGTGCTGGTGGGTTTTCTGGGGAAGGTCTTCGGCCCCTTGGGCATGGTGCAGGCCCTTTGGAGTGGACAATTGCCCTGGGGCTTTGCGTTGAACTGCGTGACCAACGACCTCATCTGGTGGGTGCCCTTCTTTCTGATCTTAAAGCACGCTTGGGAGGAATTTCAGAGTGATCCAAGGAGCGATGTGCCGCCGGAGGAATCCGCGCTTCTCGCCGAAACGAAAGACAATCAGGGTTGTAGCCTGGCAGAACTTTCTCAGAAACATCCCTTGTTACTTGTTTGCCTGCGTCATTCCGGCTGCACGTTCTGCCGCGAGGCTCTTGCGGATCTTTCGGCGGGCCGAGCTGGTATTGAGAAAAACGGGACGAAACTCGTTCTGGTTCACATGGGAACCGTTGAATCCTTTGCGGCCTTCACGGCAAAGTATGCACTGAGTGACGTATCCGCGATCTCGGATCCCGAGCGCCGACTTTATCGAGGACTTGGATTGCGTCGGGGCAAACTGAGCCAGCTTTTCGGCTGGAGTGTTTGGTGGCGCGGGCAGAAGTCGTTCTTCGAGGGTCATCGTCTTGGTGCCTTGGAAGGAGACGGCACTCAAATGCCCGGGGTGTTTCTCATTCAACGGGGGAGGGTGGTGCGTCGTTTTATTCATGCCGATGCCGCTGACCGGCCGGATTACGCAGCGCTCGCCCAGTTACCTACTTAGCCATGAGTGCGGAAAGTGTCTGTCCCTTGCGGTTCCACGCAGCCAGACATTGCCTGCCGAATGCGGCTAAGAAAACGACGCTCAAGGTGTTTGTGATGGGGTGAGTTCCTACGGTTTTGTATTTTTAATGCCATGAAAAAGCACCTTATTTTTCTCTCCTGCACACTGGCTCTTGCGCCATTTGGAACCTCCGCGCCTTTGGTTTATGAGGGCACGGATGGGCCTGGGAAGGGCAAGAAGATCGTGTTTGTCGCTAGCGACCATGAATACAAGTCGGAGGAAATGCTCCCTGCCTTGGCCCGAATTTTGGCAAAACATCATGGCTTCCATTGCTCCGTGCTTTTCGGACTCGATCCTGCAACTGGAGAAATTAAGCCAGGCCAGTCTAATATTCCAGGAACTGAAATTCTCAAAGACGCCGATCTGATGGTGATTTTCACCCGGTTCCAGAACCTTCCTGCCGAACAGATGGATCCGATTGTGGCCTATCTCAAACGCGGTGGCCCAGTAGTCGGGTTTCGCACGGCGACGCACGGTTTCAAAATACCGGCCGACAGTCCCTACGCCAAGTATGACTACAACTATAAAGGGGCAGATTACACGGGCGGATTCGGGCGCCAAATCTTAGGCGAGACGTGGGTTGGTCACTACGGCCCCAATCACAAATCAAGCACGCGTCTGGATCTTGTGCCCGAAAAAACGGGGCATCCTGTGCTGCGCGGAGTGAGTAATGCGTGGGCGGAACTTGGCGGCTACAACGCCTACCCGATCGAAGGGAGTGAAGTTCTCGCCATGGCCCAACCGCTGAGCGGAATGACGCCGGATTCCCCGGTGGACGAGACCAAAAAGCCAATGGCCGGCGCTTGGGTTCGGACTTACAAAAGCGAATCGGGCAAGGAGGGACGCGTATTTGCATCCACCTACGGTGGGTCGGGTGATTTGCTCAACGACGGGTTTCGCCGTATGGCGGTCAACGGTTGTTTTTGGGCGGTGGGTTTGGAGGGCGCCATCACTCCGAAACTCAACACAGCGATCGTGGGCCCGTACCGTCCCACGTGGATGGGAACCACGAAGCGGAATGCGCACGTCAAGCCCGAGGCGCTCGAGGGTTGGGAGTCGCCGATTCTGCCCGAATAGGCGGATAGGCCGCGCCGTGTTTGTGAGTGCGGAAAGTCATCGAGTGCGGAAAGTGCCTGTCCCCAGCGGTTCCCTCCGCGACGCAATTAGGCTGCTCGTCTGCAGTGACCTGTTGGAGTCCTGGCGCGGGGAGCTCGGAGGTGATGCATGATCGGCGTCGTTGTGATGATGGTCCCCGTCTACGCGTCGTAGTGAAACCTGAGCTGGGCGATGAGAATGCCGCCTTCCACTGCTTTGTATATGATCCTGTGTTCAGAATCGATTCGGCGGGACCAGTATCCACGAAACGCGTGTTTAAGGGGTTCCAGCTTACCAATACCGGAATGAGGATTCTGGATGATATCTTTTAGGAGTTCGTGGATTCTTTTAATGGTCTTTGAATCCGTAGATTGCCAGAAGGTATAATCCTCCCAAGCTTGGGGAGAAAATGTTAGATTCACGAATTAAGATCGATGGAGCGAGTGATGCCTTGTCCATTTTCTAAGGCATGAATGGAATCCAGAAGACGCTTTGCATTCGCCGGAGAGCGGAGCAAGTATGCCGTTTCTTCGAGTGCTTCAAAGTCTTCTAGGGAAAGCATGACAACGGATTGATCTCTGTTTCTTGTAATGATGACAGGAGAGTGGTCATTGCAGACTCGGTCCATGGTCGATGCCAGATTCTCCCGAGCGGCCGTGTACGTGATCGCGTTCATATGGACAATATGCCGTACGGTTGTTTGGCGTCAACGGTTCCTTTCACGCGAGACATTTTTTCTGCAGTTGCGGAAAGTGCGGGAGCGGAAAGTGCCTGTCCCCAACGGTTCCCCCCCCAGCGGTTCCCTCCGCGACGCAATTAGGCTGCTCGTCTGCAGTGACCTGTTAGACTCCTAGCGCGGGGGGGGAATCTTGGGAGAGCGCTGTTGGCATTGGGAGACTAGCCAGTCTAGCGGAGTGATACCAAATCTTGCAGAAAACTGGTCCTTCTCTCTCAGGTGCTGAGCCCTTTGAATCATCCATAAACCTAAAAGAGATGGTATCAGTCAACGGGATCCTGAGTCTGTCTTATCTGCGTGATAAAGTACTGCGTGATAAAGTAGGGCATACGCGGGGAATTTGGCATACCTCTAGGATGCTTTTTACGGCAACTGTGGACCGGTGGTGTCGCTACGCTCAACCATCGGCAGATAGCTGCGATGCATCGGGCACCTGATCTCGCATTGCCGTTTTTAGGTTCAGCGGTTGTTCAGCCAGCGAGCCAAGTCGCGAGCGGCGTAGGTGATAACGCCGTCAGCGCCTGCTCGTTTGAAGGCGAGCATAGTTTCGAGCAGGCAGGCTTTTTCATCGAGCCAGCCTTGTTGGGCTGCGGCCTTGAGCATCGCGTATTCACCGCTGACATGGTAGGCAAAGGTGGGTAGCTCAAAGCGTTCCTTTACCTTAGAGAGAATGTCCAGATAAGGCAGACCTGGTTTGACCATCACCATGTCTGCGCCTTCGCTCACGTCGAGGGCAACCTCGCGTAGGGCCTCTCTTCCGTTCGCTGGATCCATTTGATAGCCTTTTCGATCGCCGATCTGCGGGGGACTTTCGGCCGCGTCGCGAAAAGGGCCGTAGAAGGCTGAAGCAAACTTGGCTGCGTAGCTGAGAATGGGAGTGTCTTGAAACCCCGCTTGGTCTAACCCCTTGCGCATGGCACCAATGCGGCCGTCCATCATGTCGGAAGGAGCGACGATGTCGGCACCGGCACGGGCATGGGAAACGGCGGTTTTAACCAACAGTTCCACCGAGGCGTCGTTGAGGGTGTGAGCACGCTCACCGTCGAAATGGGTGACACCGCAGTGGCCGTGACTCATATATTCACAGAGGCACACATCGGTGATTACGAGTAGGTTGGGGAGTTTGGCCTTGAGCGCACGAACTGCTTTTTGAACCACTCCATCTTCTGCGTAGGCCGTCGAGGCGACCTCATCTTTGGTGGTTGGAAGGCCGAAAAGAAGGACGGCTGCGACTCCGTCTTTGTGGGCGGCAACGGCCTCCGCAAGCAGTGCTTCGTGCGGCAGTTGAAAAACCCCCGGCATGCTCTTTACAGGAATTGGAGCGGTTGCTTTCTCGCTGACAAAAAGTGGCAGGATGAAATCCGAGGAACGCAAGTTGGTTTCTCGGACCAAGTTGCGAATTGCAGGCGAGGAACGCAGGCGGCGAGGGCGGTGTAGGAGCGAGAGGGCCATTGTGGTTTTAAGGGCGCCGCGTTGGGCTGGGGGCAGCGAATCCTTCCGGACGCTCGGAGAGACGGGCGCGGGTGGGGGATTTTTGGGCGGCGAGTTCACTTTCTGAAACGCGAATACCGCCGGCGATTACGAGGCGTCCTCCGGGTTGGCTTTCGAGTCGGGGTCGACCTGCTCGAGGGGTCTTGGAGCGATAGAGGGCCTGTCCGAAGCGACCGTTGGCGACATCGATTTGAGAGAGAATGTAGGAGTCCTCGCTTGTGGCGTGAAGGACGTAAAGGTTGTTCTCACGGTCCAGTTGGGTTTGGGGCTCCATTGCGGTGAGAACGCGGCCTAAAGAGTACGGAGGAAAACGCCAACCGGAATCTTTGTCCTCGAGGCGGGCAAAAAGAAAAACGCCTTCTTTGCGCTGATGACTGACGACGCTGAAAGTGCGGGCATTTCCTGATCCTTCCCTACCGTCGGGTACGCCTACTGTCATCGTCCAGATTGTTTTGCCCAGTTCCATTGCGAAATAAACAGGAGGGGTGACAAACTGAGTGCTGGCTCCGTAGTTGATGCGTGCGCGGACACGGTACTGACCGGGGTTGGAAAGCGAGTAAAGTGCGTTGACGTCGATGGAACGGGAGATGGTTTCGCCCGAGTTAAGAAACACTGGGACGATCGTTGGCGAGTTGGTGAGCTTTGAGGGAGAGGCGCCTTGAACTGCGGTTACGTCAATTTGGCACCACGCGCCTCCGTCTTTGGTTCCTTCCAAAACGAGTTCGTGGCCGGAAAGGTTGGTGACCTTTAGGGTGACAAGGGCGGCTTCATCGACGAGGAAGTTGGAATGAGCGAAGGAGAGAGAGACATTGAGCTGCGCCTGAGCCTGGAAGCAGAAGAGGCACAACACCATGCAGGTTAAAGCAAGTTTTGGCAGCGCTCCAATTTGACGGCTATGAAAGGGATGGAATAACGAGAAAATCACGGCATGGCCTTTCTGGAGACGGTTCGAAAGCCGAGTCTTGGCGAGTGGGTCTCGGTGGAGATCGCAGTGCGCGCATCCAAGCTTAGGAGTGGCGAGTCGAAATGGTTGCCCTTGGCCACGGCAGTTTTGGCGTCGGGCTTGGTTGCTGTCCACTCAGAGACGTTGCCGCACAAGCCTAGGACGCCGAAGGCGCTGGCGTCTTTAAGGGATTGGACGGCGACGGAAGTGTTGCTTTCGCCGGGCTTGGTGTCGGTTCGTTTGACTTGTGCGCGCTCGGGTTCGGGTTCGTCGCCCCATGGAAAAAGGAAGCCACGTGGGCCACGACCTGCCGCCTCCCATTCCTCTTCGGTGGGAAGGGCTCGTCCAGCCCAATTTGCGAAGGCGTAAGCATCCCACCACGATACTTTTGCTACGGGTAAATCCCATTCTGGATTTTGTGTGCGCGGATCGCGGTGGATTTTTTCCGGGAACCGTTGTGCCCAACCCTCTGGAACGTGGTTTTGATGGGGAGGCTGTTCAGGGTGATCGTAACGACCTGCCTCTTTGGGATGTAGCCGCAGCCAATCTACGAAGTGGGCGTATTGACGATTGGAAATCTCTGTGGCGTCGATGGTGAAGGAATTGAGATTGGTTTTCCTTCCTGCACCTACAAGATACTGGCCAGCAGGTATTTGAATCTGCCGAGGAAGTGTGGGCTCTTGCCGCAAGAAATGCCATGCAGCAGCTGCAGAGATTCCCAGTACGGACACGATTCCCAGGCCACGGAGGGTGTAGGTGAGCCAAACGCTGCGAGCGCCCTCTTCCTCGAGAATTAGGCTGTCTGCGTTAGCGACTCGGTTCAGTGAGCCAGCGTTCTGGTTTAGAGCGGCGAGTTGGCCTAAAAATTCGTCCCAACTTGAGATACAGCGAGGATGGGTGGAAGTGGTGCGTTCCAAGAAACGGCGGAAATTCTCGGGTGCCTCGAGGGGAAGGAGCGCGTGGAGGGCGTTTCCTAGCGTGGCGATATCGTCTGCAGGGTTTGATTTGTCACCCGTGGCCTCGCTGCCTTCCGTGGCGATGTTTTGAAGACGGGGATTCTCATCGGATCCAAGGAGAATATTGGCATTGGAGAGAGGGGGGTGAGAAATTTGTTCGTGAACAAAGTATTGCAGTCCTTCGGCCACGGTCCGCGCGGTGAGTTTGAGAGTGGCGAAGGGGAGGGACGCGCCCTTTTGGAGGAGGTTTTGCAGGGCATTGGCCTCGAGTCTTTCAATGGCGTAAAAGAGGTAACCATCGAGTTCGCCTGCTTCGTAAACGGTAAGAAGCGCGGGGTGTTGCGCGCGGGCCTTAGCGCTGGCATCTGCGAGAAAGGCACCTTTAAGGGCGCTGTTCGCTAGGTTTTCTTGGGCAAGAATGACGAGGTGTACCGTCCGGCCCAAGGTGGTGTGGACGGCTGCGAAACAGGGGCCCCACGATGTATCTGGCTCTCTTCGTAGCAATTGATATGGACCAAGGAGGGCGCCTACTTGAAGAGTGCCTGGTTGCGGTGTCTTGGGTTTGAATGGTTTGGAAGGGAGGTTTGCCGGCGTTCTCGGGGCAGATTTTTCCAGCACTAGGGGGATAGTCTCAGCAGCTTGGCGGGGTGTATCTTGGCTTGGGGGTTGCGTTGAACGGTCCGATTGAGTCGGAATGTCTTCAGGTGCCACCGAGTGACGGGGCGCTTCTTGTGGATGAAGCTGGGGTTTCGGGGGCGATGGAGCTTCGGTGACCGTCGGAGTGGTTCTTACCGGGAGCGCGAAAAAGGTGGGTGCTACAGGAGTCGGGGCCTGTGGAGCCAGCAGCGCGGCGAGAACCAACTCAGGATCGACTGGTACTTGGAGGAGTTGATGGCCGCGCAAGGCTTCCACGTGCGCACCAAGGTCGTGGCGCGTCAAAAAAACCGTCCTCATGGAGGGTTTGAGAGGTTGCACGGCATCGCGCAGGGCCACTCCGTCGACGCCGGGCAAAAATACTTCGGTGAGGAGGACGTCCACACCGTTGAGCAAAGTTGCGTGCTGAAGGGCCGTGGGACCGTCGGGAGCGCAGTATAATTCAAGTCCCTCAATAGAGAGGAGTGTTTCTTGAAGGGCGGGCAAAAGGTCCGCTTCCTTATCGACTAGGAGCACTCTCATGGAGCGTAGGAAATTTGGGCGCGCGGAGGGAATTATGGAGCCGTTTCGCGGGTAAGCAGGCGAGGCGGAGGATATTGTTGGCCTAGTCGGACGGGATCCGCACGAGAATCGAGCAACTTGTCCTGATAATAGACGCTTGCGACATATCCGAAGTAGCGGCGATCTTCACCACCCCCCGGCGACTGACGGTAATCGACATTTAGAGTTTCGATGGAATCATCCAGCCAATCCACTGGAGCGGAAGCCCATTTCCATCTCAGGCTCGCGTTTGTGCGCTCCAGCATCCGGCCGTTTACTTGGTCGTAAAACTGCACCTGAATGGAGACGTCCTTCACTTGAACCGCTTCACTGGCGATCTTTTTCACCGGTACACTCAGCGTGAACAAACGGCGTTCTGGCAGACTTCCCTGAATTTCTTTGCTGATAAACTTACCGAAGCGTAACGGCCCGGAATTAGTCGAGGCGTCCGTTTTATTGGACGCCGAGGCGGCATCCGTGGTTTTGGTGTTAAGCAGCTTCAATTTCGCGTCTGCCGCGGCGAAGTATACTCCGGCGGAGACACCGAACTGATAAACGCGGCTCCAAAGTTTGATGGCGCGCTCGGGCGGGGCGCATCTTTCCATCTGAATGGCAATGTCGGCAAGGGCGGCGGGCTGCTGAGGGACTTGGGACTCGGCGAGTTCGAGAAGTCTAATGGCGTTTTCCATTTCTCCCTTGGCACCGGCCGCGCGGGATTGCTCCAGTAAATCCTGCCATGCGGAGCGCAGGGTTGGGGCTCCAAGTCGGGGTTCGATGAGCATGCTGGGGCTCAGGGAGGAGGAGGTTTCGTTGAACTGGGCTTGGGAGTTTGGCGAAGCGTCTGCGGGAGCTGGCGGCGCGAAAATTAGGAGAGTCAATTGAAGGGCCGAACATCCCATTAGGAGAAAAAGCGCCCATCGAAGAGTCCGGTTAGGCGGAATTTTTGGGAAACGCAACCAGTGAACCCACTGAAAATCAGGCCCGGTTGGTTCGGGTAAAGTGGGAAAGTTCAGGTTCATGGTTGATGCGTGTGCGGCGCCTCCGCGGGTTGGCTCTCCTCGGGCTGAGTCGACCCTTCCTTCTTATATCGGAAGTATAGGTTGCGCAAATAAATGGGGAGGGGAATGAGGTTTTGTAGCACACCAACAGAATCTTGTCTGTAGATAGCGAAGTAACTCAGACTCAATAAACAGCCAAGCAGACTGCATTCCCAGAACCCAACCGGAATGACGCTTTTTTTTGCTCTTTCTGAAGCAATGCCTTGAATGATGAATCTTAGTGCAAAGATCAAACTGCCTGAGAGACCGACGACTTTCCATGTGTTGAGTTCAAAAGCGTTAAACTCAAATCCTAAAATAGACATGGCAATAGGTTGATTAAGGGACATTGACTTTACTTTAGCTTCTTCATTGCGCAGCTTCCAGTTCGAAGCGCCGCCAAGCGGTGTAATTTCGTCGGCCGATGACAAATCTTTGTTAGCACAGAGACAGGTTCCCTTGTCTCTATAAAAAAATTTGTGACGGGTGCGGAATTTGCTCATCAGCCAAACCTCTTTTTATGAAGTTAAAAAAATTAATCCGCAAACTTAACTCGCAACTGCGGCAGGCGCGGAAGTATCGCACGCCATTTATCTTTGTCGTCGGTCTAATTGTACTTGGTATTCTGCAAACTTCGTCTGTTAGGGAGTCTGACGCGCTCAAGAAAATTGAGGGTCAGACCATCGACAAACGTTTTGTGATCCGTGACAGCAACTCGCCTTTGGGGCAGCATCCTGAAATTGAGCTGGTTGGCATCACCACAAAGTCGCTGGATCAAAGCTCGATTAATGGCTTGTTGGAAGAAGCTCAGGAAGTCGAGGACGAGCGTTACGCGAAAGCTCACCCAGAACTCTTCACTCCCATCACGGCACCTGCTCCCAAGGCAGAGGCTCCAAAAGCAGAGGCTCCAAAAGCAGAGGCTCCTAAGGCAGAGGCTCCCAAGGCAGAGGCTCCCAAGGCAGAGGCTCCTAAGGCAGAGGCTCCCAAGGCAGAGGCTCCCAAGGCAGAGGCTCCCAAGGCAGAGGCTCCCAAGGCAGAGGCTCCCAAGGCAGAGGCTCCTAAGCAAGAGGCTCCGAAGCAAGAGGCTCCGAAGCAAGAGGCTCCGAAGTCGGACGCGCCCAAGCCAGAGGCTCCCGCTCCTAGTGCAGCCAATTTTCAACATCGGGATTCAGTGATGGCGGCGGCACAGGAGCCCGGTGACAAGTCTTCGCCAGTAAAGATTGAAACCACTCCCAGCGAATTCGGTGCCGGTAAAAGCGGCGTCTCCGCGCTCCCACCCTCTGAGCGTAATTACAGCGAAGCACTCAAGATGATGCGTGGAGGCAAGTGGCCTTTGCCTCGCGCAGTGTACGCTTACGCTCTCGACCGCCTTTTTGAAATGGGTGCGAAGGTTGTGGCGATCGATATTATGCTTGTATCCAGTCGTCCGTCTCTGGACGGCCGTCTGAGCGATGGTTTGGATAAGCTGGAGGCGATGAAGGCGACCTATGGCATCACCGACGAATTGTTTGACAAAATTGATGTCGTTCTGGAAGACGAGGGGGATGTTGCGCCATCGATAGTGCTTGGTCTCAAGCGGTTGGAAGAGCAGAAAAAGGAACTTGGACTGAGTGAAGCCCAGATGCTGCGAATCAATGCCCTTTTAGAGCGGGAAGGCAAACGGCTCAGAGAAGGAGATGACGTGTTGGCCGAGGCGCTGGAAAAATACAAGGGCCGCGTGGTCCTAGCCTTCGGTACAAGCCCGCAACCGGACGGCTCGGTGGCTACTCTGGCGGTTAATGAGACTTTGGGCGCGGCTCTAGGCGCTGAAGGTTCGGGGTTCGTCGGATTTGATCCAGATATTGATCGGCCGATACGTCGGGTTCGCGCCATGACCTCGCAGATGCGGGAAAGTGGCAAAGCCCAGTTCCAGAGCGGGCCCGATGACTGGATTCGTTTTGGTCCTTTAGCTGCGGCTAAGCTTCGGGGAACGAAAGTGAACCCCCCGGAGGCCGTCGATGTCAGTGGGAAAAAAGTGTTCCCGCAGTCTCCCATCGAGTTCATTAATTACCGTGGACCAGAGGGCACTTATGATCCGTTGCCCATTGAGGAATTGTTCAACGAACGTATTTTGACGACCGATCCTCGCTATCAGGGCGGGAACCGGTTTAAGGACAAGCTGGTATTTTTGGGGCCTATTGCGGAGACATTCCACGATGTGCATCCGACTCCGTTGGGGACCATGCCTGGGGTGGAAATTCACGCAAACTACGCGGCGGCGATTCTCGACAATATTCCAATCAGAGAGTTCCCAGATCAGTGGAAGTTGTGGCTAGTGGTCGGGGCGGTACTGGTATCGGCAGCTCTATTGTTGGGCGTGGAGCAGGTCTTGGCGCGTATGGGCATTTTGGTCGGTGTAATAGGAGCATACTGCATTGCATCCTATTTCCTCTTTGCAAAAGCGAATCTCATGATCCCGGTCATCTTGCCGATGATCGCACTCCTGTGTGTGGGCGGTTTCATCACGATTTTCGACTTTGCTATTGAGCAGTTGGAAAAGGCGCATGTTCGCGGCGTATTGGACAAGTATGTTTCCAGCAACGTGGCGAGTATGGTTATCAACCAAGGGGATTCGTTCGATCAGGCGTTGCGCGGGCAAAACAAGCCGGTGAGCGTGCTTTTCTCGGACATTCGCGGGTTTACGACCCTCTCGGAGTCGCGTTCTCCAGAGGTACTAGTGGCTCAGTTGAACGAATACTTCCTTCAGATGGTGGACCGCGTGCTCGCCCAAGGCGGAACACTTCAGAAGTTCATCGGAGACGCCATTATGGCGGTCTGGGGGGATACTCATTCTCTGGGCAACGACGTCGACTGTTTGGCGGCTGTGCGTTCTGCTCTGAAGATGCGTCAGGCTTTGCATGACTTAAATTTGGGCTGGGCCGAGCTGGAAGATCGCGAAGAACTTTCCATCGGGGTTGGGATCAATCATGGCCATGTCACAGTCGGTGAGTTGGGGCATCCGCAACGTATGGAGTTCACCTGTTTGGGTGACGGGGTGAATCTGGCGGCCCGTTTGGAAAGTGCGACCAAGCAGTTCGGAGTCGATATTTTGGTGGCGCGGGAGGCTCAGCTGATTACGCAGGACAAGATTGTTTACCGTCGGGTGGACATGGCGATCTTCAAGGGCAAAACCGAACCGATCCACGTGTTTACTCCTCTAGGGGAAGTTGGGATGGAAATTCCTGCTTGGTTAGATCATTACCATGCAGCGCTTGACCAGTTTCACCGCCGCGAATTTGCGGAAGCCAAAGTCGCATTCGGTAAGGTGCACGAGGAAATGGGCGGAGATGATTTCCTTTGTAAAATGTACCAAGGGCGTTGCGACCATTATATAGCAGAGCCTCCTGACGCAGATTGGGACGGTTCTTATAAGCTGACGGAAAAATAAGCTTCGCCAGTCAGTTTCACTTTTGCAGCCCTAGACACGCTTGATAGTTTCTGGGGCTGCAAGTACCAACTCTTCGCAAACACCCCATGTTGACTCCAATTTCAGCTTCGAGAGAAAAGTGCAATTTCCCTTCAGCCTCTTATGTTACGCTGAGTTTGGGATGTATGTTGTCGCTATGCGCCCCTGAAAAAGCATTTTCGCAAACTCAAGGCGCGGTGGAGAACGCCGCGCGTCAGGCCGAGAGTTTGCGTCAACAGGCCGATCAACGTGCGAAGGCCTCTTTGGCGACGCCTGCGGCCGAGGCGGACGGTCCGCCGGAAACGTATCCTGGCGAGAATGCGGATCTCGGGCCGCAAACGCTCTTGAAGCAAAAGCCCAAGGCGAAGCCTCTTTTTGAGGCGTCCGCCGATACGATGCTCACGTTTACGACCAACGCCACGGGTGACTCGTCAGGAAAGCACGCGGCGATCATGGCCGAAACTTGGTCGCTGGCTTTGGCACCTGAGGCGAAGGATATCGGGATTGGTAAACTGGGATGGCGAGCGGGTTATCGGCAGCTTTTCTGGATGTACGACGTTTGGCGGATTCATCCTGAACTAAACGGTAATAACTTCATGATGAGCTCGGCATTCCTGAGTTCTAACTTGAGTTTCAAGGAGAACTGGAATGCTTCTTTAGGTTTGGATTACAACCGCATCATGAACGATTCGGGGGTTGCCAACGACCCCAATCAGTGGAGGCTGGGGCGTCTCGCGGATGCCAGCAAGTGGACGGAAGTCTACACAGAGTGGAACCCGAACTGGTCACTTTCTCGTAATATTGGGCTGGGGGATAAGGCTGGGCTCACGCTCGGGTATAACGGCGGTTATCACTTCACTAAAACGGACCCTAATCCTCTCACTTGGAGTAGCGATCACCTTGATAGTGGGGTTTCTCTCACGCTGTCACTGACGCCTATTGAAAAGTGGGTGATACAGCCAGGGGTGCGCTTCAATTATCAAGTCTATACGCAGCCCCAGAACGCGGGTGGACATAGAAGCGATCGTACGCTAAGTCCCGGACTTACTGTGCTTTGGATGCCGACGGAGCGCTGGGCTCTACGCGCATCGTTCGGCGGCGAATTCAAGTATTCAAACAACGCTGACACGCCTAACTATCACAAGTTTGAAGGTTCCACAGGCGTGAGTTTCACTTACAAGTTTTAAGGTTGTGCGGACCGCGTCGGGTTTTAAGAGGCTTAACTAACATTCGGCTTTCTTTGCTGAATGGCTGATTCAATTTTATGAAACAATCCCAGTTGGCCCTTGGCGGAAGCTTAATTTGTAGCCTGCTTTTTCAATCTGTGGCCCTTGCTGGAGACTGGCTCCACTATAGGGGGCCGAGTGGCAACGGAATCGCCGCTGAAGACTGTAAGTTGCCGAAGTCGGGTACCGCTCCGGTCCTTTGGAAGGCGAAAGTTGGCATCGGAACGTCTTCTGTGGTGGTTGGCGGTGCGCGGCTGTACACCATGGGCCACGTGGGTGGCTCGGATGTGGTGCAATGTCTCGACGCTACGATGGGAGCGGTGGTTTGGACCTTCAAACACACGGTGTCGCTGGATCCAAATTTGTTTGAAGGCGGCTCTCGCTCCACCCCGACACTTTCCGGAGATAGCGTTTACACGCTGAGCCACGAAGGCCACTTGCACTGTTTTGACGCTGCGACTGGTGAGGTGCGTTGGCAGCGCCATCTCGTGAAGGAATTTGGCGGTCGCAAACCGGACTGGGGTTATTCCGGGGCGCCGCTGGTGGCGGGTGGGCGACTGTTTGTCGACACCGGTGCCATCGGAGTTTCCACACTCGCTCTGGATGCTAAAACAGGGCAGGTAGTTTGGAAAACTGGCTCCGATCCAGCAGGATATGCCGCGCCGCTGATTTTGCCTCTGGGCGCTCAACCGACGTTAGTTCTTCTCAAAGGGCAGGCCGTTGTCGGCTATGCGCCGGAGGACGGACGCGAGCTATGGCGTTATCCTTGGAAAACGGATTACAATGTAAACGCAGCGACTCCGTTGCAGATCGCGGCGGATCGTCTCTTGATTTCCTCGGGGTACAATCAAGGTGCAGCAGTCATTGCCGTGGAAGGGGGGACGGTGCGCGAGGTTTGGCGGAATAAAAATCTGCGCTGCCATATCAATTCGCCTGTGCAGTGGGGGAACGCAATTTTTGGAGTCGACGGCAATACTGGGGGCGGGAATCTCGTGTGTTTGGATCCGGCGACTGGAGAGCGGCGTTGGGAAGAAAAGAGCGTAAAGGGTGGCGGTCTGATTGCTGCGGGCGGCAAACTAGTGCTGGTTTCTGAGAAAGGGGATCTTGTGGTGGCGGAGGCCAACGGCGAAAAGTACAAGCAAATGCTGCGGCAAACGGTTTTCAATCAACGTACTTGGGCTCAGCCCGTGTTGGCCAATGGCCGTCTTTATCTGCGCACGAACTTGGGCGAGTTGGTGTGTTTGGGGCTTTAGAAGCCTTTCAAAAAAGAAGGCCGAGCTTTTTCAAGTCCGGCCCTCCGTTTGATAGCAACTCGGTTAGCCGAGTTTGAGTGCGGCGCCGTCGATACTACGCGAGGCGCCAGTCGCCTCTATATTCGCGGTGTAACCACTTTGCGTCGCCGGTTCCTGACGCGAATGCGTTGTTGGCTGGGTTCCATTTCAGCGCCTGCCCGTGGTAGTACGCGAATCCCAAAAGATGACAGCCGATTACCGTGCGCGCGCCGGTTTCGGCGTCGGCAATGGGTTGTTTACGCGAGACAATCGAGTGAAGGAAATCCGCCTTGTGGTCCGTACTCGAGTACAAGCGCACCTTTGCGTCCTTGAGCAACTCTTGCTCCAGCTTGCCCAACTGATCGTTGAGAGAGGGTTGGTCTTCCTTGGCTAGGAAGGACGCTTTGACCTCTCCTTTGAGCGTCACTTTGATCTTGCCGCGATTGACGAAAATCTCGCCGTCTTCACCAAAAAAGTTCACGCCATTATCCACCACATGAGTAACTTCCACGCCGTTTGAATAACGCAGCTTGGCTCCGGAAACAGCGGTGCTCCAGTCCGCTGGAGGCAGAATTTCGATAGGACCACTGCGGTCCATTCCAAGTCCCCAATGCGTGATGTCGAGGTGATGGGCGCCCCAGTCAGTCACCATCCCGCCGCCGTATTCTCGGTAGAGACGCCACATGGGAAAGTGTTTGTTCACGCCGCGCGGACTGAGGATCGAGTTGTAGGCGCGCACGGGAGCGGGCCCCTGCCAGAAGTCCCAGTCGAGGCCGGGCTCGAGCTCTTCGGCGGGAAGATCGCACGGTTTCGCAGGGCCACCGAACCCAGCATTCACCCGGGTGATTTTCCCAATGATCCCGTTGCGTACCAATTCACAGGCGACGCGAAACTCGCGTGCGGAGCGTTGCATAGAACCGGTTTGGAAGACTCTGTTGTGTTTCTGGATGGCGGCGACGAGCGAGGTAGCTTCGAACACGGTGTCGGTGAGCGGCTTTTCGCAGTAGATGTCCTTTCCGGCTTTAGCAGCGGCGACCGCGATGATTGCGTGCCAGTGGTCGGGCGTCGCGATGACGACCGCATCAATGTCTTCACGTGCGAGAAGTTCACGGAAATCTTTGAAAACCGCGCAGCCTTTAAACTCGGTCTGCGTCTGTTTGGAATAGAACTCGTGGACGATTTGCTGATGGTTTTCTCGCCGCGTGGTGTCCACGTCGCACACTGCTACCACCTTGGTGTTAGGGAGTTTGAGGAACCCGCTCGTAAGGCCTCGGGATTGAATGCCGCAGCCAATGATACCGATGCGAATGGTGTCGTTGGGACCGACTGGCGCTGACCAGATTCGGCTTGGGAGCGCCATCGGAGCGACGCCGGCGGCGAGGAGTGTGGTGAGAAACGAACGGCGTTTGAGAACTGGGGTTAGCATGATTCGTTGCTAGAGCGGGAGTCTTTTTAACACAATGGAAAAGAGTGATGGGAGCGTCGCAATCTTTAGAATCCCTTTTAGGGAACTTCCGGGCTAGAGCCGTCGCGAAATCATCGGTTTCGAACGTCGCTTATTTTTCGCAACATTAGGCACCTCTCGGGGTTTAGTGATATAAGCCAGTGTTTCCTCTTACTCCCTAGTTATGGACCTCTCTCAACACATTCCCGCAGCCGCAGACTTTTGTGCAACTCGTCGTCAATTTCTAAACCGTTTTGGGATGGGATTCGGCGCTTTGAGTCTCGCCAGTATCCTTGGCCCTAACGCCGCGCCCAGCGCTCATGCGTCCGCGAGCCTGTCCCCGTTGAGCCCCAAGCAGCCTCATTTTCCTGCTACGGCCAAGCGCGTGATTCATATTTTCACTCAGGGCGGGCCTTCGCACATTGATACGTGGGATCCCAAGCCAGAGATGATCAAGTATGTGGGGCAGGACGTGCCGCTCATCGGCGGGATGCCTTTGCCGCCGCAATACAAGTTCACCAAGATGGGACAGAGCGGCGTCGAGGTGAGCGAATTGTTCCCAAAAATCGGCGAGAGCATCGACGACATTGCGGTCATCCGCTCGATGAAAACCGACATTCCAGCGCACGAATTTGCCACCGTGATGATGAACACCGGCTCGGGGCGTTTGGTGAAGCCGTCCGTGGGCTCCTGGGCCTTGTACGGCCTGGGTTCCGAGAACCAGAATTTGCCGGGTTTCGTAGCCATTGGCGGTGGATTGGGCGGCGCGACGAATTGGCGCTCTGCATTTTTGCCGGGGGCGTTTCAAGGCACCTTGGTCAGCACGGTGAGCGCTCCTGCTGAAAAGATTATCGCAAACATTAAGAGCTATCACGCGTCTCTCGGTGAACAGCGTCGTCAACTTGATTTGTTGAAGGCGCTCAATGAGCAACATTCTGAGCAGATCAATCAGGAGTCTGCCTTGGAGGCTCGCATTCAATCTTTTGAATTGGCCTTTAATATGCAGACCGAGGCCATGGATGTTTTTGATGTGAGCAAGGAGCCCGCAAGCGTCCGCGAGATGTACGGCGATAGCGAAACCGGACGGCGTATGCTTGTGGCTCGGCGTTTGGTGGAGCACGGCGTGCGCTTCGTGCAGGTTTGGGCAGGTGGCTGGGATCATCACACGGACGTTAAGGGGAACCTTGCCAAACAGGCGGAGGCGGTGGATCAACCCGTTGGAGCCCTTTTGAAAGACCTCAAACAGCGGGGAATGTTAAAGGACACGCTGGTCGTGTGGGGCGGGGAGTTCGGGCGCACACCGCGTCACGACAAGGGCGCGAGGGGCGAGCCGGGACGGGATCACCACAACAAGGCGTTCTGCACTTGGATGGCGGGCGGCGGAGTCAAGGGCGGGCAGGCTTATGGTGCCACCGATGACTTCGGCTACGACGTGGTGGAAAACAAAGTCCATGTCCACGATCTGCACGCGACCATGTTACACATGCTTGGATTTGATCACGAGAAACTGACCTACCGTTACAACGGTCGCGACTTCCGCCTGACGGATGTGTACGGCTCGGTGGTGAAGGCGTTGTTGGCTTAATTCGATCCCCAATTGTTCCCCATGCCCTCTAATCTCTCGTCCCATCGTCTGTCGCAAGATTTACGCTTTCAAGGGCTTCTGCTTGCTGTTTCCTGCGTTGTCGGGTCGCTTCAACTGCACGCAGTTTCGTCTCCAGACTTGGTGCAAGTGGACTTCTTCGAGAAGAAAATCCGTCCTGTGCTGGCCGCCAGTTGCTATGAATGCCATAGCGCTAAGGCCGAGAAATTGAAGGGCGGTCTTCTGCTGGATACCAAGGAGGGATTGCTGAAGGGGGGAGACAGCGGGCAGGCGGTGTTGCCGGGTAACGCAGCGAAGAGTTTATTGCTGCAGGTCATGCGGCACGAGACCAAGGATCCCGACATGGCGATGCCTCCCAAAAAGGACAAGCTTTCCGATGCCGTAATCGCCGACTTCGAGGCCTGGGTGAAAATGGGCGCTCCAGATCCGCGCCAATCTGATGGGGCGACTGCTCAATCTGTCAACGCTGCCAAAGCCGCCGAGCACTGGGCCTTTAAAGCCGTCTCGCATCCGCCAGTGCCGCAGGTCAAAGATCTAGGCCATTTTGTTCGCAACCCGATCGACAATTTCATTCTGGCACGGTTGAAAGAGAACAAACTCTCGCCAGCGCCCGCCGCCGACAAGCGCACTTTGTTGCGCCGCGTGACGTACGACCTCACGGGCCTCCCTCCCACAACCAAAGAAGTCGAGGAATTCGTCGCGGACTCTTCCCCAAACGCTTTTGAAAAAGTCGTGGATCGTCTCCTAGCCTCGCCGAGTTACGGCGAACGTTGGGGGCGGCATTGGTTGGACATTGCCCGTTACGCAGACACGAGCGGCGATCGCCAAAATGGAAGGGCTCGCATGACCATATACCCCGGCGCGTGGACGTACCGGGACTATGTGATCAACGCCTTTAACAAAGACCTTCCTTACGATCGTTTCATCCTTGAGCAAATCGCAGCGGATCGCCTCCCGGAATCCAAGCAGGACAAATCTATCCTTCCTGCGTTGGGCTTTCTAACTGTCGGAAAGCGGTTTATGGGGAATGAAAACGATCTTCAGGACGATCGTATCGACGTTGTCACTAAAGGATTCATGGGCTTGACCGGCGCGTGTGCCCGTTGTCACGACCACAAGTTTGACCCGATCCCGACAAGAGATTACTACGCGCTGCATGGGGTGTTTTCCAGCAGCGAAGAGCCCGCGCAGGAGACTGTATTGCGCGAGCCTTCAGAAAGTCCTGCGTACCAAGATTACTTGGTGGAGTTGGCAAAAATCGAGCAGGAGGGCAAGAACTACACTCGGTCCGAAGCGACTCGTTTGGTCAGTGGAATTCTGGAAAGGGCAGGGGATTATTTTTCGGCAGTGCGCGAGGCTGGGACCACGGCGGACAGTTCAAAGAAGGGCGGCAACTTTCGTCTCGCCGCGCGCAACAAAGGGCTGAAGGCCGAGGTCGCTGCCGCTTGTCTGGACCAGATGGCGATCGCCGAAGTTCGTAACAAAAAGACGGCGGATCCAATTTTCGGTCCCTGGTTTGCTCTCAGCGCACTGCCGGCGGATCAATTTTCGGAAAAGGCGTCGGCCATTTTGGAGGGGATGCGCGCTGAGGCCCGCGGCAATGTGACTTTGGTTAACGCCTTGGTGGAGAAGGCGCCCGCGTCCATGGACGATGTGGTTGCTGTGTACAACGAAGTGCTGGGGCGTCTGCACAAGGTACTCGCCCTTCCCGAATTTGGAGCGACCAAGGCCGCTAGAAGAGACGGGTTTCCTCTTGCGAAGACTCAGACGCCTTTGGCTGATGAAGCACTTGAATCCCTTCGGAACGATGTGTTCGGGAGCCAGTCGGTTTGGTTCCCGGAGGAGCGCATCGTGGCCAAGACCTTTGGAGCGGCATTTGTGAATACGCAGGCAGGAATCCGAGGAAAAATGGGATCATTGGATTTGTCTCATCCCGGCGCTCCGGTTCGTCCTATGACGCTTGTCGACAAGGCTAAACCGAGAGACTCCAATGTCCTCATCCGCGGTGAAGCCGAAAATAAAGGTCCGACGGTGCCCCGTCATTTCCTCACGCTCCTAGGCGGCGCGGAGAGCAAGCCTTTCACGGACGGCAGCGGCCGTTTGGAATTGGCGCGTGCCATTGCAAGTCGCGAGAATCCGCTAACGGCACGGGTGATTGTGAATCGTGTTTGGCAATGGCACTTCGGGCAAGCCATCGTCCGCACCGTCAGCGATTTCGGCACACGTTCCGAACCGCCCACGCATCCGGAATTGATCGACTGGCTGGCGAATTATCTCATGGATCACGGTTGGTCGCTCAAACAGCTCAGCAAGTTGATGGTGATGTCTGCGGCTTATCAACAGGACAGTCGCTCCACGGAGCAGGGAATGGCGAGTGATCCCACCAACCAGTGGCTGTGGCGTTTCAATATCCAGCGTCTCGATTTTGAGCAAGTCCGCGACACGTTGCTGACTGTTGGCGCTCAATTGGAAACTGACACTCTGGGGGGCCGTCCCTTTTATCTCGCAGGCGAATCCTCCGTGGCCGCTCCTAAGAAAAATCGCTACACGGGAGTCGACGTGAGCGCGCTTGCCGGAAGTCAAAATCGTCGCAGTATCTATGCGATGATCGACCGCGCTGGTTTGCCGGAGATGTTTAACACGTTCGACTTTGCAAACCCCGACATGACCACGGGCGAACGTGTTCTGACGACGGTACCTCAGCAGTCTCTGTTTATGATGAACAGTCCGTTTGTGGCCACTCAAGTGCGTAATTTGGTCCAGCGCAAAGATTTTCCACTCAATGGTTCCGATGAAGACCGCATCCGTTTTATCTTCGCGACGACCTTCCAGCGGTCTCCTAGCTCCGAGGAGTTGGACTTGGCTCGTCGCTTCATTGCGGCGGAAACTCAATCAGCGGTGGAGAGCAAAGCGTTGGTAACCACTAACGCGGGTTCTGGCGGGCTGAGGAAGGCGAACGCAGCCGTACCGCAAACTCTTAGTCCGTGGGAGCGTTACGCGCAGGTTGTTTTATTGATGAACGAATTGATGTTCGTGCGTTAAATTTGGGACTCCTGCTGCGCGCGATTTTACGCTCTATCCATTTTTTGGTGGCGGTTCGCCAGATGCGATCTTGCGGGTCTGTTGCGCCTTCCATGTCTTTTTGAGTCATGATGTATTGGCGATCGTTCGGCGCGCTTTCCTCACCTAAAGTTGACGGGACCAGACTGAGGTGGAACAGGACTGTTCAAGGTTTGTGATATCCGTTTTCCCGCAAACTTCAGCCGCTCCAGTGTCCGGTTTCGAGTGTGGTTGTCCGCTTGGCAGTCGCCCTCGGTCGCGCTACATTCGACCTTTCTATGAATCCCACGCCTGCCTTTACTCTGTATGACACCACTCTCCGCGACGGGACGCAGGGCACAGGAATTTCTTTTAGTATCCTTGACAAAATTCGGGTAGCGGAAAAGTTAGATTCCTTCGGAGTGCATTACATCGAGGGCGGTTGGCCGGGATCTAATCCCAAGGACGCGGCATTTTTTACAGAAGCCGCCCAACGGACTTGGAAGAACGCCAAGATCACCGCGTTTGGGATGACCCGCCGCGGAAAAATGAAAGTGGAGGAAGATCCACAGGTGCAGATGCTTTTGGATGCCAATACGCCCACGGTCACAATTGTGGGCAAAACTTGGCCGCTCCATGTCATCGAGGTATTCCAAGTCACTCTAGAGGAAAACCTAGCGATGATCAGCGATACCGTTGCGCACCTTAAGGCGAAGGGCCGCGAGGTATTGTACGATGCGGAACATTTTTTCGACAGCTACAGAGAGGATCCGGCGTACTCGCTGGCGACCATCCGTGCCGCCCAAGATGCTGGCGCAGATCTGATCGTGCTTTGCGATACAAACGGCGGAAGCCTTCCCGAGTTCATCGCTGAAGTCACTCGCGTTGCGATTGATACATTGGGGCGCCCAGTGGGTATTCATACTCACAACGATTCTGGGCTCGGTGTTGCAAACGCGCTCGCCGCCGTGCGCGCCGGGGCTTCTCAAGTGCAGGGCACCATCAACGGCTACGGGGAGCGTGTCGGAAACTGCGATCTGGTGACTGTCATGCCGAACCTGCAGCTGAAGATGGGGATGGATTTGGGACTCGACCTCACGAGGTTGCGCGAATTGTCCGGCTTCGTGGATGAACTCGCCAATGTGCCTCACAACATTCGGGCGCCGTATGTCGGGCAGGCCGCGTTCACTCACAAGGGTGGTTTACATGTGCATGCCGTCCAAAAGCTTGCGAGGACTTATGAGCATGTGGATCCCTCGCTTGTCGGTAACGAACGCGTTATCTCCATCTCCGATATGTCTGGTCAGAGCAATGTGTTGGCTCGTGCGGAGGCGCTGGGTTTGGGGCTTCAAAAGGGCACTCCGCAGGTGCAACTCATTCTTGCTGAGGTAAAACGACTAGAGTCTATCGGCTATGAATTTGAGGCGGCTGAGGCTTCCTTCGAATTGCTCGTGCGCCAGTTTCTCGGCAAACGGCAGCCCTTCTTTTCCCTTCAAGAATACCATTGCAGCTACTTGCGTAACCACATTCGCGACTGGAACAAATGTGAGGCGACGGTTCGAATCGAGGTTCAGGGCACCAGCGAATACATGGTTGCGGAGGGGGACGGCCCCGTGAACGCTCTCGACGCGGCGTTACGTAAAGCGTTGCGTCCGTTTTACCCAGAGCTCGATGGGATCCAGCTTGCTGACTATAAAGTGCGCATCATTAATGGCCAAGAGGGCACAGCCGCGCGCACTCGTGTGTTGGTGACATCCACCGATGGCCATGCCACTTGGGGTACTGTCGGGGTGTCTGATAACATTATCGAAGCGAGTTGGTTAGCTCTTGTAGAAGGGTTGGAATATCCAATCTCTCGCAGTCGTAATTAGTCTGCTATTCTCTCGTAAAATGCTGGTGTCGAGCGACTTTAGTCAGTTCATTTTTGCATGCAACTGAGCGAACGTCTACTCAATGACGCAGGTGGTTGGCAGGTGATGAAACACGCCCGCTCTCTGCACGCCGCAGGGCGGGTGACGGAACCTTCTTGGAATGAGGAGGTTCTTTCCGGTTTCGTGAAAGAGGGTGAAACCCGTTACAAGTCTGGGTTGCGGTTCATTTCTAGGACAAACATCGAAAATCTGTGCACTTGCCGGGATTCAAAAGTGCGCGGATTGGTTTGTGCACATTCTCTGGCGGTGGGCCTTGAAGTTCTTAAACCTACGATAGTTGCCAAGCCGGAGGTTCCCCCTCCCAGTCCGGTTTCGCCTGCAAAAGGCTTGCCCACGGGCTTCTCGTTGGAAGAGGGGATGCCAGTGGAGTTGGAGGTAGTGTTTCCTCCGAACGTGGCTCAGGCGGCAGCGCGGGGAGCGGCGACGGTGGGTGTGGAGGCGGTGCTTCACGGAAAACGCCTGCTGCTCAGTGCGTTGGATCGGCGAAGTGCGTACCGCGTGAGCGAGGCGGACGGGCGGTTACTGGAGGCGTTAATTGGGTTGGGGACGGATGGGACGTTGCCGGGTATGTTGACGTTGAACACGGAGTCGTTGTTGTCGTTGTTGGAGGAGTTGGCGGGGCATCCGCGTGTGAGCCTCGCTCGGCGAATCGTGCTTCAGGTTCAAAAGGAGAGTTTTGCTCCAAAATTATTTTCAACAACCATGCCCAATGGTGACCTTGCGTTGCGCTGCGAACTGCCTGCTGGCGGTGTTTTGTGGTGTGGAAAGAAGGCCGCATGGCTGTTGCTCGATACTGTTCTACAGCCCGTTTGTCGCGGGTTGCCTGCCTCGTACTTGCCCCTTCTTCTGGGAGAAGTCGTGATTCCTAGTGCTGCTGTTTCCAGCTTTTTTGAGAGGGAATGGGGCGCGTTGGCTCTCAGGTTCTCCTGCGAAAATTTACCTCTGCTAACTCCAGAGTTGAAACACACTCCAGACCAACAGTTTACCTTTGTGGGAGCTGTAGAATCTGTGGTAGTAAAGCCCACCTTCGCTTTGCGGATTGAAGGGTCTCTTAATTTTCTGGGAGCCACCCTTACGGCGGTTTATGGCGACGTCCGGACGACACTGAGTAGTCTGGCTCCAAGTTCTAAACAGCGGGATCGGCGCGCCGAAAATGAAGCGCTGGAAGAGGTTGCTAATTGTGGATTTTCTCGTCCCGACGTCGAGGGGCAAATGGCGATGCGCGGTGAGGTGGCGATTCTCGAGTTTTTCGCAAGGCATTTACCTCGTTTGCAGAGGATTTGGACCGTGGAGTTGGGGGAACGTTTTCAGTACGTGACTCGGGCAATTGAGCGCGTCGAGCCAAAGCTAAAGGTCGTCGGATCGGGTGAAAGTTGGTTTGAAATGGATGTCTCGATGGAAACCGCTGGTGGCGAACGTTATTCAGGTCTGGAGATCCGTCGCCTGATCCAGTCGGGCCGCTCTCAAATTAAGCGCAAGGATGGTTCCATCGCCGTGTTCGACCCCGTGCTTCTCGATGAATTTGACGAGATCCTGCGCGATTGTTCTCCTGAACAGCGTCAACCCGGACGTTACCGCATTTCAAATCGGCAAGCTGGTTTTGTGGAGGGATTTGCAGAGCAAAATGGCACCGCTCTTACCGCTCCGCCCCAATGGAAACAGTGGGCGGCTTCGGCCCGGCAAGCTGCCACTTTGCAGGCTATCGCTTTGGGGGAATTGGACGACGTCTTGCGGCACTATCAAAAGCAGGGCGTGTATTGGATGCATTTTCTTGCGCAAAACGGCTTTGCTGGAATCCTTGCAGATGAAATGGGTCTTGGGAAAACCGTTCAGGCACTCGCTTTTTTGGGAACCCTGAAAGGTCGTGCGCTGGTGGTCGCCCCCTCTTCATTGCTGATCAATTGGAAGCGTGAGGTAGAACGTTTTCTTCCTGGGCGTCGTGTCGTGGTTCTTGCGGGATCGCAGCGTTACGGAACTGAGTTTACGGAGGCGGAGGTCGTGATAACCAGTTACGCCGTTCTGAGAATCGATGTGGAACGTCTTTGTCAGGAGAAGTTTGCTGTGGTGATTTTAGATGAGGCTCAGCATATTAAAAATCCCGAAAGTCAGGCGGCCCAAGCTACTTTCCGCCTCCGTGCCGAACGCCGCTTTGTGCTCACCGGTACGCCCGTGGAGAATTCGGTGCGCGACGTTTGGTCGTTGTTTCACTTTTTGATGCCCGGCTATTTGGGAACCCGCTCTGACTTCCGGGAGCGCTACGAATTGCCCGTAACTCAGGAGCCGGGTTGTGCCGCGCATCGGCGGATGGTGCAACGCCTTGCACCGTTTGTATTGCGTCGCACCAAGAAGGCGGTGGCTCCCGAGCTTCCAGAAAAAATAGAGCAGGTCGTCTGGTGCGAACTTACGGCGGCTCAGCGTGAGGCCTATGCAAAACTGGTTGAGATGTCGCGACGTGAGGTCGGGAAGGCGGAAGGGCTTAAGAACAAGGGTCAGGCTAGGATGGTAATGCTAACGGCGCTACTCCGCTTGCGTCAGGCCTGCAATGACTTGCGGCTTCTTGGCGAGGACTTCCACGAGCTCGATGACTCCTCCTCCGGTAAATTTGATGCGCTTGAAGAACTGCTCACCGAGGCTATAGACGGCGGCCACCGCGTCCTTCTATTCAGTCAGTTTACCTCGATGCTCGACTTGTTGCAAAAGTGGATGGAAGCCCGCCAGATCGATTTCTGTCGTCTGGACGGTTCGACGCGCGATCGTTTTGCGCAGGTCGACCGCTTTCAAACTGCGAGCGTTCCCGTGTTTTTGATTAGCTTAAAAGCTGGGGGTGTCGGCCTGACTTTGACCGCCGCAGACACCGTGGTGCACTTTGATCCTTGGTGGAATCCCGCTGTCGAAGCACAGGCTACGGATCGAGCTCATCGTATTGGACAAAAGTCGGTTGTGACTTCTTACAAACTCATTACTCGCGGTACGGTGGAGGAGAAAATCTTGCAGCTTCAAACACGCAAACGCGGTCTTCTCGACGCCTTGGTGGAAAGCGAACAACCCCTGATGGACGGCCTCTCGATGGACGACCTCGCTGGTTTGCTCGAAGGCTGAGTCGGTTCTCGCTTGGCAGGGAGCGCTCTGCGCGGGAAACTAACGGGAATGTCAGCCACTAGTTTACTTTCCAGCAAGCCGATTGCACCTAAAGACCGGCTCATTTTCGCTCTCGATTTACCCACCAGCAAAGAAGCTCTCGAATGGGTGGACAAGCTCGGAGACGCGGTGACTTTTCACAAAGTCGGGTTCCAACTATTTATGGCCGAAGGCTATTGGGAACTCGTGGAAGCGTTGAAAGCCCGTGGGAAAAAAGTGTTCGTCGATCTGAAGTTTTTCGATGTGCCGGAGACGGTCAAGAACGCCGTGGCCAACCTCTCCAAGCGCGGGGTCGAATGTTGCACGGTGCACGGGAGCCAGGCCATTTTGGAAGGAGCAGTTTCTGCGAAGGGCTCGATGAAGGTGCTTGCTGTGACGGTACTTACTTCACTGGATAGAGGCGATTTAGACGATCTTGGTTTTCAATGTAACGTGGAGGAGCTTGTCTACTCTCGAGCCAAACGCGCGTTGGCGCTCGGTTGCGATGGCGTGATTTCGAGTGGCATGGAGGCGGCCCGTTTGCGTGAAGGCTTGGGCGAAAAGCTCCTGATCGTCACCCCCGGAATTCGTCCTGTAGAAAACAAACCCGTCGACGATCAAAAGCGCACGATGACCCTTGAAGAGGCCTTCCGCGCGGGTGCCGATCATGTAGTGGTGGGGCGTCCCATCCGGCAGGCGTCGGATCCCCGTGCAAAAGCTTTGGAGATGCAGGAGGAAATCGCCGCACTCTTTGCACTAGGCACGCAGAGGGTATAGACTTTGAATATGACAGCTCCTCTCCCGTATCGTATCGGCAATGAAAAGCTTGTGAAGGTGGCAGACGCCGCCTCCGCAAAGGTGCGCGGTTTGCTCGAGCGACAAGGGCGTCCGACGGGCGCACTGCGCGTGGCCGTGATTGGCGGAGGATGCTCGGGGTTGCAGTACAGGATGGATCTGGTTGACGGTCCGGTAACCCGCGACATTTTGGTGGAGAGCAACGGAGTGCGCGTGGTGGTGGATCCAAAAAGCGCTTTGTTTGTGAGCGGGTCGGTCTTGGATTTTTCTGATGATCTGCAAAAGGGAGGTTTTAAGGTCACAAACCCGAATGCAGTTGCGCACTGTTCTTGCGGCGAAAGCTTCTCGGCATAGATGAGTTGCGAGTAATGATTGGATTATAAGTTTAGCGCTCCACTGCTCGCTAATTGAGAACAGAGTTCCAGCAGAAGGCCCTTCTCGCGGGTGTTTTTTTCCTGCAGGCCCAGGCGATCGCCCTGTGGTTTGTGCCGTTTAGCGGCGTGCTTAAATCTCACGGACTTGGGTTTCTCACTCCGTGGGCGTTTGCGGCCAGCGGCGTTGCGGCCTTTATTTCACCGATGGTCACTGGTTCTCTCGCGGACAGGCATCTCTCCGCGACGCTCTTGTTGCGTTACCTCGCGCTGGGGATGGCGACGATGTTGAGCTTCACGTTCTGGGGGATCCAGGCGGGTTGGCATCCGGGCATCATTCTGGCGTTGATCCAGTTGCTTCAGTTTGTTTCGGCGCCGACTTGGGGTGTCACTTCGATGTTGGTGATGGCGCAACTGCCCAATCCCAGTCGTCAGTTCGGCGGTTTGCGCGTTTGGGGCACTTACGGTTGGATGCTTGCCGGCCCTGTGATCAGTTGGGTCCTTCACGCTGATGGTTCGACCACCACGGGTTTTATCTCGGTGGTGGCGTGGTTGGGCGTGGCGGTGTTTACCTTCTTTTTGCCCAAACGCCCTCCAGAAGCCGCTCGCATTCCGGTTCAATTTAAGAATTTGCTGGGTTTGGAAACTTTTTCACTTCTGAAGGATCCCCAACACCGCGCGCTTTTTCTAACGGCTGGATTGTTCAGCATTCCGCTAGCCGCTTTTTATCCGTACACACCTCTTCATTTGCAGGACCTTGGACTGGAAGATGTCAGCGCTTTTATGTCGCTTGGACAGATTACCGAGGTGCTTGCGATGTACGCGCTGGCTCCGCTGTTGGTCCGGTGCAGACTACGGACACTTTTCATTTGTGCGATCGGTTTGGGGATTGCCCGATACGGACTTTTTGCAATGGACGCGAAGTGGCCTGTCCTTGCTGGGGTGATCCTTCACGGCGTTTGTTTCACGTTATTTTTTATTCCGGCCCAGATTTACATCGAACACCGCATACCGAAGGAGTTGCGTTTTAGGGCGCAGGCGCTGATGACCTTGTTGGTAAGTGGGTTTGGCAATTTGTTTGGGTACCTCGGTTGCGGCGCCTTAAAGGCGTGGTGTACGTCGGGCACTCAGACGCAATGGCCGCTTTATTGGGGGACGCTGGGCTGTGCGCTGGTCGGGGTGGCCGTGTACTTCAAAGCGGCGTACCGCGGTGGTCCCGCTGGAGCAGGGGAGCTAGAGCAACCGGCCGTCAAAGTGTAGAACTGAAACTGGACGACTTAGGGAGGTGGGATTCCTCACGCCTGACCAATCTCATGCGCGCGTAATCTTTGGAGAAGCTTTCGCGCATTTTGGGAGTAATCCTTAGCGGATTCTCGGATTCTGTTCCTGAGCGATCCTAAGTGATCCTGATAGAGCGGTCAGCACCTCACCAGTGGTTTCGAAAGACAGCTTAACCGCCAAGTGGGTTTTATTGTCGGATGAAAATCATTTAAGACGCAGACCTACGACAAACTTTTGGATCTCACGCCCGTGCCATAACACGTCTTCAATATAACTCGCGCTCTTGGGTCAGAGTTTCTGCGCGAATGCCTCTAGCGAGTCGGAGCGAATGGCGCTCTCCAGAAGTACTTCGAGGCGTTCGAGATCGTAAATAGCTTCTATGGCTTCGCGGATTCCTTCGGGATACGAGCCATGCCGGATTTCCAGTGCATGCAACACCGCGCGGAGTTGACCCTCGCGTTTTCCCCGTAGGATTCCCTCGCGCTCGCCCTCCAGTTTGCCTTCCTCTCTGAGTCGATCGGCTAGTGTCATGGTTTTGGATTGCAGGGGTTTGGTTTGAATCTTGCTCAAGCGCTCTTGGAGCTGGGGGATGCTGACGTCTGCATTGAGAATGTAGCGCAGGATTCGCTCCAATGCACCTTCCGAAATGGAAAACAAAAGTGCTTCGTCCCAAACTGGATCGCTAAGAAGTTCATCCATCGGCTCCGCTTTCAACGCGCGCAAAGTCAGGATGCCTTCCGGGGTGCCGGCGAAGGCCTCGTAAGGGATCCGGATGAGTTCGAGAAGTTGGTAGGTAAGGGCGGGTTGCCAAGGGCGCAGGATGTGCGCGACGCTCGGTGGCAGCTCGATGAGATCCTCCAGCCGAGTGGATGTTTTCCAAGGGCGTTTCCCTTGGGCAAGAACGATCGGGAGAATGGCGGGTAGCTTTGCTGGCGGTGGATGGTTTTGGGAGAAGCGCTCCCAGATGCGCAGGATGTAGGAAAGCAGGCGCAGAGCCATGCGGGGGTCTTCGGAGCTTTGATGCTCAAAGAGAAGATACAGGAAGGCGTCGCTTTGTTGCAGGGTGATATGAAACAGCAGATCGCTCTCGGAACTGGCAAATTGAGGGTCTATGAAGGAGCACGGTTCTAGGGCGAGGGAATTCCAGTCAAGGGCGTCGGCGAGTTCTACTGGGAGATGGTTTTGAAAGAAGGCACGGGCGTTTTCGGGAGAGGAGAAGGTGGCTTTGAGGAGTTTGTCATTGGGTTGATGTATGCTGTCCTCGGGCATGAAAATGGGTTCGCATTTGGGAGAAGGTGCGGGTGCCTGCCGCTGAGTCAAATCGGGAGGAGTGGAAAGAGGAGCGAAAAGTGTCGGTCCCCTTTTCTGCTTACGACAAGTTGGCTAATTTTACGTTCGAGGCGTTCCTTTTCGACTTCGGTGCGTTGCTCTGTGGTTTTGCGGCCCTTGATGGCCTCTAGAGCCACTCTCGCCTTAAACTCGGCACTGTGATTTCTACGTATTGATTTCATTGGGGTTCTTCATTTTCTCCCCAAGGCGCCCCATCCTCAAGCTGACGATCTCAGTGGCTTTGTTTTAGCGTGCCACCTCTGTGGGAACGGGGGTGACTTGCTCGGCATATGCGGATGGCCTCAATGTTTGTTCCAGCGACTTAGATCGCTGGATTTCCCCTCGCGGTGTGCCAAAATCTGATCACTTCGATTCGCTGGTTTCTGTCGTCGATGCGATAAACAACGCGATAAGAACGAACTATGATTTCCCGAATCAGCGAATTTTCAAATTCTGGGACTACGCGCCCTAATTGTGGAAAATCAGTGAGTCGTTTTGTATTGCTGATTAAGAAGTGACCGAAAGCGACTGCTCGGTCAGGGGAGTCAAATGAGATGTATCGGACAATGTCGCGTAGATCTCTTCTAGCAGATGGAGAGAGGGTTACCGTATAACCCATGAGCGTAGCTCGTTCTCAACCTGTTCGATTGGAATGGATTCTCCGCGATCGAGCTCATCGATTCCGTGTCTGATCGCAGCAACGAATTCGATTTCTTGAGCGATGTCATGAAGCGAAACATTTTCAGGGAGACGTTGGAGCAGATCTTGAACGATTTCCTTGGTGCTCATGACATCAGTATGCGGCTTAACTCTAGGGAATTCAATGCTGACCTTCGGAGATGAATAGCAGTTGTGACGCTATTGTACGGATGCTTTTTTCAAAAGGTTTAATGGTCGGTGCGGGAGGGCAGCGGCAATGCTGGGCGTTTTGGCGGGCTAGGTGAGTGGCTAGGTGGGCACTTCGAGGAATGACTAAAACACCTCGGGAAATAGAGGTGACATTGCAAATGGCGCTGAAGCTCCGTCTTTTTTGAGTCAATCTAATGACCGAAATAAGTGATGTTTATGGTTTAAAGCTGCAGCGGGTGACGGTAAGCCGAATTCTGTCGGAGGACTCCGAGGAGCCATCCGTGACAGTCATTTCTCTCATCCCATCGAAATGGGACGCTCCGCCGAAGCGGAGTGCGACTAATACCCGGAAACGGTTTATGCCTCGGCTCGTCGGGCCAGCTTTCGCAAGTCCGCTGTTGCCTCCGCTAAACGGGCCAAGCGCCGCGCGTTCCCTGTTTTGTCTTGCACCACACGGGGTTTTTCGTGCCCCGCCAGTTGCCTGACGGGCGGTGGGCTCTTACCCCGCCTTTTCACCCTTACCCTTTCGTTGGGACTTACGTTTCCGAAAGTCCCGGCGGCAGGGCGGTCTATTTTCTGTGACACTTTCCGTGAACCAAGCCTTTCGGCAAGACTCCCCGCGTATTCTACACGGCGTGTTGCTTGGTGGTGTTCGGACTTTCCTCTAGCGCTAGGCTCCCTTGGATTTCCTCACATTTGCCCAAAGCGAACTCTGGATAAATCGAAGGCGAACTCAAAGTCACCGTGCGCCAGCGACTGTCTGTCACCCGCTGCAACCTTCACTCTACGCTCATTTTTCGACGGCGCAAGGCATGCTGTAGAGAAGTCCCCAGCGAGTTGAGTCGAGTTCACGCAAGGTGCCCGTGCGTCCGTCTCAACCCCCTTAAGCTCTGTATGGCGTCTTGCGTGAGAGTCGTCTAACGTCTTCTCGTGCCAAACCCCACCCATCGCCTGGACCCTTTCGAAGAAACTCTCCGTAATGCTTGGGCCGCTGTCACCCTCGTCAAAGTAACCCTCAGTATGCCCCAAAAGGAGGCCGCGGATACCGCCACAGCCCGCAACCTTAAGGCGCGGCCCGTCCAGTTAAAGGATGGTCGCCGACTTTGCATCGTAGAATGTCATGCTACCCGCGAGACGACTCAAAATTATGTCCCAGAAGAGGGTATCGCGCTTTTGGTGAAGGCCCTCATGCAAGGTTTTGAGCGTGCCCACGTCTTTACGACTACAGGCGATTTTCAGTTTAGGCGGGAGCGTTCCGGTCAAATCAGTGTGCGCTCCACGAGACCTACTTTTGTGGCGGCACCGAGTCTCGCCCACGACCGAAGCAAACAGGGGAGGGAGGCGTTGGCATGCGAACCTTTTTTGCAGCGTTTGGGAGTCACTTTGGCCGACGGCTCTCCGAGGGCGGGAATGGCGGCGAAATTACGTCAGGTGCATCGGTTCGTCGAAATTTTGGGGCACCTGCTTGCCGACGCCACTTTGGATTCCTCCCGTCCTTTGCAGGTGGTCGATATGGGAGCGGGCAAGGGGTATCTGACTTTCGCTTTGGCTCACGCGCTGCGGCTCAAGGGTTGGGATGCGCGGGTGGTGGGCGTAGAACTTCGTCCCGAGTTGGTGGATAGCGGGAATGTTGTGGCGAGAGACTTGGGCTTTGAGCATCTGCGATTTGTGGCGGGAGCCATTGGCGAATGGCAACCCGAAGGAGCGCTGGATGTGTTGGTCGCGTTGCATGCCTGCGACACGGCGACGGACGACGCGCTGTTTCAGGGGGTGCAGGCTGGGGCAGCGTTGCTTCTGAGTTCGCCGTGTTGCCATCGCGAATTGCGGCCTCAAATGAGGCTTCCCACAACGCTATCTCCCGTGGGGAGGCACGGCATTTTGCTCGAACGGCAGGCTGAGATTCTCACCGACGCTTTGCGCGCTGAACTGTTGGAAATGAGTGGTTATTCCGCTCGTGTATTTGAATTTGTGGAACCGGAGCACTCTGGCAAAAATCTGATGCTGGCGGGGGTGCGCCGAAGCGATCACGGGGGCGACGGGGAGAAGGAACGCGAGTCCTTCCGTAATCTCTGGTCGAGCTTTGGCTTGCGTTCCCAGCGTCTTGCTAGCCTTTTGGGGGAGCAACCAGAATGAGCTATTGGACCAAAGGTGAGATTAAGACGCTAAACCGCCTGCGGGACGGTTTTTTAGCGGGCAACGCAGGGGCGGCCGACTACTGGAGTGGCGAGGAGGATTTGGGGTTGTATGAGAAGACTTTTGCGCAGCGTATTGGTTGGAAATGGGACGCTGTTTTGAGCGAATTATCGTTGCGCGGCTGGTCGCCTCCTTCCACGAAATTGGTGGATTGGGCGTGCGGAAGTGGCATCGCTGGGCTGCGGACTCTGGAACATTGGCCGGAGGCTTTTGGAGCGATTACGGTGACCGACCGTTCTTATCGGGCGCGGAATTTTGCGGTGAGTCGGCTGCGGGAAAAACGCGGGGATCTGGCGGTGGAGGGTGGAAATCCGGAGCAAGTCGATTGTGGAGGGGCGGTGGTGTTGGTGAGTCACCTGCTCACGGAGCTTTCGGAGCGCGAACTTCGTGGTGTTCTAGAGCGTTTTCATGGAGCGGCGGCGTTGATTTGGGTGGAATCGGCGACGCGGGAGAATGCGCGGCGTCTAATGGCTACGGTGCGCGATCCGCTGGTGGCTACTGGCGATTGGAAGGCGGTTGCGCCGTGTACGCATTCGGGGAGTTGTCCGTTGTTGCAGGGCGAAAACGAGCGGCACTGGTGCCATCATTTTGCGAGAGTGCCCTCGGAGGTGCATCAGGATGAGGCGTGGCGCGACTTTTCAGAGCGAGTGGGAGTGGACCTGCGCGTGCTGCCGTATACGTTTGTGGTGTTGGAACGGGGCACGAAAGCTCGAGCCGCTTCGGACGGGGAAAACGGCTTCTCCCGCGTGATCGGCACGGCGCGCGAGTTTAAGGGTTTTCTCAAAGTACTTTCCTGCGCGAAGGAGGGGGTCAACGATTGGACTTTGCAAAAAAGAGATGTTCCAGCGACGTTCAAGGCACTGCGCAAGGGAGGCGAGTTGCCTCTGTTCCGCTTTGAAACCCAGGGCGATCGAGTGGTAAAAGCAGACCGAGGCGGCGTTCAAAACGAGCCCTAAACGGTGCAAAAGGGAAGCGTTTCCTTTACGCAAGGCCGCTCATTTCTCGCTCCACAGCCAGCATCTACAAACATGCGAGGGCGCGGGTAGACGTTTCCCGTGTTTGAAATTGGGGCGTACGGGTCAAAGCTTCGAGCCATTCACTTTTGTCCAAGGCGTGAAAGGACCCATCGCGTGTTGTTGGATTTTGCGGATCCAGATTTTGTTTCCGCAAAATGCAAATAATGTGTCCATGTCTTTGCCGCCAAGGCATACGCCTGTGACTCGACTGCGGTCCGGCACGGGAAGGATCACTTGCGTCGGACCATCGTCGGCGCTGATCTGGACGCCGCTGCGAGTGGCGATGAATTGGCGGCCTTCGAGCGAGTAGCACATGGATTCCGCGCCTGCGTCGTCGTCCCAGTCGGAGACGTGGAGATGAAAGAAGCGCTCTTTATTCGTGAGCGAACCGTCGGCGTTCATCTGATAACTGCAGGCCCATTTGGAGTGCCCTTCCGCCACGGAAAGCAGCCATTGATCGGGGCGATAAGCCATGCCGGTGGCGAACTTCAGCCCGTTATCTACACGCGTCTTTTTACCGTCCTTGATGAACCAGACGCTCCCGACTTCCGCCGTTTTCTCACCGTTAGTCGTGACATAAAGTCCGCCGTCGGGGCGCGCTAAAATCGAGTGTCCAAGGATGCCGTCCAGCTCAGTTTTCGGTGTGCCAGCGTCGTCGTAGCTCATGAGTTTGCCGCTCTTTTCCGAAATGGTAAAAATTGTACCGTCGGCAGCGACAGTCAGACAGTGCGCGGCGCCTGAATCTGCGACGAACTCCGTGACTTTACCATCGAGTCCGATGCGGTGGATCTTGTTGGCTGATGTGTCGGCAAAGAACACTTCCCCCGCCGCATTGCACGCAGGCCCGCGAGTGCTCTTAAAACCCTCAGCGAGGAGTTGCCAGTCTGCGCCCGGCACTAGGATTTCCTGCGCACGCGGCGCGCTTGGGCCGGCTTTCACTCGTGCAGGCCAACCGCGCCAGAGGAACGCCATCGCTTCCTGATAGTTCTCGGCGTAACCGGCAACATGGCGTCCGTCTACAATACGAAACTGGAAATCGTAACCGGAAAATTTCAGCGCCTTATCCATCTCCTGATCGACCAAAAACCAGTCCCCAGCGCAGTTTTCCATGTCACGAGTCGCGGTGGTGAGAAACGCTCTGATGGGCTTCGCCTCAAACTTGCGCACCATCGTCGGGAACTCGTGGCCGCCTCGAAAAGCGACAAAACTGCCGCTCGCTGCGTATACACGACTGAACGCCTCAGGCCGGTTCCACGCCGCCACAAACGCCGCGATACCGCCGCTGCTTCCGCCGGACATACAGCGATCATTGCCATCGGTCGAAAGGTTGAGACCAAACTCCTTCGCCACGTAAGGGAGCAATTCCTCGACCAGAAAACGCACGTTCAGATCGTTCACGCCGTCGTATTCCAAATCACGGTTTCTGCGTCCCATCGTGCCTTTCATCGGCGGGCTGAGTTCCCCTGGGCGCACAAACACGCCGACGGTGACGGGCATCTCCTTCGTGGCGATCATCGTCTCCATGAGCGTCTTCTCGCGGGGATTGTAGCCGTCGGTTTTTACGTAGACGCACGCAGGTTTGCTCCCGTCGTATTGCGCTGGAATAAACACGGTGACTTCGCGCGTCGTGCCCGGAAAAATCTGGCTCTGGGTGAAGGTGAACTGCTTGGTGGTACCGGGCAGAATCTCCTCCGGCTTGATTGCAGGTGGTTGATATTTTGCTGCTACTTCTTCTTCTTTTGCTAGCGGGAGAGAGCTTCCGGCGAGAGGTTTGAGCAGCCATTGGAGATGCGGATCGTTGGCTGTGTTCTTCCAAAGATCGATCCGCGCGCCGGGTGTCTGCTTGCCGCCGAGGTGGTCCAACCCCATGCCGGGAGCGTGCTTGGGAGTCAGGGTGTAACTGAGGTTCTCATTTTTTTTGAGCGACCACAGTTGCCACGGTTCACCGGTGTCTTTCTCGAGCACGATGTTCGAGCCAGTGTTGGTCTCGCCCTTTTTGACCGCTAGCGCGAGCTCGGAACTGGACGAGGGTTTAATCGCAAACCAGTTGTCGCCCTTCGGCGCGATGATCCACTTTTGATTGGGCGTTCCCTCCGGCTTGTTAATGGAAATAACACTGTCTTGCGTCGCTCCACCAACCGCCTCGAGTACGAACGCCTGCGCACTGAACGGCACAAGCGAGTACGCGCCCCAATCCTCGCCAATCGGACTGCTCGATTTTGCCTCAGGCGCACTTAAAATGCCGACCACCAGGGGTTGCGCGACTGTATTTGGCCCTGAGGCGACTTTTATTCCGTAGGCCTCCGTCGCCGCCTTCTGAAATTCAGGCAGGATTTGCTTGCCGTTACCCGCCCAGCCCGCGTGTTGAACCAGAAACACAGAGACGATCTTGCTCTGGAGATCGAAGCGGGAATTGGTGCCGTAGGCTCCGCCATGAGTGAAGGACTTTCCATCCGTGCCGAACCCGAATCCATAGTGCGAGTTCGCTTCGCCAGACTGATCTGATGTCATGGTTTGCACGGCTTTTTCTGATAGGATCCGTTTGCCGTTTAGGATGCCTCTATTGGCCATCATTCGATAGAAAAGCGACAGGTCGTTTGCCGTCGAAAATAGCCCTCCAGCAGGCATGGGGCGCCGATCCGGATCGTCCAAAGGGTACTTGAGCTGGCCTATGGTGATTTCCTCGAGGTTGTCCTTGGCGGCATTGGGTTTGTAGGCCTTCGCAAGCCGTTCAATCTGGCTTTTGTTCGGATAAAACGTCGTGTCCGTCATGCCCAAGGGCTTGAAAATGCGCTCCTCCAAAAACGTCTCGAAGCTCTGTCCGCTGACCACTTCCACGATGCGTCCCGCTGTGTTGATCCCTGCATTGGAATACTTCGACTTCATTCCCGGCTCAAACAGTAGCGGCAACTTCGCATAGCTCTTCACTCGCGTCTCCAAAGACAGCAAATCCAGCGTTGGTTCCTCGATTGCGGATTTGAAAGGCAACCCGCTGGTATGGCTAAGCACTTCGCGCACAAGGATGGCGTGATTGGGCGCCTTTAGCTGCGGATGGGCGGGGTCGGCGCTCAGGTCGATTTGTTGCCCTTTAAATTCCGGCAGGTATTTTTCCACAGGGTCGTTGACGTCCACCTTGCCCTCGTCCACCAAGATCATTAGGGCGGCGGCTGAGATCGGTTTGGACTGCGAGGCGATCCAGAAAACCGAATCGGTGCGCATGGGTTTCTTTGCGGCGATGTCTGCCCAACCGACGGCTTCGGCAGCGAGGATTTTTTCGGGATCTGCGACGAGCACGACGGCTCCGGCAAGCGTGTGATTTTCCACAAAGGGCTGCAGTACGGGAGCCAGCTTCCCGGATTGGGGGTTCTGTGCAACAGACTGGTTCCCAAACAATACAGAGACGGAAAGTAAAACGAGGGTGGCGTAAACCGGGAGACGGCGGGGGGGATTCATAAGTGCGCGGAAATTAGGAAGGGGATGAGGGAAACGAGAGGTATGGTTTTGAACTGACGCGAGTGAGCTTTGCCAGCATTTCACTCGCGCCTGGCGGACCGTCTGTGGCGCGGCGAATTGGGAAGGTAGCTGCACTGCATCAGTAAGCCCTCATTACCCAGATCAGCGGTGATCTTTAGATGAAATCCGTAGACTAGCGCAGTGAACCTGCACGGTTGTTCTATGCGTTTGGATTTATATTTATAATCTGCGCCGCTCACTCGCATTTGGTGTGGTGGCAAACTTCTTGGGCTAATGCCGCCGAATATTCTCTGTAGCAGCGGTTTTTGCGCCGCAATCTCCAGAGCATTGGTAAAGCGAAAATTGCTTTCATTAACAAATGAGAATGGGTGCGAATCAAAAGAATATTGTCTCTCCAATAGTTAAAATGAGAAATCCCTCCGTCTGCTTTCGGGTGATAAAGCACCTTTGAACTATAATTAAGCGCTGGAACGCCAGACCAATAAAGTCTGACACAAAGCTGGGTTTCAAAATCAAACCGTCTTCCTCCGGATATCGAATGGAGGACTTTGAGCGACTCGGCCACAGGATAAATCCTGAGCCCAAACAGAGAGTCCTGGATCCCGCCCCAAAGCGTTTCAAGGTTCGTCCACCAATTTGCGATACGCCGCCCTAGAACGCGAATTAAGGGAGCGTCGGGCCCGAAGTGCGGAGCGCCGAGAATCATCGCTTCTGGGTGCGCGAGGGAAAGTGAGAGCATCGCTGGGATGTCTCGGGGCTCGTGCTGTCCGTCCGAGTCAAAAACTAGCGCATGGGAAAAGCCCGCAAGAGAGGCTGCCTCAAGCCCTTCGAGTACGGCGGCCCCTTTGCCCCGATTTTCAGCAAGACGCAGTATGTTGAGCGGTGTCTTGTGCCCAAGAAACCCTTCGACGCAACCTTCGCTTTGATCCGTGGAGCCGTCGATGACCAGAAAGATGGGGACGCCTGCCGCGAGGACTGAGGCGAGTGTTGGCGCCAGCCAGCGGCCCGAGTTGTAGCTTGGAAGGATGACGCAGTGCGATGGCGGGAGGGGCATTAACGGCGAAATGGTGGCGTCAGGGGATGCGCAAAAAACGGCTGAAACTCAGAGCCAAGCTTGCGCGCTACCTTGATGTTAGCAGATGATTGCAATGTTCCAGAATTGGATCCTTTCTCGCAGCCACATTTTCCAGTTGTTTATGTTAAAAGGTATTTCCCCTTTGCTCACCGCCGATTTGTTGAAGATTCTTATGGAGATGGGGCATGGCGACGAAATTGTGCTCGCAGACGCCAACTTTCCCGCCGCAAGCCACGCTAGAAATTTGGTGCATTGCGCGGGTTCAGGCGTTCCTGAGTTGTTGGAGGCGGTGCTGGCGCTGTTTCCGTTGGATAGTTACGTGAGAGAACCAGTCTCTCTGATGGATTTGGTCCCTGGCGACAGCTATCAGCCAACGATTTGGGCGACGTATCGAGGGATTGTGGACCGCATCCAGCCGGATGCAGGCATCGCGAAGCTCGAGCGTTACGCCTTTTACGAAAGGGCTCGTGCGGCGTACGCCATCGTGGCGACCTCGGAGACGTCCTTGTATGCGAACGTCATTCTCAAAAAGGGCGTAGTGCGGGTGGAGTAGGGGAGCGTCGCGGTAGGGATGCTACGGCCTTTTCCAGCCCCACCGGGGCGGTCTATCGTAGCCTAGGGCAACGCCCTAGGAGAATATGCAAGCGTCGGGAGCCCTGAAGGGTGCGCCCTAAATTACAGGGCCTTATCGCGCCCTTACAGGGCTCGGTTCATTGGTGGGGGTTTCCCCAGGCGCTGCCTGGGGCTAGCGTAGGTCGCCCCGTTGGGGCTGGGGATGTCTTTTAACACGAGACGCTTGGATTCCGTTGAGGGATTTCCGATAATTCGATTGATTCGACGTATTATTCGGAGGTTTGAGGTGAACGTTTTAAAAGGAAACTTTCACAAGGCGAGTAAGAGTGTTTTTAGATGGGCGACCCTTTCCTCGGTCAACTCCGTTAAAATGGCCAAGTAATCGGTGGAGTACGAGCTTCCTCCTTGTGAGGCTATCCCGGCTCGGCATTTTGCATCCAGATCTCGGAATGCAATCCATGCGCGCTGAGATTCCACGAAACCTTGCTTAGCATTGGGAGGGATCCTATTAATGATTTTTTTATACACCTCATTAAGCTGGATATCTGAATGTTTGTATGCAGATTCCGCGAGACTTGTAGCCTCAGATTGGGCGCACACCAACCCACAACTCATCACGCTAAAGTTAAGCACAATTGCGGCAAAATACAGGTGAGACTTAATCGGGTTTTGCATAAACTGTGGGGCATGCAGTACAAGAAGTTGAGGGCTAAATCAGGGATTGAGCGCTTGGATTACTTTTTTGATATGTGTTTTTGATTTGTTATATTATTTGTTTTTTTTATTTAATATTTTATCCATTTCTTTTACGAAAGAAAGTTCCTTGCTTAGGAGGATTATTCTCTCCTGTGTCAAACGTAACTTAACCCCCATTAGAACTCCAGGCCGCATAGACCCTCCTTCGGTTTTATCAGCTTCAAAGTCAGCTTCAGAGTCACGATAAATTTCCCAGCTTTTTTGTGCGGTAGAAAGCTTCTCTTTTCCTGTATTGCCTATCGAGGAAAACAGTTTTTCATATACATTTTGTAGACGCGCATTTTCGTCTTTTAGATCAACTGCGATTTGCTGATTCATGACGCCTTGGCTCTGAGCATTTGCCGAGTGTGGCAGCATTGTTAAGTTTAAAATTCCTAGGAAAATTAATTTTATACGCATAGGTTTTTATACTACTTACTTTTAATTTTAAGGTATTCTTTTAGGTCTTTAGTTCTGTTTAACCAGCCATCTAAAAATCTCTGCTGACTTGGATTATAGTCAACGATGGCTTGATAACGTTTTTCTTGAAGTTCAAGGAAGAGATTCGCGTCGCCGCCCGATGCTTTCAACAGAGAATCACCGCCACCATTAACTTTTGCATTAAAATAAACTTCACCGAGCGGCTTTGGTTTTGATTCAATATTATACTGAGTCCATTCTTTCCAATAAATTTTTACCACCCCTCGCTCCGTGAGGTTTCGGACATCAACTCCCGGGTGAGATGCAGAGTCGATGCCGTACTTAGTTACGCCACCCTTGTCGTTTGATACATTTTCAGCAACAATATTTCCTTTTTTATCATACACATTTTCCCATTTGAAAATGAAGGGTAAAAAATTCTTAAATCGCTCGGATCCAACCGACTGTTCCGCCTCAGTCGTTGCTGTTGACGGCCAAAGATAGGTCTCTAACAGCGGAATGGGAGAAGCGAGCACTCCAGTTGTGTTGGCATAGGTCTGTTGTCCACTCATAAAGTTCTGCTGCTGAGTAATTGCGCTGTTCCCTACTTGCTTCATCACCCGACCGTCGGGGTCGACGCGGTTGATGGGGTCGCTGGCGCAATAGTCGTATAGGGAGAGGCTCGCGGGATGGCCCATGGGGTCGGCGCTTAAGAAGGTGCCGCTTTCGGGGTCGTAGTAGCGCATGCCCATTGCGTAGAACCCAGTGCAATCCAAATAGTGGCCGCGCCAGCCCAGAATGCTCGCAAAGTCACGGCTCGCGTCGAGCGGTGGGGCGGGAACGCTCCCTGGGGCAGTCCCGTAACCGGTGGACGCCACGGGGTTCCATGTGAAGAGGCCGTTGCTCGTGAAGGTTGCCGCAACGTGACCGGAGTTGTCTGAGACGATGCCGGTGGTCAACCCAGTGGACGCGTTGTAGACAGCCTCGAGGCCGCCGGTTCCCTGCAGCCCACCGTAAACGCCGTTGAGATCGGGGCCGTGTACCAACCAGTTGCGGGTGGCGCCGAGGGTTACTGACACTTCTAAAAACTCAACCTCCGGATCAAAAGCCGACTTGAGCGTCAGTGCCGAACCGCTGAGTGCGCCGCCTGTGACTGTTTGCTGTGTGGTTTGCAACCTGCGCCCGAGTCCGTCGTAAACCGCACTCCAGTTCAAGCCCGAGTTGCTGCCATTGCGCCGCACGAGGCCGACCAGCCGCCCCAGAGCGTCCCAGCTCAATGCGTCGTTTCCGCCCGCACGCAGTCGGGTGATTACATTTCCAGCTGAGTCGAACGTCTGAGTCAGCGGATTTGCAAGCGCACCACTCAAGTTGCCCGAGGCACTCAGACCGCTTAACTGCGCGAACGCGTTGTAGGTTCCCGTCTGAATCCCACTCAAATTTCCGGCTAACGTCACGCCCGTGCGCACCCCAATTCCACCGGGTGCACCCCCGTCAAACTGGTAACCAGCACTGCCCGTGACCCCGGCCCTTGCTGCGAAGCTCTCGCTGATCAGTCTGCCTCGCAGGTCGTAGTTGTAACTGCGGCTCTCGCTCCAGGAGCTGCCTCCGATACGCGTGATGGCGTTGGCGCTCTGAGTGGAATCTGCCCTCCATGCGATTTTTTCATTCAACACGAGAGTCGCGCCAACGTACTCGCTCGCTTCTACAATGCGCCCGCTCCAGTCGCGACTGAGGCCTTGGGCGTGTAACGGAGTGTTTCGCGAATAGAGACGGCCGTCGATTTTGTACTCGTAGCAGTAGGCGCCGTTGTTGAAGTCGGCCTCGATGAGGTTGCCGTCCGCCTGATATTTATAAGTAAAGGGCAGCGCGGGATTATTGAGTTCTGTGAGCAAGATGCGTCTTCCAGCACTGTCGCGGGTTTGTTGCCAAGTGTCCTTGAGGAGACCGGCAATGTACGTCTGCTCGGTGAGCAACGCTCCATAACCGTCGTAGGTTCGCTTGACGCTTGTGGAGGGGCTCAGTGCTGGGTTCTGGTAAGTTTGGTCGATTTGTTTGAGTAGATTCCGTCGATCGTAACCGAAGGTGCGCGTGACTCCGGCCTGGGCGGTGGAGGAATCCAGCGCGACGACTTGTGTCTGGCGCCCCAACACGTCGTAACTGACGCTACTCACAATGCCGCGTGGATCGGTAAATGTGGCGAGTTGGCCTACGCCGTTGCCGGTCAGGTTGTAGGCGTAAGAGGAGGCGCGAGTGACGGAGGCGTTCTGGATTAACTTTTCGGCGAGTTTGCGCGAGGCTGCGTCGTAGGTGGCGCTCCAGATCACGTTCCCAGGCATTTGGCGTTTGAGCAGGTTGCCCGCGGCGTCGTAGGCGAAGGAGAGGGAGCCGCCGTCGGGAAGGGTCTGCTGGATGAGGCGGTTGAGGCCGTCATAAACAAACAGGGTGGTGCGCCCCAGTTCATCGGTGGCGCTGATGAGATTTCCGACGACGTCATAACGAGAAATGGTGCCTGTGCCGTCCGCGTTCCAAACGAGGACGGGTTTGCCCTGCAAATCGGTGAAAGTGGTGGAGTTGGTACCGGGCAATCCTTGGACGCTGACCACGGATTGATGATCCGCGGCGTACACGTAGGAAGTTGAGCGGACTACGGTGCCGTTGGCGCTCGCGATCTCGATACTGACAGGACGCGCTTCAGCGTCGCTGAGGGTCGTGGTCTGTTCGCCCAGCGCGTTGGTCGCTGTGCGGCGTAGGCCGGCGGCGTCGTAATGGTGCGTGACTTTTTGTTGGGCGGAATTGTTGACGGAGGGAGGTCCGGCGATGAAAACCACGCGGTTGAGGGCGTCGTAGGCTGTGCTGGTGACGAAGCCTTCTGCGTCCAATTTTTGGAGAAGATTTCCGCGGCGATCAAACGTCTGAATCTCTGTGGCGAGCAGGTTTCCGGCAGTGTCCCGCAGGGAGGTGGTGATGGTCCGATTGAAGTCGTCGTAGGCGAAGGTGCGGTTTGAGCCGTTGGGGAAAGTCTCCTTCGAGAGCCTGCCATCGGTGAGATAGAGCCATTGTTGGGTGGTTCCATCGGCGTTTTGACGGGTGAGCGGTTGGCCTGTTTGCGTGTAAGAAAACAGACTCACGCCACCCAGCGGATTGGTTTGCTTGGAGACTTTACCGCCCGGCTCATAGGTGAACGAGACGGTGGAAAGAGATCCACCCGAAGCATCACTCTGGAGCGAGGTGAGCAACTGTCCGATGGCATCGTAGCTCATGGTGGTGGCTGTGCCCCGAGGATTAAGGGTTTTGGTGAGATTTCCGAAGGCGTCAAACTGGTTGGAGGTGGTGGCGATTCCTGCGTCACCTGCTGCGGCCTGAACGCCTGAGCCGTTGGGGATCGCCTCACTGCGCCACTGAAGCGTTTCAAGGACGCGCCCGGCTCCGTCGTAACGCGTCATGGTGTAGTCGTCAGGATTGTAGCGGGAGCCTTGGGTCCATTCGATTTCGCCGTTGGCGTTGTAATACTGGTAATTCCAAGCCACCAACGCGCCCGCTGCATCGTGGCGCTCCTGCCAAATACCGTTGCCGAGGTCGTCGTAGGCGAAGCCGGTCCATTGTCCAGCGGCATCGGTCTTTTTTACCAGTTGCCCACGGAGATTGTAGGACATGGCGAAGAAAACGGCAGGATCGTTGGTGCCGGTGGGGCGGGTTTCTGAGGTGGGAAACCCGTTGTTATTGTAGGTGTAGCTGACGCTGGATTGCTCGGGCGTTCCGAGTGCTTGCGTCACTTTTTGGACAAGTCCGTTGGCGAATGGGACGGTGCCCGCGACCCCAACATTGGTGTAGTTGGTGTCGGTTTGGGAGGCGAGCCCCGTGGGCGTGAACCTTTGGAGCGAGGTGAGGAGGTATGGTGAAATGGGGCTGGTGTAGAGGAGCTTCTTGAAGTTGCCGTTGGGCTCGGTGATTTGAGTGGGGAGGTTGAGCGCGTTGTATGTGATGGTCTGGACGGCCGTGGAACTTCCTGAACCCGTGAGATTGCCGGTAGTAGCAGTTTCGATGAGATTGCCTTTGGCGTCGTATTTGTAGAGAACGCTCAGGCCGCGCTTGTCGATATGTTGTTTGAGACTGCGCTGATAGGCTCCGGCGGTGCTGTCGCCCGGGGCGTACCAGACCGTTTGAACCGTCTGATTGAGCGGATCGGTAACCTTGATGATTTGGCTTCCGGCGTAGTCGTAGCGCGTGGAGCGTTTGAAGGCGTCGGCGACGAGGGTGGTGCCGGTGAGTGTGCCGTCGGGGTTTTTCGAGTTGGTGTATTGGAACGATGCGTTGGTGGTGAGGGCGGAGTTGGGGCCAACCGTCGCCGCCTGTTGCGTGACGCGGCGTTGAGCGTCGTAGACGTTCACCAACAGGCGTCCGGCGGGCTTGGCTTCTTGGGTGAGCAGGTGTTCAGAGTAGAATCCTGTGGTGAGTGCGCCCGCATTTGGCTTGTGAGAGTAGGTGTAATGGATGAGTGATGCGTCTGGGCGGGTGACGCTTACGAGGTCTCCAAAGGAGTCGTAGCCGTAGAATACGCGGCGACCGTCGGCGGCGTTGGCTGAAATGATGTGGCCGTAAATGTCGTAATTCAGTTGGATGAAGTTTCCGTTGGAAGAGGCGATGCGGTTCAGGAAACCGAAGTCGGGCTGGAGCGGATTATTGCCGAAGGTGAAATTCAGGGTATTGCCCTGCGGATCCACCCATTTTTGAAGGTAAGGCCGCTGCCGTGTGAGACCTTTGGCACCGGGGCTGGGATAAGAGGCGACGACAAAAGTACGCACGCTGCCGTTCACACCAGTCAATGTGTAGGTAACTGTCCCTGAATTGATTACTTTATCGATTCGATTATTAAACAGATTGTAAACCGATCCCATCGAATCGCCCTGTTGATTGGAAAGATTAGGATTGTCGGCAGCCGTCGGTATCCAACGTGTGCTCGACCCCGTCTGGAGGCGATATGCCACGACGCTTCCATCCATTTCCGCCGCGTAAATCACATTAGAATCCGTCGCAACCGATAGATAAGAGAAATATCCCATCTTCCAGCCCGCCCCGAATTCATTGTTGGCGAGATTCAAACTGTCGTAATTGCGAGTGAGTTGAATGGGGAGGGGACCTGGGATCAGGAGATCGGTTTCATTGAAATAAAATCCACCGGTCACCGCATTGACAGGATCCGCGACCATCTTGGATATTTTAGCTTCGTTATCTGCAAACGACGAGGTGGCGCCAATCCATCCGATGTTATCGACTCCAAACGTCAAATCGCCGGTCTTTACAAACCCCGTGTTCACCGATGTGACGTTGAGTGCGGAGGCCCCCAGTGTCACCGCGTTTTGTTGGGTGACGCTTTGAATCGTCGTGCCGTTGCTGAGGGCCAGAATATAGGCACTGGAGAGGGCAATGTTTTTGCTGCCGTTATCGATGTTTGAAACGAGTTTCAAATCAAACGTCGGCGTATCTCCATTAAGCGTGAGCGTGTAGTTTTGAGCTTTGGTGTTGGAGTAAAAACTGACATCCAGTGGCGATGGTGATTGTCCATAACCACCATTGAGCGGGACATTCAGCATGTTACCCGAAATCAGCGCTGCCGCGGAATAGCCCGGATTGAAAATAAACGCACCCACGCCTTGGTACGCTTTGTTAGCGCAGACAATAGGCCCGGGCGTCACATAAACTAGAGCGTAATCGGACATTAGATTGCCCGTATTGGTGGCGCTACTGTAAGGGGTGAGCAACTGGGTGATGCTGCTCCACATCGAAGGGCCGGCCCACGCCTGAAGCGTTTTGGTGACTCCGTTCAGTGTGTAGCTGACGCTCCCAGCGCTCGCGTAATTCTGGCTGTTCAGTGACACAATCCCTTTGCCTTGAGTTTGGGCGGCATGCAGAAGGTGGACGGTGGAGGCCGTGTCGCTCACGTTGAAGAACTTGTTAATGACCGTGTGTTCTTGCGCGGAAACCTCGCCGATGAGCAGATAGAGCCAGTCGTTTGCGGTGGTGGCGTCGGGCAACCCGGAATCTGGGTGCAACGTGCCGTTTCCAGCGGAGGCCATGCGCTGGAACATCATGTCGACGTTGGGGTAAATGGGATTGATGTCCCCGCTGTTGGGAAGGGAGCCGTCGGGATTGCGCTGGGGGCTCATTTTGGAAAAACCATGCGCGAAAAAGGACACCACATTCTGTTTCTGCAACGGCTCCAGCCAGGCGCGGAAGTCCGAGACCTGCTTGTAATAGGTCATTCCCAAGAGCAAAAGCGGGGTGCCAGCGGCGACATCCGCATCCATGACCGTGGTGGGACTTGCTAGAATTGCTTGCTGCGCACTCCAGAAGTTTTGCGCCTGCACGTTGAGCATTTCTTGCGTGACCCTCCCGTAATTAAGGCAAAGCACGGCGATATCTCCTTTGCGCAAGGGACGTTCATCGATGACTTGATTTGAGTCGCTCACACCAAGAAAGGCCGTCCCCTGAGCGGGCGCGCTGAAGCCTGAAGGGAGCGTGCGGTGGCGATTGTAAACGGTGCGGAAGTTCAGAGCGTCATCGGTGGAGCCGAGTGCGACGCTGACGGACTGCTTGTTGATGGCCTCGCCATTGAGGGGAAACGGTTCGGTGACGGTTGACGTCCCAGGGCGAAGCGGCTCGAGCGTGAGGAAAAGGGAATGCGCGCTGGGGCCTGTTTTCACGGTTTTCACCATGAGTCGCCTATTGTGCAAATCGACGGCGCGCAGGGTCCCAGTATCCAGGATTGGCTCGCCTAAGTCATATTTTCCGTTGTTGTTACGGTCGCTGTAAACTTGGCATTGGATGGTGTCAAATAGGTTGGGAATTGCGCTGAGGGATGCCACCAAATTGCTCGCGGCGAGACTGCCGGGTGCGACTTGCCAGGGTTGCGGGAAATCGCTCCAAGCGTCTCGGTTGTTCTGTCGGTCGGAGATGGTCACGCCCACGTCGTTGAAGGAGATACCCTTGAGCGCCAACTGCTGGTAAACAAACAACGGGTACAGTTTGCCTGGGTTATCGAATTCCGCGCTGAGCCCTAAAAGTTTGGAGTCGCGATTGATGTATTTTTGGAGCCATTGCAGGCCGGTTTGAGTGCCCGTGGGCAGATAGTCTGCGAGGTTATAACCTTCGCTAATCGAGGTGTCTTTCATCCACGGAAAGACGTGGACCCATTGGTTGTTGAAATAGAGCGCTACCCAAGGGTAGTTCACGTTCAGCAGTTGCGGGACATTGGAATTTCCGTAGGCGTCCACAGCTCCCTTCAATTGCATGCGCAAAAGTTTGCTCATACGAGAGTCGAGCATTTGCAGGGTGTTGTGTGTGGGAAACACGTAACCGCAGGGCACGCCGGCTTTTCGTAACAGGTAGATGAGCAGCGCGCATTGCTCGGTGGGCGACCCTTGTTTTTCAAGAAAGGTCGCAAGCGCGCTTCGGTTCACGCCGCCGGGGTTGATGGATGTTTCATTAACCGCGCCGGTGTCGTTGTAACTGAGTGCGTCGGTCAGTTGGATTTGGTTGAAGACGTAATTCGTGAGGGCAATTGGGTTGGCGCCCATGTCTGCGACGAATTTATCGAGAACGGGATGGGCGCGCAGTTCGGGGCTACGGTCCAATAAGGACAGCTCAGGAGATGGCTGCGCGAACTGGTAGGTGAGCGGGGTGCTGACTTTGAGGAGTTCGTTGAGCGATTTGCCCGCGTATTCCGAGGGCATCGTCACCGAGTCGAAGTGGGGTTGGGCGATGAAGGTGGAAATCCACGGGGCGCGCTCGCTGAAATCCAGTGTGTAAGCGTAGGCGTAAGTTGGGGAAGCGGCAGGGTTGCTGGCAGCCATTGGGACGAATTGTCCGTTGGCAAAGGCGGCGCCTGCGTAGTCGATGCGGTAGCAAAAGGCGGAGGAAGCGGCAGTGTGCGTGAGCAAAAACGGGGAACTGGCCTGCTGACCGAATTGGTCGGCAACAGTTGCTCCTGCGACAAATTGAATTTTTGTGACTAGCGGATACCCTGCTGCGGTGAGGTCAATGCTGCGTACGAAGCCCGATTGGGCGAAGGCATTCCAGTCAGCAGTTCCTTTTTTGGGTAGCGAAACGGTGCAGGTGTAAACAGGGTTTACGCCGCTTTGGGCTGTGGCAAATTGGGATTTGGCGAACACGGAGATCCTGAAGTCGAGGAAGTTGGGATCTTTGGTTTGTCCGCCGGAACCGAGGGCAAACCGGTAGGCTTGGTTGATGTAAAGAGGCGTTCCTCCACCAGCGGCCCCGAAGGCGACGACTGGGTTTTGAAATGCATTGGGATAGGTGATCGGTTTGGTGTTCGCGATTTGGTAGAGCGTCGGCATGTTGAGCCGTTCAAACCAAGGCAAGCCGAGCGGGAATTTCGCCGCGTTATTTCCCATCGGCTCCAGTCCGATACCGACGAGTCTGTCCACAGAGAGCACGAACGTCTGGAAGTTCGGATCCACGCCTGGGCCTCGTGAAAAGCGGCTTTGCACCAGCGGATCGGGCGGCATCAGGACGGTCACTACCGCCGAACCCTGCCCGACAATGCCATTTGCGTTGCGAGCGACGACCGTAAAGGTATGAGGGCCAGCCATCACGTTTTGCAGTGAGGCGGTGTATGGCGGAGTGGTGAGCGAGCCCAAAAGCTTGGCGCCCTCGTAAAATTCCACTTTGGAAATCGCACCGGCGGCGGCTGAAACGGTGGCGCTAAAGCTGAGGGTGGCGGGGGCCAGCGTGCCTCCTGTGATTTGCAACCCAACGAGGGCAGATGCCGCAACGCAAGCCTCGGAGCTGGAAACGCTACCGTTCGCGATGATACGGAATTTCGTGTTCGAGCCGCTGGGTATATTGGTGACTACATAGGCGGTGAGATTCCCTGCTATGGTGGAAACATTTACCCAAGTGCCGCCGCCGTCGTTGCTTTGTTGGATGGTGAAACTTTGGGCGAGGCTGCCCGATTGTGACCAAGTAAGAGTCGCCTGGTTTACGCCGTTACTGTTGACGATCAGATTGTTTGGGGCGGGTGGTGCCTGATTCAGCGCCACGGCTACGAAGCCGGACAATACTGGGGCATAAGTCGCTCCAGTGCTGCCGAGGCCCAACTGGCCGTTGAAGTTGCTGCCCCAGCCGTACAGAGCGAGGTTGGAAGTCGTGCCAAAGCTATGAAAGGCTCCCGCAATGATTCCCGTGAGGGGAAGAGTCCCAGCATTGAGCACTACGGAAGGGGTCGTGCGGTTTTCCAAATTCAGCCCGTTACCGAGTTGGCCATGCATGTTAAACCCCCAGCCATAAGCGTTGCCACCGGCGAACGCAAAAGTGTGGTAGGCGCCGCCTGAGAGGGAGGTTGCCCCCGTCAGCCCAGCGACTTGCGTGGGCACGAGACCTGTAGAAAGGCCACCGTTGCCAAGTTCGCCCTCCGCATTATAGCCCCAGCACCACACTGTTTTGTCACTCCCGCGAAGGGCTGAATTGTGGTAAAACCCAGCTGCAATAGCGGTGATGCCGCTCAAACTGGCGACTTTGATCGGCACGCTACTTGCGAGGGTGGAGCCGTTGCCAAGTTGACCAATGGAGTTCGAGCCCCAGACCCACACGGAGCCGTCGCTCTTCAGAGCCATGCTATGAAAGTAGCCGGCGCAAATGGCGACGACGCCGCTCAGTCCCGACACTTGCGTCGGAGTGGCGAACAGGTTGTTGCTGGTCCCGTTGCCTAATTCACCGTCACCGTTGTATCCCCAAGCCCAGACGGAGCCGTCGCTCTTGAGCGCTAGCGTGTGCACCTGCCCGGCAGCGACAGCCGTAACGCTTGCGAGGTTTGTCACTTGCACTGGAAAAAGGCTGCTTACCTGTGTGCCGTTACCCAGCTCGCAGTACCCGTTGTAGCCCCAAGTCCACACGGTTCCGTTCGTTTTGAGCGCCACGCCGTGAAAACCCCCGGCGGCAACTTGCGCGACCGTCGAGAGCGAGGGGATTTGCGTCGGAACATTCGCACTAGTCGTCGTGCCGTTTCCAAGCTCGCCGTCCGGATTGTTGCCCCAGCTCCACACCGTCCCGTCGCTTTTGACGAGGAGTGAGAAAAAGCCGCCACCCGAGACGGATTTAATGTTGCTCAAGCTTGGAACCGCAATCGGCGCTGTCTGCGTGGCTGTCGTTCCTGTGCCGAAATCGCCGCTGAAGTTTGCGCCCCAGCTGAGCACCGAGCCGTTGGTGAGGACGGCCATGCTGTGATAACCTTGGCTGGTGATGAGGAGTGCGGTGCTAACATTGGCGATTTGCACGGGCACGGTGCTGCTGTTGAGCGAAAGGTTGCCGAGTTCCTGATAGGCGTTTTCGCCCCAGGCCCAAACCGTGCCGTTTGCTTTAAGTGCGGTGCTAAAGAAGAACCCCGCGCTCACTGATGTGATTCCCGTTAGGCCGGTTACCGGTACTGGAATGGGGCTGCTCGCGGTGGAATTGTTACCCAATTGGCCTTGTCCATTGTAACCGCAGGCCCACACGGTGCCGTCGCCTTTCACAAAAACGCTGTGAAAGCGACCCGCGGCTAGGGCTACGATATTCCCCAGGCTCGTGGCCTGCTGTGGGCTTAGCGAATTAGTCAAGTTTCCAAGGGCAAGCTCGCCATCGGTGTTGTTGCCGAAAACCCAGATGGTCCCGTCCGTTTTGAGTGCAAGACTGTGTAGATAACCGGCGGAAATAGCCTTGATTCCAGTTAAACCGCTTACCTGCAATGGAATATTGCTTGAAAATGTGTTCCCTGTTCCCAGCGCGCCGCTCACGTTGAAGCCCCAAGCCCAAACCGTACCGTCACTCTTGAGCGCCATGCTGTGATAGGCCCCTGCTGCAATCGCGACCACTCCGCTCAAACTGGTGACTTGCACAGGACGGTTTGACACGCTCAGTGCGGTTCCATTTCCCAGTTCACCGTCCGCATTGAGGCCCCACGCCCATACGGTGCCATCTCCTTTGAGCGCCAAGACGTGGTAGTAACCGCTTGCCACGGAAATAAATCCAGAGAGGTTTGGCACCTGCACAGGCGAGCTCGCCGCCACAAGGTTCCCGTTGCCCAGCTGCCCAGTGGAATTGTCACCCGCAGTCCAGAGGCTGCCATCACTTTTTAGGACGACGCTACTGTGCGCTCCTGAGCTCGCTTGGCCGGTGATGTTGAACACCGCGGTGGCGACAGCGCCGCTGGATGTGCCGTAGAAGCCGGCAACTTTCAGCGTGCCAGACTGGGTAATGAGGATCGGCGCGGCTGGGGGGACGGGGAGATCCGTAGCGGTTGGGGTCGTTCCGTTGAGCGTGTAGCGCAACGTGACTCCGGCGTCCTGTGTGTTTATATACACCTGCTGCTGAGTTGTATACGTCCCACTAGGAATGCTGATGTTGGGCAAAGTCGGAGTAGTGTTCTGTTGCGCTCGCGTCTGAGAGACGAGAAACAGAAAGCTCAAACCAATGACGAGGAGAGCGCGAAAAGTGCGCGATTCTGCGAAGACTTTCATAAGGCAAACCAGTTGCCGATCTCGTAACCCGGAGATCGGTTTCCACGGGGTGAACCGTACACCCCTGAGTCCGTGAAAATCGGTCTGCAGCCAAAGGGCGAGTGTGCCTTATGTTATCCCTTGGGGATTTTCCTGAGTGCCTTTCCTAGGTGCCGGAAACCATGCGACGGTGCGGGAGTAGGGGAGTGGGAAATAAAAAAAGAGCCAAGCTGAAACGACAGCTTGGCTCTTTAGGGGATAATGAATCTGGGTCTACCGAATCAAGAGGTAGATACTAGATCGTAAATGCTTTTATCAAAGCTAATTACAAATCTCTCTGCGAGCATTTTCTGCCGCAGTTTTGGGTGTTTAGGCCTTCCTCTTGGATGCGAGGCGGTATACTACATCGAGCAACTTACGCACGTCGGGGGAGCGGGTCACCATGTGTGCGAAGTAAACGAGACGCTTTCTGAGCTCTGGCTCTAGAGGCTCAGGGAACTTAGGCTCGTCTGCCTTGTGCGAATCACCGTGATCTGCGAGGGTGGAAGGATTCGCAGGGGTAATTTGGACTAGGTCTTCGAAGCCATCGGGTACACAGTCGCGAAGATACGCTTCTAGCATGAGGCTACGATGCTCTAGTGGGATTTCAGCGAGTAATCTTTGAAGACTACTGGCCCCCATCTCTACGCGACCGCTCAACCATCTGGAGACGGTTGCCTGATCTGCGTCGAGCCGACTTGCGAGTTGTTGCTGGGTCCAGTTGTTTTCGCGAATGAACTTAGATAATACGGTCCGGAATCTGTGCATTGGATAAGTAGTGTTAATAGATATGGGAGCAGAATACAAAGGTCTCGCAAGTAAATTTGTTGGTTTATTATCTCCCACCATCTTGCTTCGGTCGGTGGGTGAGCAAATGTCTATATGGTTCTACGAAGGTCTGGTCACAGATGGAGTTCTTTATTGAACAACCCGATCTTGATTTTAATCGTTTCTTGATTGATAATCAACCGAGTCGTGTCTCCTTTGGATTTAGATGCATTTTGATTCTCTGTGGGTTTGTTAGGGGGGCTTTTTGACAAATCAATAGCGGTAGACTCCACATCTGCGGCACCTTTTTACTGGCCAAAAAGACGCGGCGAGGGGCCAGGGTTTTCATCTCGAGCTGCATCACTACGCATATGGAACCAAGGACTTATATGGACTGTAACATAATCGTCACAGAAGGCAATTCCTTAGCCTTTGATTAGCATCGAAGATACTCGGTGCGCAAGAATGGGCTGCTGGGAAGTTGCTCTCGGTCAAATTGCGTCGCTTTATCGGCTTGTGAAGGTTAGCCTTCTTTAAATTAATTTTTTGTGCTAGGTGCTTTATTCAGAGAGACTTGGTGGCTTCAAATTTGGGCTGTTCTTTGCCTCGTTTTTTTTCAGGCAGCGCAAACCAGAGCGGATGAGATTCCCCCTGAAATTCAAAGTTCCCTCGCCATCCTCAAGCAGGATCCCGCTTCTGTTAGTATCCAGTCGCTGGTTTTTCTTGGTGAACCCCTTTTTATCGCTGCCATCTCTGCTGGACCGAAGGTGCGGGAGTGGACTTTTGATGCGGCGGGAGTGCCGCTGAGCGTGGAGTTATACCACCTATTTAAGTTTTCTGGATGATTCAAGAGACCTCAGCACCTGGGAGCGCGGAGCCCCAGCTCCGCAATGCCTGTCCGAGCTTTTGGGGCGTCAAAGCGGAGCTAGGGCGTGCGCTGGGGAAGCTGGCGTCCACG
>CAIXGS010000003.1 GCA_903919125.1 uncultured Spartobacteria bacterium | reverse complement strand
GGCGAGGCGTCAAGGGCTAAAAAGCCATCTTGTGTGGGAAACACGTTGTGCGTCAGCGCGAAATAACAATGCCCAGCAGCATGGAAGGGCTGGCATCCATCCGAGATGCGTGGTGTTTTTTTTGTAGCATCCGGTGGTGTCGCTTCGCTCAACCGACCGGCTAATGGCTTTGATGCCTCCGGCATCGGAGACGTCAAATTAGACATCCCCGCCTACTGGTGAGCCATGGCGCGAGGGGGACAGACACTTTTCGTCGCTCGCTCAAAGTTCACGGTTCTCGCGACGCGGCGTTAAACGAGTGCAATTGGCGTTTTGCCGATTCATGGCTTCGGCGAGTCACCCAAAGTCGTCGTGGGGACGCTATGGTTTGCCATGCCGGAGGCATGAAAGCCATTAGCCGGAGGTTGAGGAGCGCAGCGACGACACCACCGGTTTCTCAGGCCGGAACGGCCCGCATCCCAGAGGGATGCCAGCGGCGAGGCGTCAAGGGTAAAACAAGCCATCTTGTGTGCGAAACACGTTGTGCGTCAGCGCGAAATAACAATGGCCAGCAGCAGGGAAGGGCTGGCATCCCTCCGAGATGCGTGGTGTTTTTTTGTCGCATCCGGTGGTGTCGCTTCGCTCAACCGACCGGCTAGTGGCTTTGATGCCTCCGGCATCGGAGACGTCAAATTAGACATCCCCGCCTACTGGAGGGTACACTGCACGAAATTGGTCTGAAAAGCATTTCAGCGCAATAATTTCTACCAATGGCGACTCACTACAGATATAGATGGGTGAGTGAATGCACCCTTCTCCAAGTTTTGGTGGAACGCCCTCTACTGCGCCTGCGCTCTAAGCTCCGTCTCCGCCCACGAAGCTTTTGCAGAACAACGCTTTCTATTAGCCGCTGATAATCAGGTTATTGAGGTCGATCGCCAAGGAAAGGTGACCGATTCCATCGCCAAGCAGGGGCACTCCGGAATCTACGAGGCGTGGCGTCTTCCCGACGGTGGCCTAGTGTACGCACATCGAGGCGGACTCGCTGTATTTGACGCTCAAAAGAAGCTGGTTCTTTCACATCCAGCGCGAGCAGGGGCGAAAGGAACGGAGGCGAACAGTTGCGCGGTGCTTTCCGGCGGAGCGAGGTTTGCGCTCATGGACTCGGGCGTGTGCCAGATTCGCGTGATAGACCGCTCGGGCAAGGTACTGAGTGAGACGCCTCTCCCAGAACTCGAGGAAGGCGGTTTGCATGGACGTTACCGAACGATTCGTGTGGCGGCAGACGAGTCGGCGTTTTGGGTGGCGCAATATGAACGAAAGACTCTTTTGAAAGTGGAAGAAGGCAGCGGGAAAGTTTTACAGACGATAGATCTCGCGCCACTGCTGCGGCCTGCTTCGAATGCGCACAAGGCGTTTGGATTGACTCCGCTTCGGGATGGAGCGCTTTGGGTGGCAACCTCTACGGGCCGGGAGTTGCTGCTTTTAGGGGCGAATGGAACGGTGCAACGTTCCTGGGGCGCACAAGAACTGGGGCTAACGTGCCGGTACCTGCTTGGGACGCAGCAACTGGAAAACGGGCACCTTCTTGTTTCGTGTGGCGATTACCACCTCAAAACGCCTGAAGAGGGGCGCGATCTGTTGGCGGAAATTAATACCGAGGGAAAAGTCGTGTGGCGGTTGACGCGCGAGCAGTTGGTGGATCAGATCGAAGGTGTCGTGGACTCCAAAACTGGACTGGAAGAAATGCGGATCACTAATGTACACGCCTATGACAACGAGCGACTCGGCGAGGTGTTGAATATCATCCGCTAACAAAGTTCTCCCCAGAGCGATGGACGTCCTTTCATTTTCCAAAACAGGGCAAATAAAGCAGCGGTGCGCTCCCGTTTCTTTATCGCACCTCTTGCCAAGTGCTAAGTGGCTTATCTGGTTGTGCGCTTTTCAAAGCGTGACCACCCAAGCCTCCACGGAACCAGCCTCGGCTGCGGTTTTTAAGGAGCTTACGCCTATGCTCGAAAACCACTGTGCCGAGTGTCATGACCAGGACACGGTGAAGGGTGGACTGGATCTTGGCAAACTTCCCAAGGATTTGCAGGATCGCTCGCTCCGAGACCGATGGATTCGCATCCACGACCGGGTGGAAAAGGGAGAAATGCCTCCTAAAAAAGCGGATCTATCCGAGGGAGACAGAGCGGAAATGCTTCGAGTTCTCGGGGGCGGCATCCTGACGGTCGACCGTGCAGAAGTTGCCGCACGCGGTCGTGGGCCCCTGCGCCGTTTGAATCGCGAGGAATATCAGGCCAATCTTCGCGACCTGCTGCAAATGCCTCAACTCGATATCCGCGATATGCTTCCAGAGGATCGCGAAGGGCATCACTTTAACAAGGCGACTGAGACCTTGGATATGTCCCGTGTCCAGTTGACGGCGTATCTGGATGCGGCGGAGACGGCGTTGCGGGCAGCCATGGTGACGCAAAAGGAGCCGCCGAAAGCCGAGCGGTATCGAGCGGTCGGGACTCGCTTATTTCCGGGACTGAGCACCTTTGGAAACCGGGAGGCGATGTTTTTTGCAAGAGACGGTGACGCGGTGAAAATCGACGCAAAAATGCCGAAGGAAGAAGCGGCAAAATGGGATGGAGACGAGGGGTTGGAGTTGGCGCTATTTCGCTCGGCGAGCTGGCCGTATTTCGGCTATCCGAAGGGTTTTGTGGCGAAGTTGGCGGGCGAGTACCGAGTGCGCTTTTCGGCGAAGGCGGTACGGCAGTTGGCGGGCTATAAAATTGTGCCTGCGCAGCAACCCCAGGCGATGACCTTTCGCGCGCGCAAGCCTTCTGGCGCAGACGTTTCCGGAGATGTGCGGGCCACTGGCGGAATTCTTGATGTTCAACCGCAGTGCGGCGTCTACGAAACGACGGTACTCTTAAAAGGCGGCGAGACGTTTGAATACAGCCTCCTGGGATTGCCTGTCCCCCTGGCCTTTAACATTAACGGCGGCGCGCCGACATACCGTTACCCTCCTCTACCTGAGGGAGGCCAGCCAGGGGTCGCCTTCCAATGGTTAGAGGTCGACGGGCCAGTGGCTCCGGCTTCTTGGCCACCGCAGTCCCATAAAGTGCTGTTCGACGAATTACTAGTGGACACAAAACCCAGTGACCCGAATGCGGAGGCCAAGCGCCTATTGCGGCGCTTTATTGCATTGGCGCTCCGGGAGTCGATGCCGGAACAGGAAATCGAAATGTTCGAAAAGCTCGTGCTGCGGCGACTCGAGAAGGGCGATCCTTTTTCCGAGGCCCTACTGGCCGGGTACAAGGCGGTGCTATGCTCCGGCCATTTCCTTTACGTCCGCGAACCGACTCGGGCAGAGGATCATTTTGCGGTGGCAGCTCGGCTCTCGTATTTCCTAACCAACACGCGTCCTGACGAGAAGCTCAGCGAACTAGCGCGAGCGAGGACATTGAGGCGTAAGGCCGTTCTCCGTTCTGAGACGGAACGACTCATTGCGAGCGAGGGATTCGATCGGTTCATCCGTAACTTCACTGCGTATTGGTTGAACCTTCGACACATACGCCGTGACGATCCAGACATTCGACTCTATCCCGAATACAGGTTTGACGACTATCTCGTGGAAAGCATGGAGATGGAGACGCGGGCGTTTGTGAGCGCGATGATTCGGGATAATCTATCGGCGAAAGTGTTGGTCGACGCAAACTTCGTCTACGCAAATGACAGCCTCGCTCGGCACTACAGCTTGCCTCCGCTTTCAGGCTCGTCTGTGCGAAAGGTGCCCGTCCCCAAGGACAGTCCGTATGGCGGACTTTTGACTCAGGCATCCGTGTTGAAGGTGACCACCAACGGGACGACCACCTCCCCAGTCGTGCGCGGCGCTTGGGTGATGGAACGTCTCATTGGACAACCGCCTCCTCCTCCGCCGCCGAGCGTGCCCGCAGTGGAGCCGGATATTCGTGGGGCAAAGACCATCCGCGACTTGCTTGCGCTCCACACGAAAAACCAGTCCTGCGCGGCGTGTCATGCCAAGTTTGATCCTGCGGGGCTGGCGTTAGAAAACTTCGATATTCTCGGTGGCTGGCGTACGCAGTACCGGGGACTGGAAGAGGGACAAAAGGTAAACGGCATTGACCGCGCTGGGCACGATTTCGCGTACACAATTTCGGCGCCCGTGGATGCCAGTGGAAAACTGCTCGACGGAACGACCTTTAAGAACATCCAAAACCTCAAGGCGATACTCGCCTCCAATCCACGGCAACTGGGCCGCAACCTGCTCGAACAATTCACGATTTATGCAACGGGCACGCCGGTTCGGTTTTCCGATCGCGCCCAAGTCGAGGAAATCCTGGACGCTTGTGCGGCGGACGGATTCCGCGTGGGCGATCTGCTTTTCGGCTTAATTCAGAGCCGTATTTTCCTAGGCAACCCAAGCTGCGAGTAACCCCACTTTACAATGAACGCTCCCCATGTTTCCCGCTCCTCTGCAATGCTGGCACGTCGTTCCTTTTTGAAAGGCGTTGGCGTGACGCTCGCACTCCCCTTGCTGGAATGTATGAACCCAGTTTTCGTGCGCGCACAACAGACGCAACTCCCGCGCAGGATGCTGCTGATTTCAAACAACCTTGGCATCCTCCCGAAGTTATTTTTCCCCACCACAACGGGTGTCGACTACGAGCTTTCGCCGTATTTGAAGGAGCTCTCGGAATTTCGAAAAGACTTTACGGTTGTGAGCGGCCTTTCGCATCCGGGGGTGGTCGGCGGACACAGTACGGAGAACTGTTTTCTGACTGCTGCGCGCGGGCCGACGAAGAGCGGGTTCCGCAACCAGATTTCGCTGGATCAGTTTGCTGCGGAAAAGATGGGGCAAGTCACTCGGTTTGCGTCCCTGAATCTTGGGGTGAATATCGACAAGGGCAACCGAAGCCTTTCTTGGACTCGTGACGGAGTATTGCTGCCTGCGGAGGACAACGCACTGTCGGTGTTTCGAAAAATGTTTTTGCAGGGAAACCCGCAGGAGGTGGCCTTGCAACTGCACCGCTTGGAAGAACGGGGCAGCATTTTAGATACGCTCCTCGCGCAAGCCAAGAGCTTCACCCGCTCTTTGGGGCAGGACGACAAAGAGCGGATGGAGCAATATTTCACCTCGGTGCGCGAAGTCGAAGAACGCCTCACTACCGCACGCGAATGGGAGCTCAGACCCCGGCCTTCCACCACGGAAAGCGAACCGCCAGAGGTGAAGGATAAGAAACGCTTTTTTGAAAAGTTCGAGCTTCTCCTGGCGATGGCGCGCTTGGCGTTTGAATCGGATTCCACTCGAATCGTGACACTGATGGTCGATGCCTTTGCGACGCCGGTGTTCGAGTTACACCAAAACCAGAGCACCACAGACGGGTACCATAATCTGAGTCATCACGGTCAGGCGGCGGAAAAGGTTAAACAACTCGAGGATGCCGATTATCAGCAGATGGGACTTTTGCGGAAGCTGTTCACGGAGCTCGCGGCGAAAGAGGAACAAGGACGCAGGCTGCTGGACCACACGATGGTGCTCTATGGCAGCAACATGGGCGACGCGAACACGCACGACAATTCGAATTTGCCGATCCTGCTCGCAGGAGGGGGTTTCCAGCACGGACAGCATCTCGCGTTTCCAAGGGACTCAAACGCGCCGCTGAGCAATCTGTTTGTCTCGATGCTGCAGCAGCTGGGACTAGATGCAGAAAGTTTCGGCTCCAGCACGGGAAGACTGCACGGACTGGAGAGCGCTTAAGCGCAGTTTGTGGCACGACGCAGTCCCTAGATTTTATGGCGATTAAAACCATCAATTCTTCCAAAAGCCGGAAGGGTTCAAAACCAGAGGATGCCTCCGTCCAACCTCCATCCGAATCAAAAATAAACCGTCAATTAGAACGCAATGCCGGCAGGCTCAGAGAACTGGGCGACAAGAAAGACGCAGCGCCAAAGGAAGGCTTTGCTGTGCGTGATTCAGGCGTCCAGACGCCCGCACTGGATCGCGCGCTAGCACTTCTGGAATATATCAGTGCGCAATCCGAAGGGGCAACTGCGGCGCAGATCCGAAGCGCGCTTGGCTTTTCGGCTAACCTGGTTTTTCGGCTGACCAAAGCATTGATCGTTCACGGATATGTTGAACGCGATGCGGATGAGGGGCGCTTTTTACTTTCCCAAAAAATGCTGATGCTTGCGCAGCCAAAGAGAGACGAGCGCAGTCTGGGACAGATCGCCTGGCCGACACTTTGCTGGCTCCGCGACATGACTGGTGAGTCGGCGCACATTGGGATTCGTGCAGGGTTTGAATGTGTGGTTTTAGAGCGAGCAATTGGACTCCATCTTTTCAAGTTTTACGTGGAGGCAGGTGCCCGCGGACCGCTGCATGCGGGGGCACCGGGCAAGACCATGCTCGCGTGGTTACCCGAGGAAGAACGGCGGCAAACCCTTAAGGAAATGCCACTTGAATCGGTGACGAAGCACACCATCACCTCGAAGGACGTGCTTGAGCGCGAACTTCTCGAGGTTAAGGAAAAGGGCTACGCGATGGATTTGGGAGAAACTTTGGACGGACTCCATTGTTTGGGAGCGCCCATCTGGAACGCTGAGGGCCGAGTATGCGCCTCGGTATGGATCACCTCCCCCGCCCCTCGTCTGGACAAAGCTGCGGAACATCAGCACGCCCCCGCAGTGATTGAGGCGGCCAAACGCATTTCGGACGCGCTAAAGTAACCTCAAAATGCGGCGAGGTCGCAAAACTGCCTTGAGGCAAAGAAGAGCAGCGTGCTGTCAAAAGTCTCGGTTCCCGTCGTATCGGCAAATAGCCTGCGGTGATCAGAGGCTTAATCATTTCCCCCTCCCCGTTCCATGCGCTTTCTCCAAACTCTTCTCCTCTCCAGCTTTTTCTGTTCCGCCTTCGCTCAAACCTCGCTCCAACCGGTTGAGATTCATAAAGACTTTGAAGGAGCCTCTCTTGGGAAAATTGAAGCCCAAGGCGAATCCGAGTTCCGTCTCCACGTGGAGGGCCAGCAAAACGCATTCGGCCGCAACCGCCAGACCACCTGGTATTACTTCCGTCTAGACCACGTGAAACAGAAGCCGCTCACCCTCTGTTTGACGGATTTTATCGGCGAATATAACGGGAAACCGGCCGCCGGATCTTTGGCAACCTTATCTCCGTATTTTAGTTACGACGGAGAAGTCTGGGAGCAATTTCAAGTCTTTGAATGGAATGATACGCTCAAGGAAGGCACACTGCGTTTCACGCCTGAAAAGGACTCCGTTTATATCGCGCATATCCCGCCCTACACGCATTCCAAGTTCCTTCACTTGTTGAGCGATTTATCCCATAACCCGAATCTATTGCCCGAGGTCATTGGCAAATCGGTGCAAGGCCGCGACCTGTATCAATTCACAGTCACGGACAACACGGAGCCGGATGCCGAAAAGAAATGCGTTTGGCTGCAAGCCCGCCAGCACGCTTGGGAAGCTGGATCATCCTGGGTCATGGAAGGTGCGTTACGTTTTATCACCTCGGACGATCCCGTAGCGGTTGAACTCCGCAAAAAAGTGCTCTTCAAATTTACCCCCATGGTCGATCCCGACGGTTGCGCAAACGGCAAAGTGCGCTTCAACAGCCACGGCTACGATGTGAACCGTCACTGGCACGAAGTCGACCTGAGGACTCACGAGGTACTCAAAAAATATCCCGAAATCTGGTATACGAAAAAGGCGATTGCGGCTGCCCAGTCGTCAGCAAATCCCATCGATTTGATGGTTAACATTCACAATACGGAAACGGCGGAATACCTCGATTCCAACATTGATGACGAAGCCGCCAACGCTCCTTTGATTCGCCTCTTTAAGCGTTTGAAAGCTGTTTCGCTCTTTGATCCCTCTCGCCCGCCCATGTTTGGTGGTGATCCGCTTGGCACGGCCAATCACCTTTGGCTCAGCCACAAAGTGCCAGTCGCCCTCATGGAACTTCGTATTGGCCCCTCGGCAAAACTACAAGGCCGCTGCCCGACCACCGCAGACCGGCTCAAATTTGGGGCTGAGCTGATCCGCCAAATGGGCGAAGTCGTTTTAGAAAAATAGCCTCACGCCAGAACACATAGCGTCCTCTGGCAGCCAGAGCGCCAGTCTTTGCATAACCAACTCACGAAGAAAGCCCGTTCTGATTACGCCCTCGCCAAGCGAAAGTACGCATTTAACGAAGTTAGCCGACGAGGACCGCAAGATGTGCAATTTTTGGTCGGCTCTCTTTGTTTATAATGATAAAATCCGCTGTCCGCCTTTTGCCTTCGGTGGATAGAGAGACCGCTTGAAGGCTCGTTTTCCTACCTTCTGCCATGCCGCCTTCCTCGAAAAAGCAGTCCAAAGCCGATTCCACAGCCAACATCGGTTTTGAAGCCAAACTCTGGCTCGCCGCTGACAAACTCCGCAACAACATGGACGCGGCGGAGTACAAACACGTCGTTCTCGGCCTGATCTTCCTCAAATACATCTCCGACACTTTCGACGAACACCACGCAAAACTCGTTGCCGGTGAAGGTGATTACGAAGGTGCAAATCCCGAGGACAAAGACGAATACCTCGCCGCAAACGTCTTTTGGGTGCCGAAAGAAGCCCGTTGGGCGCATATTCAGGCTAACGCAAAACTCCCCAGCATCGGGAAGGACGTGGACGACGCGATGGTGGCCATCGAACGCGACAATCCCCGGCTCAAAGGCGCGCTTAATAAAAACTACGGCCGCGCCGATCTCGATAAACACCGCCTTGGGGAACTCATCGATCTGATCGGTTCCATCCAACTCGTGGATGTGGCCAGTCGTTCCAAGGATCTGCTTGGACGTGTGTTTGAGTATTTCCTGACTCAATTCGCCAGTGCCGAAGGCAAAAACGGCGGGCAATTCTACACCCCGTCCTGTGTGGTCCGGCTTCTTGTGGAAATGCTCGCTCCTTACAAAGGACGCATTTACGACCCGGCTTGTGGTTCGGGCGGGATGTTTGTGCAGTCCGAGAAATTCGTGGAGTCCCACGGAGGTAAACTTGGGGACATCAGCATCTACGGTCAGGAAAGCAATCCAACCACACGCCGCCTTGCCATCATGAATCTGGCGTTGCGCGGGATCGAGGCTGACTTCGGCCCCGAAAACGCGGACACGTTCCGGCACGATTTACACCCCGACCTTCGCGCCGATTACGTGCTCGCGAACCCGCCGTTCAACGATTCCGACTGGTCTCGTAAAGACGACGATGTGCGTTGGCAATATGGCGTCCCGCCGAAGGGCAACGCCAACTTCGCTTGGGTGCAGCACTTTATTTATCACCTTGCTCCTCAGGGGATGGCCGGGTTCGTCCTCGCAAATGGGAGCATGTCTTCCAACCAGTCAGGGGAAGGCGAAATCCGGCGTGCCTTGATTGAAGCCGATCTCGTCGATTGTATGGTAGCGCTTCCCGGCCAGCTCTTTTACTCCACTCAAATCCCGGTTTGCCTCTGGTTTCTCACGAAGAACAAGAACGATGGAAAGCGACGGGATCGCCGCAAAGAGACGCTGTTTATCGATGCCCGCAAACTCGGCACCCTGATTGATCGGGTTCACCGCGAACTGACTGACACCGACCTTACGAAGATCGTTTCCACGTATCACTCTTGGCGCGGGGACCCTCACCCGACCTCCGGTCACCCTCTCCCGATGGGAGAGGGACGGGGAACGGGAGAGGGACAAGCGCGAGCTTACGAAAACGTTCCCGGCTTTTGTAAGTCGGCGACAACGGCGGAAATCGTGGGACACGGTTATGTGCTGACACCGGGCCGTTATGTGGGCGCGGAAGAAGTGGAGGACGACGGCGAACCTTTCCCAGAAAAGATGGCGCGGCTCGTCAAGGAGTTGGAAGGGCAGTTCGCCGAGTCGGCTAAACTGGAAACGGCGATTCGGGCGAATCTGAAGGGGCTCGGGTTTTCTCAACTCATCTGAACCTTCCTCCACCATCCTGTTCTGATGAAACCCATCAACTTTGATCACCTCCAACGCTGCTGTTTGACGCTGGAACGTTCGTTGCAGAGCCTCAAGGCCTGCGAACCCGGCAGCATTGATTACGAAGTGATCCGGAACGCAGTGGTGAAGAGTTTTGAACTCACTCTGGAAACGAGTGGAAAACTGCTTCGGAAAGTCCTCAAGGAATACACCGGTGCTCCCAAGAAAGTGGATGAGCTCGTGTACAAAGACGTTCTCCGTCATGCCGCCCTACACGGACTTCTGACCACCGAGGAACTGGAGCGCTGGTTTACGTATCGCGATAACCGAAACAGCACGGCGCATGATTACGGAGTGGAGTTTGCCGAACACACGTTGGTGCTGATTGAGGCGTTCCGGAAGGACGCCCAACAGCTCACGCACACCCTGCTTGCCAAACATGGGAACGGTTAACGCAATCCAGTTACGGTCTCAGCACCGCAAGGAAGTGGAACGGATTTTGAACCAGTTCGTGCCGAATGAAGAGGTGTGGGCCTATGGCAGTCGTGTGGACGGTTCGGGGCACGAACTCAGCGATCTGGATCTCGTGATCCGGCACCCAGCGGATTTGAGAAAGAAGCAGGTGGGTGTTTTAGACGAGCTCAAAGAGGCGTTTAGTGAAAGTAACCTGCCGTTTCTGGTGGATGTTCACGACTGGGCCAGATTGTCGGCTGCATTCTGGGCAAACATCGAAGCGCAACACGTCGTGATCCAATACGGAGGACGGGGACAGGAGGAGGCGCGGGTATGACGAGCGAATGGGAAGAATTGACTCTCGGTGAACTGGGGCGAGTTGTAACGGGCAAGACACCGTTGACTGCGGTCGACGGGAATTTCGGCGGGCAGATTCCTTTTGTCACTCCGTCGGACATGGACGCTAGAAAGACAATCAGCACCACCTCCCGAAACCTAACCGAGGCCGGAGCAAAGTCCGTCAAAGGATCGAAGATTCCCGCAGGCTCAGTTATGGTGTCGTGCATCGGCTCCGACATGGGAAAAGCCGTCATCGCTGGACGGGATTGCGTCACAAACCAGCAAATCAATTCAATCGTTGTTGATGACCGCTTTTGCAGCGAGTTCATCTATTACAACCTTAGTACGCGCAAGGATGAGATTCGTCACCAAGCAGCGGGCGGTTCGGCGCAACCCATCCTGAATAAAGGTGATTTCTCGCGGCTTGAAATTACGCTTCCGCCTCTTCCAGAGCAACGGGCGATTGCGTCGATACTTGTGGCGTTGGATGACAAGATTGAGTTGAACCGGCGGATGAACGCGACGCTGGAGGGGATGGCGAGGGCGCTGTTCCAGAGCTGGTTCGTGGATTTTGATCCGGTGCGCGCCAAACTGGACGTAATGAGTCCCTCTCCCCAGCCCTCTCCCATTGGGAGAGGGAGGAGCGAAGCGGGAGGTGAGGGACTTATTGGCATGGACGCGGAAACGGCGGCGCTGTTTCCAGCGGAGTTTGAGGAAAGCACGCTGGGACCGATCCCGACGGGGTGGGAGGTGAAGCCCCTCGGAGAAGTCATCGAACTCGCCTACGGCAAGCCGTTGAAAGCGGAGGACCGTAAGAATGGCCCGGTGTGCGTTTATGGAGCGAACGGTCCCGTTGGATGGCACGATGAGAAGCTCGTTTCTGGTCCCGGCATCATTGTTGGACGCAAGGGCAATCCTGGCGTGGTGACTTGGGCGCATGGCGACTTCTACCCGATCGATACAACATTCTACGTCGAACCCATCGGAGCCTGCCGCAGCCTCTACTTCTTCTACTACGCGCTATCGCTGCACAGCCTCGCGAACCTCAGCGCCGACTCTGCGGTGCCAGGACTGAATCGCAATCACGCCTACATGAGCAAGCAGCTCATCCCGTCGAAGCCTGCGCTCACGGCCTTTGATTCGCAAATCGCTCCGATCTTCGCGACTATCCACGCAAACGAAGTGCAATCCTGCACCCTAGCCGCCCTACGCGACACGCTGTTGCCGAAGCTGCTGAGCGGGGAACTTCGTGTGGAGGAGGCGGAGGAAGCATTGGGGGCGGAGCGATGAACCATCATTCCCCAGCCCCAAAGGGGCGATCTGTGAAAGCCCAGGGCGTTGCCCTGGGTATGTCCCCAAACATATTTCTAAGCCCTGAAAGGGCGACCTCATCATCGTTGGGTTCCGCCCCTTCAGGGCGGGAATCATTATGCCGATGGAATCCAGGGCGTTGCCCTGGGCTATCGCAGATCGCCCCATTGGGGCTTCACCGGATACGTTGCTCGTTTGG
>CAIXGS010000002.1 GCA_903919125.1 uncultured Spartobacteria bacterium | reverse complement strand
TTTTTGAGCACTACTGTTGTACCAGTAGCCTCTAAAATTATTATCTTCAGCCATTCCTTTGCTTCGAGCGCGTCACATCGTCTTGTTCACCATAACTTATGATGAAACACATCGTGTAGTTGCGGGCCGAGTCACCAGACGAGAAGTTTGCTTTCACAAACCGAATGTCGTGAATGACGCCCACCAACGCTGAGCTTAGGAACCAGACTTTCAAAGAGCGAAGCTGCCGGAGCAGCTCGAGCCGATTTCTCGGCGGGTTGGGCACTGTAGCGACTTTCGGTGAGGCGTCAATAGAGTGGTGAAATTTTTTTAAAGTTCTTCGCAAACGAAGGAGGCGCCTCGAATGAAAGCTGTACGGCGACTGATTGATGATCAGCTAAAACGATTGCATCCCGTTTTATTAAAGTGTGTTACACTTTGAAATCATCCTCTTTTACACACGGCTTCGTCATGTCAACAAAGGTCGGAGAAAGGCCGGCGAAACTGGGGACAGATACATTTTTGAAGACACGGCGACGTGTTGAGGTTTGCAGAAACGTCGCTCAATGGGCGAGAAAGTGACCTGTGAGCGGAAGTTGGAAATCATACAGGTACCGGATTGAGAGTTGGGGTTGCGATACGTTCGCAACTTGGATTCCAAAGCTTTCTCGGAAAGGTTGCGTCGGATTAGGGCAATTACTGGGTGCATTGGCCTTCTGGTGTGATGCCCGAGGGAGGTCAATCGGCCTAGCAAACATCGCACTTGCCCTTGGCCACCGCCTAACCAAAGAACAACAGCGGGAGACGGTGCTAAAGTCCTACCAAAACTTTGCCACGACGATGCTTTCCCTTTTCTGGTCAACAAATATCACACCTGAGAATGCGCACAGATATTTGGAAATCAGCGGTTTTACGGAGGTGCTTGAGCAGTCTGCGAGAGAAGGACGAGGGATCGTGTTTGTCTGCGGACATCAGGGAAATTGGGAATGGGCATCCGTGGCATTTGGCCTATGTGGCGGGCAGGCGAGCATTGTCGCAGAAGACTTTAAAAACCCCGCGTTAACAGAATTGTTTGTGAGATTGCGCAGCCGTGGCATTCATCGCGTGCTTGGACAAGAACGCTCGGTGTTGCGCATGTTAAAGACGGTGCTGAAAGGGCAACACGTTGCGCTGCTTGGTGATCTAAATCTAGATCCAGGCGGGGCGGCTGTGGTGGTTCATGCCTTCAAAAGGGAGGGAGCGGCCCTAGAAATGTGCGCCACTCGCCTGCACTCACTCATGACAAATCGCGGGAACGCGCTGTTGGTAACCGCTTTGACTGAGCCCCTTCCCAACGGCAAAGTGCGGGTACTGGTGCAGCCTCCAATCGAAGCGCATGGGGCAAGCGATAGGCAACTGGCGCAACTCAGCTGGGAAGTATTTGAACGGCACATCGAGAAACACCCGGAACTATGGCTGTGGGCCTACAAACACTTTCGACTGAAGCCCGAAAATGCCGAGAGAGAGTACCCCTTTTACTCTACACCCAACGACGAGTTTGAAAAGATGCGCGGGGAGGTTTAGCGAAGCTAAAGACTCCGCTTTTTAGGTCGCTTTTGAAGGACTTTATTTGACAAACCTTCCAGCATGGATCACCGAGGGGGAAGGTTATGAAAGCACTCCGTTCCCTCGTCGTTACCCTCGTCGTCTGTGTCTCGATGATTTCGCTGACCTCCTGCGTTGCCCCCAGCCACAAGCAAACGCCGTATTCCGTCACTGCGTTTCGCCCAAAGAACCCTGCCGCTGTGGAAGTGAAGGTCTCTCTGAGCAAACAAATTGTGTACGTTACCGAAGGCGACCGTCTATTGATGGCAGCGGCCACTTGCGTCGGGCTACCTGGCAAAGCGACGCCGGAGGGGCGCTTTCACATCTCCAATAAAATCGCGGAGAAACGCTCCAACTCTTACGGGTATTTCGTGAATGGCGGGGCGATTTCACCGGGAGAAGCCGCGAAGCCCCAGCCCGGGCGTTTTGTCGGGTATCCGATGGCTTACTGGTGTGAATTTTCTCCCGCTTACGGATTCCACGCCGGTTACGTCCATCCGGTTCCTAGGACGCATGGGTGCCTGCGTCTGCACAAAACAGTGGCGCCGAAGTTTTTCGCGCTGGTGAGGGAAGGCACGCCGGTGCACATTGCGCAAAGTTTACCAGAGGATCTGAAGTATTCGGCACAAGTGGCTCATCCCACGGATTATCAAGATCCGGATCCTCCAGCTGAGTTCATGATTTCAGCAAAGGTATTTGAAAAGCCTGATGCGGCGCATCTGCTGGAACCGTAGGCTTTCCGTCGGAGAATCCCCCGTTACAGCAGGCTACGGCATGCCTAAGAGCAACAACCCGTGCTGTTTTTCCATTCAAACCAATAGGCACCTAGGCGGCAGTGTCTTTTGATGCAACAGTAGAGAGTTGCTGTGACGCAGCGGAGAAGGGATGCTAGATAGCATTCTATGACCAGTTCAGCCCAATCCACGCCTCCGAACGCACCGACAGCGCCAATTCCAAGCTCTGGACGAGTAAACCTGCGGACACCAGACGTGATGGAAGCAGTTCACGCGCAGGTAGAAGGTCACTACCGTAGCGAAATTGTGGATGGATTGCGCAGGCGCGGCGGGGAGTTGACAGTCGGCAAGGTGACCGTTCGCTTGGCGAAGCAGTTCGGGTTTTGTTACGGGGTTGAGAGGGCGATTGATCTGGCGTACGCGGCGCGGAAGGTATTTGCAGATAGACGTTTATTTATTCTTGGGGAAATCATCCACAACCCAGAGGTGAACCGCCAAATCGGGGAACTAGGAATTTTGAACCTCTTAGAAAAGGGGGGAGAAGTACCTGTAGAAACCTTGAACTCAGACGACGTGGTGATCGTGCCGGCTTTTGGAACAGACGTTCAAACCTTGACGCTCATCAAAGAGCGCGGGTGCCAGATCGTGGACACGACCTGCGGCGATGTGATGAGCGTTTGGAAGCGGGTAAGGCAATATGCGTCGGAAGAGATGACCTCTATTATCCATGGAAAAGCGTCTCACGAAGAAACAAAGGCCACCGCGTCTCGAGCCACCTCGAGTGGGAAAGGTCATTACCTTGTTGTTTTAACTCTGGAGGACACGGATTACGTTTGCCGTTACATTGAGCAAGGGGGCGATCGGGACGAATTCCTGTCTCGCTTTGAAGGGGCTCACAGCGAGGGATTTGATCCGGATCAACATCTCAAGCGGGTGGGCGTTGCCAACCAGACCACCATGCTGCGAGGCGAGACGGAGGAAGTGCAACGCCGTATAGCAGCAGCGATCCACCGACGAGACGGAGGGACCACTCCCGGAGAAAACTTCCGTTTTTTTGACACCATCTGCGGAGCCACCCAAGAGCGCCAAGATGCCCTCAAAGAAATGCTTTCGAGCAAGATGGACCTTTTACTGGTGGTGGGAGGCTACAACTCTTCGAACACCTCGCATCTGGCAGAAATGGGACAAGAAAAATTGCCTACCTATTTCATCCGCACGGCCGCCCGCATGGAATCCATCGCGCTCATTTCCCATTACGACCTACATTCAAAGCAGGAAGTTCAAAGCCACAACTGGCTACCAGAAGCCCCTTTGGTTGTTGGAGTAACTGCCGGAGCAAGTTGCCCGAACAACCTTATTGAGGACACGCTTGTACGGCTATTCGCGCTGCACAACACGTCGAGGGAAGAGGTTCTCGCTGCAGCCTTGGCATAACACCATTTCGGGAACCTTTGTAAAAAACGCGCCGCATTCGTTCAGGTGGATTGCATTACGGTGCAGTCATCCTAAACTCCGCGCCCATTTCAGAACCAAACTTTGATGAATACGCCCTGGGACATTTCTTCTGCTATCTCGCTTTATAACATCGACCGCTGGGGTTCAGGTTACTTCACGATCAACGAACGTGGGCACATCTCAGTACTGCCGACTCAGAACCCTGCGACGCCCATCGACCTCAAGGAGCTCGTAGACGAGGCTCAGCAGCGGGGCTTGTCCTTTCCGATGGTAGTGCGGTTTCAGGACTTGCTGCGACACAGGGTGGAAAAAATCAACGTGTGTTTCGCAGAAGCAGTCACTGAGATGGGCTACAAATCGGAGTATCGTGGAGTATTTCCGATCAAGGTCAATCAGTTGAGGGAAGTCGTCGAAGAGATCATGGACGCTGGCAAGCCGTTCAAGTTCGGGATCGAAGCGGGTTCAAAGCCCGAGTTGCTCGCGGCTCTGGCGATTCACAAGGACCCGGAGAGTCTGATTATTTGCAATGGATACAAGGATGCACTTTTTATCCAGAATGCATTGCTTGGCAGTAAATTAGGCAAGAAAGTAATCATGGTGGTCGAGAAGCTCGAGGAGCTTTATCAAATCATCCAAGTCTCTCAGGAAGTCGGCGTGGAACCGATGATCGGAGTGCGCGTGCGCCTCTCAGCCAAGGGCGCAGGAAAGTGGGCGACTAGCGGCGGGGAAAACGCCAAGTTTGGGCTCAGCACATCGGATCTGGTGACGGCATCTGAGACGTTAAAAAACTCGGGACTAGCACATTGCCTGCGCCTCGTGCATTTTCACGTAGGTTCGCAAGTACCCGACATCGGCACGATCAAACGTGCGGTGCGTGAGGCCGCTCGGTTTTATGCGAAGTTAGTGAAGATGGGCCACACCATGGGCTTCATGGACGTCGGTGGCGGCTTGGGAGTGGACTACGACGGCTCGCGCACTGCGTTCGAAAGCTCCATGAACTACAGCCTCGCGGAATACGCGCGGGACATCGTGTGGAACATCATGGACGTCGTGGACTCTGAGAAAGTGGCGCATCCCGTGATCGTTTCCGAAAGCGGACGGGCCATTGTCGCGCACCACTCCATCCTTGTGGTGGAGGCATTTGGAGCGATTGAAAAGGACAAGACGCTGCTCAAACCGGAGATTAGCCCGAAGGATCCAAAACAGGTGTCGGATATCCTAGAACTACAGAAGTCCATTACTGCGCAGAACTGGATGGAGACTTTCCACGACGCGCAACAAATGAAAGAGCAGAGTCAGTCCATGTTCGACCTCGGGTTGCTGGAATTAGAAAGCAAGGCGAAGGTAGAACAGGCGTATTGGCAGATTGCGCAACAAGTGGTTAATTTCTCGAAGGATATGAAATACGTGCCGGACGAGGTGCGTGAATTAGAAATCACTCTGAGTGACCAGTACGTCTGTAACTTCTCGGTGTTTCAATCGCTTCTAGATCATTGGGCGCTAGGTCAACTTTTCCCTGTGATGCCAATCGATCATTTGGATAAAATACCCGATCGCAACGCCACTTTAGTAGATATCACGTGCGACTCAGACGGGAAAATCTCGAAGTTCATCGACCTTCAAGACGTCAAGGACACCCTTCCTCTGCACCGGCTCACGCCCGGAGAACCCTACTTGATCGGCTTTTTCTTAATGGGTGCTTACCAAGATATTATGGGTGACTTGCACAACCTTTTTGGGCGTGTAAACGAAGCCCATGTCTTCCTAGATGAAGATGAAGAGAGCGGGTGGTACATTGAGGAAACTCTGGAAGGATCAACCATCGGGGACGTGTTAAAAATGGTGCAATGGGATCAGGCCGAGTTGATGCGCCAAATGAAAATCCAAGTTGATGCAGCAATCAAAAGCGACAGACTCAAGCCCAACGAGGCCATGCGCTTGCTCTCCAATTACGAAAAGGCGCTCAAGGGCTACACGTACCTGCATTTCCCGCAATCACCTGGAAAGTCAGCTTAAACTCGGGTGCGCCATCGGGCAGGATAGAGCAGATCTAGGGTGAACATTCCCGCAGAAGTGCCTAATGTCCTCCCACATGACGGACCCCAAGGACGAAAATACACAAGCGCCAGAGTCCCTCGCGCCGCATCAAAAGGTCGAGGGTGGCTGGAAAGCATTCATATTCAATACTTTCCTGCTGAGCCTAATCCTTGAAGCTGGACTGACACTTATCGGGAATATTGCCACCGGAATGGTGAAGACCCTGCTAGTATTTCCGCAGGGTTTGGCTGGCTTCTGCACGGGCACCTTTGCCCTGCTGGCGATCCTGTTAATTGGAAGCTATAGAAGACTGCCTTGGAGACCGTTTGCCCCAGCGCTTTGCATCTTTATCTGGCAGGGCTGTATGTATCTGCCGCTTCAGGCGTACATCGACTGGAAAACCGTTGAAACTTTAGGAGCCGTTGCCGAGCTTTCAGCGGGTGCGTGGACACTTTTACGGCTCCAAAGAATGATCGGCAACCGGCGTCCGTGGCTCACGCCTGAAGCTGTCGCAGACTGCCCGTTTTCAATTTTTAGAACAATCATTGCCACCAGCATTCAACTCTTTGCCCTTACGCCGTTATTCTTAGTCTACCTCTTTACCAGCCTTCAGCTCTTAGTGAGCCGCACCAGTAATGGTTTCCTGATGTTCAACTTAACCGGAGTCTTCACAGAGTCCCGGACATACGAAAAAGAAGGACACGAAGTCCTCCTTCTTCCCACTGTGCACATTGGCGCATCCTCGTTCTACGATGAACTTTTACAAACCCTTCCCGCTGATGATGCTGCGATCCTAACAGAAGGAGTCACTGATCGAAAGAAGCTCATGAAAGCGAAGCTCGACTACTCCGGAGTGGCGGACGCCGTGGGACTCACTGCGCAGCCCAGTCTCGCGGAGAAGCGCAAACAGGCCGCCGTAAAATTTTACGACGCAGACATTAGCGACTTTTCATCAGAAACAATCTCGGTCCTTAACGGGATCGGGCGAGCTATAGAAGCCGCGAGCAACAGCGACACAGCGGGTGCAATCGAGGCGCTGAGCGACTTAAAGGAACCGGACACAGCGACACTCATCAGAGATATCTTAGATACGCGAAACTCCCGAGTGCTCGCAGGGATTGAGGCGGAAATGCCTCACTTCAAAACCATCGCAGTACCTTGGGGTGCGGCGCACATGCCCGGAATTGAAATGGGGCTCTTGAAAATGAAGATGCATTTGACCAACCAACGCCGCGTGAAAGTATTTGGGTGGAATGAGTTAAGCTTCTTTCCTCGACCATGAGTGCTGGTGCTACTTTTCGGGATAAACCTCAGCTTGCCGGCGAACTACTAAGGGCGTTGAGAGCCGGAACCACGCCACCAAGCGAGCTTGCCGCGGCACTTGGAGTTGAACCAATTGCCGTAAAAGGACTTGCGGATCACCTCGAAGCTTCAGGCGCCGATATATCACGTCATCCGATATTGGGTTATACACTTGTCCATGAGCCGAATGCGCTCTCTGCTGAAATCATCTTCTCTCACATTCAAGACGGATGGCGCCCTCAGATCGAGACCGTTACCTCCACGGGTTCAACCAACGCAGACGCCTTCCAGCGGGGATCCCGAGACGAAGCCGGATCGCTTGTTATTTTCGCTGAACACCAAACCGCGGGCCGTGGGCGCTTGGGACGCAATTGGGAGTCCGCTCAAGGAGAGGGACTTTGGTTGTCGATTTTACTTCGCCCAAAGTCTCCCGTGCCGATTTGGCACCGGATTACGACGCTCGCAGCGCTGGCGGTGGCAGAGTCGGTGGAGTCCGTAGCGGGAGTTTGCGCCGCGATAAAGTGGCCCAACGATGTGCTTGTGAACGATCGCAAGGTGGCTGGAATCCTCGCGGAAACAGGAACTTCCCCGATAAATGGGCCGTTCGTGGTTGTGGGAATTGGGATCAACGTAAATCAAACAGAGTTTCCTAATGGGATTGCGCATTCAGCCGCATCACTTCGCCAAGTTTCCAAGCGCACCGTGAATCGCGGGGAACTGGCTGGTCGCTTAATCGACAGTTTTGGGCGATGGCTGCAAGCGTTGGACGAGAACTTTCCAACGGCCATCGACTGCGCCTCAGCTCGAAATTCGGTGCTCGGAAAGAACATAACACTCAACGCAGGAAGCACTTCATTCACAGGATATGCGGAGGCGTTGAATACAGATGGAGAACTGCTCCTACGCCTCCCAGACGGCAGCCTTCGGGCGTTTAGCGCAGGCGAGGTGACACTTCGTGCGCGTTGAGTGGATCGCTTTACCCCAAAAAGTGCGGCTAGCAACACGGCTAATCACTGTTTAAATAAACCAGCAAGCGCGCTGGAGCTCTTGAGGCTCCCGACCGCGCAGTCCCCCTCACCCCCACAAAAAACCATGAAACCCTCCCTACTGTTCACCTCACTTTTTTTCTCTGCGAGCCTCGCACTCGCACAAGCGCCGATAAATTACGCGATCCAGCCTGTCTTGCATCCCGGAACAGAAAAGCGACATGAAAGCTTCAACGAGATTTCAAAAAAAGGAGACGCACAATTGGTCTTCCTCGGCGACTCGATCACGCACGGCTGGGAACGCCCAGGAACTGGTAAGGAGATTTGGGAGAAATACTGGGCACCGCTCAAGGCTGCAAATTTTGGAATTGGCGGGGACCGGACGGAGCATGTGCTATGGCGTTTGGAAAACGGCAACTTCGATGGCCTTAACCCGAAATTGATCGTGCTGATGATCGGCACCAATAACACGGGCCACCAAGGCCGTCCGCAAAAGGAATTGGAGGGCGCGACCTACCAATGCAGTGCGCAACAGACCGCTGACGGCGTGAAGGCGATCCTCGAAAAGCTCAATGCAAAGTGCCCATCGGCAAAGGTGCTAGTCTTGGGAATCTTCCCGCGTGGAGCCAACTCCGAGGATAAAATGCGGCAACAAAACGAAGCCACGAACTCAATCATCAAAGGCTACGCAGACGGCAAAAAGGTCTTCTTTTTGGATATTAACGCGAAGTTGTTGGAACCAGACGGAACGCTTTCCAAAGAAATTATGCCTGATCTGCTGCACCCCAACGCAAAGGGATACGAGATTTGGGCGCAAGCCATTGAGTCCAGAGTTGCGGAGTTGCTAAAATAGTTAGTGAGGCAGCTCGCCAGCGCTCTAAGTGTGAGTCCCCTGCCCCACTTTTCGCAACCGATGCTGCTAATTACCCGTTACTTCGCGGCCTTAGCGGGCGGCTTCGGCTCGATGTAACCGGGATTTGTGGCCCAACCAGGAGCGACGCTTTCCAAGTTTGGAGGCACCTCCGCGCTCACGTCGCCGCAAGCCCAGTCAAGGCCGCCCTTGAGTAACTTGCGGAAAATCGGGTTCGTCCAAACGTCCTCGCGGTGACCCATGGACGTGTACCAGACCCGCCCTTTTCCTTCGAGGCGCGCCCATGTGTTAGGAAACGGCGGTCTCTCGTATTCCTTGCCCGTCATGGTTGGCGCATCCATCACGGTCAGAACATGGATATCCTTTGAAAAATCTTTGAGAGAATACCATTCCTCCTGAAATGCAAAGTCTGTCCCCAACCCTTCAAATCCGGGAAACTTGGGATCAACCACCACATTTTTGGCAACCTGTTGCGCCCCGTGTTTAATAAATTCAGCCCCTAAAAAACGCACATACGGATCCGCTTTCTCGTAGTGGTTCACGTACCGCTCAGGCCCTTTTTGGGATTCATTATCGGTGTGAAAAGTGTCACTGGCCGAATGAGTCCCAACGAAACCCTTGCCCGAACGGATGTAATCAAACAGCGCCTCCTTGCCCGCAGGCGTCATCGGCGGATTTCCGTCGGTACCTTCGGAACAAAGATCCCCAGTGGTGTAAAACATCACCGCATCAAACTCGCCTAAATACTCTTTAGAAAACTTTGAACCATCCTTCGAAAAGGTAAATGCCCAGTGGTTTTCTTCAGCCATTGTTAACAATTGCTTTTCCGCAATGCTCGGCTGTCCCTTTTTCCAGGAAATAACTTCATGCTCAAAGCCGCTAGATTTCGTGAAGAAAAGAATTTTGCGCTTCGACGCTTCAGCCGCAAATACAGTCGTAGCGCTTAAAATAGCGGAAAAAAAGAGGGAGGAGGTTCTGGGAAACATTGGGATTCTTATCATTAAAGACCCCCTCCAGCTTTCCAGCAACCCGCTTTTCAAACGCGTCTCCAAGTCTTGAATTAACAACGCACGCCTCCATTAGGGCTGATCCAAAGGAACATACGAATGGGGCACTGCTCTACGATTCCCCCCTGCAAAGCCGCACTCTCAAGAAAATCAGGTTCTCAGAAGCGCTTCCCCTCCCTCCACGCGCTTTTCCCGTGCGCCAACGCTTGCAGCGGCTATGCTCCCGAATTCTAATTTTAAACCTTATGCGCGCTTCTGTTGTTTGGATTGAATCTCCCTCTTGGGAACTGGATTTTTACGGTCTCCCCCACACCTTGCCCTGGCCCGCCGACGCCTCCCCCGAATCGGCCCACGAACATCCCCTAAACTTAGAGGTATTATTGGAGGCTATTGATAGACTCGGTGATTCAGCGGTGGAGCCATGGGTAGGTTTTCGTTCCGCAACGGGCTTGTTTCAAGATCTCTCCGAATCCCTCGAAGAAGGCGAAGTGGTGCGCAGCCGACGCCTGCTAGAGGAAATCGAACGCCTCCATCCCGATTCTCCATTCGTGCAATTCCAGCTTGGCAATCTCGCCCGATTAGAGGGACAGGATGTGCTCGGCGTGGAATTGCTCACCGCAGCGGCGAAAAAAGCGCCCAATGTCGCCCCTATTTTGAGCAGCCTCGGAAGTGCGCTCGCCCAGGCAGGCCGCCCGGGAGATGCGGTGCAAGCTTTCAGAAAAGCGTTGGAGATTAACGAAAAAGACCAAGCTGCATTAGACGGCCTCACAAAGCTCAAAGCCCTCGTGCGTCTCATGCGGCAGACGCCCGACGGTCAGCCTGATCCCCAATCCGTGGGCTACGTGGATTTGGACACCTTCAGTCAGATGATCATCGGTCAAATCGACGCCATTGCCCAAGAACCCGAGCAGCTCCTCGCCCTCGCCGACCAGCTCATGCGCGATGGTTTGGTTCTCGATGTTGCTCTTCTCGCGCTAGAAAAAGCGAGCCAAGTTCAACCCGACAACGCGCGCGCTCAACTCATGCTCGCCACCGCCTATCGCGCCTCGGGCAAACACGAGGAAGCGCTCGCAGCCGTTCTCAAATTTACCGAACTCGAGCCGACAGAAGCCACCGGCTTCATGCACCTCGCTCAAGCTTATAACACGGTAGGCGACGCCGTTCATGAAAAGGCTGCCTTGCAAAAGGTCCTTGAATGCGACCCAAACTTTCACGCCGCGATCGGTATCCGCTTCGAACTCTCGCAAGGTGAGCATGATCCGGCCAAGGAGGAAGCCCTCGTGGAGTGGGCCTCCCAACACGGCTCGTGGATGGGCCTGCTCATTGCAAGTTCCATTGCGCGCACAAGGGGGGACGCCGCCAGCGCCCTGCGCCATGCCGATGCCGCGTTTGCAATCGCTCCCGAACGGGAGGAAGTCCTGCTCCATCTTTCCGCCGTCCTCGGGGAGGCACGCGAAATTAACCGTCTCGCCACCCAGATTCGTCCTGCCATTGATAGCCGCAAGTACAGCGTGCGTCTGGATTGGAACTTCGCGCAGACGCTCTTCCAGCACGGGTTCAAGGACGAGGCCAGCGGAGTTTTACGCCGCGCCTTAAGTCTTCCAGATGCACCCGAAGAATTCAAAAACATGGCCGCCGCTACGCTGGAAAATTGGGCCGGTATTCTAACGGGTTGCGGTGTTCCGCTGCAAATGCGCCCCGGCAGCCATCTCACCAAGCCGATTCTCATCACCCTGCCAGACGGGGATGGTGGCATCCTGATTGGCGCAGGGCGCAACCTCCCTACAAACGGGACTTTTCCATGGAAGCATTTCCATGACGGCGTTGCAGAAATCAACCTCCAACAGGGCGAAACTGGCGGCGACACCAACCCCCAACCTTTGGGAACCTTCCGCGTCGGAAACATCTCCTCCGCAGAAGACGCCGGTCCGCTAGAGTGCCAACTCTCGGTGACAGACGATGGCGACATTCAGTTCCGCGCCATTCAAAACGGACACCGCCTCCCAGTCGGTTGGCGCCCGCCGCAGCAAGCGCCCGAACTGAGCTGAACCCACCCCGCGATTCCAGAGTCCGTATCCACCTTCCTCAGCGGGTAGGATTCTCGAGGTGATAACAATCCCGATTTCCTCGAAATATACCCTCGCGCAGGCAAAGAGAGTGCCTGTTCGAGGGTTCTTTTTTCGGAGCACCAAACTTAAACGCTCCACACCTCCATCCACTCATGACACACCCTCGTTTCTCCCACCTCGCCTTCGCCCTTGGCTGCTCCATCAGCGCCCTATACGCCCAAGCTCCAGTCACCACGACTCCGGCGGCCACCTTCGCGGCCATTGCCCCGCGCATTGACCTCAAAGACGGCGACACCATGGTGTTTCTCGGTGATTCCATCACCCACCAGTGCCTCTACACCCAATACGTCGAAGATTACTTCTACACCCGCTACCCCGAGCGGCGCATCCACTTCCACAATGCCGGCGTAGGCGGGGACCGAGCCCAAAACGCCTTGGACCGTTTCGACGAAGATGTGGCAGCCTACAAGCCCAAGGTGGTCACCATTTTGCTCGGAATGAACGACGGCTCATACAAAGGCTTCGACCAAGCAATTTTCGACACCTACCAGACAGGGATGACGACGATTTTAGACAAACTCGAAGAGCTTAATGCCGTCACGATACCGATGACCCCGACGATGCATGATGCCCGCGCTGCTCGCATGAATGGGAAGGCGCTTGAGCCCCGCGATACTTACTACAACGGCGTGCTGGGACTTTATGGAGCGTGGTTGCGCGAAATGGCCCAACAGCGAGGGCTCGGTTTTGTCGACATGTATGGCCCGCTCAACCAAACCACTCTAGAGCAACGCCGCACCGATCCGAACTGGACCATGATCAAAGACGCTGTTCACCCTGGACCCGCCGGGCAATTCGTCATGGCTACAGCGCTGATTGGAGATATCGCTCAGAAAAGCCAAGTGTCGGCCGTCACCGTCTTCCAAAAGGATGGAAAGTGGCTTTCCAGCGCCTCCAATGCAAAGGTTTCCGATCTGTCTGGAGGAGATAAAATCGCCTTCACGCTCAAAGCCAACGCACTCCCTTGGGTAGTTCCAGCCGAAGCGGAAGAAGGCTATAAGCTCATGCATGCAGGGCACAGAATGAGTAACGAAAAGCTCACTGTGCGTAATCTGGCGCCAGGGAGCTACGAGTTGACCATCGACGGCACCCCGATTGGGAAGTGGACCGACGGACAACTCGGCTTCGGAGTAGAGTTAGAGGAAAACAAACTCACGCCCCAATACCAGCAGGCGGCGAAAGTCGCAGACCTCAACAAGCAGCGGAATTCAGAAGCCTATGTTAAAGTACGCGGCGAGTTTGCGGGCCTGAAAGGTGCGCGCAACAAGATGAACAAAGCCGTCGGCACCCCAGAGGAAGCCACGGCGAAGGCGACCTTCGAGACGTACCACACAGAAATGCAAGCACGTGTGAAGGTGTTGCTGGAAAAGGCAACTGCTTTAGAGGACGAGATCTACAAGAACAATCAGCCGCAACCCCATAAATACGAACTTGTTGCAGTGGCCGCTGTGGCTCCTGCAAAATAGTTAGCTCCCTGAGGTAAGCGAGCTCCGTAGCGAAGGTGGAAGGGCAAGTCCCTTCCGCCTTCTTTTTTATGATACACCGAAGCACAACCTAATGCCTTGGAGCGGAAACAAACCCCATCGGAATCCGGTTAAATGATTTCCACATTGTCTCAATGCTGGAAAATCCTGTGGGTGCTATGACCTCAAGAAATTTTATGGAACCCCCACCCATAGACTCCCCCTCGCCCACCCCACACAAATGGGTACGCCGACTCGGATGGACCGTCCTTTGGCTTATCACAATACCCTTCCTAGCGGCCGCCCTTTCCGGCGCGTATTCCAAGCACCGCTACCAAAAGGCACTCGCTAATGCCAAGGCTGCGGGCCTGCCCGACTCTTGGGATGAAGTCCTGCCAAAACCCGTTCCCGAAGTGGACAACTTTGGCGCTATAGAGGACTTCAAACCCTTTCTAGCAATCGAACACGTCAAAGTCCCACCCAGTTCAGAAAACCCATTTGGATTTAAAACCCGCTACCTTGACGAAACAGGAATGAAACCACTGAAGAGCATAAAACCTCTAAAAATCAGCGGCGGAAGCCTCAAGGTATTGGGGCCATTTGAAGCGAGAAATCTGGCGGATCTTCGCAGCAAAGCACTCTCCGAGAATCGACTAGCGCCAGACACCACCGACCTCTCGGATTCCGACGCTATCCTGAAAGTTTACGAGAACCTGGATCCACTCTGGAAACGCCTCCATGAAGCAAAGCAGCGACCGCATGCCAGCGTGTTCCCCACAGCCCCTGCTCCCAATCCCTTGTTGCAGGTGAATCCACTCATCAATCCCGTGCTCAGCATCACGAATGTGACCCAACTCAGGGCGAGAGCCCATGTGAACGCAGGCCGCGGCACTGAGGCTCTGGAGGAGTGCCTGCTCCTACTCAAAGTAGCAGATCTTCATACCTACCCAACTCTAATTGAGCATTTGGTCTACGTCACACAGTTAGGCGTTCTAATGCCCGCACTCTACGAAGGAGTATCGCGGCAAGTATGGTCGGATCCGCAATTGGCAATCCTTGATCAGGCACTGGCCCGCTGCGATTGCTTGTCCTCGCTGGAAGTCAGCCTCGGCGGCGAAAGCCTCTTTGCGAGGGATATGCAAGCAAGCGTCCAAGCCGAAACAACGTTAAAAAAAGACGCAAAATTAGAAATGCTATTGGCAGTGGTTGGAAGAGACGCAAAGGCGCGAAGTTTTTTAGACAAATTCCTTACCATTTTTTTCGGAAAAACCATTCTAAACATTATTTCCACCAACAGCTTAGACAGTATAACACTCTATAAAAAAGCCGTTTCAGCGGAGGGCTCACGGAATTTGCGTGCGATTTTACCCCCTCCCAAGCCGCACTGGGGCCCGCTCAACTTCCTCGCCGAATCAATATCCCTCCCGTTTTTTGGAGTCATCAAAACTTCGCTCAGAGGACAAACCCTCGTCAATATTGCGCGCATAGCCATTGCCTTGGAACGCCACCGTCTCCGTCATGGCAGTTTTCCGCCCGAGCTGGAGACGCTTGTGCCGAGCTTCTTAGCGGCTATCCCAGCGGAAGTCTTCGATGGTGCGCCCTTACATTACTTACTCAAAGAGAATGCACAGGGCTTCATGCTTTATTCCACAGGATGGAAAGGCACCGACGATGGTGGGGCCATGGACTACAGCAAGCCCGATCAAACGAACTGGACTTGGTCCACTCCGTAAGCCCCGCCTTTGGGCGGTCAATCGGCGCGGCGTGCAAGAAACCACTCAAAGCAGAGCGAATATGGCCTGAAACGCAAACGCACTGACATGGGGAACTGAAGGCCACAGCAGGACCTCTATCACATGGATTTCGGAGTTACTCAGATCCGGCACATACGCTAGTCGCACCTATTTTCGTGATGAAGCGAAGCAAATCTGTCTGCCAAGTTTTGTAGTCTTCTGTCAGGCTTGGAAGGTGCGTGTATTACTTCTGCTCTTGTGTTCCTTGCTGACGGTGGTCTCCGATGGGATTGCGCGTGATGCCGGCATCCTGCTTGTTGGCATGGAGCTCGCCTACCCACCGTTTGAAATGGCAAATCCCAGCGGCCAACCCGAGGGGGTCAGCGTCGATTTGGCCGGTGCCTTGGCGACGGCCCTCCAGCGTAAAGTCGAAATACTCAACCTCCCCTTCGACGGACTTATCCCTTCTTTAAAAACGGGTAAAATCGATCTCATTATTTCCTCCATGACCGCCACCCCAGAGCGGGCCCGTTCGATTGACTTTTCTGAGCCCTACTTGTCCACCGGGCTGTGTATGCTTGTGGGGAAAAACGCTCCGATCGACTCCATAGCCGCCTGCGACCAAACCGGAAAGACTGTTGCGGTCAAACAAGGAACCACAGGGCATCTTTACTCCAGACAGTTAAAGAAAGCGCGCGTTGTCGTATTAGATCGGGAGACGGCCTGCGTGCTGGAAGTCGTCCAAGGGCGAGCCGATGCCTTCCTCTACGACCAGATGTCGGTGCTCAAACATGCCGAACAAAATCCTGAGACAACCCGGGCGCTATTGAACCCGTTCCAGATCGAGCATTGGGCGGTTGGAATTCGCAAAGGAGATGATGTTTTGCGCGAAAAAGTGAACGCATTTCTGTCTGATTATCGGAGCAAAGGCGGGTTTGAAGTGCTGGGCAATCGCTGGTTGGCTCCCCAGAAAGAGGCTTTTCGAGCGTCTGGAATTCCTTTTTTATTCTAGTGCGATCATGCCGGAGACCTTTTTTAGAAAGTTGCTTTTAGCGCCGGAAGGCAACTCGAAGCCTGTGGGATGGGTGCAGTGCGTCAACACGTGTTTGGTGCTGGGGGGCGTCACTTGGGTTGGCTGGTTGATATTGCGACACTCTGGGTTGCACTGGGATTGGGAGGCCGTCGGCGCTTACTGGCGACTGTTTGCGGCGGGTTGGGGCACGACGGTCGGCATCTCGCTGGGAGCACTTGGCCTGAGCACACTGTTGGGCGTCCTTGTTGCGCTTGGACAACGCAGCCGCCTCCTGCCACTGCGATACGCCGTGCATGGCTACGTTGAACTCGTCCGAGGCACTCCCCTGCTCGCACAAATTTACATTTTGTTCTATATTGTCGCAGAGGCCGTTCGGCTGGAAAACCGAGTGGTGGCGGGCATCCTGACGCTATCCATTTTTAGCGGTGCCTATCTTGCGGAGGTCTTTCGGGCGGGGATCGAAAGCGTGGGCCGATCGCAACTCGAATCAGCGCAAGCTATAGGGCTGACACGCCTACAGACTTACCGTTACATAATCTTGCCTCAAGCGCTTCGCGTGGTGCTGCCGGCAATGACCGGACAATTCGTCTCGCTGATCAAAGACTCCTCGCTGCTCTCAATCATCGGAGTCAACGAGTTGACCCAGAGCGCCCGCAATGTCGCGAGTTACACGTTTAGTAATTTCGAAAGCTACCTCCTGCTCGCGGCAGGCTATCTACTGCTGACACTTCCCATTTCACTTTGGACCCGACGATTAGAAGCCCGTTTCCGCTATGAAACTTGAGCTGAACGCCCTTTGCCGAGCGTTCGGCACCCATAAAGCGCTCGATAACCTCTCGCTCAATGTCAGCGAGACGCGCGCACTCGTCCTCATCGGCCCTTCGGGAGGCGGCAAGTCCACTTTGCTGCGCATTCTTGCTGGATTGGAAACGCCTGATTCTGGTGGAGTTATTCTCAATGATGAAACGCTGATTTTCGAGGAAAGCACTCTTCTACAGCACCGTCGCAAAACGGGAGTCGTCTTTCAAAGTTTCAACCTCTTTCCGCACCTCACCACGCTGGAAAACATTACGCTACCGCTGACTGCTGTGCAGAAAAAGCCAAGGAGCGAGGCCGAACACATTGCAATGGAGTTGCTCCGGAGGTTCCATCTGGAAGGCCATGCCCATAAAAAACCGGCTGCTCTCTCGGGGGGACAACGCCAGCGCATCGCCATAGCGCGGGCGCTGGCGGTTCAACCGCAATTTCTTCTTTTGGACGAACCGACCTCCGCCCTTGATCCCGCCATGACTGCGGAGGTGCTCGATACCATCGCGATGTTAAGTGAGCAAGGGCGCGATTTTATATTGGTCACGCATGAGATGGGATTTGCCAGACAAGTAAGTGATTGGGTGGCGTTTGTCGCTGAGGGTCGCCTCGTGGAGGCGGGTGCTACTGAATCCTTTTTCAACGCCCCAAAATCGAACGTTACCCGAGATTTTTTGGCGAAGATTCTCAAGTATTAACAACGCATCAAAATAACCGGTTGCCGCAGGGCGGGCAGTGTGGTGCAAATGCGTTTCATTATGATGATCCTTTTCGCAGCCAGTGAGATTGCACCGTACGCCACTACCGGAGGTTTGGGTGAAGTGCTCGCAGCATTACCCCGCTACGTTGCAGAGATAGGACACGATGTCGTCGTTGTGCTGCCCGGTTATCCGGCTTTGATGAAAGATGCGACCCCCGTGAACGTGCAGTTCAGTCTGCCAGTGGGTGACTCACTCCAGCCAGTGAATGTCTTTGAGCGTACCCAGCCTGATGGACAGCAAATTCTCCTCATCCACAACGAGGCGCTTTTTGGCCGACCAGGCCTCTACGGCAACGCTGGAGAGACGTACCCAGATAACGCATTGCGTTTCATCTTTTTTTCCAGAGCAATCGTGGAACTAGCCAAACGTCTCGAGCCCTCGCCACAAATCCTGCATCTCCACGACTGGCAAACCGCTCTTGTGCCTGCCTTGGTGGCAGAACAACAGCTCCCCTTTCGCACCGTACTTTCGCTCCACAATGTGGCTTATCAAGGCAGCTTCCCCATGGCTGATTTCGCCTGTACAAACCTCCCTAGCCGCTGGATCACCCCTCATGGGTTTGAGTTTTATGGCAGTATGAACCTGCTCAAGGGCGGGATTCTGACGGCAGATCTTCTCACCACGGTCAGTGAAGTATACCGGAAACAAATTTTGACTTCCAGCGGAGGTAGCGGCCTGCATTCCGTCCTTACGGAAAGAGCCAACCAACTGTTTGTAGTACAAAATGGGGTAGACTCCGAGCGATGGAACCCAGAGAACCCAGAAATTGTCTGCGCTCCGTTTTCAATTGATCAGCTCCAAGGCAAACTGATTTGCCGCGAAGCATTGCTCTCTGAAGTGCAACTCGCCCCGCAGCCTGCTGCCCCAGTTTTTGCGATGCTAGGCCGTCTCGCCGATCAAAAAAGTTACGACCTTCTTTTGCCGCTCCTTCCAAAACTGCTAGCGGCTGACGCCCGCTTAATCATTGCAGGCGATGGAGACGCCGCCCTTCGCAGGGATCTTCTGGCCGCCTGTAGGCAGCATCCAAACAAAATGGCCTTCCTCCCTTTCTCAGATCCAGACTTTCCCCAACGCCTTTTTGCCGGCGCAGATGTCCTCATCGTTCCGTCCCACTTCGAACCCTGCGGGCTAGCCCCTCTCAACGCACTGCGCCTGGGAGCGGTGCCTCTAGCACACGCCGACGGTGGACTGCTGGAAAACCTCTTTGATTTCGACCCAGCCTCAGGCAAGGGCAATGCGCTGCTCTATGATCCAGACTCAAGCGAAGCCTTCTGGGATGCGCTGCTCAGGACTTTAGATTTATTCAGTAACAAGGCTGCATGGGATATTCTGATGAAGAACGCCATGCGATCAAACTTCCCTTGGACGCGCGCTGCAGAAAGCTTGGATAGCCTTTATAAAAAACTAGCTCTCTAACACCTTTTTTCAGAATGATTACCAGAAATTAAGGCGCTCCTACTTTTCCGAACCACCCCCATGCGCGAAGATTCGACGGCAGCCGAATTCCCAAAACGTAAACGGACGTCCCACAAGGCTCCCTCTCTTATTCTTTGGAGCGGAGCATTATTGTTTATCGGTGCCGTGATCGCGCTTTTTGCAGGACAAGCCTGGTTCGAGGCTTACCTCAAAAGTGAGTCGTTTCGGGTCAAGACCGAGTCGGCAATAGGACGCGCACTTCACGCCACTGCGGAACTTGCGCCCTTAAAACGGCAGGGAACAATCGTCTCCAGCGACACCCTCGCGATGGACGGCCTCGAAGGAGCATTTTTCCGGAAAGCTAAAATTCAATCCGGACGTGCTGAAGTGGATCTCAACGGACTCTGGCATAAGAAATGGCTTCTCCCTACTCTCACTTTTGCTCGGTTGGACCTAGATCTGGTGCTTCCACAAAAACTACAAACTGCAAACACCTCTCCCCCCTCTGTCTCACCATCTTCAACGGCAACGCCGCCCGCTCGGACTTGGCTTTCCAACCTCCTTCCAAGCCGCACAGAAATTTCAACAATCCAAACAGACCGCGCCACCTTCACCTTCCAAGGCGCAGAGCTGCGACAAACCAGACTAGAGGCCAAACCGGTTGAAGGTGGATGGGCGATAGACCTAGCCGGCGGCGACTTACATTGGCCGGGAACCCCTGCAACAGAACTCACCCAAGCACGCCTAATCTATAAGTCTGGCGAAACCGCCGAGTGCATCCTGCGCAACGCCCGCTTACTCCTCAAAACAGGGGGTCAAACCACCCTTTCCGGACAATGGAGCCGAGATAACACCGGAGAATTCCACGCCCAACTCGAGAATGTCACCGTCCACCCCTTCCTTCCAGAATGGTGGCAGGCGCGCCTCCAAGGCTCGCTCCAAGGCACTCTTCACTACACAAAAAACGCCCCCAACCTCCCCGGTGAGATCTCAGGCGAAATCCGACTCACAGGCGGCAAGCTCGAGGCCCTCCCCCTGCTCTCTCAACTCGATTCTTTCCTCGGCGTCCCGCGCTTCCGTCAGGTCCCCCTTAAAACGGCCACAACGCGCATTCTAAGGACCGCTACCCGCACAGAATTTCAAGACCTCGACCTAGATGCCGACGGCCTTCTTCGCGTCCAAGGATCCCTCGCCGTCGAGGGCGGTCAACTCAAAGGCGCCCTTAAGTTGGGAATCTCCTCCGGGCTTTTACAGTGGCTACCAGGGTCTCCCACCAAGATTTTCGCAGAATCCAGAGACGGCTACGTGTGGGCCCCGCTGAATCTATCTGGTTCAGTAGACCACCCCGTAGAGGACCTTTCTGCGCGCTTAGCCGCCGCCACATTAGGGGCCATCCAAAGTGGGGACGTTACCGAGGCTCTCAGGGGCGCGGTGAAAGGCGTTATAGACGGGGCTGGAAAAATACTCCCCAAACCAGTCCAAGCCTTGCCCGAAGCCGCCAAGAGCCTTTTAGACGCCGCCAAGTCTCTCGTTCCCAAACCTGAAAACTCCCGATAGAATTCTTAAAGCCAGGCATTTAAATCTGGCGGCAGGTTAGAAAACCGACGAGCGAGACGCGCACAAGGGCAAGCACACAGATTCATGCAGCCTGCTAAGATTCTCCCCGAAGTGAAGCCCGCCAACGCTTGACTGGCTTCACTTGGAAAGAGTCTGAGAGGGCAGTCCAAGATGGGCGCCTTTCTAAGTAATTTTCACCTCCACACCCCGTTGTATGCTTTTTTCGTTTTTAGGGATGTGCACGGTTAAAACGCCATGATGGAAGTCGGCCTTTGCCTTTTCCCCTTCCGCGCCTTGGGGTAGGGCGAAAGAGCGCTGAAACACACCGTAACAACGTTCTGAGCGGTGAAAGCGCTTCCCCTCTTGCTCACGTTCCATTTTGCGTTCGCCGGAAATCTCCAGAACTCCATCCCGCACAAAGAGCTTAATATCCGCCTTTGCGACGTCTGGAAGATCCGCCTTCACCGTGTACTCCTTTTCATACTCGGTGAGATCCACTGAAGGGCTCCAGCCCCGTGCAAAAAGGGATTCGTCTCGGACACGGCCTGGAGTGAGCGGGGAGCGATCAAAGAGCGATTCCAGACGGGACTCAATTTCTTCCAATTCGCGGAAGGGATTGCGATAGCCGGTTTGAAACGGATTCCATTTAGTGAGCGTGTTCATATTGTGCTGTTTTTCTTTGTTTATACTAAGTGAGCGCAGTGCCGAGGCATGCGCGGTGATGGTTTAGGACTTGTTCTGCAGGAAAATGTTGCCAAGTGCTTTGTTCTTTGTGCTTTGTGCTTTGTGCTTTGTGCTTTGTGCTTTGTGCTTGGGAGTGGGGAGTGGGGATGGATTGAGGTGATAAACACATCTACACTGGCCTCCACGTGATCTGATCGGTGTGGGTGGTGTGCAAGCCTGGAAAGCTGCCGCTCGGCCCGGTTCCGCTCCTCCCTTTGCTACGTAAAGGAAGAGGAAATAGTTTGGGAAAAGTGAGAAAAGTTCGGACAACAAAATCTCTCCCGCGTTACGGTTAAGAATAAGGAACTAAACGTTCCTCCTGCCCTTAGATTCGCGATGCTTGATTATCGCGGCGTCTGTTAGATATAGATTCCAGTTTATGTCCACGGATCCTGCTAGCCTTTACTCCCGCAAAAACCCGTTCCCCGCCCGCCACACCGTAAACCGCCTTTTGAGCGGGTCGGCTTCCCAGAAGGAAACTCGGCACCACGAAATCTCGCTTGCAGGCTCGGGATTAGTCTATGAAGTGGGCGACTCTCTTGGGGTGTTTGCGAGCAATGATCCCCTTCTGGTTCAAGAACTTCTCACAACCCTTGGAGCAAGCGGCGAAGAGACTGTGACCAGCCACGACGGGGTTCTCAAGTCCCTGAGAGAAGTCCTCTGGAAAGACTACATTATCACCACTCCCTCCAAGGAATTCTTGGCGGCTATCGTGGCAAAAGCAGGAACCGAGGCTGAGGAAATTGCGCTGCTCACTGGAGATGCAACGAAGAAAAAGGAGTTGGAAAGTTATCTATGGGGGCGGGAAGTAATTGATTTTCTTCTGAGTTATCCTCGGATGAGATGGACACCTGAAGAGTTCGTGAAGACCCTGCGCAAACTCCAACCCCGCCTTTACTCTATCGCGTCCAGTCAGAAAGCCGTGGGGGAGGCGGTACATCTCACCATAGCGACAGTGCGCTACGAAACGTTTGGTAGACGGCGCAATGGCGTGGCCTCGACCTTTTTTGCGGATCGCACGCCACCCGAAATTGCTGTGCCTGTTTTTGTTCATACGGCGAAACATTTCCGTTTACCCGAAGACCCAACCACGCCGGTGATCATGGTAGGGCCCGGCACAGGGGTGGCTCCATTTCGTGCGTATTTACAAGAGCGCAAGGCGTTGGGTGGCCACGGTAAAAACTGGCTATTCTTCGGTGAGCAGCGCAGGGATTCCGACTTTTTATACCAATCAGAATTACTTGGGATGCAGGAAGAAGGAACTTTAAACCGGCTGGATCTCGCTTTCTCACGGGATCAGACTGAGAAGGTGTACGTGCAACACCGAATGAAGGAGGCTTCCTCGGAGCTGTTCGCTTGGTTGGAGGAGGGTGCGCATTTCTTTGTCTGCGGAGATGGAGAGCGGATGGCGAAAGATGTGGACGCAGAATTACATGCAATTGTGCAGCGAGAAAAGGGCTGTTCGGTTGAGGAAGCCGCGGAGTATGTGGATGCTTTGAAAAAGTCAAAGCGCTACAAAAAAGACGTGTACTAGAACAAGTTCCTGAATCTCACGCTCTGCGCAGGAGAGGTATTTGGACCGCCTTTTGAAACCGAGATTTACTGCAATTTCGGTTCTTAATAAGCTCCGCGTACGGCGTTTTCTGAAGATTTTAAGCGCGGGAAGCCATGGATTTCTGCCATATCACAACTGAGCTTATACCATCTCTGTGAAATAACTGGCCTTTTTGTCAGGATATGATTAGCCTAATTCATGCGAACACGACAGCTACGACTTGGTCGCCCAGACTTAAGTGGCGAGATTGAAAACCGGTACCGGAAAGAGATAGATGTACGGAG
>CAIXGS010000001.1 GCA_903919125.1 uncultured Spartobacteria bacterium | reverse complement strand
TTTTTGAGCACTACTGTTGTACCAGTAGCCTCTAAAATTATTATCTTCAGCCATTCCTTTGCTTCGAGCGCGTCACATCGTCTTGTTCACCATAACTTATGATGAAACACATCGTGTAGTTGCGGGCCGAGTCACCAGACGGTTGGCTTGTTTACACAAACCGAATGTCGTGAATGACGCCCACCAACGCTGAGCTTAGGAACCAGACTTTCAAAGAGCGAAGCTGCCGAAGCAGCTCGAGCCGATTTCTCGGCGGGTTGGGCACTGTAGCGACTTTCGGTGAGGCGTCAATAGAGTGGTGAAATTTTTTTGGTAGGTTTCGCTACCAGCATCGTATCTTTAAAACTAGTTAGCTTCACTAAGTATCTATTTTTAATTAATTTACAAAATCTTATAAGGGAATTAATCAGCCCCAGACAGACCCAAATTTTCAGCCTTGCGAGAGCGTCGCAGCAGGTCTGCGAGCAGATACCCGCGCCGGTGGGAGCGAAGAAAACAGTGAAGAGATTGATGGCGCCGAATCAGAAATCAGGTAAGCCAAAAGTGGCCAAATGCCGACGACCTCCATCCACCAAAAAACTGTAAATCAGTAGGTTAGGGTTTATTTTTGGAGTTGGATTCTCAACAAAGAGTGCCTTTGGATGATTCACGGGATCAAAAACAAGCAGTCAGGCCACAAAAATCCCGTTTACAACACACTAACGTCGAACGAATGTTTGCCCTCCTTTCTCATGGCACTGATTGTTCAAAAGTATGGCGGCACTTCTGTAGGAAACCCCGAGCGGATCCGTAAGGTAGCCGAGCGGGTCATTGAGACCCAACGACTTGGAAATCAGGTGGTGGTGGTGGTCTCTGCGATGAGCGGAGTGACTGATGGGCTGATAAAACTGGCAAAAGAGGTTTCGACGGCACCGAGCGAGCGTGAAATGGATGTTCTTCTTGCAACAGGAGAACAGACCACGATCGCCCTTACGGCAATGGCGATCAACGCTTTAGGGCAGAAAGCGGTCTCATTAACCGGCGCCCAAGCGGGAATCGTAACAAGCGAAGTTCACACCCGGGCAAAGATTTCCACAATCTCACCGGAGCGTGTGAACGAGGCACTGAGGGATGGTAACATTGTGGTGATAGCGGGATTCCAAGGAGAGTCTCTGGACGGAAGCATCACCACATTGGGGCGGGGCGGGTCAGATCTCACCGCGATCGCAATCGCGGCGGCGGTTAAAGCCGACTTGTGTCAAATTTTCACAGATGTAGACGGAGTTTATACCTGTGATCCTAGGGTGGTTAAGTCTGCTTCCAAGATTTCGGAAATTTCTTATGACGAGATGCTTGAGATGGCATCAAGTGGCGCGAAAGTGATGCAGAGCCGCTCTGTGGAATTTGCAAAAAAATTCAGCGTTACTTTTGAGGTGCGCTCCAGTTTCAACAACAACCCAGGAACAATTGTGAAAGAAGAAACAGACAGCATGGAGTCAGTCGTTGTGCGCGGCGTGAGCATTGAAAAGAATCAGGCTAAGGTGACGATCACGCACGTTCCAGACCGCCCCGGAGCAGCCGCCACGATATTCCGAGTGCTTGCTGACGCAAACGTGATCATCGACATGATCGTTCAAAACGTGAGTGCGGATGGTTCTACGGATATTTCATTTACGCTGGCGAAGGACGAGTTAGGGAAGGTCAAAGCGGCTTTGGATCCGATAGTAAACGCGGTATCGGCGACCGGATTTAAGGCACAGGACGGAATCGCAAAACTTTCCATTGTGGGAATTGGGATGCGGTCTCACTCAGGAGTGGCAGCCAAGTTGTTTGAAGCGTTGGGCGCGGGCGGGATCAACATTCAGATGATATCCACGAGCGAAATTAAAACGGCGGTGATTATTGCTGAGGAACGCATTGTGGAGGCGGCAAACCTCGTACACGAAGCGTTCCAATTAGGGGCACAGTGATACCCCCGCTCCGCGGAACCGACCGAAGGGAGAGTTGAAAAGCTTCTGCAGTCAACGTTGAGATCTTGGGAGAACTGAGCGGACTGCGAGAGCGGACCTGAGCAACACGCGGCTGCCCAATTCGAAGATTAACTCCCCTAAACCGCTACGCAAAAGGTATTTATTTTAATGAAAACAAAGGCTCTTAACGAAACTCAATTTCTCGCATTACTGGAAAAAGTCCTTCCAAAGGCCACCAACGACCCACATCTAGCTACGGCTATTTATGCAGAAGTCGCGAAGGAAGTTCGACTTATTAAAAGCCTGCAATCCTTCGAAAAGTTCTGCGAAGAAGGGGGCCTCCCCGATATTAAGCCGGAAACGATGGCAGACTTTCAGCAAGAATTGGTGAACCAGTTCGGGGCAGATAATGTCGAAATATCTCCGGGTGAAACAGGTGGAAGCATTCAAGTAGCCATAGACCTGCCAGACCGCGTGGTGAAAAATCGGGTCAAGGTTGATCCCGCCTTGGCTGAACCGGAGCCGGTGAAAGCGCCATTTGTGTGTTTTCCGGTGGTTCTCCCCGAGGATCCTGAACTCGTTTGGGTACTAGGGCGCCGAGAAGATCTAGCTCCAGAGGAGGCATCACGAGCGCTTGAAAAGATTGAGGCCGAGTTCTGGGAAACGAAAAAGGGCGTGGAACTACAGCGCGGCGGGACTGACAAGTCATTTGCCGAGTTCATTAACCACGTACCCGCGGGAGCGTTGTCTGATAGCGGACTAAGGAGGCACTATAAGGACCCTGAAACACTGCACACGCTGCGGGGCTCGATGCAAACTGATTTACAACAAGAGCTTTAAGCATTTAAGCCGAGCACTTTGGAAGATGCCGCCTTACTTGCTGCCGAGCTGCCACGGGGCACTATAATTTTATCACGCTCAGCGTGACAGAACCGACTTTTGAGACACATTGTCAGAATCTATCCTCACTTCCTATGAGCCGTTTTCATCACCCAATGCTTCGTCTCGGCCTCATCGCCGCGGGGCTGCTCCCTCTCGCGGCCTGCGCTACCGAGAAGCAGCCTTTGGCGGCTACATCTAAAGCGGCCTCAAAATCATCCCCCCCACGGAAGCCGGTTCAAACCGCAGCTCCTGAAGAGGATGATGACGGGCCAGTTAAACCGGGCGGTCCGCCGAGAGTACACGCCATCTCCGCCATTCTTATTGACGCACGAACTGGTAAGGTTTTACACGCTGTGAATCCAGATGCACGCCGGGCAGTGGCGAGTACACAGAAGCTCATGACCGCGTTACTAGTGGCTGAGGCGGGAGACCCGGATCATATCGTGAAGATCGAGAGGGTCGACACCCTTGCGGAGCCTTCTAAATTGGACATAGAGCCTGGTGAGACTTACCGGAGAGGAGATTTGCTGCGGATCCTTTTAGTAAAAAGTATGAACGACGTGGCACGGGCCTTGGCAAGGGACAACGCTGGAAGCATTGAGGCGTTCGCTAAAAAGATGAATGCAAAGGCGGCAAAGCTTGGCATGTCTAACACACATTTCGTCAATCCCAACGGCTTGCCCGCTGAAGGACAGCACTCGACTGCACGCGACATGGCAAAACTGGCAACCGCCGCATACAAGCAGAAAGCGATACGCGACATTGTTTGCCTCAAAGAATTACGCTGGCAACATCCGGACGGCCATATCAGCGAATTCCACAATACCAACAGAGTCCTCTCAAGTTTGAGATCCTGTAATGGAATGAAAACTGGGTACACTGCGGCTGCAAAATTTTGCCTCGTTTCAAGCGCCAACAATAATTCTAAAGACGTGATTTCTGTCGTCCTTGGAGCTGAGAAAGCGTTCGTTTGGAGTGATTCCCAGAAACTTTTACAATGGGGCCTTGGAGAAGACCCACGGACAGCTAGTAGCCCTTAACCCATATGAACAAACAGCTTGCGACTTCACTTTCGGAGCTGGAAGAATCAGGATCAAAACGGGTGTTGCGCCCCTTATCCTCGAGACAAGGGCCTGAAGTCAGTGTGGGTGATGTTCGGTTGCAAAACTTTTCGAGCAACGATTATCTCGGGCTAGCGACGGAGCCATTCTTGGCGGAAGCAGCCATCACCGCTATTGCGCAATACGGAACCGGTGCCGGTGCATCCCGATTAATTAGCGGAACGCTCGCGCCTCACAGCGAACTGGAATTCGAACTCGCGAGGTGGAAGCAGAGTGAGGCTGCGTTGGCATTTTCAAGCGGATACGCGACGGCGCTGGGCGTACTAGGGGCGCTAGCAGGCGCGGGGGATATTGTAATTTTGGACAAGCTTTGTCACGCGTGCATCATTGACGGCGCGCGACTTTCGGGGGCGACACTCCGCATTTTTCCGCATAACAACTTGGATCGTTTGGAAAGTCATCTGCGCTGGGCGCGGAACAAACATCCGCGTGGGAGGATTATTATCGCGACGGAAAGCGTCTTCAGTATGGACGGCGATTGTGCGCCTATAAGAGAGATAATCGAACTCAAGGAACGTTACGGCGCATGGCTTCTTTTGGACGAGGCGCACGCCGTTGGAGTGCATGGGGAAAACGGGGCGGGTCTCTCTGACGCGAAGGGACTTTCCGATCGGATTGAGATTCACATGGGAACACTTAGCAAGGCATTAGGTTGTGCAGGCGGTTACGTATGCGGAAGCCAAACCTTGGTGGAGTGGCTCACGAACAAGGCGCGCAGTTTCATGTTCTCAACAGCGCCTCCCCCAGCCCAAGCGGCGGTAGGCGCGGCGGCTGTACGTTGGATGGGCACCGAGGCGGCAGCACAGCGCAGACATCTCTTATGGAGTAATATCCGTCACTTTCACATGTGCGCGAACCTTTCACATCAGCCACAAAGCGCGATTGTGCCGCTAATCGTGGGTGAAAATGAGGCGGCATTATCCGCCAGTGAAGCACTGCAGACTGCCTCGAGTGCTGGAGATCTGGGCTTTTGGGTACCCGCGATTCGCTACCCAACAGTCCCAAAAGGTACCGCACGCTTAAGAGTGACGCTCAGTGCGGCGCACTCCCAAAAGGCGATCGAATCGCTGGGGTGCGCTCTCCAGAGAATTAGCCTAAACCAAAGCACTTAAGACGCTCGTACTTTCCGCTGATTCGGGAAGCCAAACACGGCGCATATGCTTCTTGCCGTCCAGCATTGTCACAGTCAATTCGAGGACATGACCGCATTCGGCACTTTGAATGGCGTGTTCATAAGAAGCGATTTTCGGCTTTTGCAGAACCATCCACTCGACGAGCTGCTCCTGAGTCAGTGCTGTCTCCTTCCAGAAAACAGCTTTGTCCAAAGGCACTTCCAAGAAGCGTTTTTGAAGGAAAGCACGCTCTAAATAAGCGAATAGATTACCAGCCTTGGGGCCTGCATCCTTGTCCAGCAGCACGCGGTAAATGGCCTTAAACGCGAGAGGCTGTTCTATCGGAGTGAGGCGCGCGGTCTCGAAGACGGTTGCCTGGAGTTGATCATCCTCCCAGACGACATTTGCCAGCGCACCACCAAGTCGTTGTAGAAAAGCACATTGCGTCGCTGACAAAGTCACGTGACTTGCAGGAAGGGACTCCTGTAAGCGAGTTTTCTCCTCCTCCTTGGCGTAATGCTCAACCCAGAATGCCGCCGATTTGAGCCTGCGCTCCAACGCGTTACACTCTGTTTCCGTGAGCGGCGCACCGTGTCGTTTTTGTATCTCGAGCATCGGATTGAGATGAGGCATCTGAGCCAAAGTGCTCAATAGCTGAAAGTTGGGAAGGAAACAATCGCCTTTCGGCCTAGTCTCAGCGAGCTGATAAACAAGGGTCTCGTCGGGAGTCGCATTTTTATCTCGGGTCACGCGCGTGTGATAACGATCGAACTCGTTAAACAGCTTGACGATACCATCCTCGTTTACGTCGAAGTTCACGGGCGAATTCGGCTTGGTTCGAATCATCAGAAATCTAAGAACCTCTGGCGGGAGCAAATCAGCCATGTCTCTTGCGCTCGCACCAAGCCCCCGCGAGGACGACATCTTGGCGCCACCCACTAAAAAAAACTCGTAAGGAACATTCGCCGGGGGCTCCTTGGCGAATATGGCACGCAAGCAAGCGGAGGCCACATCGCGCGAGCCGCCTTTGGTCGAATGATCTTTTCCTGCGCCCTCGATGGTGACGGGGAACGTGATCCACTTTGCAACCCACTCTAATTTCCACGGCAACTTCCCCCGACCATCAAAAGGCGATACGCTCCCTTGATTTCCACACCCGCGAGCCCACTTCACCAAATCCTCACGACACCGATAACTGACTTTACCATCGGCATAAGCGAATACTTCCGTGGTGCCAATACGGCCGCAGTTTTCGCACACGACCTGAAAGGGATACCAAGTCGGCGGCCGGTCCGAATTCGACACCTCTTTATAAACGCGACGCACGACGTCGGCGTGGCGCAAGATCGTGTCGATGGCGTTGTTAAAACGGCCCGAGCGATAAATATCCCGCATCCGGTAAGGCTCGACCTCAACACCAAGCTCGCGAAATACGCCCCAGAATTCTCCCATGTAATGCTCCGCCATATCGGTAGCATCCGAACCGTCGGGAGCAGGAACGTTGCAAAGAGGCTGGCCGAGGTACTGGGAGAAATGCTCATCCTTCCCCGCAGGAATCTCATCTAGAGGATCATAATCATCCACGCCGAACAAATATTTGGCTTCTATCCCTTTGGCGCGAAGTGTTCGGAAAATTGCGTCATGAATAAGCACGCCTCGCAGCGCCCCGACATGGACGCGGCCTGAGGGCGTTTTTGAATCATTAATAATCTGCGGACCGTGACACTGAGCGGCAACTTCTTCGCACCAAAACATAGAACCCAATAGGGAAACAAAAGTGCGGCTAAAACACCACCTCCGCGATGAATTGAAGCGAGGTTTTTTTCAATCAGGATGAGCGTGACTCCGGAACGAATTCTCAGATACACAGCGGGCTGGAACAGGACTCTCTCCAAGCTAGCATTTTAAGCACTAATAAACGAAACTCTGAGGAAAGTCTTCATGCGTTACCTATTACTCATCTTAATGACGCTCACCTTCGCTCTAGAAAGCGTTGCGTCAGTGAAGGTGCCGCTCACCGAGGTCCTGCCTCAACTATTAAGCGCCGACTTCAAACGATACGACTCGCCTTTCTACAGCCTCTACACGGATGTTTCGAGCGACGAGGCATCGGAGGCCATCTTGCGGATGGAAAAAATGGCGACAGAGTACCAGGCGCGCCTGGAAAAGCTTTTTGTGATCAAAACCCGCCAGCGCATGCCCCTCGTCCTGTTTTCAAAGGCGGGGGACTATCGCCGATTCGGCTTTGATCCGGATAGCGCTGGGGTTTTCACCGGAGAAGCTCTTTTTCTCATAGTGAAGCGCGACGCGGATGAGGCGATTAGTGAGCGGACTTGGCGCGTGATGCAACACGAAGGCTTTCATCAATTTGCGGCAACGGTGATACGCTACAGTCTTCCGCCGTGGCTCAATGAGGGACTCGCCAGCTACTTCGAGGAGGCCATTTTTACCGGAGATGGTATGGTGAGCGGTGTCATCCCGCTGAGACGCGCCCAACAGGTGGCGCAGGGCTTGAATAGCGGGCGCTTTGTGAGCATTTCAAAAATGATGACAATGAGCCAGGAGTCCTGGAACGCCAAACTGGAAGGCGAGAATTATGACCAAGCTTGGGCGATGGTGCACTTCCTTGCCAACGCCGAGGAGGGAAAATACCGGGTGCCATTTCTGCGCTTTCTTCAGTCCTTGGCACGCGGCTCTTCAAAAGAAAAGGCGTGGACAGAAACATTCGGAAGCTCGAAGGGTTTTGAATCTAAATGGCGCGAGTTCTGGCTGACGCTCCCCTTGAACTCCTCGTTAGATCAGGAAGCGCGCGCGGCAGTTGCAGGGCTGAGCAGCTTCCTCGGGCGAGGCTACGGTCGAGGGATGGTGTTCAGCGACTTCCAAAACTTTATCGAGTGCGACGCACAAAGCCTCAAGACCGATCCCACAGACTGGCTTCCTCCAGCACTTTATACACGTATGCAGAGGCTAGCCGTTTCGTTGCAGCAGCGGAACTGCACTTTTTCCTTGGAGTACCAAGACGGCGGTTTGCCGCAACTGGTTTGCACGATTCCAGGAGGCACAAAGATCGTGGGCCGCTTTACGCTTAACCATACACGGATGGTTAATGTAAGCACCGAATTGGTAGAGAGATAAGACGCCTAATCAGGCAACGAGGCGACATCCGAACCTGACCGCTCAAATGGCTACTGCCGCTCGTATTCGCCACTGCCGACTTTCTTGAATATTTTAAATCCAGCGTTTTTCGCAGCTGAAACAGAAAGAGGTTTGGTGATTTTAGGCGAGGACACGGCGCTAATGAGTTTGCGCACCGGTTGCCGACAGAGCGGACAGTTCACCACGGGCGGAGCACTCAACGGACGAGTCAAAGTGAATCCACTTTTGCAAACCCGGCATTCGCCCGAGCACGGTTCATATTCGTAAATAGGCATGCGCAATATTTTTATAATGAGCGGGGCCGCTGTTCTTACTTACGCATTATCGAGATACGCCTGCCACTCGACTGGGAGCGGGGCGCGCTCCACATCGTCAGCGAGGCGACCTTCCGCGTCGGGGTCAAACACGGTGGAAGTTCCGTACACCATGATCGCATCCAGCGCACCCTCAACGCGCAAGGCGTGAGCAACCCCAGCTGGAATCACCACTCCTGCGTGCTGCGGCGCCGCGCTGTCATCCCCTTCTAAAATAAAACGCATAATCCTCCGCTCCAAACCTATGCGCTCGTCTACAAGGAGCATTTCAACGTTACCCTGAACAAAAAACATCACGTCCCACTGCTCCTTGTCGTAAGGACGCTGAGCGACGGGCGCTGGAATTTTTCCGTACAGGTGCTCAAACCACGCCGCAGGTTGCTGCCCCGCAGGAATATAAGGTGGGTGTATATGAAAGCCCTTCGCTGTGCCGGCAAACATACGCGCGGAAGCCCATTGTCTGGGCCATAGCGCAAGATTGCCTGTGATCCCCGTCCCTTCCCTCACAAACTCTCCAAAAAAGCCGCGATGCCGTTGCCGGAAGACTCGGCGCGGCACGAATTCAACGCCGGGAATCCACCCTGCCTCCAGCGAGGAACGCTCGGCGTTGAGCAGTTCGACGGAGGTCACGCCCGTGGAACCCAGCCGCTCCAAGAGACTAGCTGCTCCGTAGTTGCGTTGTGAAAGCGCTGCGCGCGCCTGTGATTTGAGTCCTGTCCAACGGTCCATGAAGGTCGATGATAACGGTTAATAAAAAAGTTGGGAGAAAGTTTGGAACTCCACTTTGGGCTGGATTGAACATGGCGAAGAACAACAGCTTTGAGAGAGATATTTTAACGAAATACGCAATCTAGCGCCTAAGACAACCTTTCCTATTGAAATGCGCCTAACAACAGGATCGCAAAGCAGCCGCGATTGCGCCTACAGCGTGCGCGAGTTGAGCATCGGTGATGCAGTAGGGCGGCATCAAGACGACAGTGTCGCGAATCGGACGGGTCAATAGTCCAAATCCCCTCGCTGCGCGACAAACCTTCGTCCCCATCCCGAGCTCCGGCGCGAAGGGAGCGCCGTCTGGGTGACGCAATTCGATGCCTGCGAGAAACCCGATATGACGCACTTCGTAGACATTCGGCAAGGGTTTTAACTCCTTTTCCAAAAGCATTTTCAGTAGCACAATTTGATTTTGAAGGCGGGTTAACACCCCTTCTTCACGAAAAATCGCGAGGTTTTCCAGCGCCACGGCACAGGCCAGCGCATGGCCACAATACGAGTGGCCATAATACAAGGTGCGTTCCGGCCCACCAAGAAACGCTCGAAAAACATTCTCAGTTGTAAGTGTGGCTGCCAGTGGCATATACCCTCCAGTGAGGCCCTTTGCAAGAGCGACAAAATCGGGAACTACAGACTCCTGTTCACACGCAAAGAGGGTGCCTGTGCGCCCAAAGCCGGTCATCACCTCGTCGGCTATGAGTAACACCCCAAACCGATCACACCAGGCGCGAACAGAAGAGAGCAGTCCCGCAGGCCAGAGTCGCATTTGGTTTGCACCTTGAACGAGGGGCTCAATGACCACAGCGGCGATTTCTTCGGCTGGGAGTTTCTCAAGAGCCTCCGCCGAATCAACGAGCTCTACGGGGAATTGCCAAGCGCTAAAGCGTTCGGTGAATAGCGGGACGCCGCAAAGACTGGAGGCGCCCATAGTATCTCCATGATAGGCGCCGTGAAATGCAACAAGACGTCGGCGCTGAGGCTGTTGGAGCATTTGCCAGTATTGGGCAGCCATTTTCAACGCGACCTCGATGGCCGTGGAGCCGTTGTCGGAAAGAAATGCGCGGGTGAGTGTGTTTGGCGGCCAGAGGGCGCAAAGCTCTGCGCAAAGTTGAGCGGCCAAGGGATGAGTAAAGCCTAAAAACGAAGTATGGGCAAAGCGAGCGAGCTGTTTTTGGAGGGCGGAATCGAGGCGAGGATGTCGGTGGCCATGAATATTGGTCCAGATCGAGGCATTTCCATCAATGTACCAGTTCCCCTCCGAATCACAGAGGCGCGCCCCCTGAGCCTCCACTAGACAAAGAGGATCGGTGGCGCACCATTCCTGCATTTGGGTAAAGGGGTGCCAGACATGGGTCCTATCCCAATCAAGAGGATTTCCCTGAGCCGAAGACAAGGTTTCCACTGAAGGAAATTTAGGGGCAGAAGCCATGGGAAAAGCGTGATGGGTTGTCAGGAATCCAGCAAGAAGGCGTGGGGATAAAATCGACTTTCTCCGTATTTCCAAGATTTGCCGCAATGGTGTACGTTTCCGGTCTAGTGAAACCGAAGCTTCTAGATTTTATCGATCCGAACCGCCCTTTAGCAAAGGTGACGCGGGAATTGGATTGGGCGGAAGTGGTCGGTTTATTTCCTGAGGCAACCCAAGAGGGATTAAGCGCTGGGAAAATCTGGATCCTCGCATCCCTGATTATCCTAAGCGAAATCACCGGCCTATCGGAAAGCGAGGTACTCAGTCGCTGGCCGGAAAATCCTTATTGGCAGTCGTTTTCGGGCTTGGCTCAGTTCCAGTGGACGGCACCCGTCACACAGGCGGAGTGCCTGAATTTCAGGCGGCATTTGACTACCGAGCGGGCTGCAAGTTTGGCCAAAATTGCAAAGTCTATCCGAGAGGCAAAGCAAATGGATGCCTCTCGGCAGAGCACCCCTGTCGAAATCAGCACAGAGTCCTCCCCGAACGACGCGCTGGCATTGAGGCGAATACATCTCACCCAACCCTTACCCGCACAACCCTACAAGGCACCTCCTCGACCGGACTTCCACTCCAGCATCAAACAGGCATACGCACGAGGGGCGGCCGCGATTAAAAGTGAGGAGACTAGCGGAAAGGATATTCTCGGGGAACCACAGTCAGCAACTCGCCCAGATGTCGAAGTTACTGCTGATGCAACCGCAACCTCCCCCGCAGGAGCACCGACAAAGCAGGATGACGCAGCGCTTTCACAAGAGCCCAAAACCGATGCAACAGAGCTAATTGCTGACAAGGTTACGCTCTCCAAGGAACCTACCTTAGCGAGCCCCATTTTTGCGCAGACCTACGCTCCACCAAAGCGGACGGCGGCGACTCCTGCGCAGCAACAGACTTTGCCTTTAGAGATGGAGTCGGGCATAAAATCCAAATTACAGCCCAAAGGGACACCCATCTTTGACTCAACGACTCCAATCGTACTCCGCGCCCCTGTCGGCGAAACCGTGAAGATGGAGGTTGTTGCGACTGGAGCCACGCCTCTTCAATTTCAATGGGAGGCGTGGGACGAATCCAAGGGAGATTCCATTCCCCTAGAGGGTTGCAACACTCCATCGCTAGAGGTCGCCCTGGAGCCCGCTGACTCGATGCTTGCATTTCAATGCAGGGTGCGTAACGAGATTTGCCCAGAAGGGGTTGTTTCGAGGACGTTTTTCCTCAAAAAAGTCGGGGCAGCCCAGAAACCCGGAAACTCGTTTGGAGAAAAGTTTGACCCTCGGGCTGGCAAGGCAAGCGTCAACCTTGGTCGAGTTTAAATGCAATGCGCACCTCGTAAGGGTCCGCAATCATTCCAGTCGGGAGCGCCTCAATGCGCTGCACTTTTTCCGCCGCTCGTTGAACAGATTCATCCATGGCAGGATTACCCGAGGGAGTAACTATTTCACTGCCGATAATAGACCCGTCCTTGCGGATGCGAATTTTTAAAATGGTAACGAAGTTCTGGTTAGAACGCACCACTGAGATGGGTTGCTCCCAAACGCCGTAAAAACGCTCATGAATCATCTGATTGTAGCGTCCTAGTTCAGAAGCACTTGGTCCACCAGCAGCCCTGCCATTCGCCGTGCCGTTGCCCGAACCACCGGAACCGGCACGGTTGCCTAAAGCGCCCCCTCCAAAGCGGCCCTGAGCGGATCCAGCGGACCCGTCTCCGGAAGTTCCGCTGCCATTTCCTGGCCTGACAACTTCCGCACGGAGGACTTCAGCACGCACCACCTGAACGGCAGGGGGCGCTGCGGAGTCACCCTTCCCGTTGGGAACCACGACCTTGGGTGGGGACGCTTCGGGTTTGGCCGTGGGCTTCACCTCGGGTCTAGATTCAGACTTGGGGGCGGGCTTCGGCTCAGGCTTGGGCACGGGCTTTACCTCAGGCTTCGGCTCAGGTTTCGGCACGGGTTTTACCTCAGGCTTCGGCTCAGGCTTGGGCACGGGTTTTACCTCAGGCTTCGGCTCAGGTTTGGGCACAGGCTTTACCTCGGGCTTCGGTTCAGGCTTGGGCACGGGCTTTACCTCAGGCTTAGGTACGGGTTTGGGCACGGGCTTTACCTCAGGTTTCGGCACGGGTTTGGGCGCTGGCTTGGCAGCTTGCAGTACAATAGCGCTAGTAGGCTCGTCCTTCGGAGTCGGCTCTGTGACTGGTACCGGTGCGACTTCTTTCTGAGACGCCTTGACTGGGGGTGCTACAGGCTCAGGCTCAGGCTTTTGTGGTTCAGGCTTGGGAACAGGGGCTGGCACATCCGGCAACGATTCTTCCGGTACTGGGGAGGGCGCTTTCTGGCCACCACTCGGGGTTGGCCCAGCCTCCGCTCCAGAGCTTCCCCCTGCTGCTGGGCCATCTAACCACAAGACCTCAGGTGCCTTTGGCGTCTTGTGCGTCTGAGAAAAAAACCAGAAGGCCCCGAGCCCCAGCACATGAAGCAGAGCGACAGCGAGAAGATTTCGACGAAAAAACGAGTCGGCCGTCATCGATGGACTGAGGGGAATTACTGCCCCTCCGCGATTTTGGCCAATCCGACCTTTGTGATTTGCGCAGACTTAACGGCATCGAGAACCTCCATAAGCCGTTGGATGGGAAGTTCCTTATGCGAGCGCACGAGTACTGCAAGTTCGGGCTTGGCGGCGTGTAAGGCGGCGAGCCTTGCGGGAAGATCCAGCAGATCGATCACCTCTGTGTTGAGCAAAAGGCGGTTGTCTCGGTGGATTGAAATGTTCAGCACGCTGTTGGGATCAACCGAAGCGCTCTCCTTGCGGCCCGAAGGAAGGATAAGCTCGGTGCTATTTTCCATGAGGGGCGTAGTGATCATGAAAATAAGCAGGAGCACGAACGCAAGATCCAGCAGTGGGGTCACGTTCAACTCGTTAAGCGTGTGCATGCTGTGCTTGTCAGAAAAACGGCGCATGAGAAAATGAGGTGAGGTGATGAAGACGGCTTACCGACGCTTAGTGGGAATTGTCGGAGCGGTGCGAAACGTAGCGGTGCTCCATTGCGCTAATGAGTTCTGCGGCGAAGTTATCCACTTCCACAATCATACCACGAACAGTGGTCACGAGATAATTGTAGCCGAACATGGCGGGAATCGCGACAAGGAGACCGGTTACTGTGGTAATAAGCGCGGCGGAGACGCCGGGAGCCATGGCAGCGAGACTCGCAGAGCCGGCTTTTGCGACGTCTGCAAAGGTTTCCATCACCCCCCAAACGGTGCCTAACAAGCCGACGAAGGGAGCGCCACTCACGGCTGTGGCGAGAATAATCATTTGCGACTCGAGATTTAACGCAGACTCCCCCACTGCGCGCTCCATGGCGACAGCCACCACGCGCATTTGAGAGGGAGTGAGGGGCTTGGCAGATTCGAGGCGGAGAGCAAAACTTTCGTCTACCTCGCTGGAACCCAATAACTGATAAGCAAGCTCTTGGCAACCAGCCTGATAGACAGTGAATGCAGGGGTTCCTTCGAATGAAAGCCCTTCGGAAAAAACACTCATGGGCTGGCGATCCCTGCGAAAGAGCTCGAGAAACAGTTCCCTCTGCCTTTTAGCGACGCGCAGCATGAGCATTTTGCTGAGCATCACAGACCAAGAAAATACGGAGCCGACAAACAGCACCCCGAGCACGAGTTTGCCTGGGAGGGTCGATTGCTGAAAAGCAAACACCAAGCCGCCGTCGCTGTTGGCAAGAATTGGATGAAGCACCGGCAGATGGGTGAAGACAAAGTTCGCGAGCATTAGAAGGGCGGCATTAAAAAGGCGGCGGGGCGGGCGACGTTAACGAAATTAAATTATGGGTGTCAGCATGAGAGAACAGCGTTGCCGCCTTGCGACAAAGTTTCGTTAGTGCAAGGTATCTAACGGTTCAAATTCAAACCTTGTGAAACTCATTACGAATACTGCCTCAACTTTACGTTTGTTTCTAGTGTGCACTTTGCTCATTTGCAGCAGATCACTGATTTTGAGCGCACCTTCCGCTCTTGGAGCAACCGCAGAACAGCAAACAGAGGCGGCACTGATGCCGTTTTTAGACGTTCTCTCCACGCAACCGGCGGGAACAGCGCGCGCCTTTCGCCTCCAAGGGCGCGTGGAATCCGTTGGAAAAAAGCAATTTCCAGCGGACCAGATGCCAGTATTCGACTTCGCCGTCCAACCGCCACTCCGGATGCGCCTCAGCTTCCCTGTGGGCGATACGCAGATTACAGCCTGTCGCAACGCCCAACACGCCTGGGCAGCCCCAGAGTCTGCGCTGCGGCCACTTCTGGAAGGCCTACCCTCTGGTGGCCAACGCAAAGTCTTCCAGCCCATCGCACTGCCCTTTACTGGAAAACAGCTTGCGCTGCTACCCGTTCTTTTAGAGGTGCAAGATAAAGGGTCATCTCCCTTGGAAGGAACACCTTGCCGAGTGATGGACGTACGAATGCAACCTGCACTCGACCGATTACTCCCCCCCGAGGCCCAGAACTGGGCGTTACGGTTGTGGCTGAATCTGACGGGCATCCCAGTGCGCGCCGGAATGAGCACCCCTATGGGCTCAGCGGTTGTGCGGGTGGATCAGGTGGAGTTTTCGGCAGAACTTCCCAGCTCAATTTGGAACACCACTGAAGATGCGAAAATACTCACTCCCAATGATTTCGAACAAATCGCCGGACGTATTTTTAAATCTGTTCCCCAACGATAAAGCGATCCGGCTCACACCCCCGCCGCAGGGCAGCGTGCAGCGACCCATTCATCGACCACAGAGTCGCCCAACAGGTGCTGTTGTAAAATCACCTCAAAGCGCTCCGGCGTGACGCCCCCATACCAAACCCCCTCTGGGTAAACGGCCAACCAAGGGCCACCCGCACAAATCCGAAAACACGCCGCCTTGGTACGCATCGCGGCAACTCCGGACTGCTTTACCCGCTTTTTAATCACCTCCCAAAGCAACTCCCCCTCCGCTGAGGAGCAACATTCCGGCCCGATACACACAAAAACGTGACGGCGCGCGTGCATCAGACCCGCTCGCTCAAAGAACTCGGGTGGCACCGGATTGGGAAAACATTCCATGGCTGACTTTCCCTTGCAGAATGCACAATCTCAAGTCTTGTCAGTGGTGAGGTAGTGCATCAGCTTTAAAGCCTAGTCTTAATCATTCATGTACAAGTGGCGCATCAGCTTAAAGAATGTTTTCGTTGCGGCTTCGATCGCTTTAAGCCACGGATCGACTTTTGCGGGCGACTGGGCTGAGTTTCTGGGGCCAACGAGGGACAATTGCTCTACCGAAACCTCCTTAAGACAAACATTGCCCAAAGAAGGTGTTCCCGAGCTTTGGCGCAAAAAAGTGGGGACAGGCTACAGTGCGCCAAGCGTTCGGGGTAGCAAGCTGGTGCTGCACCATCGCATCGGGGGGGAGGAAATCGTCGAGGCGATGAATGCGTCTGACGGTGCGCCGCTGTGGAAGCACGCCTACGGGAGTCGCTTCGTGGATCCCTTCGGGTACAACAACGGGCCGCGGTGCACTCCCCTACTCACGGACACGCTCTGTTACACCTTTGGAGCGGAAGGAGTACTATTGTGCCTGAAATTGGAGGATGGCAGCGTGGTTTGGAGGCGGGATTGCCAAAAGGAGTTCAACGTGCCGGAGGCTTTTTTCGGTGTGGGCAGCACTCCGATTCTCGATGGCGACCGGCTACTGGTGATGGTTGGTGGCCAGCCAGATGCCGGAGTGGTGGCCCTTGACGCGCTCACCGGCAAGACGCTTTGGGAAAGTGGCGGGGCGCAAACATGGAACGGCGAGCGAATGGTTGGCTGGCCGGGAGAGCGTCTTGTACAATGGAACGAGTCGGATCCAGCGTTTCAAAAGCAGGCCAGTTACTGTTCGCCGGTGCTGGCGACGATTCACGGAGAACGTCACCTCTTGTGCTGCACGCGGCAGGGGTTGCTCTCACTGGATCCCGCCACGGGAAAGCGCCGATTCGCGTTCTGGTTTCGCGCGCGTCAGGACTCCTCGGTCAACGCGATGACGCCGCTAGTTCAGGGCGATTGCGTCCTGCTTTCTTCAGCGTATTTCAAGCTGGGCTCTGTGATGCTGAGGGTGCACCCAGACGGCAAGAGTGTTGAGGAAGTTTGGAGGGAGGCGACGTTAGAAATGCACTGGAGCCGACCGGTGCTCACAGGCGGTTTTATTTTTGCACTGAGCGGTCGCAACGAGCCTGATGCGCGACTGCGTTGTGTGCGCTGGAGTGACGGCGCTTTGCAATGGGACCGATACGAGGGCTGGCCCAACGCAGGGCATTCCAAATTGAGGGAAGGCGAAAAGCCACCGGAGGTTTACGGGCGCGGTTCTATGATTTTGGCGGATGGAAAATTAATTGTGCTCGGAGAAAGCGGCCAGCTTGGGTTGTTGGAGCCAAACGGTGAGACATTGATCGAACAAGGCCATTGGCAAGTGCCGGGAATGAGTTACCCGTGTTGGACTGGGCCGGTACTTTCCAACGGTCGGCTTTACCTTCGGGACGAAGCGCTTTTAATTAGTTTAGATTGGAAAAAAGACGCTCCTCCACTCCGCTCCGAATAACATCATGCTCGTACCCGAGACAGAGTTAATCATCTCCTCTGAAGGTCAGGAATTACTCCGGCGCACGTTGCAGCCTGGGGAATACACGCTTGGACGCAGCCCTGCCTGTGATCTGTGCATCCCCTCAAACACGGTGTCCAGAAAGCATGCGCGCCTGACGATTAATTTCAGCAACTTGTTTTTGGAGGATCTAGGCAGCTTTAACGGCACAAGCGTCAACGGAGGCCAGATCTCGGGCCGGACTCAAATCTGGCATGGGCAACGAATTTTGCTAGGGACGGTATCGTTGAAACTGGGCAAGATCTGTGCGGATATCGAGCAAGGAGGTTCACTTGCGCCCGCGCAATCCCTCGTTTTCGAATCGCTGCCCGAGGATGTGACTTTCCAACACGGGGGATATCAGGTGGGGCAGTTATTGGGGCGTGGCGGCATGGGGGCGGTGCTGCAAGCCGAGGACTCCTCGATTCAGCGGCAGGTGGCCATGAAAGTGGTGTTGCGAGGAGATTCCACTGGAGACGTTTTGAGGTTTATCCACGAGGCGCGTATCACGGGGCAGTTGGAGCATCCCAACATTATACCCGTCCACACGCTGGGATCCGACGAACACGGGCAGCCATTTTACACCATGAAACTGGTGCGAGGTGCCACGTTACATCAAGCACTCAGAGACCTCTCCCGCGGGGAAGAAGGCGCCGTGCGAACGCATACTCTTCCTGCGCTTCTGACCGTTTTTCAGAAAGTGTGCGATGCCATTCGCTTCGCCCACAGCCAGAGTGTAATCCACAGGGATCTCAAGCCGGACAACATTATGCTTGGGGACTTCGGCGAGGTCTTGGTCATGGACTGGGGCTTGGCCAAAAAAATCGGACCGACGGAGCAAGCCACCTCCCCCGAGGAAGCCACGTCCGCTGATGGCGAAGAGTTGCAGGATGGCATCGATTATCGGGCCGACGCCAACACGATGACGGGCGCCATTTTAGGCACCCCCCAGTACATGCCGCCTGAACAGGCATCAGGGAACATGGAGGTGCTGGACGAACGAGCCGACATTTATTCTCTGGGAGCCATTCTTTACCACACCCTCACTCTCCAACCCCCTGTGATTGCGGACACCGCGGAACACCTCCTGCAAAAGGTGATCAGTGGCGACATTCTCACCCCAAAAGTAGCCGTACGGAATAAACAACGCCACTCAGCGCCGGATTCCCAGACCGTTGCTGTACCCACGTCTGAGAGCGACGATGAATCCACCGGAGCCCTGCCGCATCTTCCTGCAGGGAAAATTCCCGCATCCTTAGAGGCGGTCGTGCTCAAGGCGATGTCCCATGAACCTGAAAACCGTTATCCCACCGTGGCAGCCCTACAGAAGGATATCACGGCTTATCAAAACGGCTTCGCCACCACCGCCGAACACGCTGGGATTCTCAAGCTCCTTTACTTGTTCATCAAACGGCACAAGACCATTTCCATCGCAGCAAGCTTGGCGGTGCTCCTCACTGGTGCGTTTACCGTCCAACTCTTTCGCGAAGTAGATCGTTCTTCTAGGGCACTTTCGCGTCTGGGAAAGGCAGCACCGCTATTCTTTGAAAGCGCGAAGACACAATTTCACGCAAATCGCTCTGAGGAAGCCCTAGAAAAGGTGGATTTCGCAATCGAAGTCGCTCCTAAAAGTGCTGAATACCTGCGGTTGCGGGCTCTGATTTTACAAAGGCTCGGACGCGCAGCGGAAGCAGAAGCCGCCACTCAAAAAGCCAATCATCTCAGCCACTCTGAGAACGCCACTTCCTCAGCACCCTAAGTATTCTGGATTCCACTATCCACAGATTCCCTCGCTCAAACTTTCCGCCAACCTGTGACGCAAACGCTCAAATCACCCCTTTTCTCGACACCCCAGCGTTTCCGAATCAAACGGATCGTCTTTGGTGCGTTGCTTCTTTGCGCACTGATTTTAGTGGTGACTTTTGCCGCCCGTTTTCTGCACCCAACGAGCAGACATTCCGCCCTCAAATTTCAAAAAAATGAGCCCAGTGTTGGCGCCCCCGCCCACATCACCATTAGCCTGAATCGCCCCGATTATACGGCCACGCCAGACGACGACTCCGCCCCAATGTGGGTCCATATCGAGAAGATCGAACCGAAGGAAGACGGCTCCTTTCTCTACCACCTCGCTTACGCGGGAATGGAAAGCGGCATATTCAACCTCACCGATTACCTGCAGAAATCTGCTACCGAACGTCTGAGCGAACCAGTAACATCAGTCGGCGTGCGCTCTGCCATTCCTGAGGGTGCACTGTATGACTTTGGCGATATGACCGCCAGCGCACCGCCAAAAGTGTTTCCCTATTCCAAAACAGTCGGACTGCTCGGAGCACTTTGGCTGGGCTGGGGCGTCTGGCTGATGCGGCAGCGCAAACTCCTTCGAACAGGGCAGGCGGACGGGGCACACCTCCAAGACGAAGCCACGCAGGACGCCGCCGATGCAGGAAAAGGCCAGGCAGCTCACCAGAAAAAACTTTCAGACGTATTGCGTCCTTTGGTCCAAAAGGCTGCGCTCAAGACCATTTCCACAAAGGAAAAGGCGCTCATGGAGCATATTCTGTTTTTGTACTGGGGCAAAAAGCTGGAGCTGGATCACTTGGACGATGCCGAGCAGCTCCGACGTATTTTAGATCACGAGGAAGCTGGAGAATTGCTGCGAACGGTGGAGCAATGGCTCTACCAACCAGCGGCAGCCATTAGCGCGGAGGCGATTAGCGACACCTTGGAGCCCTACATGCAATTGGATATGAAAGATTTGCCTGAACTCGCTGCGGATGCACTCAGAGCGGCTCAGAGTGAGAGAAGTTTACTGGCACACGCATGAAAAAGTCAGAATTACTCTGGTGCGTTGTCCCACTGCTGGCACTGATATTCCATTTTTCAGTGGGTCAAAAACTGCTCTTCGCAGAGAACGCCGCCGCAGTGGAAACAAACGGGTACCTCGCGGAAGTGGAAGGCCGTTTCGCGAAAGCAGAGGCCCTTTACGTCAAAGCACTCCGCGTCGCCCATCCAGCCGACTTCCCACTCAGGGCGCGTCTGGATGTCGCAAAGGCACGCGTGGATATTCACACAGGTGACGCTCCGGCAGCAGCCGACCAATTGGAACGTCTCCTTGCAAAGCAATCTACGGCTTCCCTGCCCAAGGCGCTGCAAACCGAAACGCAAACCGTCCGTGCCACCGCCCTCTACTACACGGCTTTCGCGTTGCGTCTCCTCGACTCAAATCCCGAGCGCTGGGCGGCGAAAGCGGAAGAAGCACGAACCGCGTTTTTGACGCTACACCAAAACGCCCTTGAAAACGGCTCCCCCGAAACAGTCGAGCAACTCGCACGCGCCTTAGAAGCCGCCTCCAAACTGCTGCATTACCGCGACACCGAAATTGCAGGAATTCGCCGCCCGCCCATTGCGCAGGCCACCCTCGAACGCAACGCACCGGCTCGAAAATTGAATTTAGCGGACGAGTCGCCGTAAGCGGACACCCCGCGCAGAAGCCTGAAGAACAGAGCCGGGGTTTCGCCAGCAAGCTCGTTATTTCGAGGGAAAGCGTTCGCGAAAAGTCAGTTCTGCAATCCCTGATTTATCAAGTTCGCCCAACCCTGCGTCCACCATGCGCTGGAATTGTGCTTTGGTGGCTGTAGCCAGTGGCAACTGCAGGCCCGCAGCCTCGCCAAGTTGGAGCGCAATGGCACTGTCCTTGGCGGCATGCGCAGCACTAAAAAAGCACGCGTGATCCCGACTCTGCATGTCTTCCCCGTCGGTTTCGAGAACCCGTGAAGCGGCGCCCGTTTGAGAAAACACCTCCCGCACCATGGACAAATCCAGACCGAGCGCGGAGGCGAGTCCCAAACCTTCAGCGAGTCCAGCCGTGTTAATGTTCATGACCATGTTGACCAGCGCCTTCAACTTCGCGGCCTCCCCCGCTTGGCCAACATAACGCACGCTCGTACTCAACTTCTCGAGGATCGCTTTTACTGACTCAAAAACCGCCTTTCTCCCGCCCACCATTAAATAAAGGGAACCCTCGCGCGCCTGAGTGATGCTACTGGCCATACACCCTTCGATGGCGTAGGCCCCCGCCTTTTCCGCCGAAGCCTCGACTTCGAGATGCACCGCCGGAGAAACCGTCGCGCAATTAATAAAAGTCCGCCCTTGCGCCCCGCACAGCAGACTGTCGCCGAGCCCACCGAAAATCGCTCGCATGGCTGCGTCATCCGTCACGACGGTGATCACGACGTCCGAGAGGGCCGTTACGCCGGCGAGAGTCGGGCTTGCAACGGCACCGAGCTCCTCAGCGAGACTCACTGCAGTCTCTTGGTTGAGGTCGTAAACCGCAGCGATGGCGAAACCACAATCCTTGAGACGGCGCGCCATGTTTGCGCCCATTCGACCGAGTCCGACAAATCCGATTTTTGCGTCCATAAAATTGTAAAGAAGGCACCGCTAACCTTCGTGCGAGTTTGCAAATCATTCTTATTCGAAGGATATAATTTTTAAGTTTGGAGTGAATTCAGTGATAAGAAAACGTCTTAAAAACACTCCTCCGCATGATCCATTGTATTTTGGCCGCTGAGACTGTGCGGAAATAAGGATTCCCTTAGAACCGAGACCAAAGGTTGGTTGACTGCACGTTCACAAACAACAGGAATAACGACTAACCAAGCGCGCACACGTTTCCAAAATGAATCCGATGACCCCCATCTATCACTTCCCGCTAAGACGTCTTTCATCGGCAATCCTGCTCTGCGCCGCGCTTTGCGTATCCAGTTGGGACCCCTCAACTCTGGCGTCCCCTTTTCCCGCGCTCTACAATACGGAGCCCGATCTCACAGGACCGATGCCCGCTGCCCAAGCCGCTGGCGCGTTCACCCTTCCAGCCGGATTTACGGCCAAGGTGTTTGCCAGCGAGCCCGATGTGCAAAATCCCATTGCCATGACTTGGGACGCAAAAGGCCGCCTTTGGATCGCTGAAAACTACACTTTTGCCGAGGCTCCGCGTAAATTTGACATGAGCCTTCGGGATCGGATTTTGATTTTCGAAGATCCCAACGGAACGGGTGCCTTCACTAAAAGAACGGTGTTCTCTGACGAATTACAAATGCTCACGAGCATCGAGGTCGGAGGAGAAGGCGTTTGGGCGATGTGCCCGCCCCAACTGCTTTTCATCCCTACGACCGCGCAAGCTGAAAAGCCCTCAGGCGCTGCACAAGTCGTTCTGGACGGGTTCACCATTCCACCGGAGAGCTACCATAATTTCGCCAATGGTCTGCGCTGGGGACCGGACGGCTGGCTCTACGGGCGCTGCGGAGGAACTGCTCCCGGCGACATCGGCGCACCTGGCACCCCGGCGGGCGAACGCATCCCTCTGCGCGGCGGCATGTGGCGTTACCATCCGAAGCGCAAAGTTTTTGAAGCGCTCAATGCCGGCACCACCAATCCCTGGGGACATGACTGGGACAAACACGGCGAGCTGTTCTTCATCAACACGGTCAACGGCCACCTCTGGCACAGCATGACCGGCGCGCATTACGTTCGATCGAGCACCGTGGATCCCAATCCTCATGTGTATTCGCTCATAGACCAGCACGCCGATCACTTTCACTTCGACACCGCCCAAAACTGGACCAAATCCCGCGATGGTGCGGCAAACGCATTTGGAGGCGGCCACGCCCACATTGGAGCGCTTATTTATCAGGGAGACAATTGGCCAACTGCATTTCATGACAGGCTTTTCACCTTCAACATGCATGGACTCCGCGCAAATCAGGAGCTTTTGGAGCGCCAAGGCACGGGCTACGTCGGACATCACGGTGAGGATTTCCTTTTAGCAGGAGACAAGTGGTTTCGCGGGTTAGACCTCAGTTGCGGGCCGGATGGGGGCGTTTTTGCGATTGACTGGAGTGACACTGGAGAATGTCACGAGCGCAACGGCGTCCACCGCACTAGCGGACGTATTTTCAAAATCCAATACGGCGAACCCAAGACCGTTTCAGGACTGGACGTGAGCGGTTTGTCGGAAGAGGCCTTGGTGCAATTACACCTGCACCCCAATGCGTGGTTCCAACAGCAAGCCCGCCGTGTGCTCGTGGAACGCGCTCACAACGGGAAGCCTCTCCAGGAAGCGCCGCGGCGCTTGCGAGTGCTCAGCGAAAATGCCGACCCCGTGCTCGCGTTGCGCGGATTGTGGACGCTTTACGCCATGAGTGCCACGGACGCTGCATTTTTGCGGACCAAATTGAGCCACCCAGATGAACACGTGCGTACTTGGGCCATACGGCTACTTTCGGACAGTTGGCCCCTCGACACCATAACCTCTCAACGCCCCAAAGGAACGGATCACGCGAACGAGGTGCAAGCCTTCTTGCCAACTTTTGTGGAGATGGCGCGAACCGATGCCTCCGGACTAGTGCGACTGGCCCTCGCGTCCATGTTGCAGCGGCTTCCATCCAGAGAGCGAGTGGCGCTGGCGTCCGAACTTGTCGCCCGAACGGAGGATGCGACGGATCACAATCAACCCTTACTGGTGTGGTATGGCTTGATCGGCTTGGGAGTTGAGGATCCAGGCGGTTTGGTAAAGATCGCCCAGCATTGCGCGCTGCCGCTTACCCGGCAATGCATTGCCCGGCGGCTGGCGGAGGATATTGAGAAAACACCGGGGCATCTCAACTCTCTGTTGGAATTCACCTTGAATGCGTCGCGGGAATTTCAGTCCGACATCCTAAAAGGATTGTCCCAAGGCCTCACAGGCTGGCGCAAGGCTCCAAAACCTCTCGCTTGGGATGCGATCGCTGCGAGCTTGAGCGCGTCGGGCGACCCTGCGTTGCGCGAAGGAGTTCGCGAGCTCAGTGTGGTTTTCGGCGACGGCAGGGCACTCAAAGAAGTCGCGGCACTCGCCCTTGACGGCACCGCAGAACTCGAGTCGCGCAAGGCTGCCTTGCAAACCCTCATCTCCAGCGGTGCGCCGGAACTGCGCTCCGTTTGCGAGAAGCTGCTTTCCGTGCGCTTTCTCAACCCGCTCGCCGCGCGCGGACTCTCGCTATTTGAGGAACCGCAAATCGGCACACTTTTGGCGAAAGCGTACTCTTCGTTCCATGGCTCCGAGAGGCCGCAACTCATCGCAACCATGGTTTCCAGAGCGTCGTTCGTCGGCGCGTTGCTCACTGCAATGGAAAACGGAAAAATCCCGCGTACGGATCTCTCCGCCTTCACTGTGCGCCAAATCCGAAGCTTCAATGACGTGGCACTCAACGCGCAACTGGCGACGGTTTGGGGCGATTTGCGAGAGTCCGACGCTGATAAAAAAGCGCTCATCGCAAAGTACAAAGAGGAACTGGGACCGGAGGCGCTCGCCAAAGGAGATCGCAGTCAGGGGCGCCTAGTATTTAGCGGCATCTGTGGAGCCTGCCACCTTATGTACGGCGAAGGCGGAAAGATAGGGCCGGATTTGACGGGCGCGGGCCGCGACAACCTCGACTACTTACTCGAAAACATAGCCGACCCCAGCGCCGTGGTGAGCGCGGATTTCCGCATGACCATTCTCCATCTCAAGGATGGCCGTGTGCTCAATGGAATGGTGCGCAACAAAACAGAACGCACCCTCGCGGTGCAGACCATGACCGAACAACTGACTTTGGAGCGGAGCGAAATTACGCGCGTAGAAGAACTCCCCGTCTCGCTGATGCCCGAGGGCTTGCTGGAGGCCATGAGCCCTACGCAACGCCGCGACTTAATCGCGTACTTAATCCAAAAGAGTCAGGCGCCCCTTCCGCAAGGGTACCAAGAGGCAACCCGATAGAAGGCTCGGCGCGCCAAGGGTTAAAAGCACCTCCACCCTGCATTTTCTGGAATAGCGCAAACCTACGGATTGCGGGGAAGAAGCTCGCCCAGACCATCGCAACATCCATAAGGCTGTTGCTTTTCTTGCAGGGTGTTTAGTTTTGACCACAGCAAATACGCAACACGCGAAACTGAACGGCGCTTTGTCAAATTATAGACAATTGCGCCTTATCAACCAGACCTCAAGGGACGGGCATTTGAAGACCAACTTCACTTAAGCTTCATTACAATACAGTTACACACCTTGGCACGCAGCTAGCTAAATCTTGGGTCTGCAAAGTTGCTTCAACAACACCTTCGCAAAATCGGTGGCAGACATTCCCAATACAGAGACGGCCTGCTCACCCCATCCAAAACAACCCTACTATGATCAAAATCCCAAGATTAGCGGCGACTTTGGCCTTCGGCCTAATGACGTGCCTTTTTTCTCCCTCAACGCTCAACGCACAGCAAACTGAACCAACGCCACCCCCTGCCGCCACAACGGAGGCAGCGCCGGCGGCGAGCGCGCCAGAGGCGTCCCTCGAAATGCGCATCAACGCGCTCGAGTCTTACCTCCAAAACACCAACCCAGAGGAAGCCTTCAAAAGTTTGAAGGTCAAAAAGAAAAATGACGAGGGGGTTGAGGAGAGCGCCTTCCCTGAAGGCTTCATACAAAGCCAAAAAACCCTTGGAATCGCCGGGCCGGGCCATAACGCCTGGATGATGACTTCGGCAGCACTGGTGCTCTTTATGACGCTCCCCGGTCTAGCGCTATTCTACGGTGGCCTGGTGCGCAAAAAGAACGTGCTCAGCGTACTGGCCCAGTGCCTCGGCTGCGCAGGAATGGTCACCCTGCTGTGGTGGGCGTTCGGCTACAGTCTGGTCTTCGGGAAGAGCTTCAACAGTCCGTATCTTGGGGGCTCGGAGTACTTCTTTTTGAAAGGAGTAGATTCCGCCCCTAACACGGATTACTCATACTGGATCTCGCACAACGTGTTTGCGATGTACCAGATGATGTTCGCGATTATCACCCCAGCGTTGATTGTGGGCGCGATCGCTGAACGCATGAAATTCTCTGCCATCATGCTCTTCATTGGCGCGTGGATGTTCGTCGTTTACTTCCCTATGGCGCACATGATTTGGGGTGTGACGGGTCTCATGAACGGAGTCTGGAACAAAGACGCAGCGATCCCCGCGATCGACTTTGCTGGCGGCACGGTGGTGCACATGACTTCGGGTTGGAGTGCGCTGATCTTGTGCATGATTTTGGGGAAACGTACCGGATTCGGGAAGGATCGCATGGCTCCCCACTCGATGGTGCTGTGTATGGTGGGCACCGGAATGCTCTGGGTGGGATGGTACGGCTTTAATGCGGGATCGGCTCTCGCAGCCGACGGGATCGCTGCAAACGCCTTCACCACCACGACCCTCGCGGCGGCTACGGCCTCCTTTGTTTGGGCACTAATGGAACGCATCTTGCGCGGCCACGCTTCGATTCTGGGCTTCTGCTCGGGCGCTGTTGCTGGGTTGGTCGTGATCACCCCTGCATGCGGGTTCGTTGACAGCACTGGAGCGGTTCTCATTGGGGTATTGGCGGCAGTGGTGCCTTACATTTTCGTGATGCACATCAAAGGAATTCTTGGGTACGACGACGCTTTGGACACCTTTGGCGTGCATGCCGTGGGCGGGACCTTGGGCGCGTTGCTCACGGGATTGTTGGCGACCAAGTCGGTCAACGCCAATCTGGATACAGCGGTAACGGCGGCTAAAACAGCGGCTGAACCCGGCAATGGACTGGCTGATTTTGTGACCAACGGCGGGTTGGCAGGGGTGCAGTGCCAGGCAATCGCGCTAACTCTGGTGTTTTCGGTTGTCGCTACGGCCATTATCGCCTTTGTGCTGAAGGCAGTGATCGGTCTGCGCCCGACTCCCGAAGTGGAAGACGCAGGGTTGGACATCAGTGAACACGGAGAAGAAGGCTATCTGATCTAAGGTTAATTCACCGGCTTGTAACATGCCGCTTCTGTGATGTGATAAAGTCAAATTAGTATCGTTAAGACAAATAACATGAAAAAAATCGAAGCCATTATTAAACCCTTCAAATTAGAAGAGGTTAAAGACGCCCTAGCTGAAATTGGGGTCGAAGGCATGACCGTGACGGAGGTCAAAGGATTTGGCCGCCAGAAGGGTCATACCGAAATCTACCGGGGCAGCGAGTACACGGTGGATTTCCTGCCGAAGATCAAGCTCGAGATCGTACTGACCGACGCGCTGCTAGAACAAGCCCTCGCGGCGGTGGTCAAGGCTGCCAAGACGGGTAAAATTGGCGACGGCAAAGTGTTCGTGAGCAACGTCGAGGAGGCAGTGCGCATTCGCACTGAGGAGACCGGCGAACGAGCGGTTTAAAAACGACAGATACAGGGAGCAGGGCGCTCGTCTCGCAAGGGGCGGGCGCCTTACTTTTTGGATGCGGCCTTTCCCAAACTGGCTTCCTAGGCTACCGTAGGGGTATGAACATCGGCATCACAGGGGCTAGCGGCGTCATTGGCCGCCACCTGAGCGATCTCGCCCTGCGGCGGGGGCACGAAGTCATCGCCTTTTCGCGCAACCCACGCAACCCGCTGCGAGCGATTCCCGGTTGCGAAATGCGCCCCTTCAGCACTGAGAGCACCCCCGATGTGGAAGGTTGCGACGCTCTGGTGCATTTGGCAGGAGAAAGCGTCTTGGGGGTTTGGACGGCGGCTAAGAAACGCCGCATCGCCGAAAGCCGCGTGGAAGGAACTCGGCGACTGACCGAGGCGATTGCCCAGATGAAGCAGCCGCTGGAGGTACTAGTGAGCGCCTCAGCCATAGGAATTTATCAGGATGCAGGGGACCTACCAGTGCTAGAAAATTCGGCTTTGGGAGAGGGATTTCTTGCGCAAACTGGGAAGAGCTGGGAGCACGAGGCGCTTCAGGCGAAGGCTGACAGGGTGGTGCTCCTACGCACAGGGATCGTGCTAGCCAAGCAAGGCGGGGCACTGCCCTTGATGGCGCGCGCCTTTCGACTGGGACTCGGCGGCCGCTTGGGGCCCGGCACCCAATGGATGTCGTGGATTCACATCGACGACCTTGCCCGCATGATTTTGTTTTGCATCGAAAACCGCGAGGTACGTGGGCCCGTCAACGGCACCGCTCCTTGGCCAGTTCGCAACTCCGAGTTCACCCAAGCGCTAGCCGCTCGGTTGCACCGCCCCGCCCTCATACCCGTGCCGGCTTTCGCCCTGCGCTGGTTGGGAGAGTTCTCCAACGAACTGCTCGGGAGCAAACGGGTGCTCCCCGGAGTTGCCACCGAGCAAGGTTTTCCATTCAGATTCCCCGAGCTTGCGGGCGCGCTTGCTGATCTGCTCTAAAACTCCGCTGCATTCGCGTCCTTCTTCCCGTACGAATCCAAAGCTTCCCTCGCCACCCCTTACCATCCCGCTTTTATGTCTGTCCCACAAAACGTTATCGCCATCGTTTACGACTACGATCAAACCCTGAGCCCGAACTACATGCAGGAAGAAGTGCTCTTCCCTGCGTTCGGGATTGATTCGAGGGCCTTCTGGAGGCGGGCACAGGAATTGGTGCGTGAGGAAGGCTACGACAACGAGTTAGCCTACATGAAAGTGCTTTTGGACTGCTTGGGAATGGATCGCCCAACCAATGCCCGACTCAAAACCCTTGGAGGCAGCCTGCGCTTTTACCCTGGCCTGCCCCAGATGTTTGAAGAGTTCTCCAAAGGCTTGGTGCCCGCCCAGCACGAAGCACACGGCATTCGCGTGGAGCATTACATTATTTCTAGTGGGTTGAAAATTCTCATAGAAGGCAGCCGCCTTGCGCCTTACGTGAACGGTATTTTCGGATGCGAATTTGCTGAAGACGAAGCGGGTTGCATCACGTTCCCCAAACGCGTCATCTCGCATACTCAGAAAACTCAGTATCTCTTTCGCATTAACAAGGGACTGCTTTCGATGTCACAAGATGTGAACGACCATATGCCGCCGGGAATCAGACCCGTACCGTTCCACAACATGATTTACATTGGAGACGGCCCGACTGATGTCCCTTGCTTCACTGTTGTGAGGCAACATGGCGGCAACGCAATCGCCGTCTACAACCCCGAAGACCCCAGCCGCAACTCCTTCCGCAAGTGCTACCAACTTTCCGCCCACGCGGACCGAGTCCGCCATATAGCGCCGGCAGACTTTCGAGCTGGGAGCCATTTGCGGCTGATTTTGGAGCAAATGGTGAGCGAAATCGGGAACCGGATTGTCGAATCGAGGGCTAGAGAACTCGAAGAAGCGACCGTGAGAGCTCCCCAGCACGCCGTCTAGCACGTCGAACCCTCCCCTTCCCCGTTCCCGCCGCACTCTTTTTTCAATGCGCCCCTTTTCCAAAACCATTCGCACGACATTCATCCTAGGGGTGGCGCTCCTTGGGTTGAGCGGATGCGCTGCGCTGGAGCGCATGAGGATGCGGCCCACAGAGATGTATTACGCGGCCAACACGACAGAACAATTTCCGCCGAAACCCGCGGACTTCACCATACCGATACTCAATCGCCCACCGCCCAAAAGTCGCGCCATTGGCACTTATCAGTTCAAAACACTGGAAGGCCGCTCCTTTGTTCTCAAAAGCGCCGTGTACAATGCCCGACGTGTCGGCGCCGATGCAATCTGGTTACGCAACGTTCAAGATTGGGCGGAACCCTTCGCCTACGATGTTCCACAGCATTGGGAGACTCGTTGGGAAACCCGCATGCAAAGGCGAGTCACACGCGTGAAGGGAAAAGACGGAGGCCCCGGCCAAGTCGTCGACGAGCTCATTCCAGTTCCCTTCCAGCGACAAACATGGATTCCCACCCAGCACGTTTCAGGCTTCAATCATTTTACCAGCATCGACGCCGTCATGTTACGGCTTTAGTAACCATCTCAAAAGGAGCCTTCTCCGACTCTCTTCCCCAAACACCCCATGAATTGGTTTTTGTTTAATCCAGGTGATTTCGCCGTCGCCTTCCTCAGCGTCCTGCTCGAAGGCATTCCGTTTCTTCTGCTGGGCTCACTCATTTCCGGGGTAGTCGACGCCTTTGTCTCCCCCGAACGCCTCTCTCGCATCCTCCCCCGCAACCCAGTCTCCGCCGTCATTATCAGTGCAGGGCTGGGGCTGCTTTTTCCGATGTGCGAATGCGGGAGCGTGGTGGTGATCCGCCGATTTTTGCGCAAGGGCTTGCCGGTGGGTTGCGCGGTTTCCTACATGCTTGGGGCACCGATTGTCAGCCCGATTGTGGCGCTCAGCACTTACGCGGCATTTCGCGGACAACACCCCTTGGAAATGACGTGCCTGCGCCTGGGGCTGGGATTTCTGATCGCCGTTATCGTCGGCCTTATCCTCCAGCAAATCCCCGCTCAATCCATCATGCAAACCGGCATCACTCCGGAAGCGGTTCCAGCCCAAGGGAGGGAAGGATTGCGCATCGCCTCGTTTTCTGAGGCGCAACAAAGCCTAGAGAGCAGCCTTGGGAGCCGCCTTCAAAAAGCAATTTACTCCGCAGCCACGGACTTTTTGGATGTGGCGGTATTTTTCATCATCGGGGCCGCCATCACCAGCCTGTTAGGGACCGCCGTCCAACGTTCCGTGCTTGAACCCCTGGCATCCAACCCCCTTTTGGCCATCATTTCCCTGATGCTAATGGCCATCGCCCTCGCGCTTTGCTCCACTACCGACGCCTTTATTGCAGCCACCAGTTTTCCCTCATTTCCCATGACAGCGAAACTGGCGTTTTTGGTATTTGGTGCGATGTTTGACCTTAAGCTGTACTGGCTTTACGGGCTTATTTTCAAAAGGAAGGTCGTCATCTTATTGGGGCTGTCACTTTTTGTAGGAATCGCCCTGATTTGTTGGCGACTCAATGCGCTTGGATTTTGACACTTCCATTAAACACTCTCTAGGGACACTCCAACTGAACGGTTCTCCCCTGTTCTACTCCGCTCCTTTTTTAAAATCCCGCCCTTCCATCCCGTCCACTGAATTGCTCCAACTTGCTCCAGCTATGACCTCTCTCTTCACCCGTTGGATTCCCTCAATGACTCTGGCAGTCTGGAGTGCCGTACTCCTGGGGACTTACTTTACCGGTAGGCTCACTGCATTTTTGCACCCGTCATTCAGGCCGGGAGTCATGATTGCAGGCTTTGTACTCGCCGCCATCGCCTTGTTAATCGCCTCCAAACCGGTGCCGCCCGAGTGCTGCGCAGATGCGACGTGCACCCATCCACTTTCCCGGTCCAAAAGCGGCCGCTGGTTGAGTTTTCTCATTTTAGTACTGCCGGTGAGCATCGCCGCATGGCTTTCACCCGAGCATTTCAGCAAACAGGCATTTGAACAACGCGGGGTAGTCACCGATGCTACCGGCCTTGGAGTACGCCAACCGCCAAAGGCAACGCCACTCGCAAACAAGCCGGCAACGCCCCTCGAGAGCTCCACCACCAACGCCTCGCCCACGGCGCCCGTCCTAAACCAAGACGCAGCCCCCGTTTCTCCACCCCCTGTGGTAAGCGCGCCTCCTGCCGAACCAGTCACAGCGGCGACGAATGACTCCTCCACCACTCCAAGTGAGACCGCCATTCCCGAATACCTCCAGAAAACGCCTGAAGGCTTCGTGATTGTCGAAGTTCTGGACATGCTTTACGCCGTGCAAGACTCCCAACTGCGCAAAGACTTCGAGGGGCGCACCGTCCAGTTAATCGCCCAAATGATGCCCCAAAAGGCTGCACCTGGCGGAGCAGAAAATCGCTTCAAAGCCGTGCGTATGTTCATGACTTGTTGCGCCGCCGACGCGCGCCCCGTAGCGACCCTAGTAGAAACCTCTCCCCTGCCCGAGTTGCCCGAAATGACTTGGGTGCGGATCGTCGGCAAGGCGACGTTCCCTGTGGAAAACGGCAAACGCGCGGCCATCATTCAGGCGACTTCGGTGCAGCAAACCAAGCCACCAGAGGAATCCATGCTGTTTTAACAATAGCCACCAAACCAGAATCAGACGGTCAACAGCTGATGTTGCACATTCGACGATCACCACAGAGAATCTCCACACGATGTTCCCCGATATTGAACGCCTACTACTCCTGCAAGATCGCGACAAGAAAACCCGCCAGTTCCGAACGGAGCTCAAAAATGTTCCCCTAGAACGAAAGGCTCTGGAGGCAAAACTCGCTTCTGCCCGCCAACAGGCAAGCGATTCCAAAGCCAAACAACGCGCTGCAGAAATAGAGCACGCTCGGCTGGAAACAGAAATACGCAGTCGGCGTGAGCAGATTACAAAGTACGAGACGCAAAAGATGCAGACGCGCAAGAACGAGGAGTTCACCGCGTTGAACCATTCCATTGCGCACGTCCAAAAGGAAATCGCGGGCTTGGAGGACCGCCAACTGGAGCTGATGGAAGTGCTCGAAGCCGCGAAGCCTGAGGTGGCGGCGGCAGAAAAGGCAGCGACCGATGCTGCGACGCTTGTACAACGCCAGATAGCCGACCTCGAAACCAAGGACCAAAACCTCAAGCTTCAACTCACTGAGTTGGACAGAACGCGGTCCCAGTATACCGAAGGAATAGACGAAGATCTGCTGGACGATTACAACCGACTTTTTACCACCAAAAACGTGGCGGTCGTGGAGTTGCACAACGAAGTGTGCTCGGGCTGCCATATGAAAGTGACGGCCTCGACAGTTGCCGCAACCAAAGCGTCCAAGTCGATTGTGCAATGCGAGCAGTGCAACCGCCTGTTGTACCCCAGCCGCAACTAACTATCTGATTATCTCATGGTTCAAGTCGACGTCGTCTACCGCGGAGCCCTACGCACCGAAGCCACACACGGTCCATCCCATAGCTCCATTTTCACCGACGCGCCCGTCGACAACTGCGGCAAAGGAGAGTTATTTTCCCCTACGGACCTCGTCGGCGCGGCGCTGGGTTCTTGTGTGCTCACGATTTTAGGGATTTACGCGCAGAAGCATCAGATCTCCGTGGCCGGCGCCTCCGCCGTCGTACAAAAGGAAATGACGGCCCAACCTGTACGCCGCATCGCCAAGCTTACTACGGAAATGCGCATTCCACTCGCCGCGGACAGCCCGCATCGGGAGGCGATTGAGCGCGCTATTTTAAGCTGCCCAGTCCATGCCAGCCTGCATCCTGAGATGGAAAAACCCATCCACTTTCTTTGGTCGGGGGTGCCCGCCGCTACCGACTCTTAGCCACCTTTTACGATGAAATTTGCCATCTGCAACGAGACATTCCAAGACTGGCCCTTCGAAAAAGCCTGCGCCTTTTCCCGCGCTTGCGGGTACACGGGAATTGAAATCGCGCCCTTTACCCTCGCCGACTACGCCACCGACGTTTCTGCGGCCCAAAGGGTAGCCATCCGTAAAACAGCTGGGGACGCGGGGCTGGAAATTATCGGGCTACACTGGTTACTGGCAAAAACCGAGGGCTTCTATCTGACAACGCCCGATCCCGCGGTTCGGGCAACCACGGGGGCGTACCTTTGCGAGCTGACGCGAATGTGTCGCGACTTCGGAGGCCACGTGATGGTGTTGGGCTCGCCCAAACAGCGCAACCTGCTCCCTGGCATCTCGCATGAGGAAGGAATGCGACTTGCGGCGGATACGCTACGAAAAGTGCTACCCACGCTTGAAGAATGCGGGGTGACCATTGCCCTTGAACCACTTGGGCCGGAGGAGGGCGACTTCCTGAACACAGCCGATCTCGGTGTAGAGCTGCTCAGACAACTGGATTCCCCTCACGTGAAACTCCACCTCGATGTGAAGGCAATGTCCACCGAACCGACGCCCGTGTGCGACATTATACGTAAACACGCCGCTTCCCTTGCACATTTTCACGCCAACGACCCTAACCGTCGAGGTCCAGGCATGGGCGACGTTGACTTTAAGCCTATCCTCCAAACCCTGCGTGATATTCATTACGCAGGCTGGGTCTCGGTGGAAGTTTTCGACTACACGCCTGGCCCTGAATGCCTCGCGCTGGACAGTATTCGCTACATGGAACGCTGCCTAGCCGCCCTTAGATAGCCCACCTAGACTGAAAGCCTCGAATTTCCCTCGGTGCCTCGGTGCTTGCGTGCGGATCCAGCCGTCACCCAAAGGGGTTACCAAACGCACTCTGAGCTGATTCCGCGCTAAACAGTGTCTGGCATTACCCCAAGCCTACCCCATGAGCCACGCCATCCATTGGTTCCGCCGCGACTTGCGGCTCTCCGATAACACCGCCCTCAACGCTGCACTTGCGGCCCACGAGCAAGTGATTCCCGTGTATATCACCAGTCTCTGGAAGAATGGCCACCAATGGACAGGCGCCCCTCGGCAACAATTTCTCGTGGAATGCCTTCGCTCCCTGCACGAAGCCCTTCTAAAAGCGGGTAGCCGACTCCTTATCCGAGAGGGTGACGCAGTCTCCGCACTTGTAAAACTGGTTCAGCAAACCGGTGCAAAAGCAGTATACACCAACCGCGATCCGGATCCCTTTGGACAGGCGATCGAAGCACAATTGAAGGCGGCACTGGAGCCGTTGGGGGTGGCGTTTTTCTGCTTCAAAGACCACGCGCTCCATGAACGAAACGAGGTTTTGACGGGCTCTGGCTCGGCCTTTCGAGTGTTCACCCCGTACTCCAGAGCTTGGGCAAAGCTTCCAAAGCAGCAACCCGGCCCAACCGTGACTCAGCTCAGAGCGTTCGGACCCTTGGAATCGCTGCCCTTGCCGACGCTTGCCCATTGGAACCTACAAGCGGAGAACGTTGAGCTTCCTGAAGCAGGGGAAGCTGCGGCGCGAAATCGGTTAAGCAAGTTTGTGGAAAACGGTTTTCTGAAATACGCGCAAACCCGCGATATTCCCTCGGAAGAAGGCACTTCCCGTATTTCTCAAGACTTGCGCTTCGGGCTGCTCTCTATTCGCGAGGTATTCGCTGCGCTAGAAGTTGGCGCGAGCGGTGCCAAAGCAGATGAGGCGCGATCTGCGCAGGTGTACATCAACGAGCTTTGTTGGAGGGAGTTTTACTTCCAGGTGCTTTGGAACAAGCCGGAGGTGTTGGATTTGGAATACAGTCCCGCCTACCGAGGAATGCCTTGGTCCCACGATACAGCCGCTTTCGACCTCTGGAGCGCGGGCCAAACCGGCTTCCCAATCGTTGATGCGGGCATGCGCCAGCTTTTCCAAACCGGTTTCATGCACAACCGAGTGCGGATGATCGTCGCGATGTTTCTCACCAAAGACCTTCATTTGGATTGGCGCATGGGCGAACGCTGGTTCATGCAGCGCCTTTTAGATGGAGAAATCGCTTCCAACAACGGCGGTTGGCAATGGAGCGCTGGCACGGGCACCGATGCAGCCCCCTATTTTCGCATTCAAAATCCGTGGACTCAGAGCCTGCGCTTCGACGCAGTAGGTACTTACATCAAACGGTGGATTCCAGAACTGGCGCACCTTCCTTCGGCACTTCTGCACAAACCGCCCACCCCGGGCCTTCGCTTGACGGACAATTATCCGCTGCCGATGGTGGATCACGCTCGGGAGCGGGATATAGCGCTTTTCACTTACAAGCGCCATTTAAGCTCCAGCCAAACGGCCGAGTAAGCTCAGGACAAACTCTGGCCGTTCGGGGCCGTTGTTTCGCCAGATAAAATGAAACTGAACTGCCCAAAAACAGGGCAGATTCACAGCTGGATATAAGTTTCTCTAATTTATCAGGCGGTATCAGGCTTTAGACTGTATGTTTCGGAAACCCAGCAAAACGCCTCCAGAAGGGGGTCTCGAAGGAGCGAAGTGCGTCCCAAGAACCTGCTGAGTGGGAACCCGCGCACGTCCTCTATCCTCCACCCCTCCAGCTTCGTGATCATTCCCTTCAATAAATTTTTACGCAACAGCAACATACTCGCGCTCACGCTTCTGGCAGCGACCATGCCAGCAGAGGCAGCCCACATGACGCTGCCTCCCTTCAGTCCGCTTGTTTCGTTAAAGGACGCTAAGGAGTCAGTGCAGAGCTCGGTCCCTAAAGACCCAAAGCCGCCGGAAGTAATACTCTCTCGAACAGGGCCTTGGGGGCAGCTCGAGTACTTCGAGACTTTTATCCAAGCCCCAGAGGACATTGTTCTCGCCAACCAGCCGCACTCCGCAAAAACACGCTGGTTTTTTGGCGGCATGGACGCGCAAGGCGTGAAAGATTTTCTCGGCGAACTCCATCTCCCCCAAGGTCTGGAAACTGCACTTTGCGCAGAAGACTCCTGGCTCATAGAGCCCGACGGAATCAACCTTTACCCATCGTCCGCCCAATTACTGGAATTGCCAGCATCGTCCCGCGCGAAGCTGTACTCTACATTATCTCGTTGGGAACAGAACTTCTACCATCTGGAGCCGGAACTTATTTACACCGGCTCAGTACGGTCCTGGTTTCAAGGGTTTGAAGTGAGCGAAGCGGTGCTCTCCTTCACCGAAAAAGTGTCTTATAAACTCGGTTCAACGCTACTTTTTGCCGACACCCCAGCGGTGCTCGGTTTTGCCGAAACAGAAAAAGAGCGGCTAGAAATTTTACGCGCCTTCAGTCGCACCCCGACCCTTATGGCAAAGGTGATGTTTGAACCGACAGCCAAAAAAGAAGCGGTACAGTATTGGAGTAAACCCTTCAGCGCGCAGGATACTTTGCCATTTTTGGAGGCCGTGCTGAGGCAAGAAAACTCAGCTCAGACCGACCTGCTCCACCTGCTACCAGCCAATGCGCGAAAGATACTTTACACCTACCACAACCCGAAAACTTCTTTTTCCGGATACATGCCCGACTGCCACTGGACGGCCTTGAACTTCTTCAATGCCGAACCCTTTGAGAGACTTTGTGAACCAGCCAAGGCCACTTCTTACACGCTCGCCAACTTTACCCCCGTTGCCCCCCCTTATGAATTGGGCGACGTTCTCTTTTTCACCGACACCCAAACTGGAGATGCCTACCACTCGTGCGCCTACATCGCCGATGATGTCGTTTTTACCAAAAACGGCCGCTCCCCGCTGCAACCCTGGGTGCTCATGCAGCTCGACAAAGTAAAGGCTCTGTACGACATGCATTTTCACACCAACGTGACCGCCTACCGCCGCAAGCCTAGCACCTAACCGAGCACCCCCTGAAGGCCACGAAAGGGCGCCTGTTTTTTGTGTGTTAGCAAGGGTTGCCCAACGCGCCATTCATAGTTTAGAATCACCCTTGATGAAATTTAAAATTGGCATCGCAGCCCCCAGTTTCGCGCTCCTCCTTTGTGTGGGCTTCATCGGATGCGCCCAAAACGACGATTACATCCCCGCTAAACGCGCAGGCTTCCGGCCTCCGACCGGTCCCTCGGTTCCTGAAGACCTCCCCCCAGTGGAAAGTGCCGCTGAGCCACCACAAGACTTCCAGCCCCCCGGCGACCTTGGCACTGCCTCACGCAGACCTCCAGGCGAACCGCCCCAGACTCCCACTCCCGCCCCTTCTTTGCCCCCCACTCCCCCGCCGCAACCCCCTCCGGAACCGCCCAAAAAGGCTGCGGCCCCTGAGTACGCCAAAAAAGTTCCCGGAAAACCAGGTTGGATCCGCAGCCCCTACGACAACAAGATTCTCGATGCAACCGGCATTCCTCCTGGCACAGAAGTCAAAGATCCGATTTCCGGTCGAATTATGTTAGTCCCCTAATTGCGTTCACCCCTCCACCCCGCGCCCCTTTCACCCACCCCAAGTTTACTCCCTCGGCACTGCGGGCACTCCGCTCTGCCGAGGGTTTTTTCATGAACCGCATCGCGATTTTAGGTCCAGGGCTGCTAGGCGGTTCCGTGGCATTGGCGTTGCGAAACGCGCCGGACACAGAGATCCGCCTCTGGGCACGGCGCCCTGAAGCAGTCGAGCAAGCGCGTGCGCTGGACATCGCTCCCATCGTCTCAAGCACCCTCTCGAAAGTGATTTCCGGAGCGAACCTCGTGCTGTTGTGCGTTCCTGTGGGCGCCATGGAACCACTGGTTCGTGAACTGCTTCCCTTTCTCGCTTCAGACGCCTTGGTCACGGACGTCGGTAGCGTCAAAACTCCCGTGTGCGCTGCCCTCACCCCCCTTCTAAAAAACCGGGCACTTTTCATTGGGAGCCATCCCATGGCCGGCTCCGAAAAAGCGGGCCTCGCAGCCGCAAGGGCGGATTTGTTCCAAAACGCCGTGTGCATCCTCACTCCTGAGGAAGGCGTCACCAATCCCCGAGCGGAGTCCCTGGCACGCGCCTTTTGGGAAAGACTCGGCTGCCGACTGCGCACCCTGCCCCCGCCAGTTCACGACGAAGTCTGCGCGCTGATTAGCCACCTGCCACATTTAACCGCCGCCGCACTTGTTAACACTGTGAGCAGCATACTCCCAGAAGCCTTCGAGTTTTGTGGACCCGGCTTCCGAGATACCACACGCGTCGCAGCCGGTTTGCCTGCAATGTGGTCGGAGATTCTACAAAGTAACCGTGCTGCGGTTGCCGGAAGCCTCCGCACGCTGATTGACATCTTACAACACACCGCATCTGTGCTGGAAACGGGCGGCTCGACTTCAGAAATGCACCTCGAAAAATTTCTGGCCGAAGCGAAAATCCAGCGCGACGTTCTGCAGCCCTGTACGGCCAAGCCACACGCAGAAGCGTAAACCCGCTCAACACTTCTAGATACCCCTTTTTACCTTATGGATTGGCACATACACAAAGCTCAAACCCTCCACTGCGAACTAGAAGTTCCGGGGGACAAAAGCATTTCCCATCGCGCTGTGATGCTCGCCTCTCTTGCGCAAGGTTCTTGCGTCATACGTGGATTTCTTCCCGGCGAAGATTGCCTATCCACGATGGAAGCCTTTCGCGCCCTTGGTGTAAACATAGAGCGTCTGGCCCCCACGACGCTAGTCATCCACGGAACCAGCGGCAAATTTCACGCCCCAGCCGGAGACTTGGACTGCGGCAATTCGGGCACCACCATGCGCCTGCTCTCCGGTTTACTCGCCGCGCAGCCCTTTGAAAGCCGTCTCGTGGGCGACGCCTCGCTCTCGAAGCGCCCGATGAAGCGCGTCATCGAACCGCTCGCTCGAATGGGTGCCCACATCGAAGCGGAAACCCGCCCGGACCGTCCGCCCCTGAAGGTGCACGGCGGTTCACTCAAAGCCATCGATTACGTCTCCCCAGTGGCAAGCGCCCAAGTGAAAAGCGCAATCCTGCTAGCGGGCCTCTTCGCGGAGGGCTCCACCTCCGTCAGCGAACCGAACCTCAGCCGCGATCACACGGAACGTATGTTCGAATACTTCGGCATCTCAGTGAAAAGGAGCGGATTGCGGGCCAGTGTCGAGGGCGGTCAGCGGCCCCAGCCCCGCGATTTCCGCGTCCCCGGCGACATTTCCAGCGCTGCGTTCTGGATTGTGGCGGCGGCAGTACGGCCCGGGTGGAGATTGCGCCTCAAGCAGGTTGGCCTCAATCCGAGCCGCACTGGGTTGCTGGGAATTTTAACCCGCATGGGGGCGCGTGTGCGCGAATTTGAGCACAGCAATCTGGGAGAACCCATCGGCACGCTGGAGATCGAGGGTGCAGCGCTGAAGGCCACCCGCATTGAGGGCAAGGAAATCCCCAACGTGATCGATGAACTCCCCATCCTCGCGGTGGCAGCGGCGCTGGCCGAGGGCACGACAATTATCGCCGATGCCGCAGAGTTGCGCGTCAAGGAAACCGATCGCCTAGCAGCCATCGCCTCACACCTAAAAGCCATGGGAGTGAATGTGGTCGAGCATCCTGATGGTCTCGAAATTACAGGGCGCAAATCGCTTCAGGGAGCGACATTGGACAGCCTCGGCGATCACCGAATTGCTATGGCCTTTGCCATCGCCGGACTTTTCGCAGACTCTGAGACCGTCATCACAGGAACCGAATGCGTCAACACCTCGTATCCCGGCTTCTATGAAGTGCTTCAAAAGGTACTCGCACACCGCCTCGGAGCCGACCCTCTGGTAATCAGCCAAGAACCTGAAGAGGCCATCGAAGTTTAACACCCGCATCGGCTCCTGATTTTTATCGTTCATGCAACATCACACAGTCATCGCCATTGACGGTCCGGCGGCCTCAGGCAAAAGCAGCGTCTCCAAGGCCCTCGCCTCACGACTCGGCTATCTCTACGTCAACACTGGAGCAATGTACCGCGCCGTGACTTGGCTCGCGCTACGCCTCGGCGTCGATGTGGGAGACGCCGCCGCCGTGGAACACCTCATGCAGCAAGCCGCCTTCGAATGCGTGAAGAGAGACGGCTCTTCCTCCTTTCTCGTCAACGGCGAGGATCCCGCAGACGCCCTGGTCAGTCCTGAAGTCAACGCCGCGGTCTCGCAAATTGCCACACTGCAAGAAGTACGCCGTCGCTTGGTGAGCTTGCAGCGCGACTGCGCCCTCAACCAACCGCTAGTCATGGAAGGACGTGACATCGGGACCGTCGTTTTTCCCGAAACTCCCTATAAGTTTTACGTCGACGCTTCCGCCGAAGTTCGCGCAGCGCGCCGGGCTGGGCAAGGTTTGGAGGATTCCGTCAACCAACGCGACGCGATGGACAAAACTCGGAAAGAGTCGCCCCTACTCATCGCCTCGGATGCGCAACGCATAGACACTTCGCACATGAGCTTAAACGAAGTCGTGGACGAAATTTTTTCGCGTCTGCAAGCTGCTGGAATCAGACCACCGAGCGCCTGACCGTACCACCAAAGGGCAAGTTCGCTTTCTTTCACACACGCCCCAGAATTATGGGACTCGTCTACCAAGCCACCTACTACATCACCCGAACGGTAGCGCACCTTTGCTTTGACTTCCGCGTTTACAACCGCGAAGCCATTCCCAAGGAAGGCGGCCTGCTTCTGGCGATGAACCACCAAAGCTTCATTGATCCGCCGCTTGCGGGAATTGCGTGCGATCGAGAGGTTTGTTACCTCGCTCGCAAGTCCCTCTTCGACGTCCCAGTGCTGGGGCGACTGCTCCCGCCACTCCATGTCATCCCGTACGACCAGTCCGGTTCGGACATCGGTGCACTCAAAGCGATGATCCGCGTCGTCAAGCAGGGAGAGGCGGCGGTCATCTTCCCCGAAGGCACACGCACTTCGGACGGTGAGCTGCAACCCGCTCAGGCCGGGGTAGGAATGGTTGTCGCTAAAACACTTGCCCCAGTCGTTCCCTTGCGCATATTCGGCGCCTTCGACGCCTTTCCACGCAACTCCAAATCTGTGCGCTTCACTCCTGTAACACTGGTAGTGGGGGATGTGTTGCGCTTCACGGCAAAAGACTGCGAAGGCGATCCTCGCGTCGTATACAAGCGGGTGAGCAACACCGTGATGGAGGCCATAGCCGCACTGCGCTGTCCCCCTCGCAATACCTGCGTTTGAAGATTGCTAAGGATTACGCGTAAAAATTCAGCCCCTTAGGGTTAGTAAAGGCGCGCGGGTTGCCCTGTACTTTCCAACACGGAATTCCATAATTCCCCCTGCGGATCCACCTTGCGACGCCCATTGGTCACCATGTCCAGCGGCAAATGAACGAATGCCCCGTGCCAGCGGCCCACGAGCATCCCTGTTTTCCCAGCCATGGCCGCATGAACCGCGTGCTGCGCTAACTGTGAACAATACACGTTGTCCTGCGCATTAGCCGGAACACTGCGAATCATGTAGCTCGGATCTATGTACTTTACCGACGAGGCGATTCTGCGCTGACGGAAAGACTGGGTGATTTTGTCGCGTAAAAATAGCCCGATATCCCCATAAACTTTGTTACCGCTGGCATCCGTGGCGCTGGAATGCGGCACGAGATGCTGCCCCGCTCCCTCGGAAACGACCACCACAGCGCTGCGCCGCTTTGCCACCCGATAATGCAGCGCCTCTATGAGCCCGCCGGAACCCTCCAGCTCGAAGTGCACCTCGGGAATCAGCACGAAATCCACATTGCTACCCGCCAGAGCTGCGTAACAAGCGATGAACCCAGAATCACGCCCCATTAACTTCAACAACCCAATCCCATTGATCGCTCCAGTCGCCTCCACATAAGCCGAGCGCACCGCTTGAACGGCCATCGCAAACGCCGTTTCAAAGCCGAAGCTCTTGTCCAAATACATGATGTCGTTGTCGATAGTCTTGGGAATCCCCACCACCGCCTTCCTCAACCCGCGGCTCTTACATTCAGCCGACAACGCAGAAGCGCCTCGCAATGTGCCATCCCCACCCACCACAAACAAAATGTCGACGTCCATCTCCTCGAGCAAATCCACCATTTCCCCAATGTCCTGCTGCCCGCGAGAAGTTCCCAATATCGAGCCGCCGAAGTTATGAATCTGCGACACGGATTCCGGACGCAAAGTCATTGGCGTCAGACCATACCGTGAAATCATCCCTTCATACCCATAACGGAAACCAAAAGTACGAGTCACGCCGTACCGCGTGTGGCACTGGGTCACGATGCCACGCACTATGTCATTGAGCCCAGGACACAACCCTCCGCAAGTGACTACCGCGGCGGTTGTTTTACTCGGATCAAAGAAGAGATTTTCCCTCGGACCGGCGAGTTCGAAGCCAATTTCGCTATTGTTCTGCGCGCCAGAAGTAGCCGGGCTACCTTCATTACGCAGATGGTCAAACAGAACACGTTCGGAGTCAGAGCGGAAGGTCACCTCGAAAGATGAATGAGTCAGGGGGGAAACGAAGGAGCACTCGCCAAGGTTTTGAATGTTCGTTTCCATTAGTAAGAACTCATTCAAACTTATTGGAGTGGCATACAGACAAGCAAAAGGTGAACAAGCATGGATTTTTTTTGTGTTTCCATCGTTAAAGATCAAGAAACTCCTTCTGCATTCAGCTTCGTCACCCGCCACACTTCAAAGCTCTTTTGATCACGATGTCCGCAGCCCTATTTCACGAACTCGCGTCTAAAATAGGTTATTTTCAGGAGTCTTCGCGGCGTGAGCATTTCGACTGTTGGCGGCAACCCGAAGTCGGGGCTTGTGATGGATTTTAAACTTGTTTTAAGTTAATCGCTCAACTAGCTAATTCCGGAGTACGCAGTTCCCCCTCGTTTTAAAAACAGGCTCTTTAGAAGAGTTAATCACGCAGCCGTTATTTCGTCGGAAGCTTCTCATACTTAGGGCAGTTTCTCTCAGAGATCATCTTGGAGTTTCATAGCACCTAAAGCGTCCTCTGAAAACGCACTGCGCAAGGTCTGTTTTAAACGTTTGAGAACTGGAGTTTCCTCGTCCTCTGAAATTTCCTGCCAGAACACACTACCGCCCTATGAACTTTAATTGTCCCACGTGTACCATGCAGCTCATGGCCGAGCCCCAAATGGCCGGACAGATCGTCAAATGCCCGGGCTGTGACACTCGGCTCCAAATTCCAAACGCCATTGAAGAGGATCACCTCGAAAATGAGGCGGGGGAGGGCGCCCATCATGAGCGGTCCACCAGATTGGTGTGGAAAGAGCAGGATCCAACCAACCCCAACGGGATGCACAGCTTTGGGATCGGGATGGGAATCACGCTCATCTGGTTTGCGATTATCTACTTTTTCAAGGCCCCGCCGGACAAAGTCTCCAGCGCGTTCACCACGGGAGAAGTTCTCGCAAACTTGTTTTACAAACACTTCGAAGTCAGTTTTACCAATACGCTTTTCTTCGCGTGGGCAGCGGCAATTTTGTATCTTAAAATGCTCAAACTCAAGCACCAGAAGCGAGCCATGCTACTGGACGTTCTCCCCCGAGCGTTGGGCAATGAGATTAACGCAGGCAACGTAAGCACCTTCATCGACCACGTCTACGGCCTCCCAGAACGCTTACGGGATAGCCTCATGGTGAACCGAATGCGCAAAGCGTTGGAATTTTTCGAGGTGCGCCAGAATGTAGCAGATGTCAGCATGCTCATGGCCAGCCAGTCCGCAATTGACGGCTCCCGCATCATGGGCAGCTACATTGTGGTGCGGGCATTTCTTTGGGCGATTCCGCTCCTAGGGTTCATTGGTACCGTGATAGGTCTCTCAGGGGCCATCAGCGGCATGAGCTTTTCCAACGTGGAAGACGTGAGCAAAATTGTAGGCTCCATTAACAACGTGACCAGCGGTCTAGGCACGGCCTTCGACGCCACCTTGCTCGGGTTAATTTTCGCCGTATTTTTGAACTTCCCCCTCAACTCGCTCGCCAAGCATGAGGAGGAGGCACTCAACGATATTGATGCCTACTGTAATGAAGTGCTGCTCCCCCGACTCGCGGACGGAGCCGCCGCCAAAAAGGAGCATGCCGACTCGGATTTACAAAGTTTAGGTGCGGTGGCGGACGCGGTTGTCCATGCGCTCACTGGGGCTCAGCAGGAGTTTTTAACACATTTAAACACCCTCTCGGAGAAAATGTTAACTTACGCTGACAATCTCGAAGGCCGCAATGAACAATACCAACAGGCAGCAGTTCAACACCTAGCTGAGCAGATGAGCGCCTTGGATGTGCGTGCACAGGAACACATGGACTTAGTGCGGCACCATCAGGAGTCTGCTCTACAGCACTTTACCGAGAGTTTGACCCATTTGGAACAGTCTTCCACTGGCGTTTACGAAACTATCGCAAACGGCCAGAATACTGTCCTCACGGAGTTCGCGGAGAAGATTGGGGCGCTTTCGACTGGAATGGAGTCCAGCCTGAAAACTTCTTCAGAAACGACCCAGCGGGCGGTGGCTGGTCTAGGCGAGCATCTGGCCAAAATTGAATCGGTTTCCAAAGACTATCAACAGACGGTGAAAGCCGCGCAGGCAGAATCCGTAAAGCTATTCGCCGAAAAAGTCGCGGCCCTATCCGAGGGGGTGGAAAAGTCCATAAGCGCTTCGCTTGAATTGACCCAGAAGACTGTCTCCAGCTTGGATTCAGGGATTCGCAGCCTGAACACTGTCCTTGAACAACTCGGCTCCAAACAAGTTGTGGTTCAACAAGTAGAGAAAAAGGGCTGGTTCAGCAGGGGCTAATCCGATTCGGCATCCTGTTTTTCGATTTCCGATAGGTTGAACTTTTCATGAATAAAAGACCAAGGCATCGCAGCGACGAGATCCTGATGATCCCGTTCCTCGACATCCTTTGTTCCTTAATCGGGGTACTGGTCCTCATCATCGTGGTACTGGTCATTGCCCAAACCCAGCGCATTAATGGACGCACTCGGGAGGATGTCCAGCGCGCGGAAGAGCATCTACGATTGCTCAAGGCCCAAAAAGCGATTGAGGCTAAATATGCTGGACTGGCAGAAAAACTGCAAAAGCTCAAAGAACTCCAGCAAGAGCGTAGCGCGAAGCAGCAGGATGCGGACAAGCTCAAGGATCTCCTGACTAACTCCGAGGCGAACAAGGAAAAGAACAGAGACTCAGCCAGCAAACTGCAGAAGGAGTTGGAGGATTTGATGGTCGAGATCCGAGGCTTGACTGCACAGGAGCCGGATTTAAGAAAAAAAGTTCAGGAGTTGTTGGCTGAAATCGCGAAAATTCAACCCCCTGAGAAAAAGGATGCCCCCGTGGTGGTCAATCCCGGCGGCTCTGGATTGGCACCCGGAACGGCGGTATTCTTCGTGGACGCCTCTGGGGACAAGCTAACGTTTTTTTGGAACGAGAAGGATAGGTCTGTGGTGAGCGCAGTTCCAGAGGTCATTGTTGCAGACGCGGCCTTTAACTCGTTTCTCAAAGAGGTGAAAAAGGTTCCCCAGAGTAAGATTATCTTCTTGCTGCGCGACGATGGCATGCGGGCCTACAACTTAGGCGCGGGTTGGGCCCAGTCCACGTACGGCTACAAGGTGGAGCAGATTGGCAAGCTGCCTGTGCCGGGCCGGGGCGACTTGGATATGCGCCTATTTGGAAAATTGTTAGGGAATTTGCCTGCCCCTCCTCCGCCGCCAAAGCCCCCGACGGCGCCCGCCCCGGCACCGACCCCGACACCCACACCAGCGATGCCCCCTGGAACTCCGCCTCCTGCGGGAATGCCGGCACCCGCGCCAGGCACCCCAATGGCACCTCCGAATCAGCCCGCCGCCCCACAGCCACCTCCCGCCGCGCCTCCAAAACCTTAAAGCCTCCTGATTCCCCATGGCACGCCGAGCTAAACCACACGAAGAAGAACTCCCGTTTGTCGCCCTCATGGACACGATGACCAACGTCGTGGGCGTGCTCATCATCGTTTTGGTGATGATTGGCATCGGGTTGGCGAAGTCCGTGGAAAAGGTGCTCTCCGACCTGCCAGTCGTTTCAATCGAGGAGCACGATAAACTGAAAGCCGCCATGGCGGAATTCGATACCAAGCGGGATCCAGCTGAAGTTGCTGCTGAGATCGCCAAGTTGGAGGCTGAACTAAAAAAAATCCTAGAGGCCCTGAAGCAACTGGAGGCTCAGCAGGAGAAAAGTCCTGTAGTGATGGTAGATCTCGCCCAGTTGCTCAAGCAGTTGGAGGACATACGCAAGGAGCGAGCGCAGCGCAAGCTCACCATCGACCAACTCCTGACAGAGGTCGACAACCTCAAAAAGAAACTTGATACCACCCCCCGATACCAACCTCCGCCGGGAATCGTAGTCCGTCTACCCAGCTCCAAAGCAATGCCTGACGGTGCACAATTGCAACGGGTCATTGTCACTCAAAACAGGCTCATGTTCGTGAGAAACGAAGAAATCTTCGACATTGTTGAGGAACAACTCAAAAAGGAGGATCCTTCTTTTTTCATCAGAAAGGAATCCATGAAAGGCCCAGATGGCAAACCGTTGACGAAAAAAGGCCCCAGCGGGCTGAGCGTCCCAGTGCGTAAAGTTTACTTCGACGGGCCGAAAATGGCCGCCTACTTCAACAAATTCTTCAACCTGCGTAAATCCAGACCTCGTGACGTAAATAGTGATATGCTGGTGGAAGTCGTACAGGCCCCAAACTCGCCCAACATCCAAATGCGGCTTACCTCCAAGCCCGATGCTGGAGAAACCATCGGAGAGGCTGTAGCTCAAAGCTCGGCATTCCGCTCTCAATTACGTGCAATTAAGCAGGACCCAAAGTCCGTCGTATGGTTTCATGTCGGAAGGGATTCCATAGCCACCTATTTAGCGGCCCGCGACATAGTGGACCGGGAGCAAATTCCTGTGGGCTGGGATATTTCAGACAAGCCAACCTACACGCACAACATACCCACGGATTATCTGGTGGAATACACGCCGCCACCACCTGCACCTGGCGGTCCTCCTCCCAAACCGCCCGGCCCACCGCCGGTGGTCATTGCTGCGCCCAAGGCCGCAGTGGATTAAGGTAAGACGCAGCTTCCTTGGCTGCGCCCACCGATTGAATCCCAACGGGGCAGCAGTGGGGGAAATACCACTTAAACAAGGAGGTCCTTGAGCACTTTACCCCCTTCCACGCCGGAAAGCTTCGCGTCCAAACCCTGGAATTTTACTGTAAATGCGTCGTGTTGGATCCCGAGTTGATGCAGCATCGTAGCGTGCAGATCGTGCACTGTGGCCACGTTTTCAGTAGCAGCGTAGCCTAGCTCATCGGTTGCCCCATAAACTTGTCCACCGCGTACCCCTGCGCCTGAAAGCCAGATGGACATCGCCTTGTTGTGATGATCCCGCCCACTGCCGCCCTGAGACATCGGAGTTCGCCCAAATTCTCCAGCCCACACAATCAACGTGCTTTCGAGCATCCCACGCTGTTTGAGATCGCTCACCAGCGCCATGCAAGCCCGGTCGACTTCCTGCGCCTTGATGGCCACCCCGTCCTTGATTCCGCCGTGATGATCCCAATCTCTATGGTAAAGCTGAATGAAGCGCACCCCACGCTCTGCCAGACGCCTTGCGAGCAGACAATTTGCTGCGAAGGAGCCATCACCCGGCACACACCCGTAAAGTTCAAGAGTCTTCGCCCCTTCCGCGCTCACATCCATGAGATCAGGCACGCTCGCCTGCATTTGAAAGGCCATCTCATATTGGGCGATGCGGGTGGCAATCTCCGGATCATTCACAAGAGAGGCATGATTCCGATTAAGCGCATTGATCGCATCCACGTCGCTCCCCTGCTGTTCCATACTCACACCAGCGGGGCTCCCCAAATAAAGCACAGGATCCCCTTTGGAGCGTAACTGCACGCCCTGATAACGGCTCGGCAAAAAGCCGCTGCTCCATTGCCGCGCGGCGATGGGCTGGTTTTGCCCGCCCTTCCCCAGCGAGGTCAGCACCACAAAACCCGGCAGATTCGCCGCTTCACTTCCCAGACCGTACGTCACCCAAGACCCCATGCTGGGACGCCCCGCAATTTGAGAGCCCGTGTTCATAAACATATGCGCGGGATCATGATTAATCGCGTCGGTCGTCATCGAACGCACCAGACAAATGTCGTCTAAAACAGATCCAATCTGGGGAAACAAACCGCAAATCTCAGTCTGATTTTTCCCAAATTTTTGAAACTCGTGTTGAGGACCAAAGCAGATCAATTTCTGCCCCTGTAGTTGTGCCAGTTGCTGTCCCTTTGTGAAACTTTCCGGCATCGCCTGCCCGTGCATTTCAGCAAGTTTCGGTTTCGGATCGAAAGTCTCCAAGTGCGATGGCCCTCCAGCCATCGAGAGCCAAATGACCCGCTTGGCCTTCTGGGGGAGCGGCAGTTTTCCTAGAACGCCCGGCATCGCAGCTGCGTGCCCGAGGGAGGGAGTCGCCAAAGACGCCAACGCCACGGCACCCAGTCCACGAGTGGTGCTGCCGAGGAAAGCGCGGCGACTTTGAGGAGAGAAACAGGAAGTGTTCATGGAATTAGGCGCGGGTGATTGTTTCGTGCAAGTTGAGGAGGACACGGGCCACATGGGTCCATACTGCAATGTCCCGCTTATCCAACCCAGCGGGCAGAGGTGCCATTCCGGTGTCCAATAACGCTTCGGCTGCAGACGGATTATCTTGATAAATGGACGCATGCTTTTGAATTAGTGCAAGCAACGTCGCCACCTCTTCCGAACGCGGTTTGCGCTGCAAAGCGTTCTCAAACGCCCAAGTGAGCCTTTGCGCGGAATCGCCCTTGGACTCTGTGATAATCCGTACCGCAAAGGCGCGAGCAGCCTCCACATAGGTGGGATCATTCAACAAAACCAATGCCTGCTGCGGAATGTTTGAGCGATTTCGTTCCGCACAACTTTCTTCACGACTGGGGGCGTCAAACGCAACTAGAGACGGATGTAAAAAACTCCGCTGCCACCAAGTGTACAACCCCCTGCGATACTGATTCTCATTCTTGTCGTTCTCATACTCCCGCGCCGGAAAGTTCAGGTTTTCCCAGTAGCGCGCAGGCTGATAGGGCTTCGCACTTGGGCCACCGATTGTGGGAACCAAGAGCCCGGCAATGGACAAAGCGTTGTCGCGCACCAGCTCGGCGTCCAATCGAAACGCACTTTGGCGGGCTAACTCCCGATTGTACGGATCCAACGCGAGCAACTCGGGAGCAGCCGTCGAGGCCTGCTTGTAAGTCGCACTGTTGACAATCGTACGCACCATGTGAGTCGTATCCCAGCCACTGTCCATAAACTCGCAGGCCAGCCAGTCCAACAGTGCTGCGTTGACTGGGGGCTCTCCTTGGGCACCCAGATCGTCGAGCACCTTGCTCAATCCAATCCCAAAAAATTGTTTCCAAAGCCGGTTCATCACCGCCCTTGCCGTAAGCGGGTTATCCCGTGAAACAAGCCATTGAGCCAAATCAAGCCGATTGGGTTCGCGGCCCTCGATCTTCGGCTGAGGCAAATAATGAGGGAACGCCGCTTTTACCACCGGCCCAGTTTCGTCCAGAAAATTGCCCCTCGGAAGAATTCTCACCACGCGCTTGGCCTCCGTACTGACCGAGACGAGGCAGTGCGTAAGCGCCTTCTCAAACTCAGTTCTCTCCGCAATCGCATCTGCAAGTGTGTCCCGTAGAATCCCAAACTCCGGAGCAACGGCCCTGAAGTGCTTTGAAATTTTTTCCTTCTGCGCGGCCGAACGTTTATCCACTGGGACGGAAACCGTCTGGAGAAGTTCTTTTGGAAATTGAACGCTAGGAGCGCGGATCGGCTTGGGGGCCGCCGTTGCTAAAAGTCGGAATTTCCCAAGGGTCTGATGATCCCCTGCGATTTGGCGCAGCGTCACCGTCAAAGTCCGCTCACCCGACACGGGCTTTTCCAACTCAATATACAAGGCTGCATCCCGGAGTTCATTGCCCAGATTTGCCCAACCTTTCTTTGGGTCGTTGGACGACTTCGGATCAATAGCCAGCTTCGCGGGGTATCCCTTCTGCTCATAAGTGGCCGAGACCTCGGAAACTTTCAGCACCTTGTCCCCCTCCTTCACCGTCAATTGGTTCAACACAAAGTTCCCATTTGAGGAGAGGCCCGGTCCCTTTCCAGGAAGGGCATCTGAAGAAATCGCCTCCAATTTGAAACCGCTAGTCAAACCCGGCGGAGTCGTCACTGTCACAAAATAGGTGTCGGACGCAGCTTTGCCGTCGACGCTTACCGACACCACACCGTTTGCGTCTTGGGTGAATTTAGAACCCCTGTCTCCGTACAATTTGACCGGCTGCAACGCGGTCCAATCGACATCCAGCGCGCCGCCTGAAAGACTTTCCTCCCAACGCCGCTGCTGTTCACTACGCGCCGGCGAGTCCGCATCTAACTCAGCACGCAAGGCACGCTCCCGGGCCTGCATCGAGGCGATCTTCGAGGCCTGCTCTGGAGAAGGAAGCGCCATGCCATCTTCGCGTTTTCCAATAATGGGCTCTTTAATGTCGGCGAAGAAGGCGCCCAGCGAATAGAAATCTTTTGAGGTGATCGGATCAAATTTGTGATCGTGGCATTGGGCACATCCCGCGGTTTGTCCCAACCATGCGGCTCCGATCGCACGCACACGATCCGTGAGCATTCGGAGCTCGTAATCCTTGGGCTGCGCACCGCCCTCTTCAGTCGAGAGAAGCAAACGGTTGAAAGCGGACGCCACCTTAGTCTGTTCATTGGCGTCGGGCAGCAGGTCGCCCGCGATCTGTTCGAGGGTGAAACGATCGAAGCGTTTATTGTCATTAAACGCCTTGATCACCCAATCGCGGTACGGCCAAACGTTTCGCGGGTTATCACTGTGATACCCGATGGTGTCGGCGAACCGGACCACATCTAGCCAGCCTTGGGCCATGCGTTCCCCGTAGTGAGGATTCTTGAAAAGACGCTCTACAGTCTTCGCATAAGCGTCCGGGCTTTTGTCTGACACGAAAGCTTCCACCTCTCCAAAAGAGGGCGGGAGCCCAAGCAAGTCCGCGTAAAGACGGCGGATCAGCACCCGGCGATCCGCCTCAGGCGACGACTTCAAGTGGAGTGCGTTCTGCCTGGCACGCACCAGCGCATCGACACCATTTTCACTGGGCGGAATCTGGGCTTTTTTGGGCATTTCATAGGCCCAATGCTGCTGATATTCCCCTCCCTGCTCCACCCAACGTCGCAAGATCGTCTTCTGTTCAGGCGTCAGCTTTTTATGAGATTTAGGGGGAGGCATGAGCTCGTCTGGATCCGTGGAGACCAGACGCTTGAGCATTTCACTTTGCTCAACAGCGCCCGGAACGAACGCTTTTTTCTCAATGGCAACCTCGCGCACATCGAGACGCAGCTTCGCTTTCCGGTGGGCTGCGTCGGGGCCGTGACAGTTGAAGCAGTTGTCGGAGAGAATGGGCCGCACGTCGCGATTGAACTCGATTTTATCGGGGACTTGGGCTGTGCCAACTGGCGCACTTATGGCGGGCATGCTCAATGCGCCAAGAAGCAAAAGGGTTTCGAGGAGAAAGGAGGGGACAGGGAGAAAGGGGCGGTTCATACGACTCAACGAGGGAGAAACAAAAGCGCGGACGCTTAGATCCTTGATGATCTTTTTCGGGAGAGATTATTAGTTCACACAGAGATCACAACGAGCGCCACCTTTTAGGAAGGTTTCACTTTGCTTTAGGGCATTCGGTTTTACGCGCTTCGGCGACCTAAGCGCATCATCGCGTGAGAGGATAACATCCTAAAGCTCATCCGCTGAACTGTCAGACCACTGTGCTGGAAATCTGTTTCAGCAATGCGCAAGATGATTGTGAATATCACGGGCCGTGGCTCCTCTCCGGCAAACCTGAGCACATATGTATTTTCCTACAGCCCACCAAACTATAGATTGTAATTCTGGCTGGCACTGCAAATCTGAAAACAAACCCGTGCATCAACTATGCAGACTTACAATAGAATGAAAGGATTGCTTCAAAACTCCAAAAGGCTCATCCGCTCAGGCCAACGCTTGTTTGTTGGCCTATTGTTCTTCTCTGGATGCATCGGACTCCTCCCAAAAACAACCGCTGCCACGAGCTCCACAGTCACGGTGACTTCGGGCTCGCTCAGCGTCACGAACCTTGCTCAGTCCGGAACGATCCTCACAGTTGCGGCTGGCGGATCGTTTGCTAGCGGCATCACCCTCGCGACAGGGACGGTCACTGGTGGGACGCTTTCTCTGACCAGCCTCATTTTTTCCGGAACCAGTTCTTTTCAGGACAAGGACGTGAATCTCAGTGTTTTGTCAAATTTGCAATTGGCTGCTGGCGGCTCGCTTACTGTGCCCAACGGGATGAGTATCAGTTACGGGCCGAGTTCCGGAATCTTGCTGGGTGGCGGTAGCGCTGTTATCAACGTGGGTTCGTCCGCGACGCAGGGCGGAATTTTAGGCGCAACCGGGGGGGAGATCCGCGTGGACAGC